>DATEEI010000025.1:0-119763 GCA_035281225.1 Vicinamibacterales bacterium
CGACATCCTTCGCCGCCAGCCCGCCATCGCAGTCCGCCAACACGCGCGTCCGCAGATCCATCGAGTACGGCGCCATTGGTCCCTCCCGGCGACAGAAGTACCATAACTGCCGTACTACGTACAATCGGAAAACGCTCTAGAGCGCTAGAGCAGCGTGCTGGTGAGCGCGCGAACGATGAGGGTGTCCTGTCGGAAGCGCGCTTCAAGGTGCTTCCTGAACTCCTTCCACCATACCCGGTCGAGATCGGCCGTCATTACCTCGAAGATCACGATGTCGTCGCGCGTCGTCTCCCCCGAGTCGCCTTTCCAGACGCCGCGTGCCGGTGCCCGGGTATAGGCCGTGACACCGCCGAACCGATCGGCGAGCTCCGCTCGAAGGCGCACATAGTCGCTGGATTCGAAGGCATGTCCATCGTTGTCAAACAGAGGAATCAGAAGCTGCACCAAATACATATCGCACCTAGTTCGTCGTCGCCGCGACGAGCGATAACGGATCGACGCGTGCGCCGTTCAATCGCACGCTCCAATGCAGATGCGGGCCGGTGACGCGGCCCGTGGAGCCGACGAGTCCCACGATCGTCTGTGGGCTCACCACGTCGCCAGTCTTGACCTGAAACGCCGAAAGATGCGCGAACACCGAAAACAATCGCGCGCCATGGTCGACAACCACGGTGTTACCCGTGAAGTAGAGCGGTGCGGCGACGGCGACACTTCCGTGATTCGACGCCTGGACCGGCTCGCCGGGCTCGCTCATGAAATCCGTACCGGCGTGCGGTGCGCGGCGGCGACCGTTGTAGTAGCTGCGCGTGCCGAAGCTGCTTGTCGCCCTTCCACTGACAGGAAGGATAAACGCGCCGGTCCACAGCTGCGGTGTGTCGCGCTGGTATACGGTCGCCAATATCCTGGTGTCCTCCGCGATTTGTTCTAACGCCTCGCCCGGCGGATCGACGAAGCCGGCAGGCACATGAAGCCGGCGCATTCTAAAGCGCTTCGTCTTGATCCGAATCGCGCGCGCGCGCATCGGCGTGCCGTTGCGTTGGATGCGCAGGCGGTACGTGCCGGGCTTCATCTCCAGATCGACGCCGGCCAGCGCGCGCCACGAGCCGCGCTTGGCGTCGAACGCAAACGTCAAGTTCTGCCCGAGCACCGTCGCTGCGATCCGATCGTCAGCCTTGCCCGTGATGTCGATGTGGACCACGTCGCCCGGAGAGATCGACGCCGGTGCCACTGATACCGCGAGAGGTCGCTGTCCTTGCGCGCGAGCGATGTCGAAGTTCATCGACACGAGTGCGCAAGTGGCGACGAGTGCAGGAATCAGGCACGAACGGGCACAAACCATTTATCGTCTGACGATACCACTCCGGGCACATTGATTGCAGTGCGCACCGGCATGGATACTCCGAAAACCTCTCGTCGGGAATTTTGTGCGCACGCGATCTCGCTTGTCACGGTGACCTCGCTCATTGAAGGTTGTGGCGGCAAGGGCAATCCGAACACGCCCGGCGGGGGCGGCAATGCGCCTCCCTTGGCAACGATCAGTGGAAGCGTCGCAGGGGCTGCCGTCACTGTGAATATCGATGCTGCGGGTCCCCTCGCGTCGGTGGGCAGCGCTGCTCTGGTGCGCGCCTCAGCCGGCCCAGGCGTCTTTCTGGTGACGAGAACGGGACAGGACACCTTCAACGCATTTACGGCCATCTGCACGCACGAACAGTGTGAAGTGACAGGCTTTTCGTCGGGCACCTTCGTGTGTCCGTGTCATGGATCTCAATACAACACGAGTGGACGAGTACAGGCGGGACCGGCCACCCAGGCCCTCCGCCAGTTCGCCACCCAATTTACGAATTCCGTCCTCACAATTACTGTGTAGGTAAATCATGCTGCGATGCTTACGTATTGCAATCGTTCTTGCTGTGAGCGGCTTTGTGTCAGGCACCGGCCCTGCGTTTGCGGAGCCGATGTTTTTATCCAAGGGTGAAACGCGCTGCACCAGTTGTCACTATTCGCCGACAGGCGGTGGGTTGCTGACACCGTACGGACGGTTGCAGTCGCGCCAGGTACTGTCGACGACCGGCGGTGATTCCGAGAAATTTCTTTGGGGCGCGCTCGGCGATTCGCTAGGCCCCGTCGATCTCGGCATCGACGTGCGGCCGACGCATCTGCGCGTATCGTTTCCAGGTGGAACGACAACCCGTCGTCTGCTGATGAACGCCGATCTCATCGGCGCTGTGCAGGCGAAGGGCTGGACCGTTTACGGCGAGGTGGGCCGCAGACCTGAAGTCGCCGGAGGAGATATCTACTCGTACGAGTACTGGGCCGGCAAACAGGTGAGTCGCGAGTGGGCGGTACGTGCGGGACGATTTTTCCCGGCATACGGCATCCGGTTCGCCGACCACACGTCGTACAACCGCGTCGCGCTCGGACTCGATAAGTACGATCAGGTCTTCGGCGTCGAGGTGAGCCACGCGACACAGAACCGCTTGGTTCAGATTTCGACCGGCCCTGGCCGCGCCGAGTCGGTGCTCAACGAACCCGGGCGGAAGGCGTTTACGACCAGCGGGCGCGTGCAGTTCGATCTCAATGCGAAAAATATCGTGGTGGGATCCGGCATTATTCGAAGCGAATCGGAGCGCGACGTCCGGAATGGCGCTGCCGGACTGGCGTACGGGTTTTCACCAGCCTCGCGGTTCACCGTGTGGACGCAGGCGGATGCCCGATTCAGGGACGAAACCGACGGTCAGTCGTTCCTGTTGGTGAACGAGACGTCGGTGGAGGCGATCCGCGGCGTGTGGTTGAAGTTCTCCCCGCAGCTTCGCACCGAGGCGGGCGCCGTGCCGGGATTCGTCAGGCTGAAGCTGGAGGCGAACCTGCTGCCGCGGACGCACTGGAACGTCGACATCGCCTACTACCGTGACAAAAACCGCCGCAACGGGTTTGTCACGCATCTGCTGATGAGCCAGCTGCATCTGTACCTCTAACTTGTGAACTCTTGATCTGGTGAACTTGTGATCTAGGGAACTGATGATCTGGGATCTTCAGATCCCTAGATCTTTAGATCCCTAGATCTCTAGTTACGGCAGTCTGTACGCAATGTACTCGCCCGAGTAATTTCCGCCGCTCACCGCCACCACGATGTACTGGCGCCCGTCGATGCTGTAGGTCATCGGCGAGCCGCTCTGTGGCGCGGGAATGAAGATCGCGCCGACCTGCGCGCCCGTCTGCTTGTCGTACGCGCGCAGCATCGCGCCGCGCCCGCGTGGCGTCATCGTTGCCAACGGATCTCCCATGATGACGAGCGTCTTGGTGATGAGCAGACCGACAGCGCCGTTCTGGCCGGTCTTCGGAACGTTCAATCCCTTCAATGCGGGGTGACTTCGGATGAAGTCGGGCGTGTCGCCGTGAGGCACCTGCCAGAGAAGCTCCCCACGGTCGAGATGAATCGCCGAGAGCACACCATACGGTGGTTTCAGCATCGGCAGGCCCTGGACCGTCAGGCCGCCGGGATTTCCCGCTCCTGGAGGTGCAGCAGGCGCTGGAGTAGGCGCTGGCGCAGGATTGGCAGCGGCTTTCGCGGCCGCAGCGGCCTGTGCGATCGCTCGCGGTGAGTCGGCGGCGCAGCAATCGCCTGGTCCGAACACTTCGACGAATGGTTGTCCTTCGACGCCTCTAACGTAGCGAATATCAGAGAATCCCGCCGGAGGTGTCACCAGTGAATGCGAGCCGATTCCAGAGTTCGACGCCGGCACATAGACGATGTGTGTCTCCGGATCGTACCCGCCGCCTGGCCAGTTCGTACCACCCCCGAGGTTGCCGACGTGCAACGTGCCGAGCAATCCACTGGTGTGACCCAGAATCGGCGGAGCAAACAATGGACCCGGCTTATATCGCTCGAGCTGTTTCAGCGCCTGCGCGCGGAGCTCTGGGGTGTAGTCGATGACGTCGTCGGGGATGTTCACGAAGTTGCGCGCGTACACCGGTGGCTTCGTGGGGATCGGCTGTGTCGGGGAATATGTCTCTCCGGGAACGTCGCCGCGCGGTACGGGCCGCTCTTCGATTGGCCAGACCGGCTCGCCGGTCACCCGATCGAAGACATAGAGGATGTTCTGCTTGCTCGGCACCGCGACCGCCTTGATGGCTCTGCCACCCACGTTGATATCTGCGAGCAGCGGCGTGGACGAGATGTCGAGGTTCCACAGCGGGTGATGCACGAGCTGGAAGTGCCACTTGCGCTTCCCGGTCTTGAGATCGACGCAGACGAGCGACTCCGCGAAGAGATTGTTTCCGGGCCGGTGGCCGCCATAGTGATCCGACGTCGGTGTCTCGACTGGCAAGTAGACGAGGCCGAGCTCTTCGTCGACGCTGATCTGGGTCCACACGCCAACGTTGCCATTGACAGCCCAGGAGTCGTTCTCCCACGTGTTATTGCCGAACTCGCCCGGCGTCGGAATTGTGTTGAAACGCCACAACTGCTTGCCGGTGCGTACGTCGAACGCACGTACCAGCCCCTTGGAGTTGTTATGGGTCGACACCGTGGCGCCTTCTCTGAATGAGGAGCCCACGATCATCACATCGCCGACCACGGCGGGCGTCGAGTGCAAGCCGATCTCACCGGTCTCGAGGTCGATCTGCTCTTTTACCCCTTTGACGACACCGACTTTCAGGTCGAGCACGCCACCATGAGCGAAAGACGTGATGAGCGCGCCGGTCTTGGCGTCGAGCTCGACGAGGCGGTATCCGGTCGTCACGTAGATCACGCGCTCGTCGCCCTTGCCGTCGGTCCAGTACGACACGCCGCGTCCCGACAGTTGGCGCGGCGATACGGCCGCGCGTTTTCCTTCTCGAAGACTGTGCGCCCAGTTGAGCTCACCCGTGCGGCCATCGAGGGAGATGACCGACCTGCGCGTGCCGCCGGTCGTGTAGAGCATCCCCTTGACCATCACGGGAGTGCCTTCGAGCTTGTACTCGGGGCGAGGCCCGAGATTGTCGGTCTTGAAGCGCCACGCGACTTCGAGGTGGTTGAAGTTCGACGCGTTGATTTGGTCGAGGGGCGAATACTTCGAGCCGTGCAGATCGCCTGAGTAGTCCGGCCACTCGCCGTTGGCGGTCGTCGGCTTTCCGGAGGCCGGCGATTGACCAGAAATCGGCGCGCTTACGACAAGGGCGCCAAAGATGAGCGACAGGGCCAAAGCCCTGTCCCACTGAAACCGGGAGCCGTGCCGCCGGAGCGGCCAGCAGGGAAAGCGCGACATCGATCGACCGCCTTTCAGGAGTGTCTGGAAGTGCGTGAGGGCGGGAGTATATATCCGGCTCAAGTCCCAGGACAGGGTGTTATTCGCGTGCGAAGGCGAGGTAGAGGGCGAGCGGCGCCAACAAAATCCAGAATCCGGCGGCGATACCGATGGGAAGAAGCGGCAGATCCCTCCAGGTGGGCGACGTCACCGTCCACGAGAGTGCTGGCAGCGTGAGCCGGCCGACCAAAGAGATGATCAAGCCGATCGCGGCAGCGACGGCGACCGCTTGTGTAAACACAATGGGCCGCGCCGCAACGCGCGCGGCGTCCTCGCGGGCGCGCATCTGCGCGCGCCACCAGACGATCTCGGGTGTCGGGACGCGCGCCTGGGTGGTTGCCTGCTCGAAGTCCGCCTGGATGCGCGTCGCGATGGCGATCATCTCGGCGCAGACCGGGCAGTCAGGTTTCCCACACTCACAGCCGTCCCCTAATCCAAAATCCCTAATCCCCAATCCCCAGCCCTCCTTCATGATCGCAGAATGCGCGCCAGCTTGCGCCGCGCGCGAAAGAGCAACGGTTTGATGCTGCCAATCTTGAGACCCAGTGTGCCTGCGATTTCCTGGTGCGTCGATCCCTGTCCGTAAGCCAGCAGGACGAGCTCACGCTCGCGCTGTGTCAGTTGCGCCAGGGCGCGCTGCAGATCCGTGCGTTGCTGGGTCTGCCGCGCAAGATCGCCCCACGCCGGAATCTCGCCCTCGGCGTTTTCCGGCAACTGAGCGTTGTCGAGACGGGGACGCCGATAGCGATCGCGGAGAAGATTGGTGGCGACGCGGAACAGGTAATTCTTACGGTGGTCCTCGGACTCAAACTGCGTCTTCGTGCGAAGCAGCCGGTAGTACGATTCCTGCAGCAAATCGTCGGCAGCCGCCGGGTCTCCCGTCGTGCGCGCCAGATACGCCCAGACCATCCCGGCGGTACGAGTGTAGAAACCGCGGAAGGTTTCTTCGTCCATCTGCAGCGTGTCGTCTGGTGCAGAGGTCTCGGTGGTGGCCGGCGCTAGCGGATCCATGCTGTCCATGAACGGAAACGCGTAGGACAACAATCGCCGCGTCATGCGCCGGGCGCCTCGCCGCCGCTGTAGCGCGTAGAGAGCGAACGCACCAAGCCGAGACGCTGCGAGAGCAAGAAGGAAATCAGCGAAGACACCAGGAAGCCCAGGCCAACCATCAGCACGACCGTGCCGAACGCGAAAATCGTCGGGGCGACCATCCACCAATCATCGCGGATCCGGCTGCTGACAAACAAAAGTCCAGCGCCCGCGAACCCAAGCACCGACCCGGCCTGCAGCGACCAGAAAATCCGGCCGAGCGGTGCGTCCATGCTCCGCGACGTGGCCTGAGGCAGTACTGTCGTATCGGTGAGGGCCTTGCCTTGGGCCGACTGCAGGTACGCAAGCAGCTCGTCGCTTGCTGCGAAACGATCGATCAGTTTGTTGTTCAGCTCGGCCTGCGCCTTCGAGGCCCGCTGCCAGCGGCGATGCTCGACCACCGTCTTTACGAGAAAGACCACCCCCATCGTGAGCATCCCGACGACTGCGAAGATGGTGAACCCGTCGACGACCTCACGAAGTGCGCGGGCCGCCTCCATCTGAGGGGTGTTGTTCTGCTCGGAGAACTCTCGCTCGCCGAGGAAGAAGCCCGGATTGTGCGCCACTTCAGGGTGCTGCTGCAGAAACGCCGCGAGAACGGGATAAGTACTGAGGTAGTTGTCGTTGTGCAGGAGTGTCGGATCGATTCGCAGCACCTCGCGAAGCGACGGCGGGTATTGCTCGAGCAGGTCCTCCAGGCGCTCTCGCGTCTCTCGCGCGTCACGCGCTTCCGGGAGGAGCATGCCGGCAGATGATTGCTGCGAGCCGATCTGCGGTGGCGCCGTTGAAGGGGTCGGCCGCCGCTGCGGGGCTGTCTGACGCGCCTCCAACACCACGCCTGCCGACAGGAGGCCTGCAACAAGAACGAACGCGTGTAAATGTCTCATTACCGCTTAATACGCCCAGCCCGCAATAAGGTTAGCGCAGCCAGGCTAGCGCGCGCCCACCAAGAAAAATATACAGGGCGCAAATGGTTCCCTCTCCGACAGCCACCCCCAGAAGGCACTTCTTCAGGTCTACCTTCAGGACGCCGCACACGTAGCAGACCATGTCGGTTGGCGCGAAGGGGAAGAAGCTCCAGATGATGACGATGGGCAGCTCCCGTCGCATCATGAGCAATCGAAGCCTTGTGAGTTGCGCAGGATAGTGCCGTTGGAAGAAGCGGTCGAACTGCATGGCTTTGGCGAAGTAGTAGACGGCTGCCGACGAGATGATAATGCCCGCCAGCGTAAGCACATAAAGAGGGAACGGAGGCAGGATCAACATGCCGGCGACAACAAGGTAAGTGGCCGGTACCAGCGTAAATCCACGAAGGCAACCCAGCACCGTGTATACGACGTACGCCCAGATGGGCGGCGAGTCGGATAACCTGGCGAGCATTCCTGCCAATTCCCCACGCTGAAAGAAATAGAAGTAGAGCCCCGCCGACAGCAGGGCGATCCACAGGGAGAAAACAAGTCGGCGGGGGTTCCTCAGCGTCGTCGGAAGATCAGGAAATGGTGAACTTGCGGACAAACTGTCCGTTGTTTTCCCACTGCGATCGCTTTGTGGGATGGTCCTGCTCCGGTTGAACGTCGCCGCGCGCGTCGATGGCACGCGAGACAATAGTGTGATCGCCAGGTTTCGCGCCCGTCCACTCGTATGTGAACAGCTTCCACGACTGCGGTGTGTTTTCCTTCCACATCCTCGCGGCCCGCCACGGTCCGCCGTCGACGCTGACCTCGATGGCTTTCAGCGGCGTGCCGTCGTTGAGCGCAAACCCGGTGGCCTTCAGGGCATCGCCGTTGCGGGTGAGGCGCGCGATGGCCGACTTCAGTCTCATTCGACCGACCCATGTTTCCATCCACAACGTCTCTCCTCCGATGGCCTCGCTCTTCAGCGTGACGTAGTCGCGCCCCATGAAGCGGCCCATGTACCGCGTATCCTGCGCGTGGATGTGATCGAGCCACTTCACGTTGGCGACCCCGTACCATCCGGGCGCAATCAGGCGGACGGGCGCGCCATACTTGACGGGCAGCGGCTGGCCGTTCATCTCGTATACGACGAGCACATCTGGCCGCATCGCGGCGTCCACCTCCATGCCGCGGGCGAAATGCTGCTCGACCTTTGCGTTGCCGCGGCCGTGCGTTACGTCTTCCGTACCTTTGTCGGCGGAGAAGAACACGATCTCGCGTGCAGTCGTCTTGAGGCCGGCGTCTTTCAGAATGGGTGCGAGCGCAGTTCCGGCCCATCGAGCGTTGCCCACGAGCGGGTTGCCGCGCGCGTTGCTATTGCCCGCACACTCGAAGCCGACTGCGTGCTCGACTCTCGGACGCTTCTTCAGGTCGGCGAGCGAGAGCTCGAGCGGCCGCTCCACGAGACCAGTGATGCGCAGCGTGTACGTCGCGGGATCGACAGTCGGCATGCCGTAGTGCGCGACGGCAAAGAATTCGTCATTGGAGACGATGAAGTTCGTCAGGTCGTTGGGGTTGAACCGAACGGGTGGAGGCGGCGCACCTGCTGCCGGCGGCGCCGGCGGTGGGATGTCAGTGAAGGGCACGACGACCTCGCCCTGTGCCAGCACGAGCACAGGCAGTCCTCCGAACTCGAGCGCCACGCTCGCTGCGAACAGTCCCTGCAGCACATCCCGCCGTGTCACATTTGTCGGCATAGAAACTCCGTCAATCTCGCGATTGGGCGATAGGGTGATTGGGTGATAGGAGTTTAGGTCATCTGCGAAGGTCTTTGAGAATCTCGCGGCTCGCGTTCAGGCCGGACAAGCCCGATACCCCATAGCCCGGGTGCGTGCCTGCCCCGCAGAGATATAGACCGCCGATGGGTGTGTGATACCGCGCCCAGCCCAACAGGGGGCGCGTCGTGAATAGCTGATCCAGCGCGAGCTCGCCGTGGAAAACGTGCCCGCCTGTCAGTCCGTACTGCGCCTCGAGATCGGCCGGGGTAATGACCTGCCGATGGAGAACCAGGCGCTTGATGGTGGGCGCGTATTCGGCAAGAGCATCGATCGCCGCGTCGGCGAACGCGGGGCCCGCTGTCGTCCAGTCCATCCCTCGCAGCCGGAATGGTGCGAATGTCGCGTTGATCGACATCACGTGAGCGCCAGCAGGTGCCAGCGTCGGATCGCTCAGCGATGGAATCGTCACGTCTAGACACGGACGTGGTGAGAAACAACCATACTTAGACGCGTCGAATGCGCGTTCCAGGTAGTCGAGGTTCGGCCCGATGTGAATGCGCCCGGTCAGTGCCAGCCTATCTCCGGATGTAAACCGGGGAAGATCGCTCAGCGCCACGTTGATCTTCGCCACGTTTCCCACGCACCGGTAACTACGAATCCGCTCCAGAAAAACCGGCCCGAGCTCGATCGGATCCAGCAATCCCAGGAAAGTGCGCCGAGGGTCGGCGTTCGAAACCACGGTGGACGCATGCAACTGTTCGCCCGATATCAGCGTGACGCCGGCAACCCGGCCGTTCTGCACATCGATGCGCTCGACGTCCGCGCCCGTTCGGATTTCTGCGCCGGCCGATCGTGCGGCCGAGGCTAGGGCCGACGTCAATGCACCCAGGCCTCCCCGGACGAATTTCGGCGGTCCGGTTGCCGCCTGCAGAAGCCACAAAGCCGTGCTGCCGGCCGATCGCGGACCAAGGGCTGCGCCGAACACTCCCGGGGCCGCTACGGCGGCGCGGGCAGGCTCGGACTCGAACCACTCGGACACAAAGTCTGCGACCGACATCGGCGCCCAGCGCAGAAGGCGATAGGCGTCTCTTCGGCCGAGGCCGCGAAACCGCCTTCCCAATTTCAGGAGCGGCCACAGAGCCGCTGCCGACGACTGTTCGATCTCTGGAGGCGGGCTTTCCAGCAGAGGGGACATGAACGACGTGATGCGGCCGACGGCGTCCTGAAACTCGGCGTAGGTTCGAGCATCGTGATCGGAGAACTGCGCAAGACTTTCCGCAGAAGTCGCCGCGCTCCGGCTTAGGAGCAAGCTACGGCCGTCCGCAAGCGGGGCAAAGAGATATGGGTCGGGTTCGATGAGCTGCAAGCCCTGCGCGCCCAGATCAAGCTCCCTCAGCACGGCGGCAGCCGGCTGACATGCATGGGACAGCGTGGACACGCGGAACCCCGGATGCAGTTCTTCGGTGATGGCCGCTCCGCCCACGATGGCGCGGCGCTCGAGCACGAGGGTTCTCAGTCCCGCCTGGGCCAGACGGCTCGCGGCAACGAGGCCATTGTGACCGGCACCGATGAGGATGACGTCGTAGGGGCTCACGATCCACCGCCACGAAGAATCTCGATCGCGGCGTTGCGTCCTGGCGCGCCCATGATGCCGCCACCGGGATGCGCCGCCGCCCCGCACATGTAGAGGTTGTCAATCGGCGTGCGGTACTGTGCCCATCCTGGGACTGGACGGAGAAACAGCAACTGCTCGAGCGCGAGCTCTCCCTGAAAAATGTTTCCCTCGCTCAGCCCCCACTCGCGTTCGAGATCGAGTGGCGTGACAACCTGCCGGTGGAGAATCAGCGACTTGAAATTGGGTGCGTACTCGGCGATTGTGTCGACCACCGTGTCCCCGAAGCGCTCGCGCTCGTCATCCCAGTTGCCCGCGTGCAAGTGGTACGGCGCGTACTGCACGAAGCACGACATCACGTGCTTGCCGGGCGGCGCGATTGATGGATCGGTGAGGCTCGGGATCACGATATCGATGTATGGCTGGCTCGAGTACTGTCCGTACTTCGCTTCGTCATACGCTCGCTCCATGTAGTCGACGCTGGGAGAGATGGAGATCGCGCCGCGGAGATGGCGGCCCGCTCCCGGAAGGCTCGGAAAGTCGGGGAGGCCGTTCAATGCGAGGTTCACCTTTCCGGAAGAGCCGCGAAACTTGTAGCGGCGGACCTGATCTACGAAGTCGTCTGGCAGGTCGCGCGCATCGATGAATTTCGTGAAGGTCAACCTCGGATCAACGGAGGACGACACGAGACGGCCTTCGATTTCATCACCGTTGTCCAGAACGACGCCGCTGGCGCGCCCATTGTGAATCTGAATCTTGGCGACGGCTGCCTGGGTGCGGATTTCGACGCCCGCCTCGAGCGCCGCTGCGGCAATGGCACTCGAGATCGCGCCCGTACCTCCTTTGGCAAATCCCCACGATCGAAACGCGCCGTCGATCTCTCCCATGTAATGGTGGAGCAGCACGTACGCCGTGCCTGGAGAGCGCACTCCCTGAAACGTGCCGATGATGCCCGACGCCGCCATCGTGGCCTTCAACACGTCGGTCTCGAACCATTGATCGAGAAAATCGGCAGCGCTCATCGTCATGAGCTGGACGAGCCGGTAGCGTGCCTCTGACGACAGGTTCTGAAAGCGCCTGCCCAGGCGATACAGTTCACGCAAGTCGATCGGCGAGAGAGAGAACGGATTGGGAGGGCGCACATCGAGCGTCGGTTTGACGAACCGAGCCATGTCGATCATGGTCTTGCCATACTCGTCGTAGGCCTCCGCGTCGAGACGGGAGTGGCGCAGAATCTCTCGTCGCGTGTGCCCGTGATCGTTGGTGCGCCAGAGATAGTTGCCGTCCGGCATCGGCGAAAATGTCCCGTCGAGCGGCAGTACCTCGAATCCATGGCGGGGCAGATCGAGATCGCGAATGATCTGAGGACGCAGCAGCGAGACGACGTACGAGCAGACGGAGATGCGAAAGCCGGGAAAGACCTCCTCCGTCACGGCGGCGCCTCCAAGCACGTGCCGGCGCTCCAATACCAGCACGCGTCGTCCCGCGCGCGCCAGATAGGCAGCATGGACGAGGCCGTTGTGCCCGCCTCCTATGACGATCACGTCGTACTTCATCCGGGCAGGCCATTCTATAATCAGCCCATGCCGAATGGCGCGCGCGTCTTCAGGCTGTGTGTCGCACCGATCTTCATCGGCATTTCCCGTACACGTGCCTGGATCCGGGCAACGCCCTTCTAGCCGTGCCGATCGGATCCGCGTTCCACGCGCGAACCCTCCCGCTCTGCGAGAGCCTCAACTATCGCGACTGGGCGGGCTATTACGCGGTCAGCGCGTACGAAACCCATCACGAGCACGAGTACAACGCGATTCGCAGCGCCGCCGCGCTCATCGACGTGTCGCCGCTCTACAAGTACCTCATCAGCGGCCGGGATGCGACGCGGCTGGTCGATCGTCTGATCACGCGCGATGCCACGAAACTTGCGGTCGGCCAGGTGATTTACACGCCCTGGTGTGACGAGCAGGGCAAAGTGATCGACGACGGCACCGTATCGCGCCTGGCCGAGCAGCGATATCGCTGGACCGCCGCCGACCCCAGCCTGCGCTGGTTCACCCAGAATGCCGTTGGCCTCGAGGTCTCCATCGAAGACGTCTCGGAGACGGTAGCGGCGCTCGCCGTACAAGGTCCGACTTCCGCGTTGTTGCTGCGGCACGTCGCTGATGCGGACGTCGATTCGCTCAAATATTTCCGCGTCACCAGCGGTTCGATTGCCGGCGTGCCGGTCGACATCTCGAGGACCGGTTACACGGGAGATCTCGGCTACGAGATCTGGATGCCATGGGATGCGGGGACACGGGTGTGGGATGCGATCATAGCGGCTGGCCCGCCATTCGACTTGCGTCCGACAGGGATGTTGGCGCTCGATGTGGCCCGCATCGAAGCGGGGCTTCTCCTGATAGAGGTGGATTTTTTCAGCAGCCGCACGGCGCTCATCTCAAGCCAGCAGTATTCGCCGTTCGAGATGGGACTCGGACGTCTCGTGCAGCTCGAGAAGGGACCATTCGTCGGTCACGCTGCGCTGCGAGCGGAAAAGGCACAAGGCGCAGTGCGCCAGATCGTCGGTCTCGAAATGGACTGGAAGGAAGTTGAGGTCCTGTACGAGAGACTGCAGCTGCCGCCGCAGGTGCCGGCCGCGGCCTCGCGCGCCGCAGTCCCGGTGTACAACAACCATGGCGCCCAAGTCGGCAAAGCCACGTCCACGACGTGGTCGCCGGTGCTGAAAAAGATGATTGCGTTGGTAACCGTGGAGACAGGCTCGGCAGCCGTCGGGACTCACTTACAGATGGAGGTGACTGTCGAAGCCGTCCGCCACCGGGTCGGTGCGACAGTCACTCCCACGCCGTTCTTCAATCCACCAAGAAAAACCGCAACACCGTCTAGTTCAACTTGGTCGCGGTGAGGTTGCCGCCCGCGATGCCATTTCCCGCCGCGTTGACGCGTCCGGTGTAGGTCGTTCCACCGGCCGTAAAGGAGATCTGATCGCCGGTCATTTTGCCGCCGCTGATGGCAGTGCCGTTCAGATTGCCCGTGAGCTTCTGAAATTCCTGCGTCAGTGTGAGAGTGCCCGTTGGTGTTTTCCAGGTGCCCTGTACTTTGGCTGGTACGATCCAAAGGAGTCCGGTGCACCAGCTCGAGCAATCGTCGCTGACAGTCTCGGTTTGGTCGGCATCCCAGTCTTCCATCGTGAAAGTGTTCGACACGATGCGAGTACCAGGCTTGAGGTTGAGCAGCGACGGTCGCAGCTGCATGTTGATGCTCGGCAGCAGGAACATCGTGATGACGGTCGCTTTCGACAGATCGGTCTTGAACAGATCGGCCTGCACGAACGTGGCGCGGTTGGCTACGCCTTCCTTGATGGCGGCTTTCTTCGAAAGCTCGACCATGTCCGGGTTGTACTCGACGCCCATCGCGTTGAGGCCGCGCTTAGCGGCGGTGATGACCGTTCGGCCGTCACCCGATCCCAGATCCATCAGAAAATCGCTCGGCGTGACTTTTGCCATGTCAAGCATCTTGTTGACGAGCGCTTGCGGTGTGGGCACCCAGACGACATCCTTGCCAGGCTGGCCGACGCGTGGCTCGAACTGCGCGGCCGGCTTGGGCGGGGTCGCGGTCGCCTGCGCAAACGCCGCAGTCGCGAATAAAATTGTAAAGAATGTCAAAAATAGCTGACGGAACACTTTCCATACATGCATGTGGCTGACTCCTAGGCCGGGTATTGTATATCCATCACCGAAGCTCCCTGGCTTGCAGCGCGGAAATCTTTACGAGTGCCCCATAGTCGCGATCCCGATGGAGCACGACGAGGTCATGACGGAGCGCGCACGCGGCCACGAGACAATCCACACTCGATCGAACGGTAAGGCCCGCCCGGCGCGCGACTCGGTACAAATCCACCGCATCGTCGAAGACACCGGAGCGGAGGGGAGACTCAACGGTCGGCATCGCGCCGAATGCCTCCCGCGCCGTTCGAAACGCTGCTTCATCTCGAAACCCTTGCAGGACTTCCTCAACGATCGGAAGACAGGTGACGAGCTCTTCGAAGTCCGCAATCTTCTCGAGGTCGATCCTGCTTGGCCTCCGGAAGACGTCGATCCAGACGGAGGTGTCAACGAGGTACACGAGAGCTCTTCGGGCCGTACTTCGGCCGGTCTTCACGCATACTGGACAAGTTGCCTTCCCAAAGCCCGCTGCCCGCCAGATCGAGAATGCGCCGCGCCTTAGCCCGGCGTACGTAGTCCTCCATCGCTCGCTCCACGGCCTTCGAGTACGTTCGCTCTCCGCTGACCCGGAGTGTTTCCTCGAGCAACGGCCCGTCAAGCACAAGATTTGTGCGTTTCATGTGTATATGGTGCGGCATCGGGCAGCCGGCCGTCAAGAAACACCTCGCACTGCTTGAGGCGATTGAACAGTGTCTGGCCCTGCACTTGCTACACACGCTATGGAGGTATCAATGTTCAAACATGCCAGGATGTTGAGCGGAATCGCCGTGACGGCGATGTTCTGCTTGCCGCAGCTTTCAGCTGCACAGGGATGGACAGCGCTCAGTCGGATCGAGCCGGGGACGTCGGTCCACGTGAGAACCACTGAGGCAATCGACACGCAGACGATGGACGGACGGGTGTTCACCGGGACGATCGAGAACGACGTGCGCGATACGCAGGGGCGTTTGGCGATACCGGCCGGTGCGACCGCGGAGCTCGTTGTCCGCCGCGGCCCCGACAACGAGCTCGTACTGGACCTCGACTCGATCACCATCAACAATCGTCGGTACGGCGTTGACGCGACCCGCGCCGCAATCGGCACCAGCGGCATCGACATCAAAAATAGCGGCATCGGCGCCAACAAGGAAACGGCCCGCAACGTTGGTGGTGGTGCGGTCCTTGGGGCGATTCTTGGCGCGGTCATCGGCGGCGGCGATGGCGCGGCAGTGGGCGCAGTTACGGGTGCCGCAGTGGGTGCGGGCGCACAGATTCTGACGAAGGGACGCCGCGTCAACGTGCCGGCGGAAACCGTGCTCAACTACCGCCTGCAGAGCGGCCTCGACCTTGACGTCAGGGATACCGGCTACATGCGCGACGGCTTCCACTATCACCGGTACGAGAACTGACGGCTGCATCGCTTTGGACTCTTGGCTTTGGACTTTTGGCTTTGGGTTTCGCCCAGAGCCCAGAGCCCAGAGCCCAGAGCCCAGAGCCCAAATCTCACACCTGTTCCTGCAGCAGCGACACGACAGCTTGGACGGATTTGGCAAGCAGCGGACGCTTTCGCCAGCTCTTCAGCGTGATGACATCGCAGCCTTTGACGTCGTTCCTAAATACTTCCTCGAGCTGCCGCGCGAGCCGGCGATCGCAGAAGCACACATTGTTCTCCTCATTGTGTGCGAAGGAGCGGCTGTCGAAGTTCGTCGTGCCCACCGTCGCCCATACGCCGTCGACCACCATCGTCTTCTGGTGCAGCATCGTGTGGTTGTATTCGAGGATCTCGATGCCCGCTTTGAGCATGGGACCGTAGAGGCGCACGCTGTTCTGGCGTGCCATCCAGTTGTCGTTGTAGATGCCAGCTACCATGATCCGCACGTCGACCCCGCGCTTCTTGGCTGCCAACAGCAAATCGATTGCCCCTTGATCGGGAATGAAATACGGGTTGGCGATGAAGATTGTGCGACGGGCCGCGGCGATCGAGAGGTAGTAGAACGTCCGCGCGGTCGAGGCGCCGGTTTCCGGCGAGCTGAGAATCGTCTGCACCGCCAATGGTCCGGCCGCCTTCTCAATCGCTGGGTAGAACTCGAACCCGCTGATGAGCTCTTCGGTCGTCTGCAGCCAGTTGTGCGCGAAGCCGGTCTGCAGCGGCACGACCGCAGGACCCTCCAGGCGAATCTGCGTATCGCGCCAATGGTCCTTGTCCTGGGCGTTGCCCATCCAGTGATCGGCGATGCCAGCCCCACCCGTGTAGGCGATACGGCCGTCGACGATCAGCGATTTCCGGTGCGTCCGGTGGTTGAACCGTCCAAGGTTGTAGAGCCGCACTGGGTTGTACCAGGCGAGCTGGCACTTGCCTTTCTCGAGAATCTCGAGAATCTCGTCGCCGATGGTTGACGATCCCACCGCGTCGAGCAGGATCTTTACGCTCACGCCTGATTCCGCTTTTGCCGCAAGGGCCTTCGCGAACGTACGCCCAATCTCTCCAGCCCAGTAGATATAGGCCTCGACCGTCACGGAGTACTCGGCGTGTCCGATCGACTTCAGCATCGCAGGATAGAAACTGTCGCCGTTATGGAGAATCTCGATGGCATTTCCCTGATAGAACGGCACGCCTGTCGCGCCGGCCATCGTCGTCAGAAACTCGTCGTCATCGACGCAGAACTCATGATCGAGGCCGACCCGCGGCGGCACTTCGCGCGGCCAGGCCAGGAAGGTGAAGAGCGCCGTCACTCCCATACCGGCCGCCCATGCCCACTTGTCGTAGATCAGCGCGATGGTCGCCGCAACTCCCCAGATCCACCACCAGAAGAGGATCTGTCGCACCTTTGCCCACACCGTACGCACGCCCACCTGGCGACGGACCTTCGGATGCTGATGCAGGCCGGCACGCCAGCGGCGCGGAACCCGACGCCTGTTCCTCGGAAACCGATTGGGGCGGCGGCGGGGCCGTGTGTGCGGGTGAGTCATGGGCTCAGTAGCCATCCGGCTCCGGGGCGTGCAAACGGAGATCCAAGGGTACGTCTATTGCTACCTTTCATACACGGGATCCGGATCTGTATGTCTTCGCTGCATAAAGTGTCGCACTCACGCGTCGAGGAGCCGCCAGAACAGCCGGACAGTCTTTTCGGCGGGCTCGACGCCCGCACTATTTCGCTTGCAGTCATTGCGTTGGGCGTGACGGTGTTTCTCCTCGAGTACATGCAGACGTTCTTTGCCCCGATGGCGTTCGGTCTGCTGCTGTTCTACGCGCTCGATCCGGCCGTCGATGCGTTGGAGCGGGTCCGCGTACCTCGCTGGCTTGGCGCTGCCGTCATCCTCGGTGTCACAGTCGGCACAATCGGCGGTGGTGCCTACCTGCTGCAGGACCAAGCGATGACGGCAGTCAACCAGTTGCCGAGCGCCGCACGCCGTGTCACCCAGCTCCTGGCTCGCGACCGCAGAGCCGCTCCCGGCCCGCTCCAGAAGGTCGAGCAGGCTGCCGCTGAGCTGCAGAAATCGGAGGCGAAACCGGCGCCCGGCGTCGTGCGGGTACAGGTCGAGGAGCCGCGCATGACCGCGACCAGCCTCATGTGGACGGGATCGGTCGGCGCGTTGTACGCGTTCAACCAGCTGATCATGATCCTGTTCCTCACGTATTTCATCCTGTTGTCCGACAAGATGCTCAGACGGAAATTTGTCGAGCTGGCGGGACCGACGCTGTCGAAGAAGAAACTGACCGTCGAGATCATCGACAGCATCGCGTCGCAAATCGGGCGTTTCCTGCTGGTCCAGGTATTCACGAGTCTGGTCGTCGGCCTCGTCACCTGGGCGGCGTTGAGCTATATGGGCCTTCAGCAAGCCCCGCTTTGGGGGCTGGTAGCCGGCGTCTTCAATTCCATTCCGTACTACGGTCCGCTGATTGTCAGCAGTGGTCTTTCGATGGTGGCGTTTTTACAATTCGGCACGCTCAAGATGGCGCTTGGGGTTGCCGGAGTGTCGCTCGCGATCACGTCCCTCGAAGGGTGGTTGCTGACACCGATGCTCATGGGGAGGGTGGCATCGATGAATCGCGTGGCCGTGTTTGTCGGGCTGCTGTTCTGGAGTTGGGCGTGGGGCGTATGGGGCATGCTGCTCGCCGTCCCGATGATGATGTCGATCAAGGTCATTTGCGACCACGTCGACGAGCTCAAGCCGGTCGGACGGTTTCTGGGGGAGTGATGTAGGCTAGATACCGACAAGGAATCTGCCGCGTTAGGCCGATAGCTTATTCGACGGTCATCACATTGCAGCCCCTTCGCGCCCTGCTCGTCGAGGATAACGAGGACGATGCGGAGCTGATCGTTCAGCAGCTTCGGCGCGACGGCTTTGAGCCAGAGTGGCACCGCGTCGACTGCCGGGCAGACTATCTCGCCCATCTCAGCGACGACCTCGACATCATTCTTTCCGATTACACGCTGCCGCAGTTCGACGTCGCCACGGCGATGCACCTCCTCCATGAACGGCAGCACGATGTCCCCTTCATCGTCATCTCTGGCACGATCGGCGAAGAGCGGGCAGTCGAGGTGTTGCGGCAAGGCGCCGCCGATTACCTGCTCAAAGATCGGCTGCAGCGCCTTGGGCGTGCCGTGAACAACGCCATGCAGGCGCGGACGCTCCTGCGAGAGTACCGCCAGGTACAGCAGCAGCTACGCGATTCGGAAGAGCGCTATCGCTTGATGTTCGAGCAGTGCCCTCTGCCCACATGGGTATGGGATCTCGAGACCGGCCGGTTCCTCGCGGTCAACGAGGCTGCGGTCCTGCAATACGGATATTCCACAGAAGAATTCCTCAGCATGCGCATTCTCGACATCTGTCTGCCGGAGGAACCGGGAGGGGCCGCCTTCACACAGCCGCGTCCCATCCCATCGTTCGAACGCGGCGGCGGGTGCAGGCACAAAAAGAAGGACGGTTCCGACATTGAGGTTGAAATACGCGCTCATGACCTCGTGTTCAAAGGGCGGCCTTCCAGGCTAGTCGTCGCGCAGGATGTCACGGAGCGGAGGCGTGCCGAAGAGGCGTTACTGAAGCACCAGCAGCGCACTCAGTTTGCGCTCAAGGCCGGCGGTATTGGGATCTGGGACTGGGATGCGAAAACCGCCAAGTCTCACTGGTCCGAAACGCTCGAGCATATTCATGGCATTCCTCCATTCACATTCGCCGGCACCATGGAGGCGTTCCTGGACTATGTCTATCCCGAGGATCGACACGCGGTACAGACCGAAATCGCGCGCGCCCTCGCCGAGCGCAGAGACGCATCGCTCGGGTATCGCACCGTGTGGCCCGACGGAAGCGTTCACTTGATCGTCGGGAAAGGGCGCTTCTCCCGCGACGACGCCGGTAATGTGATTGCCGGCGTCGGCATCGGCATGGACGTGACCGAGCGCCGGGAGCTGGAAACGCAGCTTCTGCAGGCGCAGAAAATGGATGCGATCGGTCAGCTCGCGGGCGGCATTGCGCACGACTTCAACAATCTCCTGACTGCCATTCTGGGCTACGCAGAATTGCTGGCTCCTGTTCTTCAGGACCAGGAGCGCCATCGGAAGGATCTGGAGCAGATTCGCAAGGCGGCGACGCGTGCGACGCTGCTCACGGGACAACTCCTCGCGTTCAGCCGACGTCAGATGCTTCAGCCCGCGATCGTCGATTTGAACGTGCTCGTGACCGACGCGGGGGCATTGCTGCGTCGCCTGATCCCGGAAAACATCGAGCTCAGCCTGCGGCTCGATCCGGAGCTGGGCCGCACGAAGGCCGACGCGGGCCAGATCGAACAGGTTATTGTCAATTTGGCGATCAACGCGCGCGACGCCATGCCGTCTGGCGGTTCGCTGGTACTGCAGACGATGAACGTCGATGTTGACGATCATTTCTTCCTGCGGCACGGCTTCGCCAACGAGGGCGACGCGACCCGGTTCGTAGTGCTGAGTGTCAGCGATACAGGTTTTGGGATCGATCCGGTCGTGAAGAAGCGCATCTTCGAGCCGTTCTTTACGACCAAGCCCAAAGGGAAGGGGACAGGGTTAGGGCTCGCGACGGTCTACGGCATCGTCAAGCAAAGCGGAGGCTCGATCTGGGTGTACTCTGAGCCTGGCCAGGGTGCGACATTCAAAGTCTACCTTCCACGTACTGATGAAGCGGTACCGGAGGCCATGGCGTCGCCCGCCCAGTCATCGTTGCGCGGCACCGAGACGATCCTTTTGGTTGAAGACGAGGAAGGCGTTCGCCTGCTCAGCCGGGCATTGCTCGAGCGGCAGGGGTACCGGGTCATCGAGGCAGCGGGGGGCGAACAGGCGATGCGGCTGGCGGCCGCCGAGCCGGCGCCGATCGATCTGCTGGTGACCGATGTGGTGATGCCCGGTCCGAGCGGCCCGGAGCTGTTCGAGCATCTCGCCCCCCTTCGTCCCCAGATGCAGGTGCTATTCCTCTCAGGCTACACTGACGAGGCGATGGTGAAGCGTGGAGTGCTGAAGTCGGGGACGTCGTTTCTTCAGAAACCGTTTACGGCGACGGCCCTGTCGAGGAAGGTGCGCGAGCTGCTCGATGCCCGCGCAGGAGACGAATGACGCGAGACACCACTCATCCCACTATTCTCATCGTCGATGACGAAGAGACCGTTCTGGACCTCATCGCACGATTTGCCGAAGATGCGGGGTTCAAGGTCGTGACGTGCTCGAGCGGGGCCGAGGCGCTCGAGAAGCTGAAGCACCAGCGCGCCGATGTCGCCGCCGTCGACCTGCGTCTGCCCGACGTCGGTGGCATCGAAGTCCTCCGCGCGATACGCGAAGCGGATCCCGATTGTCAGGTGATTCTGATGAGCGGGGATGCGACGATTGACAGCGCGGTGGAGGCGGTCAAGCTTGGCGCGATCGACTATCTCACCAAGCCTTTTGATTTCGCACGGCTCACGCATCTGCTGACCGTGGTGCGCGACGAAGCGGCGCGCCGGGGCAGGTTGCTGCAGGCTGAGCAGGAAGTTGCGAAGAACGCCGAGTTCTGCGGAATGGTCGGCCGTAGCCCGGTGATGCAGGAGCTCTTCGGGCTGATCCGGCGGCTGGCTCCGCACGTCCGCACGGTGCTCGTCACCGGCGAGACCGGAAGCGGAAAGGAGCTCGTCGCCCGGGCGCTGCATCGTTACGGTCCACGAGGCAGCAAGCGGTTCGTCGCCATCAACTGCTCGGCCGTGGTCGAGACGCTCTTCGAGAGCGAGCTGTTCGGCCACATGCGGGGTGCTTTCACCGGAGCCACCGACAACAAGCCGGGGCTGTTCGAGGTGGCCAACGGCGGCACGCTGTTTCTCGACGAGATCGGCGAGCTCCCGCAAGTGATGCAGGCCAAGCTCCTCCGGGTGCTCGAAACGGGGGAGGTGCAGCGCGTGGGATCCGTCAGCCCGACCAAAGTCGACGTGCATGTCGTTGCCGCCACCAATCGCGACCTGCGAGCCGAATCGGAGGCGGGCCACTTTCGCAGCGATTTGTTCTACAGGCTCAACGTGGTGGAGCTTCGGGTCCCCGCGCTTCGCGAGCGCCGTGAGGACATTCCGTACCTCACCGCGGCGTTTGTGCAGGAGTCCGCTATGCGCTTCAACAAGAAGATCGTCGGGCTGACACCATCGGCCGAGCGCATTCTGGTCTCGGGTACGTGGAACGGAAACGTCAGGGAGCTGCGCAACGTGGTGGAGCGCGCGTGCATCCTCGCCGACAGCGAGTTCATCAGCGAGCGCGAATTCGCCAGCAGCCTGTCACAGAACGGTTCCCCCGCGAGACAGGCTGTCGCCGTGCGAGGACTGCAGGACGACGCCGCACAGGCGGCCGGTGATGCGCTTTCAACGGTCGAGCGCGATCACATTCTCGACGTGCTGGCACGAGCCGGGGGAAACAAGGCGAAAGCCGCGAGGATTCTGGGGCTCGATCGACGAAGCCTTTACCGTCGGCTCGACGCGTACGGGCTCCGCGGGGATACTCCGGACGCCGACTAGGATGCGTGTTCTTTCTGTTCGTGACGCCACTCGATGGCCCACTCAAGCGTGCGCAGCAACTGCTGTTCCGTGAACGGTTTCGGCAGATAGCCAATGGCCTCAGCTTCGAGATTGGATGGCAACGCGGTGATGCCGAATCCCGTCGTGATGACCAGCGCCGTGTGAGGAAACTGCCGCCGCATCTGCCCTGCCAGCCATAAGCCGTTTCGATCTGGCAAGCCGACATCGCACATGGCGATAGCGGGTGGGTTCTCCGCCATTTGATCGAGCGCTTCGCCGGCCGTGCCAGCCTCGGCCACGCTGAATTCGCGCGAACGCAGCCATCTGACGACGACCGCGCGAACGCGGGGCTCATCATCGACCACTAGTAGCGACGTCATTTCAGGCCTCCCTCAGGCGTGCTCTCCAGCTCCTCCGCAAGTTTCGGAAGGCAGTTCGGGCAGATACCATGGCTGAAGGTCACATCGGCGTGTTCGCTGACGTACTCTTCCACTCTGTGCCAGTAATTCGAGTCGTCGCGAATTGACTTGCAGTACGCACAGATCGGCAGCAGGCCCGTGAGTTTTCTGATGTTCGCGAGTGCCTCTTCCAGTTCCCTGACCTGAACGGCGAGGCGTTCTTGCAGTTCGAGGATGCGCACACCGGCGTTCATGCGTGCGCGAAGCTCGTCGATATCGAACGGCTTCACGAGATATTCGTCGGCGCCGGCGTTGAGCCCCTCCACCACGTCGGCACGGGCGCTCTTGGACGTCAGGAGAATGAGGTAGCTCGGCGTCGTCCGAGCGAGCGCACGGATTCTGCGGCAGACCTCGGGCCCGTCCATCCCCGGAAGCATCCAGTCGAGCAGCACGATTTGCGGGGCGAGCTGCTCGCTAATCAGCTTCAGGGCCGATTCGCCGTCGCTGGCCACGACCGCCTCGTATCCCCACGAGGTCGTCAGCCCTGAAAGCGATCGCGCTGTTCCGCGATCGTCTTCGGCAATCAGGATGCGCATCGGATCGTCTCCCCGGCACTTGCGAGCGATGCGAGCACCGCCTGTATCTCTGCCTCCAGCAGAGCGAAGACCGTTGTCGCGGCGACGACATCGCCTTCGCGCGACCGGGCCTCGAGGCGCTGCGCGAGCTCGACGGCACCGAAGGCATCGAAATTACCGACCGAGCCTTTGAGCGTGTGCGCGGCGCGATAGACAGCCTGGGCGTCCTCCTTCTGGAGCGCCTCTCGAATGTCGCCGAGGAGCTTTGGGGCGTCCTCGAAGAACAGTCCGATGATTTCCTGCAGTACTTCCTGGTTGCCGCCGACCCGCGCCAGCAGGGTGTCGGTGATGGGCAGCGTTTTGGAATCGCCGGTTGATGCTGCGGCAGAAGACGGAGTCGATCCTTGTGTGAGTACCATGTCAATCTCCCCAAATAAAGTGGCGGGTACGATCGGTTTCGAGACGTAGCCATCGGCGCCGGTTTCGAGGCACCGCTCGCGATCGCCCTTGAGGGCGTGAGCGGTGAGCGAGACGATAGGGATGTGCCCGCCGGTTATCTGCTCATTGCTTCGGATGGCCGCAATCGCTTCCGCGCCAGCCATCTCCGGCATCTGCATATCCATGAGCACGAGGTCGAAGGACTCCGCGTCGAGTTTCTCGAGTGCGATGCGGCCATTGGCCGCGAGCGTCACGACATGTCCCGCTTTCTCGAGGATGCCGATGGCGACGCGCTGGTTCACGATGTTGTCCTCGGCCAGCAGGATTTTCAGCGAGGCGCCTGTTGGCTGTTTCGCTTTCATCGGCACGACGCGTTTCGCGGCCGTCCGCCCGAGTGTCGCGAGAATCGCCTCACACAGCGCCGCCTGCCGAACGGGCTTCACCAGATAAGACGAAATGCCCAGCGACTGGCAGCGTACGGAATCCTCTGGCTCGCCCGAAGAGGTGAGCATCATGATCGTCGGAGCCTTTTCCGCTGCGTTCGACGTCAATTTCCCGGCGACGGCGAACCCATCCATACCTGGCATGTTGGCGTCGAGGAGAACCAGGCTGAATGGCTCGTTGCGGGCGGCGGCTTCCTGTACGGCGATCACGGCGTCGGGCCCGTTGTCGATCAGGGTCGGGCGCATGTGCCACTTCTCGAGCGTCTTCTCGAAAATTCGCCGATTGGTCGCATTGTCATCCACGACGAGCACCTTGAGGTCGCGTAGCTCCACGGGAGGGCCGGCGTCTGCATCCGCTTCATCAGCCAGGATGCTCACCTGCACCGTGAAGTGGAAGGTGCTTCCCGTGCCCGGTGTACTCTCAACCCACAGGCGGCCGCCCATCAGGTGCACGAGGTTTGTCGAGATGGTGAGCCCAAGGCCGGTTCCGCCGTACTTGCGGGTAATGGAGCCATCGGCCTGATTGAAGGCTTCGAAAATCGCAGCCTGCTTGTCCAGGGGGATGCCGATGCCGGTGTCGGTCACGGCCAGGTGCAGCGTGCCGATCGAGGGACCTGCGTCCTCCGCGTGCTCCATCCAGACGGTGACCGCCACCTCGCCGGATTCCGTGAACTTGATTGCGTTACCGATCAGGTTGACGAGCACTTGCCGCAGCCGCCCCGCGTCGGCGAGAAGGCGGTGCGGCAGCTCGCCGCCGACATCGCAGAGCAGTTCGAGGTGCTTTTCGTGCGCGCGCAGCGCGAGCGAGCGCATCGTGTCATCGATCACCTCTCTCAGGTCAAAAGGCGCGGGATCGAGCGCCATGCGCCCGGCTTCGATCTTCGAGAAGTCGAGAATGTCGTTGATGAGTTGCAGAAGCGAATCGGCGGATCCTTTCACCATGCCGAGATACTCGCGCTGCTGCGGCGTCAGATCCGTGTCGAGCGCCAGCTCGGTCATGCCGAGGATGCCGTTCATCGGCGTCCGGATCTCGTGGCTCATGTTCGCGAGGAACTCGCTCTTGGCCCGGCTGGCCTCCTCGGCTTTGTCTTTGGACCCGATGAGCTGGCTGTTCACCGTCAGCAGTTCCGAGGTCCGGGCCGCGACTTCCTCTTCGAGATGCGATTGCTGCCGTTGGAGCTCGTCGTCGCGCTTGTGAATCTCCTCCAGCATCTCGTTGAACCCTTCGATCAGGGTTCCCACTTCGTCCTTGCTGTCCTGGACGACGCGAATCGAGTAGGACTTTTCGGTGGTCACGGCGCGCGCGGCGGCCGCAAGGCGCAGAATCGGGCCGGAGATGAGTCTCTCGAGTATCCAGGCAATCGTGAAGGCGATGATCGTCGAGCCGACAAGCACGAGCAGCACGATCTGCCCGAATCGCCGCATGCGCTCGTGCTGCTGGGTCCGGTCCGATTCCAGGTAGATCGTCCCCAGCCGCTCGCCACCCATCACGATCGGCCTGAACACGCCGATGCGATCCCTCGTCACGATGGTGCCGTGGCCGTCGGTCGGAACGGCAACCGCGCCGAGCGCAATGCCGGGGCGCCGATAGACCGCGAACACGCGGCCGTTGGCGGAATACACGTGCGATTGCGTCACCTCGCGCTTGCCGGCGAGCGTCGTGAGGGCTTCGCGCACGGTGTTGCTGTCGTCGAAGGTCAGGGCGGCCGTGCTGTTCATGGCCAGCATGTCGGCGAACGCCTGCGAGTTCTTGACCTGCTGATCGCGGAACGCCACGTAGTCGTACATCATGAACGCCGCGCACGCCGCCAGAAGCGCGACGGTCATCGTGAACATGACGACGTGGATGATCTTCCACCGGATCGAGAGATTGCGCAGACGATCCAGGCTAATTTTTTCCATGAACGGCTCTCGCCAGTGTCAACACGCGTGAGCTCACCTTGAGTCCCGCCTGTTCGGTTGCGTCGTATCGAATCTCGAAGCGCACGCGGTCGCCTTCGAGCACGAACGCGATCATCCCGCCCTGATGGCCGAATGCGTTGCCGTCGCCGACGGTCAGCACAGGCCGCCCGCTCAACGCTTTCAACCAATCGCTCACGTGTGAGTCTGATGTCCGGCCGATGAACAGCATCTGTACTTCCAAGAGGTCTTTCGTGTCTCTGACATCCCGCGTTCGCAACGTCCGTCCGCCGACGGTCTTGTGCTCGAGGACGGTATCCACGGTGCGGCGGAACCCTTCATCGCCCGCCACCCCGATGACAAAGGGCGAAGTCGCCGTCGAGAACGCATGAGCCGGCCATGCGGTGAAGCGCGCAAAATTGTAGAGAAAGGCCGCCTTTACATCGCCGGTCGTCGCGCTCTGGGCGACGGCGGCCCGAGCGGGTGCGGCGGCGAGGCAGACGAACGCAGCCAGTACCACCATGATGTGACGAATGAGCAGCGCCCTCATCTGCGCGCTCATGCAGCCGCTATGCGGTGAATTCTTCGAAATGCCGCCTTCACGCGCGAGATCAGGATCGGCGCCTCGAACGGCTTGACGATGTAGTCGTCCGCGCCGAGCTCGAGCACGCGTTCTTCTATCCCGGGGCCGTCTTCGGCCGTCACTACCAAGACCGGCAGCGTCGAGAGCGAGACGTCATGCCGGATGTGCTCGATGGCCTGGAACCCGTCCATGTCGGGCATCATCAGGTCGATGACGAGCAGGTCGGGCCGCTCGCGATGAGCGATGTCCACGGCCTGGCGTCCGTTTTCGCCTTCGAGAACTTCGTATCCTTCCTTTTCCAGGAGCAGCTTTACGAGCATCCGCGTGATCCGGTCGTCGTCTACGATCAGCACGCGCTTGCCATCGGAGCCCTTCTTGGCGGCCACCTGTTCGGCCGCGAGCACGCGGTTGATCTCGTCAATAGTGGTCACGCCTTCGGCGACGAGCTCGAGACCGCGCTGCCGCATCGACTTGCAACCGGCCGCCAGCATCGCCGCGCGAATTTCGGATGCGGTGGCGCCTTTGCCGATGGCGTCACGAACCTCATCGGTCGGGGTCAGTACCTCGGCGACCGGCACGCGGTCGATGTAGCCGGTGTGCCGGCACCGATCGCAGCCGGGTCCGACCGACGCGGGCACCGACGCAATACCATGCTCGCGGCCCAGGTTACGCGCCCGTATCTCGTCATGCTTGGTCCGGCAGTCGGGGCAGAGCTTTCGCACGAGGCGCTGTGCGACGACAGCCGTCAGACTCTCGGCAATCCTGAATGGTTCGAGACCCAGGTTGAGAAGCCGGGTTATGGCCGACGCGGCGTCCGAGGTGTGCAGGGAGCTCAACACGAGATGGCCTGTGTAGGCCGCCTGTCCCACGATCTGAGCCACTTCGTTGTCTCGGATTTCGCCGACCATGATGACGTTGGGATCCTGGCGGAGCACCGAGCGTAAAACCGCGGCAAATCCGTTCCCGCCCTTGTTGTTCACCGGAATCTGGTTGACGCCTTCCACCTGGCGCTCGACCGGATCTTCGACCGACACGATGTTGCTACGGCCGGTGCGGAGATGATGGAGGGCGCTGTAGAGCACCGTCGTCTTACCGGACCCAGTTGGACCCGTTACCAGCACGAGGCCGTCGGGCCTTTCGAGGGATTTCTTCAGGCGATCCAGATTGTCGGCGTCGTAGCCAAGCGCCTCGAGTCCCTGCGATTCGAGCCGCGAGTCGATCACACGCATGACGAACTTCTCGCCGTTGATCGTCGGCAGCGTCGAGAGCCGAATATCGACGTTGCGGCCGTTGACGAGCAGCCGGAACGAACCGTCCTGAGGACGGTGCTTCACGGAAATATCGACGCGCGCCATGACTTTGTAGCGGTTGCGGATGGCCGTCGCGGCGTCCGGGGGCAGCGTCATTGCCGGCTCGAGAATGCCCCCGAGCCGATATCGGACGATCAGTCCCTGTTTGGTCGGTTCGATGTGTACGTCGCTGGCGCCGGCTTCGACCGCCCGTGCGACGATGTGATTACACAGATCGATGATCGGCGAGCTCGTCAACACCCCGGCGTCGTCGCAGCCGATGGCCTTGACAGCCGTTGTCGAGCGCACGCGGTCGAGAATCAGGTCGACGTCGCCGAGATTCTGATAGTACTTGTCGAGAGCGTTTACGAGGTCCGAGCGGCGCGCCACGACTGCTTGCGCATGGCGGCCCGAAGCGAACGCGACATCGCGCTCTGCTTCGTCGTTGTAGGGCCTGCTGATAGCGTAGGTCAGAAGGCGGTTGTCTTCGTTGAGCGGAAGAAGCTGATGGCGACGTGCCACGCGTTCTGGGACCAGCCTGAGTGCCAGAGTGCTCGGCTTCATCTCGGACAGGTCGACCAGCGGGAGACCTGTGAAGACCGCCAACGCGGCGTAGCTGTCGTTCTCGCTCACGAACCCGAGATCGACGACGGCTTCGACGAGCGGGACGTGCTGTCGTTGACAGTGGTCGACCGCGATCGCCAGATCATGCGGATTAAGGAGATCCTTCGCGAGGAGGGCCTCGCCGAAGCGGGTGCCCATTGGGTCGCGTGGGGTGTGGTGTGAGAAACCTGTTGCTTGGCTCATGGTCCGCTATAACGCAAGGTCCCTGCCAGATTCCCTGGCGGTGATTTCGCCTGTTTTCCTCACAAATCTGCCCACTGTTCTCGGCCGTACGTGCGCGCACGAGAAGCCTGTGCGGGAGCGCACGGCAGGATTGCCAGTGTGCGCACAGGTTCGGCTGCAGTCTGCACGGTATTTCATTGAATATGAGGGATTAGCCCGATCAGCTGGTGGCAGGTCTCTTGCTCGGTCAGCACGCGTGAACCCCGTTGAGCCTGGTCGGCAGGCGCAGAAAATGGAAGCGGTAGGACGGCTGGCGACGGGAATCGCCCATGACTTCAACAACCTGCTGACGGCGATCCTTGGATATGGAGCGATCGTGCGGTCAAGCGTCGCCGCCGATGCCGTTGTCAGCGAAGACGTGGATGAGCTCCTCAAGGCCGCCGAACGGGCCCGGAGCCTTACTCAGCAGCTCCTCGCATTCAGCCGCAAGCAGGACGCACAGCCCCGAGTCGTATCTCTTAACGATCTCATTCGGAACCTGCATGCGATGCTCCGGCGGCTGGTCCGCGAGGATGTGCAAATCAAGCTGGTTCTGCAGGATGACATTCGGCCGGTCACCGTCGATCCGACGCAGATCGAACAGGTCATCATCAACCTGACGGTCAACGCGTGCGACGCGATGCCCAATGGCGGGACGCTCACGATCGCCACGAGCGATGCGCGCTCGAGCTCAGGAGTCGAGCTGGCCGTCAGCGACACCGGTTGTGGTATTGACGAATCGACGCGTGCTCGGATGTTCGAGCCGTTCTTCACGACAAAAGAACCTGGACAAGGCACCGGCCTCGGCCTGTCCGTGGTTCATGACATCGTCCAGGAAGCCTTGGGAACAATTTCCGTCGAGAGCGAACGCGGGCATGGCTCCACGTTCAGCCTGCGGGTCCCTGCGTCGGCTGCGCCGTTGCCGTGTGCCGCAGCTCCGGCCACGGCTTTCGCCGTTGGCGAAGGTGAAACTGTTCTCCTGGTGGAGGACGAAGAACCCCTCCGCCTGCTGACAGCGCGCATCCTGCGGGGCGCCGGATACCGTGTCCTCGAGGCCGTCGACGGGGAGGACGCTGTGCATCGATCGCAGCAATATGACGGATCGGTCGATCTTCTCGTCACCGATGTGGTGATGCCGAAGGTCGGTGGTGTCGAACTGGCGCGCCATCTCGCTCGAGATCGCCCCGCCATGCGCGTGATTTACATGTCGGGCTATTCACGGACCTCGATAGCCCGTCAGGACGATCTCGCGGATGGTGCCGCGTGGTTGAGCAAGCCTTTTTCGCCGTACGAATTTCTCTCAGAGGTCAGAGCGTCTTTGAAGTCCACCCGCTCCGCGGCCACGTAAATCCGAGGTAAACATGGCTACTGTCTTGATCGTCGATGATGAGGAACAAATCCGGTTGCTGTTGCGCCGGTGGCTGCAGACCTGGGGATATGACGCGCGGGTCGCGGTGAGCGCGGCCGACGCGCTCGCGCAGCTCGAGACGACACCGGCATCCATCGTGTTGTGCGACGTGATCATGCCGGTGCACGACGGCCTGTGGTTGACCGATCGCATCCGCGAGCGGTGGCCTGATACGGCGGTCATCATGGCCAGCGGAGCCCAAGACATTGAGACCGTGAAGAGCACCCGACGAAAGGGCGCGGTCGACTTCGTTCCCAAACCCTTCGGGCGCGAGCAACTGCGACAGGCGCTTGAGCGCGCGGCCGCGGCCACGGCCGCGTAGGAATACCGAAGGTCGATTTCTTGCATGTCTTCCGGCACAGAGGAGGTCTGCATGCGAGCGAATCGATCGCCGGCTCTAGCCTTGCTCTCCGGAATCCTGATCGCCGCCGCAGCCTGTCGCAGCCCAGCGATAACCACCGACCCTGGATTGAAGGCAGGGGGTACGATCGCCGGTATCGTTCGGGCGACCGACGGCTCCGCGCCGCTTGTGACGCGGAAGGTGACCGTCATCAACACCAAAACGGGCGCCCGATTCGAATCGACCACCGGCGTGAATGGCGGCTACACCATCAAAGTGCCAGACGAAGGCCGCTACCGCATCGAGGTCGAGCTCCGGGACGGAGAGATCATCGCCAAGGGGCCTGACGAGACCGAGATCAACAACGGGGACCTCGATCCGGGCCGCGATTTCGAGATCACGGTCAAGCCGCCTGCCCGTAGGTAAGAGTCCTATGCAGGCGTGGAGGGGTTCGGCCGACAGACTCTATATGGAGCAAACTGCCGGCCTCGGTCTCCGACGCCCCCCTACGGAACACGCGGCCCGCGTCCTCGTCGTAGACGATGAAGCTGCGATTCGCGACATTCTGGCGCGCCGGCTCACAGAGTGGGGCCACGAAGTGGTCTCGGCGGCAGGCGCAGAAGCTGCGATCGAGCTCATGGCCGAGCGTCCCGTCGAGATCGTATTCTGCGACGTGATCATGCCGCGGTTCGACGGCGCCTGGCTCGCCCAGCAAATCCGCGAGCGGTGGCCGGATACCGTCATCGTCGCGGTCAGCGGCGCGTTGGAGATGCCGACCGTCATCAAGATGCGCAAGTTCGGCGCCGTCGATTACGTCGCGAAACCGATCGGCCGCGAGATGCTGCGCCAGGCGCTCGAGCGCGCGCTCGCAACGCTCGCCGCGCGACGTCCTACCTCGACCGTGTCGTAATTTTGTACGCGAAATAGTTCTGCCAACATTCTTCCTTCAGTTGATAGACTTGCTGTCAATTGAAGAAGCAGAACGTGACCTTAAAAGCAAAGACCGAACATTTTCACGCCGTGCAATTCTACAAAGACGCACGATCGCTCGCCGAGCGAGTTGCGGCATTTATCGCCGATGGTCTGGATGTAGGGCACCCGGTTCTCGCCGTAGCCGGCCACGAGCACGCGGCCGGTATTTCGCGAGCGCTCGAAGCGTCTGGTGTTGACGTCGCGGACGTGAAGAAGACAGGCGAGCTTCAGATCCTCGATGCACGCAAGGTGCTCACGTCGTTCATGGTCGGGGATCGTCCCGATCCGCTGCTGTTCAGGAGCAATGTCGGAGACGTGATCGAACGGATGTGCGCCGGCCGTCTGCCGTATCCGATCCGCGTCTACGGCGAGATGGTGGATCTCCTGTGGCAGGACGGCAATCCCGATGGCGCGATTCGACTCGAGATTCTCTGGAACCAGCTCGCGAGCGCCTACGACTTCGAGCTGTTGTGCGGCTACGCGATGGGGCACTTCTACAAGGAAACCAGGGATGCGCGCTACGAAGAGGTGTGCCAGCAGCACTCACACGTCATTCAGCCTGCCTGAACTTTTCCCATGACGGTTGCCCCGTCCGCCATGACGAATCGGGGGGCCGTGATGTCGCCGTCCACCGATCCGGTCGACCGCAGCTCGACCTTCTCGACCGCCTTGACGTTACCCGTCACTTTTCCCCCGATCGTGATCGTTTTCGCGAGCAGGCTGGCCTTGATTCTGGCCTCCTGACCGATCGTCAGGTTGTGGCCGCCCAGCTCGATCGAGCCCTCCACGTCGCCGTCGATCGTCAGATCTTCCTCGCTGGTGACTTTTCCGACGACCCGCACCGCTTTTCCAATCCAAGCGGTCATGCGTCGTTCGCTTCCGGGTGTTCTGACGTCCGTTCCATTCGACATGTGGTGGCTCCTGATAGGGCTCCTAGTGCGAGTTCCGGGTAGACTGTAACGCTCATGCGCACGTACCTCTATCGGATCTTAGCCCTAAGCCCTTTGCACTGACCTTGGCCCACTCTCCGCAGCATCGGTACCCGGACGCATCTCTCTGGTCGATTCGTAGAAGACAGGCCGATCCCCTCGGGTTTCTCGAATCCCTGTCCCGGCAAGGGGATTGCGTGCCCTTCACGCTGGCGCGTCATCAGGCGTTTCTCCTAAATCGCCCCGACTATGTGTCTGATGTGCTGGTGTCGCACGCAGCGGCGTTTCAGAAGGGCAGGGCGAATCAGCGAGCGAAACGACTGCTTGGCAATGGCCTGCTGACGGCGGACGCCGAGCTCCACGGCGAGCGGCGCAGAGTGCTCCAACCGGCATTCGCGCGCCGCCGGCTCGAGGAGTGTGGGTCGGTCATCGTCGCCCGCGCCCGCACGATGCGTGACGCGTGGAGACCCGATCAGATTGTGGATGTCACGCAATCGATGGGGAAGTTGACCTTCGGAATTGTGGGCGAGACGATCGTGGGCGCTTCGGTCGACTCCCTGTTCGATGAGGTGAGGCAGGTGGTCGCTGCAGCGACGGCGTCGGTCGATCCGCTGGTGTCGCTGATTGCGCCGATGCGGAGCGTGCGCATCGCGCAGGTGCGGCTGCGCCGCCTGGTCGAGACGCTGATGGCGCGTGCGGGAGATCCCTCGGCAGTGCGCGCACCTCTGTCGCGCGAAGGCAGTCTTCTGTCCCTTCTGCGTGTGCACGACACCGAGCCCGAATCGGCCGCCCAGCGCATCGACGACCTGCTGACGATTCTCCTCGCAGGGCACGACACGATGACGAGCGCGCTGACCTGGTCGTGGCTGCTGTTGTCTTCGCGCCCCGATGTCGAGGAGGCGCTGCAAAAAGAACTGTCCTCCATGCTCGGAGGACGCGACGCGTCAGCGGCCGATGTGCCGGGACTGGTGTATACGCGCGCGATTCTCGCTGAAGCGCTGCGACTGTACCCCCCGGCGTGGGTGCTCGCACGTCACGCCGTGGAGGAACACCAGTTCGACGAAGGTCGTGTTCCCCCAGGGGCTCTTGTGCTGATGAGCCAATATCTGGTTCATCGCGACGAACGCTGGTTCGATCGCCCGCGCGACTTCGATCCGGATCGCTGGCTTCCCGGGCGACAGACGGACAAGCCGCGCATCGCGTACTTTCCTTTCGGCGCGGGCCCGCGGTCGTGCATCGGCGAATCGTTCGCATGGATGGAAGGAGTCCTGCTGCTGGCCACGATCGCGCAGCGCTGGAAGCTGCGGCCTGTCTCCGCGTTCCCTGACATCGACCTGCGGATCACGCTCCGCCCGCGTCAGCGTGTTCTGCTGCGCGCGTCGGCGATATAGCCGCGCGATCGGCGATCGGCGATCGGCGATCGGCTATCGTCGATCGTCGATCGTCGATCGGCTACCGGCTACCGGCTACCGGCTACCGGCTACCAGCTACCAGCTACCAGCGAGCCTGACCGTCGCGCTAATCCGTGAGCTTGTCGATCGTCCACGTAACCAGGACGCCGGTAGCCGTGCCGGCGGCCGCCCACGTGAAGTCGCGCCACGACGGCGTGCCGCGCGAACGGTCCGCTAGTTCCTTGCCTCCGGCCACGCCGAGTCCCACCGTGGTGCCGATCGCGATCCGCACGCCTTTCCGGCGCGTCAGAGGGACCGAAGCCGTGTAACTTCCCGCCGCAATTCCGGCGCCCGCAGCAAAGTGCTTCGCCTTGTCGGCTCCAAGCCATTTATCCTGCGCGCCCGGTAACGCCGGTGTAAACAAGATGGCCAACAAGACCGCGGTCACGGTTTTCATCTGTTGATGCTACATCTCATGGCTGGTAGCTGGTAACTGGCAGCTGGACGCTGGCAGCTGTTAGACTCGCTGATGCTGCGCGTTCGATGATCGGCGCGAGCGTTTTCGAGCGAAAAGGAGCTGCGACATGAAGATGATGGCAGTGAGGATGGCAATGTTGCTCGTATGCACGGGGACACTATTTGCACAGGCGCCGCCGGCGGCGCCGAAGCCCGGGCCCGAGCATCAACGACTCGGAGTCTTCGTCGGCAACTGGACGTTCGTCGGCGAAATGAAGCCCACGCCGATGGGGCCCGGTGGCAAGATGACAGGCTCCGATCGCATTCAGTGGATGCCTGGTGGCTGGATCGTCGAGCGCCGCTTCGAAGGGAAAGGCCCGATGGGCCAGATCAGCGGTCTGGAGCTTCTAGGATACGACTCTGCAAAGAAGGCGTACACGTACACGTTCGTCGACAGCACGGGGACGATGGGCGCAGGAACAATGGCTGTCAGCGGCAACACGTGGAACTTCACTGGCGCCGCCAGCATGGGTGGGATGGCGATGCAGGAGCGCTGCAATCTTGTGCTAGACGCGGGTGGCACGACGTTGAAGATTGCGTGCGACATGTCAGCAGACGGCAAATCGTGGGCGCCGGTATTCGAAGGCACGGCCACGAAAGCGAAGTGAGGGGGCATTGGCGATCGGCGATCGTTGATCGTCGATCGCCGACCTTTACGGACGCACGCGAAAGGTCGCGCGGTGTTCAGAAGAACGCTAGCGGATTTCAATCGATCCAGATCCCGTCTTGATGTCGACACGGCTGCCGCCGCCGCGCACGGGGCCTTCGAGCCGGTTACGTTGCCGTTTTCCCTGTACCTGGACCGGATGATGGGTGTCAATCGAACCGGAGCCCGTTCGCGCCGTCAGCGTTACGGCCGCATCGGTCGGCAAGACCACCGTGACGTCACCGGATCCGGCCTGGATGTCGACGTCGCCCTTCCCGGTTTGTGCGACGTCGACATCGCCGCTGCCGACACGCACATTGATCGCGCCGCCCACTGCCTTGGCATGTACATCGCCGCTGCCGGCTCGCGCATCGAGGCCGCCGCCAGCGCGCTCGACATCGATGTCACCAGACCCCGCCCGTGCGCTGACGGAGCCGTTGAGGCTGCCGATCACTTGGTCGCCTGACCCGGTGTGCGACGTCATCTGCGTGTTGGCGGGGACGATCAGCTCGTAGCTGATACTGATGTTGCGATAGCGCTGATCGTCGTTAGTGTCGCCGATGCGAATGACATTGCCTGCCTGCTGGATGGGCGGCGCCGCTTCAACCTGCCGGACCCGCTCCTGCGCGCCGTCGCCGAAAAGTTGGTTGCCCGAGGTAATGCGCCCGACAACCCGGACCTGGTTGTCAGCGCCGACTTTGACATGGATGTCACCCGAACCCGTGCGGACGCTCAGGTCCACCGGCCCATTGACCGACAGCGTGCGCTCGAACTGACCTTTGACGCGCGTTGGCTCGAATGCGGCCAGATCGATGCCCTCGCCGCAACTCGTCGCCGTCATTGCGCACACCGTCAGGAGCGAAAGTTGAGCAAACAGCTTCATGTCAGACCTCCGGGGGTAATACGCACATGGGCTCTGCGAGGTTGCAGCTTTTTTGACGAGAAACATGCTGACTTGGTTGCTGGGAATCTACCAGATCCGCTTCACGCCGTAGCGGCGAAAAATCGGATCGGCCGAGACGATGGCGAGTTTCTCGTCGAGCGCCTGACAGGCAAGCAGCCGGTCGAATGGATCGCGGTGATGAAAGGGCAGCCGCGACAACCGGGCGGCGTGGCGGATTGCCACCGGAAGCTCTTGAAATCCATTTGCCGACAGGTGCTGCGGGACGAAACGCTCGACGGTGCCGTCCAGCTCAAGCTTGCCGATGCTGACCTTGATGGCCATTTCCCAGCAGCTCGCCGCGCTGAGGAAGCACTCATTGTCCGCGGCACCGATCGCGGTTCTGGCACGGGGCGAAAGCTCCGGGGCGTCGGCCACCCACCAGAGGAACGCGTGGGTGTCGAGCAGCAGACGCACTACACGTAGTTCTTGAAGTCCAGAGGCGTGACGTCGAAGTCGTGCGCAAGGCGAACTTGTCCCTTTGCCGAGCCCGGCTTCCGCGCCTGAGGAGGTGCCAGTGCCACGAGCTTCACGAGAGGGTTGTGGTCTCTTGCAATCACGATCTCCTCTCCCGCGAGCGCCCGCCGCACCAGACCCGAGAACTGGGCCTTCGCCTCGGCGACATTGAAGGTGTGCCGCTTGGACGACATATGGTCATTTTAAATGACCAACATGAGGTTTGTCCAACGTGGCGGCAAATTCTCCCAGGAATCGGTTACGCTGTGTAGTGCGTGTCCGGCTTTAGCCGGACGGTAAACCCTATGAGAGTCCGCATCTCGCACTTGAAAGTTCGCAAACAGCGCGGCGAAAAGTTCGCCATGCTCACGGCCTATGACGCGACGATCGCGCGCCTGCTCGAGCGCGCGGGCGTCGATGTCCTGCTCGTCGGCGATTCCGTGGCCACCGCGGTGCTCGGCTACGACACCACGCTGCCCGTCACGCTCGACGTGATGGTGCATCACACCGCCGCTGTCGTTCGTGGCACCGAGCGCGCGCTCGTCGTCGCCGACATGCCGTTTCTCACGTACCAGGTGTCGCCGTCCGAAGCCGTGCGGAACGCAGGACGCCTGCTCAAGGAAGCCGGCGCCGCCGCGGTCAAGATCGAGGGCGGACGCTCCGTCACCGAAGTGGTGCGGCGGCTGACCGACGTCGGGATCCCGGTGATGGGGCATCTCGGCGTGCTCCCGCAGTCGGTGAACCAGCAGAGCGGCTATCGCCAGCGCGGGAGTGAGGAGCCAGAAGCCGAGTCGATCCTGACCGATGCCCTCGCGCTGCAGGACGCGGGCGCGTTCGCTCTGGTCCTCGAAGCGATTCCGACTGAGCTTGCCGCGAAGATCACCGCCGCGCTCGACATCCCGACGATTGGTATTGGCGCCGGGCCCGATTGCGACGGGCAGGTGCTCGTCAGCTCCGATTTGCTCGGCCTCCACGACAATATCCCGCCGTTCGCGAAGCGCTACGCCAACCTCAGCGAGACGATCGTCAGCGCCGCGCGCGCGTTCGTCGAAGACGTACGCGCGTCATCCTCCACTCGTGCTCGTACAGATTGAAACGGTCAGCGCCCTAAGGCAGTGGCTCGAGGCCTCGCCTGTTTCGCCGACGCACGACGTGCGATGGCGGGGTTTGGTCCCGACGATGGGTGCGCTGCACGCTGGGCATGCCGAGCTGATTCGACTCGCGCGCGCCGAATGCGGCGGCGTTGTGGTGAGCATCTTCGTGAACCCCCTGCAGTTCGACAAACCCGACGACCTGGCGCGCTATCCACGAACACTCGAGGCCGATCTCGCGATTTGTCGAGATCTCGGCGTTGACGTTGTCTTTACGCCATCGCAGGCAGAGGTCTATCCGCAGTCTCCGGAGTGCTTTGTTGACGTCGGACGCCTCGCCGACCACCTGTGCGGAAAGTTCCGGCCCGGACATTTCCGTGGCGTGGCGACCGTGGTGCTCAAGTTTCTCCAGATGGTGCAGCCACATCGCGCGTACTTCGGTCAAAAAGACGCGCAGCAGCTCGCCATCGTCAAACGCCTGGTGTCCGACTTCAATGTCCCCGTCACCATCGTTGAGGTCCCGACCGTGCGCGAGCCCGACGGGCTCGCCATGAGCTCGCGCAACCGGCATCTCTCTGTGGCGGAGCGGGCCTCCGCAACCGCGTTGTATCAAGCGCTGCTCGAAGCGCAGCGCTTGATCGCGTCCGGCGAGCGCGACACGGCCCTCATCAAGGCGCGCGCGGCTCTCAACGTGACGCAGTCGGACGCGCTGAAGCTCGAGTATCTGGAGATCGTGGACCCGGCGACCATGCAGCCAGTGGACAGGGTGTCCGGCGCTGTGCGAATCGCCGGTGCCATGTGGGTGGGATCGACGCGGCTGATCGATAACGTGTTGGCTGAGTGATGCAATGCTTCGTGTTGCGACCGCCGCAGATGCCCATCCTCTTGCGGTGCTTATCAACGACGCATTTCGGGTGGAAGCGTTCTTCAAGATCGGCGATCGCACGAGCGCAGACGAGATCATCCAGCTCATGAGTGCTGGGGAGTTTCTCGTGCTCGACGGGACCAGCGGCGAATTGTACGGTGCAGCGTACTTGAGCTGTCGCGGCGAGCGTGCCTATTTCGGCATGCTGTCGATCGATCCGTCGAAGCAGGGAACCGGCCTCGGTCGCGGGCTCGTCACGGCGGTCGAGGCCCGCGCCCGGGAACGTGGATGCCGTTTCATGGACATCCACATCGTCAACTTGCGCGAAGAGCTGCCCGCGTACTATCGCCGGTTGGGGTACGTCGAGCAGGGCACGCTGCCGTTTTCAGAACCCGCCCGCGCGAGTCGACCCTGCCATTTCATCGTGATGACGAAAGCGCTTTCATCCTGAGCGCCGTGGCTCGCATCATGCACCTGGTTACCGATGTGGCGTCCGGCTTGACCGCTGTAGGCGTGGCGAAGGCGGTTGGCTGGGCTCTGGGAGGGACGCGATGATTCGAGGCCTGATCCGTCTGATGCTGGTTCTAGTGGTGCTTGTCGCAGCAGCCTTTTTTGTGTTCGGTTATTGGTCGAATGGGGGGTTGCGTAATGCGCCAGGGGTGACTGCGATCAAGACACCCGAAATCGATACAGCAGCCGCACGGCAGCGGGGGGCCGAGATCGGTGAGAAGGCGGCGGTCGTCGCAGCCCGAGCAGGTGAGGCGCTCGAGGAGGGCAGTCTCACGGCCAAAATCAAGGCCAAGATGGTCCTTGACGACCTCGTAAAGGCCCGTGCCATCGACGTGACGACGACCGGAACGACGGTGACGCTGTCGGGAAGCGTCAATTCAGAGAAGGAGCGGGCGCGGGCAGTCACCCTCGCGTCCGAAACCGAGGGCGTTACGAAAGTCGTCGATCGGCTTGAGGTGCGCCAGATTTAGCAGATCACACTTTTCTTCCTGGCAGCGTACTTGCTGCTTCATAGGGCATGAAGGTGCGGATCATCCGCGACCCCACAGGCGCTGTCGACGGGATGTCTCTACGTTACTACCACGCAGGGGCGGCCTATGACATCCCGGGCGGTCTCGCTGAGTACCTGGTCGCTCAAGGTTTCGCCACCATTGAAATGCGCAACCGCGAACGCTCCACTCGGCCCCGGACGTATCAGCGGCGCCGGTCGAAATTTGGTGCGCTGACTACTCCTTAAATCGGCGGGTTAGGGTCGATCGACACGACCTCGACGACAGCATGATGCCCCGAGGCCGCCGCCATCTTTCCATCGCAGGTGATGAGCGGCGCGTCGAGCACCTCAGCCAACGCCAGGTACGCGGCATCGTACGCCGTCAGATTGTTCCGAAGTTCCCAGATGCGTTCTAGCAGCAGTTCGTGCGGGTACCGCGCAAGAGGCAAATCGAGCAGGTCCTCCAATGCTTGACGACCACGTGAGGCTGTGACAATTCCTGACGATACGTAGCGCCTTAGCACCTGCGCAATCTCAAGGTCCAGCAGATGCGGCGCGTGTAGGGTCACCCTGCGCGAGAAGAGTCGAGCCTCGACCCTGCCACCGGTCGCGGTTTGCAGCAGCCATTCGATGGCCGCCGACGCATCGAGCACGATCACCGGGCTTCGCGCTCGGCACGCACCGCTCGCGCGGCTGTCAGCGGCGATGTAACGCGGTCACGTCGATGCAGACGCTCGCGTAGCTCGTCGAGCGTCGGCCGCTCAGCCACATGTCTGATCTCGGCCAGGAGATAGTCGGACAGCGACATGCCGGCCATCGCAGCCCGAGCCTTCAAGGTACGGTGAAGCCCGTCAGGCACGTTGCGAAGTTGAATCATGCGAGACATGCAATTATGGTATTTGCATGTGCTCCACATGTCAAAGGCAAGCCCACGCAGTCTCAGCGTTGAGCGGCGTGGAAAGGTCTAGCGATTGGGACCGAAGCGACGGGTGCGTGGGCCGGAGCGAGCTAAGCGAGTGGGCTCGTTCCGCGTCGGTGTGGCCGTTGCCGCGGCAACGGAATCTGTCACGTGCCATTCATGATCGCAGTGTCCGCAGTAGTACGACTTGCTGACCGCGGCACCCGTAATGACGCGCTCCATCCGTACGAATGCGACCGACTTACATTCTGGACACGGAGTCTGGTGCGGCAATGGATCGAGTATAGCGCAGCGGTCTCTGCGCATGGAGCGTGCTAGCATCGCCCCGTGAACAACATCGCCAGTCCGATTTCTGATGCCCTCGTGGTCTTCGGTGTCACCGGCGATCTCGCGTTCAAGAAAATTTTCCCGGCTCTGCAATCGCTCGTCACGCGCGGCCGCCTGAGTGTGCCGATTGTCGGCGTCGGCCGCCACCCGATGACGCTGCCGGAGCTGGTCGAGCGCGCCCGCCGGAGCCTCGCAGAAGCCAAAAAGCTCAACGAGCCTGAGTTTGCGAAGCTCGCGTCGCTGCTGCGCTACGTATCAGGCGACTTCGCCGATCTCGAGACGTTCAACAGAATCCGGCAGGCGCTCGGCGATGCGAAGCGGCCGCTCTTCTACCTCGCGATTCCTCCCAGTGCGTTTCCGGTCACCGTCGAGCATCTGCTGCGCGCCGGATGCACGACCGGTGCGCGTGTCGTCATCGAGAAACCGTTCGGGCGCGATCTCGAATCGGCCCGCGCGCTCAACACGACCCTGCACCGCGCATTCCAGGAAGAATCGATCTTCCGCATCGATCATTACCTCGGCAAAGAGGCCGTGCAGAACATCCTGTATTTCCGGTTCGCCAACGTCTTTCTCGAGCCAATCTGGAACCGGCATTTCGTCGAGAGCGTGCACATCTCGATGGCCGAGTCGTTCGGCGTCGAGGGGCGCGGCGCGTTCTACGAGGAGGCCGGCGTCATTCGCGACGTCGTGCAAAATCACCTGCTGCAGATCGTCGGGTACCTCGCAATGGAGCCTCCGTCTTCGGCGTGGCGCGAAGCACTTCGCGACGAGCAGGCCAAGGTGCTGCGCACGATACGCCCCCTGTCGCCCGCCGAGATCGTGCTCGGACAGTTCGCCGGCTACCGCGATCAGCAGGGCGTCAGCAAGACATCGAACGTGCCGACCTATGCGGCGTTGCACCTGTACGTCGACTCGTGGCGATGGCAGGGCGTGCCGTTTCACGTGATGGCGGGAAAGTGCCTGAGCGGGACGCGCACGGAGGTACTCGTCAAACTGAAGCCGGCCCCAGGTGTGGTGTTCGCCGAGCAGGGCCTGATCGAAGGCAACCACGTGCGCTTCACCTTGTCGCCGAAGGTGAGCATTGCGATTGGCGCGCGCGCGAAGCGCCCCGGCGAAGGCATGTTCGGCGAGCAGGTCGAGCTGGCGGTGATGGAGAATCAGGGTGGAGGCCGGCTCGATCCCTACGAGCGGCTCATCAACGACGCGATGGCGGGTGACACGACCTTGTTCGCCCGGCAGGATTCCGTCGAGGCCGCATGGGCCATCGTCAATCCGGTCCTCGATCTGCCGAACCCGGTATTCACGTACGACTGCGGTAGCCTCGGTCCGCCCGAAGGCGAGAATCTCGTCGGAGGCGGATGGGGGTAGGTGGGGGCTTTTCGCATCTCAGGGATGAGGGAAGAGGGATGAGGGAAGAGGGAGGCCCGCAGATCGTCATCGATGAGCTTGCCGGGCTTCAGCAGCGGCTCGCCGCAGAGCTCGAGAGCGGCGCGCGCGAGGCGATTGCGGCTCGCGGCCGCTTTGTCATCGCGCTGACCGGTGGTTCGGTTGCGCAGACGTTTTTTCCGGCGCTGGCGCACGCTGCTGTTGACTGGACCCTGACAGATTTTTTCTGGATCGACGAACGTGCGGTTCCACCCGACGATCCTGAGTCGAACTACGCGCTCGCGGCAACGCTCTGGTTGATACCGGCGCGGGTGCCTGCCTCGCGCATCCATCGCATGCGCGGCGAGGATGGCGACCTCGACAGGGCTGCGCAGATCGCCTCTGACGAGCTGCGCGTTGTCGCAGGAAATCCTCCTTGCCTCGACCTGGCGCTCCTCGGCGTCGGTGAAGACGGCCACGTTGCATCAATTTTTGCCCGCCGTAGCCTTGGCGAAGGCGGGCAACTCGTCGTCGCCGTCTACGATTCCCCAAAGCCGCCTTCCCGGCGCCTCACGCTCACAATGCCTGTGCTCTCAGGTGCCAGGCGTGTGGTGATCGCTGCGCTTGGGCGATCGAAGGCGGCGGCGATTAGAGATGGGCTCGCAAAGGACGGGGTGACGCCGCTGGCAGAACTGCTGCGCCGCTCTCAATCGACGCTGCTGTTACTCGATCGCGACGCTTCGGTGTCTGCGCTCTAGACTCTGGACTCTGGACTCTGGACTTTGGACTACGAAGTCACCATGTCGTGCGGAACAGCGGCCGTCCGTACGGCCGAGACGGCCATGGAATCGCCCATAGCACGATCGCGAAGAACACGATCATCGTGACCTGCATGGCACGATGGCATGCCGGACCCGACGCCGCGCGCTTCGAGCGATCCATGCCGATGTGCGCGACTGCGGTTGCGATGAACATCGCAACCTGATGTTCGATGCCGAAGAAGCGCGATCCCGGGTCCTTCATCGATTCTGCGAACGAATGATAGACGGCTGAAAAGAAAGGGCTGAAGCCAAAGTACAGAATCATGCCCACCGTGAACTGGATGTCGAGCGCCGTGCTGAAGAAGCGCGCCGCTCGAGCGTCCGCGTGCGTCCAGTCAGCATGCTTGAGGGCGCCAATTACTGAGCGCACCAGCACAATCGCAGCGGTCAGCAGCACCGCCCAGCGCCAATAGCTGTGGACCACCCGAAGCAGCGCGTACCAAGTCAATCAGTACTTCTCGTGCAACTTGACCGGCTTGTTGAGCGCCGGCCGCACCCGCAGGTTGATCGTCTCCACGAAAATCGAGAAGCCCATCGCGAAGTAGATGTAACCCTTCGGAATGTGGAAGCCGACACCGTCGGCGACAAGCGTCAGGCCGATCATCAGTAGGAACGACAACGCCAGCACCTTCACGGTCGGGTGGCGCGACACAAAATCGCCAATCGGCCTGGCGGAGAACATCATGATCGCGACGGCGATGACGACGGCTGCGATCATGATGGAGATGTCGCTGGCCATTCCCACTGCGGTAATCACCGAATCGAGCGAGAAGATGATGTCGAGCAGCATGATCTGCCCGATAACGGCGCCGAACGACGGTCGCACCTTCGTCGAGCCATGCTCTTCCTCTCCCTCCAGCCGCTCGTGAATCTCCATGGTGGCTTTCCACAGCAGAAAGAGGCCGCCGCTGATAAGGATGAGGTCGCGCCCGGAGAAGCCGTGGCCGAAGGCCGCAAACAGCGGCTGCGTGAGCCGCATGATCCAGGTCAGCGACAGCAGTAGGAGAATGCGCATCCCCATCGCACCGGCCAGGCCGATCGTGCGGCCTTTCTGCTGTTGTTCCTTGGGCAGCCTGCCGGTGAGGATCGAAATGAAGATGACGTTGTCCACGCCCAACACGACTTCCAGAAAGGTCAGCGTGAACAGCGCGATAAGGCCGTCGGCGGTGAAAAAGGCGTCCATTGGGGATAAACGTTACCACGGCGAATTGAGTCGGTTGTAGGCCAAACACCGACTTGACCAGTGGCTGGGGCCAGCGCAAGATATTCGGGCCGCGCCGCAAAAATCAACGCGCGCATCCACCTTCAAAAACACGCAGGGGTCATATGAATGTGAGTTGGAACACCCTCAGAGCGCTCGGGCTCCACGTTGGCATCCTGCTTCTTACCTGGGCGTTCCCAGCGGTTGCAGCCGGCCAAATCCGCATCGATCTCGGCGGAACGGGGGATCTCTCCCGGCCGATCGAGCCTGGAACGCTGACGCTGCAGATCGAGAACCGCCTGATACACGCGCGGTACGACACGGTCGTCAAACGCGAGTCGATTCCCATCGCGTTGCTGTCAACCGACTCCATCCCATCGCTCAAGTCGCTGCTTGGCCCTCGGACCGAAAACAATGTGCCGACGCCGTGCGACACGTTGAGAACAGCCGTGACCGCATTGTCAGAGGCGACAGCCGAATCGCAGGTATCGGCGCGCAAGATGGCGGTTGACATGCTGCTGGGGCAAAACCTGTGTACCGACGTTGGTGTGGTCGCAGATGCCAAGGACGCGTCCGCGGCGACCACGAAGATGTTCTCGACACCCGTCAGGGCCGGCGAGAAGATTACCGTCTCCATCACGCGCCGCGTGTCAGAAGGCGAAGGCCCGTCGTGGACGTTCATCTTTGAAACCGAACCGAGAGGGGAGTGGTTCACGACGTACGGCGTGTCGTTTGTCGTCGAAGATGACCAGCGCTTTTTCGCGAAGGGCGCAGGGGACAAGTTCACGATCACCGCGGAGCAGGAGGCGCGCGGCCTGCGTCCCGTCCCGTCGATCTTCTTCAGCTGGCTTTCGTCGAAACAGCGCCACAGGAACCTGGCGTGGAGTCCTACGGCCGGCTTTGGCCTCTCCGACGACTCTCCGGCTTTTTTTGGCGGCCTCTCTGTTACGTACAACCAGAACATTTCCTTTATCGCCGGCGTGGCAGTGGCCGCCCAGCAGCGATTGCACGGCCGATACACCGTGAATGAGGAGATCGGCGAGGACCTCACGGAGGAGCAGCTGCACCGCCGGGTGTTCAGGCCAGCTCCGATGGTCGGAGTGACCTTTCGGTTCGCCAGCAATCCATTCAAGGAGGCGAAGCCCGAAACGCCTGAAACGCCCGTGACGCCTGAAACGCCTTCCACGCCTACCCCTAAAAAAGACAATGCCGGTAAGAAGGGGGGCTCCGGCGATGCCGAGCAGCCTGCTGTGGCCGGAGGCGCTACGGAAGCCGCGGTCCTGGACCCTGATATTCGGCTGCGCTTCGACGCGAAGGGCAGGCTGCTGCCCGAGAGTGTCGCGCAGGCTCAGGAGCTCGTGCAGCGAGCGGCGAAAGCGACTGATGTGTTCGTCGTGAGTCATGGCTGGTGGAACGATTCGGCCACCGCGGACTGCTTCTACCGCCGGATGCTCGGCGGCCTCCGCAAGCATCAGCCGTCCTACTTGACGGCGGACAGGTTCAAGCCGGTCTTCGTGGCTATCTATTGGCCGTCCGCGGTATTTCCTCTCGAGCCGAGCGATTGCGACGTGCGCGAGGTCGGCCGCCGGACGGAGCTCTCGCCGACCGGTGGAGTCACGGCGGAGAAAGTCCGAGCATGGGCGTCCGCTGCATTTCCCGAGGCTTCCACGCGGCCTGAGTTCGCCGCAGAGGTGGCTCGGCTGAACGCGCTGTTCGAGCAGAACCAGAACGCGAACCTCGCTGCGGCAGCGTCGCAGGAGATCGTCGCGATTCTTCAGCGGTGGCAGACCCTCGTGGACGTCGAAGGTGTAAACGAAGGACCCGAGCAGGAGCTGTTCGCCGGTTCTGCCGCCGAAGTGGTGCAGCGCTGGGAGGCGCGCCCGGAGGCTCGTGCGGAGGCGGGGCTATCGGCGCCCAAGTGGCTCAACTTTGCGAATGCCTTCACGTTCTGGACGATGAAGCGGCGTGCCGGGGTGGTGGGAAGCCAAGGTCTGTACCACATCATCAGGCAGCTGCAGCCGATGCGCGAGAGAGCTCGTTTGCGCGTGCACATGATCGGGCACAGCTTCGGTGGCAAGCTGCTCTCGGCTTCGCTGACCGGTCACAGAGCCGACGCGCACAACCGCGCCGATTCCGTCGTCATTCTGCAAGGCGCGTTCTCGCAGTTTGCGTTCTCCTCGGTACCGCAGATCGCGGCGTTGGGCGTCTCGACGTCGCGCCCCGGCCTCTACTTGCCGGTTGTCGCCAACAAGCTGATTGCGGGGGCGCTCGTCGTCACGCACTCGAATGCCGATCTGGCGAATCGGCTGTTGTATCCCGCAGGCGTCGCGCTGGTGAACGATGTCGTCGAAGCCTCCCGCGTTGCGCGCTTCGGGAGCCTCGGAGCGGCGGGGATCCGCGGCCCGGTCGTGCAGACCATCGATCTGTCCACTCAAGCGCTGCGCGAGCTCGATCTGTCCAAGACGGCGCTGGTCAACGTGAATGCCAGCAGCGTGATCCTGGGACATTCGGATCTCGCAAAGCCGAACGTCTTCGGATTGATCTGGGACGCCTACGAAATTGCATCGGCGCAGTAGGTAATCAAAGGATGGGAAACATGAAGGCTCACGCTCGTCTCGGCATCGGCTGGCTCCTCTGTGTGCTTGCGAATCAGGCGTACGCGCAACCCAACGCCTTTCGTCCGCGGCCGGATTCGCCCATCGTCGTTGACGCGAACTGGGTGTTTGCCATCGGCGGCGACGGTCAAACGGTGCTGGGAACCAAGCGAGCCGGCGACGGGGGCGCGTGGGAAACCGTGACACGAATCCCCGACACGGAGCTCGCCGGACTTGCCCTGTTTGGCGAGCGCATGTATTTGACGGACAGACGTCAGCGGGCGCTCTACATGTTCGACCTCCGAAAGCGTGACGCTCCGGCTGTGGCCGTGCACATCGGCGCACCGCTGGTGAGGCCCGGGGAGATCGTGAACGCCGGGATGTTGGTGGTCGCGGATGACGAGGCGCGGTCGCTGTTTGCGATCAACATCGAGGGCAGTCGCGCGTTCCTCAAGCGGATCCCTGGCGAGTACCAACTCAGCCGTTTTACCTCGATGGGCGGATGGCCAGGAGAGTTGCTGCTCGCCGATCCGTTCACCGGCTCTATCCAGCATCTCACTTCACTTGACGCCGAGAGCGGGCCAAAGATCTCGGCGATGCAGAAGCGGGATGGCGACACCGGACCGATTTTCTCGAAGCTTCAAGATCCCAGTCAGCGCCCGAACACGCTGAAACACGAAGGATATCCCGGAGTCGAGCATCCGATTTCGCCCGCCGCTTTCAACGGGATCGTGTATGTCATCGAAGGCCGAGAGAGGCAGATTTTCGCCGCAGCCGTGCACGACTCCAGGGCCGTGCGTCTCGAGCTTCCCGGACTGGATCGGTTCGAGCCCACGCGGCTCGTACTCAATTACGTCGAGATATTGGCCCTCGAAGGACGGTCCGGGCGGCTCATGCGCTGGCCGAGACAGATCCCGGCGGAGATTCGCGTCTTTGCCAAGCCAGATGAAGCGCTGGCGCGGATTCACGAGTACCTCGCGCGCCGGAAGTCTTTGCCCGTCCGAACGACTGAAGTCAACGCGCCGCTGACCGACATGCTGCGTGCCGAGGGTATCTCGCCTCAGGTATTTTGTTTGATGAATGCCCCTCTCTGCGCCGCCGGTGCTCCCCGCGACGTGGCCAGTGGCTCGCGAATTGTCTTACCCGGTCTTTACACAGAGCGAGCGATCACCATCTCGCGCGTCACGCTGGATGGGTCGAAAACCCTCGGGGAGGTCGTCGCCGAACAGGTTCGGAGCAGCCAGTTCGAGTCGTATACAACCGAAAGTCACCTGCGCGAAACGAACGGATACACAGGGGGCGGCTCGATCCGCGAGCTGCGAGAAGGCGCGTTTCGCGTTCCGCGCGAGGAGATTCGCTATCTGGCCGCGTTCGATGTCACAGAGCTCCAACGCGGAGACAGCGAGCTCCGAAGGCTCACGGACTCTCTGCAGGACAGCATTCGCCTCATACCTCTGGAGCGAATGGCGGCGGCGAAGGCGGCGGCGCAGCCGGCTGCGCACCCTGACGATCCGGACTGCATCGCGGCCCGAGAGGCATTCAAGAAACTTCTGTCGACCATCAATTACGCGCTACCACTCGGGCAGAAGCCGGTCACCATCGGTGTCGCCGAGGAGAACCCAGACCGGCGCCATCTCGATTTCTCGGACCCAAATTTTCCGGTGTTCAGAGCCCTGAGTGGCGAACCAGCCAGTCCCCCTGCGCAGCCTTCGCCGCAGAATCCCGGTGTCGAGCCGGTCCAATGGCGCAAGTACAAGGAGGAAGATCACGCCACGGCTGTCATCTCGTTGATCGCTGCCAGAAAGCGGCCCTTTGCGGCGGATCCGCTGCTCGATCGTGTCCAGATCGTGCCTCTGCATAACGAGGATCCCGGTCTGTCGCAGGACATCGAGCGGACGATGATCGACACGAACGCTAGCGTTTTCAACCTCAGTCTCAAAATGCTCAGAGGGGAATCGAGCGGCCTGCTGGCCGCCATCGAAACAAATGAGGAGCTGGCCACCTTTGTCGTCTCGGCCGGCAATGATGGACGCGATCTCTGCGCGCCAACGCTGAAGCAGTATCCGGCGTGCTGGGGGAACCAGTACAAGAACTTGATCGTTGTCGGCGGCACGAACCTCGACGGTAAAACGATCCACGCGGCATCGAACACCGGAAAGCATGTCCAGATCCTCGCGCCGGCCGGTGGATTCTTCGCCGCCGGTCGGGACAACGGGTACGTCATGGTCGAAGGCACATCCTTTGCTACACCGCTTGTCACGGTGACGGCTGCAGCGCTGTCGGCGGCCGGAGTAGACAAACCGTCGCTCATCAAGCAGCGCATCCTCGCCACCGCCGATTTCGACCGCACGCTGCCCGAATGGGCCAGACGGCTGAACGTGGAGCGTGCGGTTTCGCATCTCGATTTCGCGGTGACACGAATGGGCAGCGGACCGGTAAAAGTGGTCAGTCTTGAAAACGAGGGGCAGGACATCGGGTTTATCCTCGCCAGAAACGGCGACAAGCTGCCGTTGACGGTGGGAAAGGTCCGCCGGTTGTTGCGGGACCCCGCCAATCAAGCGCGTTTCATCCTGGCGTACGCCGACGCCCAAGAGGTGCTGCACTTCGAGAGAGTCAAAGTACCCAGCGGAGAGTGGAAGTTTTCGTTTCGAAATCTCGGCGAGGACGGACAGCCGACCGGTGAACCCATCGAGGGAGATCTCGCGGAGTTTGACGACTATGTTGGACCGATCAAGTTCTAAACGCGCCGTCCTGCTGATCGCAGCGGCCGTCGGCATCCTGTGCCCGCGCACCGTGGCAACCCAAGCACCGGAGCTTCAGATCCCCAGAGAACGGGTGCTGGCCGTCGACATGCGGATCAATACCGCCGCGTTGCTGACCGAGCCGGCAAGCACCGGCGCGCCAGGAGTTGCGTGGACGAGAGACCTCAGCCCTACGCCGGCGGTGACCGCCATACGGCTGTTCGTCGAAGTGGCCGGCGGAGCGACGACCGATTGGGTGCTGCGGATCCTCCAGACCAACGGCACTGAGATCGAGCGGTTAACCGGGCAGGCGTCGAGCGTACCGCGGACCGTGTGGACGGACGCCATCGAGGCCGGCACCGCGCGTGTCGAAATGGTGAGAGGCGCGCAAGGCAACGCCCCAGCCGTCGCGGTAAGGCGGTATGCGTTCCCGGTGATGCCGACGGTCGAGCAGGCGATTCACGGAAAGGATCAGCGTCTGCCGATCTTCGAGGCACCTCTGCGGGCCAGACGTCATCGTCAGGCCATCGCCAGGCTCCGGTTCATGATCGAGGGACAAGGGCAGGCGACGTGTACCGGCTTCATGGTCGGCGTGCGGCTGATGATGACCAACGAGCACTGCATCAGCAACAACGTCGAAGCGCAGACGGCCATCGCCGATTTCAACTACGACTCGGCCGGCAGCAATCCGACCCGCGTGCGCGTCGAATCGCTCGTGGTTTCGAACAAGGGGCTCGACTATTCGTTGCTCAAGCTCGTGGCCGCCGGGCCGCCTTCGACCGGACGACTGTTTTTCAGGCCGCCGTCAGACCCGGCCGTACGACAACTTGATATTGCCAACACAGCGCCGCTGTTCATCATTCAGCACCCCAGCGGCCTGCCTAAGCAGGTGTCCATTGCCGACTGCGGGTTGAGCGGAGAGCGGCTGGCTGGTGTCCAGCCCGCGAGTCAGACCGATTTCGGGCACACGTGCGACACGCTCGGCGGCAGTTCGGGCTCGCCCGTGTTGAACTGGGATACGGGCCGCGTTGTCGGGTTGCATCACTTCGGTTTCCACCCGGGCGTCCGCGATCCGGTCAATCAGGCCGTGCATGTTGACGACATACTTGGCCACATCAAGGCCAACGCGGCAGCCGAGTTCAAGGAAGTCTCCGCGGCACCGGGCCCGTAGAGAAGATGCCGAAGCGACCGATCGTTCTCGTCCACGGCTACAGCGACAAAGGTCCGAGCTTCCACGCGTGGCGTGACGCGCTCGCGGCGCACGGCTACGACGCCACCACCATCCACCTCGGCCACTACGTTTCGCTGAGCAACGAAATTACCATCAAGGACATCGCCGAAGGGTTCGATCGTGCCCTGCGGCTGTCGAAGCTGAGCAAAGACGAGCCGTTCGATGCCATCGTCCACTCGACCGGCATGCTCGTCGTCCGCGAGTGGCTGGCTGGGACGATTGGCACGGCCGATCGTCCCGAGGTTGCGCAGGAGCGCCAGCAGCGGCTGAAGCATCTCATCGGCCTTGCGCCCGCCACCTATGGCAGCCCCATGGCGCACAAGGGGCGCAGCTGGCTGGGGGCGATCTTCAAGGGTGGCAAGCAGCCCGGGCCAGATTTCATGGAGGCCGGCGATCTCGTGCTGGCGGGGCTCGAGCTCGGGAGCTCGTACACCTGGGATCTTGCGCACCGCGATTTTCTCGCCGACCCTCCCGCGTACGGGCGCAGCTCGTCAACACCGTACCCCTTCATCTTCGTCGGCCTCAAGGATTACGGCTGGCTCAAGCGGACGATCACCGAGCCTGGCACCGACGGCACGGTGCGCTGGTCGGGCGTCGGTTTCAACAGCCGGAAGATCCGGATGGATCTCACCGTCGAGCCCACGCGCAGACAGCGCATCACGATCGAGCCGTGGAAGAACGCGGCGGTGCCGCTGGTGTTCGTGCCCGGGGTCAATCACGGCAGCATTCTCCAGAGTCCGACCGAGGAGCTCGTGCGACAGGTGGTCGAGGCGCTCGAGGTATCGTCGGGCGCCGAGTTCGAGGCCTGGGGTAGGAAGCATCGCGCGGCCAGCGATGCCGCGCTGAAAGCGTCGAAGGCGCGTCGCTGGCAGCAGTTCATCGTCCACGCCGCCGACGAGCGGGGCGACGGCATCGCCGACTACTTCGTTGACGTCGGCACCATCACCAACAAATCGTTCAAGCGGCTCGACGCGTTCGATCTCGACGTCCACGCGTATCGAGACAACCGCAGTTACCGCTGCTTCCATGTAGATCTCGACAAGCTGCAGCCGGAGAAGCTGAAAGGGCTCGCGGTGCGTGTGATAGCGAGCTCGGGCACGGAGCTGGTCGGGTATCACGGTTACTGCTCCTCGCCGGAGCTCGCTGCTCAGGGTGTAGACGAGAACAAGTGGCACTCTGTCGTGGAATTCGACGAGACGATCGGCAGCCAGGAGGTGCAGTTCTTCTTTCCCTATACGACGACGCTGATCGAGATGCGGATGAACAGGGAGCCGCTGCCGCGGACGGGGGTCAACCGGGTGTTCTGGTTTTTAGGCGATGGTGCATAAACGTGAGATTGCCCGTTCGGAGCCTGTACAATACGGCATATGTCCTGGAGCAAGCGTTGACACGATGGTAATGAATGTCGAGATCGAGCTGCGGATTCCCACACTGACGATGAACAAGGAGCTTGATACCGCCGGGCGGGTAGACAACACCCACGTCAGGTTCAGAAAGACCATTCAGGTGCCGGCGTTTCCTCCACCCGGCTCGACAGTGCAGCTGACCGCCGGATCGGACCTGGCGTTCGCGTGCACGGTCGTCCGAGCGGACTGGCACGAAGAGAAGCAGTTGTTCGTGCTCGCCTGCAAATATCCCCGGCAGCGCATCTTTCAGAATGAATACGAGGCGCTGCTCAACGATCCCGAGTGGCGCAGGACCGAGCTGATCTCCTGACATCCTGCGGGCCCCGTACAACGAAAGGGGGAGCGCATCGCTCCCCCCCAAGTCTGCGAAAAGCCCGAACCTAGAAGATGAACTTCAACGTGAACTGACCTGTCAGACCGTCGCTGAACAGATCGTCTTGGTCATAACGCGGGTCTCTGTAGCCGAGAGGCCCAAGGCCGTCGGGGGTAAGCGCGAGCCTTGCGGCGTAGTCATAGCCTTTTGCGAGGTCAACGCTCGAGAGATTCAAACGGGAACCTGCGCGCCCGAACCCGCGGTTGAGCCACGTGTATCGATGCCGCGCCGTCTTCTGGTTGAACAGATTCAGAACGTTCAACTCCGCTCTCAGCGAACGGCCGCCCATGCGCACGTCGTGAGCGATCAACAGGTCGGTGCGCGACAAGGTCGGCGTGCGTCCCATATCGCCGCGCCCATTGACCAGCGGGTCCGTGCGGTTGCTGGTGTGCACAACCGTTGATAGCGGGGTGCCGCTGCCGACGTACTGCATGAGGCCCAGCGTCGTTCCAAAGTCCAGCACGTAGGCGCCGGACAACTTCCCGACGTGGGTGCGATCGGTCGGGAGCAGCCCGATCACATCGAGATCCCCGCGGGAATCGAACATCAGCTCGTCGAGGTCCCATGCCCGCGTCGCATTGCCTCCAGCCCGCGCAATCGTGCCGGCTGGCAGCTGATCGCTGGTGAAGCTGAAACCGCTTGCCGGCGTCCGGATCTCATCGGAGTTAGCGAGACCCGGGTAGTTGCCGGACAGACGGCTCCACGTATAGCTCGCGCTCGCGAACCAGCGGTTGGAGAACCGCCGCTCCCAGGTGACATCCACAGCGTCGTAGTCCCGTTTTGCTTTCGGAATGACAAACGGCGCAGTCAATCCGCTGATATTTGCCGCAACGGCGCGGCCTTCACCAGGATTGCCGTAGATGTACACTTCGTTGCCGTCCACGAGCGTGCCGATATCTTCGATCGTTCTGTTCAGTTTGTTGTGGACGTAGTGAATGCCCACCACGCTTCGCGGTCCGATCTGATAGTCGAATCCCGCATTGAAGCTGTCCTGCGACATCGGCTTGATGTCCGGATCCAGACCCTCGAAGTCCGGAATGCGCTGATCTCTGAAAGAGCCCGGGACCTGCCAGATGTCGGTCCCTGGGCAATCGCACGTCCCGTCGGCCCTGATGGACGCCGATTGGAAGGCCGTCACGTTGGCGTCATCAATCGCGCGATAGAACGTTTTCCAGGTGTCACCGCCGAATGAGCCGCGGGCCAGGTCGTATTTTGTGAAGTCAAAATATCGCCCCCAGGCTCCATAGAGCTTGGCGCGGCCGTCGCCGTACACGTCGTAGGCGACCGACAACCGCGGCGCCAGCTTGTCCTTTGGGCTGAACTGGAATGCATAGGGCAGGATGTCCGGCCGGAAGGTCGGCAGCTTTTCATCCTCTGTTCGAACGCCGATATTCAGCGTGACCCGGTCGGAGATCTGCCACTGATCCTGCACGTAGAGTCCGATCAGGTTTGCGCCCGCGGTTCCGATCGTACCGATGTCCTCCGCAACGTAGTACCCGTATTTGCCGCGAGGAGTCGCACCGTTCGGCAAGCTCGCCGACTGATCCCAGAACACCTGGATGCGCCCGCCGGGATAGGCCTTTCGCACGTCATTGACGGTGTGGCTGAAACTGACGCCACCCTTGATGTTGTGGAAGCCGCCAGCCCGGAAGTTCTGGCTGTAGTCGGCATTAATAAATTCACGCTGCGTCTGGTCGAAGACGTTGATCTGGACCGGCGGCGTATTTTGCGTGGTTTCTGCCCCCCGCACGACACTCGAAGGCACGCCATCGGGACAGCACGGTCCGCCGATGTACTGCCAGCTCGTCGTCGTCGGAACGCCGATGTCTTCGTATTTGTCCCGGAAGAACCCACCCTTGACCGTCAGAAGTCCTGAACTGCCGACGACGACGTCGACGGCTTCGGTCGTGTTGAGAATGTCGTTCTTGTAGCCCTGGGTTCGCCGCGACTCGTTGCTCGCGAGCGTCGAGTTTACCCAGTTGGACCCGAACCCGTTGTAGGCCGGCGGGATGCCGGTTTGCTCGGTCGGCGTATAGAGGATGGTTCCATAGGCATTAAAGCGCCGGCTGCCATAGCTGGCCTTGCCGAAGAGCTGCGTGATGTCTTGGCTGCGCTTGATGGATCCTTCCACCGTGCCAGCGCTGAACAGATAGGGATTCGTTCGGCGTGCAAACCTTGGTGAATACGAACCGAAATACCACAGGTGATCGCGGACGATCGGGCCGCCGATCGACCCGCCGACCTCATTGCGGTAGTCGTCGGGCTTTGATTCCTGTACGTACTTGGTCGTCATCAACCCGACAGGATCGAGAATCAGACGGTTCGGAGGCGCGGCGCTGAGAGGGCTGCCGTCGAAGTACCAGTGGCCTTCACCATGGACGGAGTTACCGCCCGACTTCGTTACCGCGCTGATGACCCCACCGAGCGCGCCGCCGTACTCCGCGGAGATACCGGTCGTCTTCACCTGGACTTCCTGGAGATACTCGAAGACCGTCGCCTGACGGAAGCTACCGTTGATCAAGCTGTTGGTGATGACGCCATCAACGGTGTAGAGATTTTCGGCACCGCTGGCGCCGTTGATCTGGATGCCGCCTTCGATCTCACCCTGATTGACCTTCGGCGCGCTCATGGCGATCGACTGATAGCTGCGCGTCTTCGGAAGTCTGTCGAATTCGTCCGCCTGCATGTTGTGGCTGACCATCGTGCCGCGAACGTCGATCAGTGGCGTCTGTTCCCCGGTGACCTGAACCGCCTCGGAGACGTTGCCCACTTTCAGTGCTGCATCAAGGGTGAGCGTCTTACCCGACTCGACGAGCACCTCAGTGGTTTCTTGTCGTGCAAAACCGCGGAGCTCGTACCGTACGGTGTATGGGCCTGGATCCACTTCCACCCGGTACCGTCCGTTTCCGTCGGTGAGGGTTGACATGACCCGGCCGGTCGCCTTGTTAGTGACTGCCACCGTCACACCCGGCAGGACCGCACCGCTTGCGTCGGTCAACTCGCCGGTCAGCGAGCCGGTTGTGCGTTCCTGAGCCAGCGCACTTTGCCCGGGCCCGAGCAGAACGCCGAGCGACAACATGACGCACAGTAGCAACGGCACTGCATGAGCTCGTTCGCGTCGTCTTGTCTTCATAGCCCCTCCTTAATAAATTGGCCGTGATTGATCAACTAACCAGAAAGATGCCAAAGCGATCAAAGATCCAGTCTAGCAAAATGCTGGCAATTTCAAGGGGTAAGCCGGTCAAATTGCGGAGGGATTCAACAAAACCGAGCAGCGGATCCAATTTTCCGATGTAGGAATTTTTCTGACACGCCGGTCGCCTGCAAGCGTTTGAACTGGAAGGCGGTTGGAGTTACAGCTGAGCAGCCAGAAATCCGATAACACTGATCGGCATGTCAAAGCGATGTTTCGTGGTGGTGCTGCTGGCGGCCGGTATCTCAGTCCCCTTTCATGAGTCAGCGTTGGCGCAGGCTCCGACGGCCAGCATTGCGGGGAGGGTGGTTTCCCCTGATGGGCAGCCTCTGCCGGGCGTGGCCATTTCGCTGACCTCGCCAAACCTGCAAGGTGTGCGCTCGACCGTGAGCTCGGACAGTGGCGTGTATCACGTCGCGCTTCTTCCTCCCGGCGCGTACACGCTGCTGTTCGAGCTCAGCAGTTTTCAGCCGGTGCAGCGCACGCTGACAGTTGCGGGCACGCAGAACGCGGTCGTCGACGTCACGCTGCCGCTGGCGACGCTGAGCGTCGACGTCACCGTCGTTGGCCAGGCGCAACCGTCCGTCGCCACCGCGAGGGTGGCTACCAATTTCACGCAAGATCTCATGGCCACGCTGCCCTCGAACCGCACAATCGATGCGGCGTTGCTGATGGCGCCCTCGGTTCACGCGACTGGTCCCAGAGGCGCGTTTTCGATCGCCGGCGCGCAATCCTACGAAAACCTCTACACGCTCAACGGCGCGGTCATCGTCGAGAACCTGCGCGGGTCTCCGTACCCGCTCTACATCGAGGATGCCATTCAGGAGGTGACGGTTGCGACAGCCGGCGTCTCCGCCGAATTCGGACGGTTCGAAGGGGGCATGGTTAGTGCTGTCACAAAGTCGGGCGGCAATATTTTCAGCGGCTCGTTCCGCACGTCATTTGCCAACGACTATTGGCGTTCGCTCACGCCAGCCGCCAACGATCCCAAGCGCAATACTGCCGCCCCCGAGCCGGCGACCAATCCGATGTACGAAGCGACGTTCGGGGGGCCGGTGCTGAAAGAGCGCCTGTGGTTCTTCGGCGCAACCCGGATCAGAAACGAAGAGACATCGCTGAATACCATCGTGACGAACATCCCGTACATCCGGACGAACGACGAAAAGCGCTACGAAGGGAAAGTGACGTACACGCCGCGCCCGAATCACTCGCTGCAGTCGTCCTATATCAACATCGATCAGGTCCAGACGAATTTCAGTCCGTCGACTATCAGGGTCATGGATCTGGCCAGCCTTGCCCCCCAGCGTCAACCGTCCGATCTGCTGTCGCTGAGATACAGCGGCCTCGTCTCGCCGAATTTCTCGATCGAGGTGCAGTATTCGCGCCGGCACTTGACCCTCGATACCGGGGCCCCGACGCGGGATCGCGTCAACGGCACCCTGCTCATCGATGGCGCCAAGAACAATCGGTACTTCAGCCCGACGTTCTGCGGCATCTGCGAAGACGAGAAACGCGATAACGACGACGTCATCGCGAAGGGTTCGTATTTTCTGTCCACACGCGCGTTCGGTGCGCATCATCTGGTGTTCGGCTACGACCGTTTCAACGACAAGATTTTTCAGAACGCCTACCAGAGCGGCAGCGACTGGCGGATTCAGGGCACGACGTCACTCCTTGGCAGTGACGGAACGTCCCTGTTTCCGCAATTTCTGCCGAACTCTACGGTGATCACGTACACCCCGGTAGAGAATGTAACGACCAATGGGTCGAACCTGAGGATGCATTCGATCTTCTTCAACGACAGCTGGCGCTGGAACAACCATTTCAGTTTCAACGCCGGGCTGCGCTGGGACAAGAACCAGGGGCAGGATGGAGGAGGCGACGTCGTCGCAAACCATGCGCTCTGGAGCCCTCGGCTCTCGGCGATCTGGGATCCGAAGGGTGATGGGCGCTGGGCGTTGAGCGCGAGCTACGCGCGCTACGTGATGCCGATGACGAGCAACGTCGCGGCGTCGACGACCGCCGCAGGCAACGCGTCTTTGTATTCGTGGTTCTATCAGGGTCCGGCTATCAACCCGGATCCGGCCGGAGCGCTGGTCCCGAGCGGTGTGGCTATTCAACAGGTCTTCGACTGGTTCGAGAGGAACGGCGGGAGGACTCGCCCGACGGTGGCGGCGTTCGTGCCGGGCGTCAACGTTCGCATTCTCACGCCGTTGAAATCGCCTAGCGCACACGAGTACGCGGTCGGTACCAGCCGCCAACTCGGGACGCGCGGCACCGTGCGAGTTGACGGGACGTTCCGCACCTATCGCGATTTCTACAGTCAGCGAGTCGATCTGACGACAGGTCGGGCGTTCGACAAGCTCGGCACGCAGTACGACCTCTTCGTCGTCGAGAACACCAATCATGTCAAGCGGCGATACTCCGGCCTGACGACGCAGGCAACCCTTCGCGTTGCGGATGGATTGGATGTCGGCGGCAATTACACGCTGTCGCGCACGTGGGGAAATTTCGACGGAGAGACGAGTGCCTCCGGTCCGTCGGTCGCGCAAGTGGACGCGTTTCCCGAATACAAAGATCCTTCGTGGAATGCGCCTGAAGGGGATCTGGCCGTCGACCAACGCCATCGCGCCCGGATTTGGGCGACCTATGTGTCGCCGATGCCGGTGGGTGCGGGCTCACTGACCTTCGGCCTGCTGCAGCAGGTCGGCTCGGGCGTGCCGTACGGCGCCGTCGGGACCGGAACCCTAGGCGTGAACGCCGCGTTGTCAATCCCAAACCCTGGCTATCTTGTGACCCAGGCGCCATCAGGTTTCTTCGTGGACTACTACTACACGGCGCGAGATGCCTTCCGCACCGAAACGACCTACCGGACGGACCTGTCAGTCAACTACGCGTACAAGATCCGCGCCAGCCGCTCGCAACCGGAGCTGTTTTTTCACGGTGAGGTGCTGAATATCTTCAGAGATTTTCAGCTCTGCGGCTGCGGTGCTCCGGCCTTTGGCAACGGCGGTGCCACCGATCTGACGACGATCGGCCAGGCTGTGCGAACAAGCCGGAATACGCCAGCGCTGCAACCGTTCAATCCGTTCACGACGACGCCAGTAAGAGGCGTCAACTGGGATGTCAACACCACTCCCGGCTCCGTGTTCGGAAGCGCGCTCAATCATTTCGCCTACACCTCGCCGCGAATCTTCCGCTTCTCGGTCGGCGTTCGGTTCTGACGACGCCGGCGGGTCTACAACGCAAGACCCCCCTACCGCCGGCGGGTCTACAAACCAAGACCCGCCCTACAGCACAGCGACGTAGGCCGGGTCTTGCTTTGTAGACCCGGCAACGAGCCTGTACAATCCCCCGTAATGCAGCCACTCATCCGGCAGCTCCTTGTCGAGCTCGGAGAAGATCCGAGCCGCGAGGGCCTGCTCAACACGCCGAAGCGCGTCGAAAAGGCCCTCAGATTTCTGACGAGCGGCTACGAGACGAGCGTTGACGAGGCGCTCAACGACGCGCTGTTCACCGTGGACTACAGCGAGATGGTGATCGTCAAGGACATCGATTTCTACAGCCTCTGCGAGCACCATCTCCTGCCGTTCTTTGGCAAATGCCACGTCGCGTACATCCCCAGAACCAAGGTCATCGGCCTCAGCAAGATCCCGAGGCTCGTCGATATCTTCAGCCGCCGCTTGCAGATTCAGGAACGGCTGAGCAGCCAAATCGCCGATACGATTCGCGAGAAGATCAACCCTCTCGGCGTGGCCGTGGTCATGGAAGCGACGCACCTGTGCATGTCGATGCGCGGCGTAGAGAAGCAGAACTCGTTCTGCGTGACCAGCTCCATGTTGGGGGCGTTCCGCGATAGCGCGCGCACGCGCATGGAATTCCTCGAGCTGATCAAACTGCGTACGGCGCTCCGCGCCTCGGATCCCGTCGCGGCCTGTGGCAATGACTAGGTCCAGAGCCCAGAGTCCAAAGTCCAGAGTCCAAAGCCCAGAGTCTAGAGTTCAGGGTCTTGTCTCTGCGATCTCTGTGGTGAGCATTCTGCTGATGGGCAGTCCCATGCAGGGCGAGGCGCAGACGAGGTCGGGGACGGTGAAGCCGGCTCCACCTGTCGCCAGAAAGCTGACGACAGCGCCGGCCGACCTGATGTGCCCCGCACCGCTCGGACCCGGTATCACGAGCAAGCTGGCGTATTGCGATGTCCTCACCGGCCGTGATCCCAAGGCGGGCATCATCATCAAGCTGCCCGCACGGCGCGGGCCGGTGACGCTGAAGTTCAATCTGCACAATCGCCACACGTACTCGGAAGAAGAAGTGCGAATGAAGCGGGCCTATGCGTCCTACACGGCCTCGATCGGCGTCCTGACGCTCGACAACACGCTGTTGACGCGCGCGGTCGTCGCCAGCGAGTTCCGCAAGCTCGATGATCTTGTGGAGCGCATCGGCGGGGGCGCCGGCCCAGGTGGTGTCAAGGCCGTCGGGCCGGTCGGCTCAGAGGCGATCTCCGTGGAGATCGCTGCCGGCGTCACCGAGGTCAGCCTGCTTGGCGAGAAACTGTCGGTGGTGCGCGCCGACGGGGTGCCCGCGAACTACTCCGCGCCGGGGCGCCCGATTGCGGTGATCAGCAACGTGATCGTCGAGTACGCGCCTGCGCCCGCACCCGCGCGGCGCCGGCGGTAGCCGCGCCAGATCCCATTGCCAGACTTGCTCTCCATAATCGTTCCTGTCTACAACGAGGCGAGAACCGTCCGGCAGGTCATCGATCGCCTGTTGCAGATTCCGCTGCCGCTCCCGCGCGAGATCATCGTCGTCAACGACGGATCGACTGACGGCACGACGCAGGTACTTGCTGAGGTGCCGCACGTCGACGGTGTCTTGTCCATCGTGAACGCTCCTGCCAACGGTGGGAAAGGCAGCGCGATCCGCATCGGGCTCAGCCACGCGCGCGGGACGATTATTGCCATCCAAGACGCCGATCTCGAGCTCGATCCGGTCCAACTCGCCAGTCTTGTCCGGCCGATTTTGCGCGGCGAGGCCGAGGTCGTCTATGGATCGCGCTTTCTGAACGGCCGGCCGCCGGGGCCATGGCTCTCCGTTGCGGCCAATCGCCTGCTGACTGGTTTGACGAACGTGCTGTTCGGGGGGCGACTCACGGACATGGAAACTTGTTACAAGATCATGCAGACGTCGGTCGCGCGGAGCCTGCACCTCGAGTCGAACCGCTTCGACATCGAGCCCGAGATCACGGCCAAGCTGTTGCGCCAGGGGCGCCGCATTGTCGAGGTGCCGGTGAAGTTCGATCCGCGCAATCGTGCGAGCGGCAAGAAGATCGGCTGGCGCGACGGGGTTCACGCGATAGCGGTGCTGATCAAGTACAGGATCGGATCGTGAGGTCTCCTGATCCTCTGTTCAGAATTCTCGGGATCGCGGTGGCGATTGGCCTCGCGGCCGTTGGTGTTCTGCGCGGCACCTACGCCGCGGGTGGCTCAGATTCCTCGTGCTACGCCCTGATGGCCGAAGCCTTCGCTTCTGGCAAGATGATGCCGACCAGCGCGCTCGTCTCGCACGTGCCATGGCCCGACGCTCCCAAGACCTTCACGCCTGGCGGATTCGTTCCCTCCGAGACCAATCCCGCCGCTTCTGCGCCGGTATGCGCGCCGGGGTTCTCCGTGCTGCTCGCGCCGTTCGTCTTCGTCGGCGGGCGCGACGCGGTGTTCTGGGTGACACCGCTCGCCGCCGCGCTGCTGGTATGGACGACCTTCGTCGCCGCCCGCGCGCTCTCCGGTTCGCTGGCGGGCGTCATGGCCGCGATGCTGGTTGCTGTGAGTCCGCCAGTTCTCTATCAGGCCGTGCAGCCGATGAACGACATCACGACTGCTGCCCTGTGGATGACGACGTTCGCTGCGCTGATTCAGCGTCGCTGGGCACTCGCGGGTGTTTTCTGTGGCCTGGCGCTGCTCGTGCGGCCCAATCTGCTGCCACTTGCCGCGGTGTCCGGAATATTTGTCTTCGTCGCTGAACCAGCCCCCAGCCTCCAGCTCCCAGCCTCCAGGGTCGCGAGGTTCTGTCTAGCGGTCTTTCCGTTCGGGTTGGCCGTCCTGTTTTTGAACCACGCCCTCTACGGCAGCCCGTTTCGTTCCGGCTACGGCCAGCTCAGCAATCTCTTCGGGTTATCCAATAGTGTCATCAACGCTCCACGGTATCTGGGATGGCTCGTCGAGACACACACCTTTTTTCCACTACTCGGGCTTGCGGCGCCGTTTCTCGTGGCGCCCGAGAGACGGAAAGATGCGTGGCTCGCGCTGGGTTTGATCCTCACAACGTGCTCGGTCTATTTCATCTACACGCCGTTCGATGAGTGGTCGTACCTCCGGTTTCTGCTGCCGGCGATTGCGCTGATGCTGGTGCTGGCCAGCGCGGTGACGGTTTGTGCTCTGTCGTACGTAGCGTCCGGCTTCAGCCGGACCGCGATCGCTGCCGCGATCACCGTGGGCCTCACGGTGTTCCTCATTCGCATAGCGGTCGATCGTCACGCCTTCGCGCTGAAATTTCTCGAACAGCGATACCGCAGCGCCGGCAGCGTAGTTCGCGATCACCTGCCTGAAGGAGCCGTGGTGCTGTCCGTCTGGGACAGCGGGGCCGTCCGGTTTCATGGACGGAAGGAAGCGTTGACGTGGGACGGACTCGATCCGCGCTGGCTTGACAGGAGTCTCGGCTGGCTCCAACAGCACGGTCGTCGGCCTTTCATTCTGGTCGAGTCGTGGGAGGAACCGGGATTCCGTGGCCGCTTCGGCGCCGACAGCGACATCGGCAAGCTAGACTGGCCGCCGAAGTACGAGATCGATCGGGTGGTCCGCATCTACGATCCGCAGGATCGCGCCCGCTACCATCGAGGCGAACACGTCGACACGCAATTCCTGTGGCCGCGAGACTGACGATTCGATCGCTGCGGCATCAGGCGATCGCGCAGTCGCTTTTTCCACCGACAACTCTGCAAGCGGCCATCGATCGGCTCGGATTCGTGCAGGCCGATCCCATCCGTTCACCCGCGCGCGCACAAGATCTGATTCTTCGCCATCGTGTCGATGCCTATCGTGCTGGCGACCTCGAGCGGCAATACGCATCGCTCGACGTCGAAGAGGATTATTTCTATGCATACGGGTTTGTGTCGAGACGCGTATGGCAGTTGCTGCACCCACGAAAGGCGCCGCCCTTGCGGGCACTCGAGAAGAAAGTCCTCGAGACGGTTCGCCGGCTCGGAGAGGCCCATCCGGGCGTCCTCGAAGCGCATCTCGGCAAGCGCCGGATTGTGAACGCGTGGGGCGGGTACTCGAAAGCCACGACCAACGCGCTTGAATGGCTTCACTGGCGCGGCCTGCTCAGAATCGCGCGGCGTGAGAGCGGCATTCGCGTGTATCATCCGGCGCCACCGCTGGGCGATGTCTTTATGCCAGTCGAAAGGCTGCGCGAGCTGATCCTGGTGCTTGCAACGATCTTTGCGCCCTCGCCGGAGAAAAGCCTCCGTTCACGTCTCACGCGATACGGCGATCCCGGTAAGACCCGGCAGGCGTTCAGCACCTTGACTCGAGACGGTGCGTTGCGGAATGAAATCATCGATGGGGTCAGCTATGTCTGGCCGGCCGGCGATGTCATCGCGAGTGAGCCGGCTCGCCTTGCACGCTTTCTGGCGCCGTTCGATCCTGTCGTATGGGATCGCGCGCGCTTCGAGCATCTATGGGGATGGCAGTACCGCTTTGAGGCATACACGCCCGTCGCGAAGCGCATCCGTGGGTACTACGCGATGCCATTGTTGTGGGGAAACGACGTGGTGGGTTGGGCCAATGTTACGGGTGCGTCGGGGGCGTCGAGTGCGAAGGGGGGTGCGGGCCTCAACGTAAACGTTGGGTTTACCGGCAAGCGGCCTCGTGGGCGGGAATTCGCTCGAGAGCTCGATGCAGAGATCGCGCGGCTAGAAGCATTCCTCGGGGGCATACGGTTCGGCTGCTGAAATTGATATGGTAGTATGGCATCAGTATGGTAAAGGTCACCTTCACGCTGGATGAGGAGACGGTCGGCAGCCTCCGCCGGACGTCTGCGCGCCTCTCCAAACCGCAAAGCCAGGTCGTGCGCGAGGCCGTCCTCGACTACGCCGCCAGGGTGGGACGGTTGAGCGAGACCGAGCGCGTGCGGATGCTCGATACGTTCGACAAGCTCGTTCCCGCGATTCCCTCGAAACCGGTGCGGAGTGTGGATCGCGAGCTCACGGAGATCCGCGCGGTGAGGCGAACCGGCGGCCGCAGGCATTCGAACGAGCGATGATCCATCTCGACACGTCGGTGCTCATCGACGGTCTCACAGGACCGCGTCGATCCGCTGTCGCCCTTCGGCGGAGCATCGAGCGCGGCGAGCGCATTCTCCTCTCGACGATTGTGCTCTATGAATGGCTCCGCGGCCGACGGCATCGCGCGGAGCTCGCGGCACAGGAAGCGTTGTTTCCCCGCGCGACGGCGGTGCCGTTCGGCGCGGATGAAGCCCGGATTGCGGCCGATCTCTCTCGCGGCGTGACACGCGGCCGTGGTCGGGAGATCGACCTCGCCATTGCCGCCACCGCCATGGCCCAGAACGCGGCGCTGTGGACGCTCAACATCCAGGACTTCCGCGACTTCGACGGTCTGGCGCTGTACGACCCCTCACGTGACAGACGATGAGATCCGTCAGGTGGGGCATTCTCGGCTGTGGCGATGTCACCGAAGTCAAGAGCGGCCCTGCGTTCCAGAAGGCCGAGGGATCGGCGCTCGTGGCGGTCATGCGGCGCGACCGCGCCAGGGCCGAGGATTTTGCGCGCCGGCATGGCGTATCCCGCGTGCACGACGACGCGGACGCCCTGATTGCCGACTCCGAGGTTGATGCGGTCTACATCGCGACACCACCTTCGAGTCATGGCGATCTTGCGCTGAAAGTCGCGGCCGCCGGCAAGCCGTGCCTCGTCGAAAAGCCGATGGCGATGAGCCATGCGGAGTGCCTCAGGATGATCGACGCGTTCCGCGCGGCAGGCCAGCCGCTCTGGGTCGCGTTCTATCGACGTGCGTTACCCCGCTTTCTCAAAGTTCGCGAGTTGCTGCGAGCGGGAGCCATCGGACGCGTGACGTCGATCCATATGCACGTCAGCGACCCCCTGGCGACGGGCGACAGCGCCAACGCGTGGCGGTTCAATCCTGACGTGGCGGGCGCTGGGCTCTTCCTCGACCTCGCGTCGCACTACTTCGACATCATCGACTTTCTCGCTGGGCCGATCACCGCGGCGTCAGGGTACGCAATCAATACCGGTGGGTCATATGCCGCCGAGGACGTGACGGTCTCGGCCTTCCAGATCGGAAACGATCTCCTCGGAACGGGCATCTGGAACTTCAATGCGCACGAGTCGGCCGATTCCATCACGTTCACCGGTTCGGACGGTCAACTGACGACCGCCGTTCGCGCTGACGCCGATGTCTGCGTCAGACGGCACGGGCAGGAGAGCATCTACCGGTTCCGTAACCCGCCGCACGTGCATCTGCCTTTGATTCAAACGATCGTCGACGAGCTTCGAGGGCAGGGGACATGCGAGTCGACGGGCGAGAGCGGCGCGCGGGCGTCGTGGGTCATGGAGAGGTGTGTGGGGGGATATTACGAAAGTAAGAAGTGAGAAGTAAGAGGGAAGAAGTAAGAGGGAAGAGGGGAGAGGGGAGAGATGGAACCTCGCCTTCCAACTTCGCGTATAGCGATCAGAGAGGTGAACGATATGCCCATCCGCCGCCTTGCACGTTCGCGAACCGACGGGACAATCGCCGGCGTCTGCGCCGGCCTGGCCGACTACTTCGAGGTGGACGTCGTGCTCGTCCGCGTGGCCTGGGTCGTCCTGTCCATCGTGCCCGGGTGCCTCATCGGGGGAGTTATCGCCTATCTTGCGGCCTGGCTGGTGATGCCGGAAGCGACCGGACCGGCAACGGCACCGAGCGGGCGACGACTCACGCGTTCGAGAGTCGACCAGAAGCTCGCCGGTGTTTGCGGTGGCCTGGCGGAATTCTTCGGCGTCGATGCCACCGCCATCCGATTGCTTTGGGTGATCGTATCGATCGTCTTCGGCGCGATCATTGGCGGTGTCATCGCCTACCTGGTCGCCTGGGTCATCATCCCGCGGCCCACCGACGCAACGCTCTCCACGGCCGTGCCGGCCTAGGTACCAAGAAGGGCAGAGGGCAGAGGGCAGAGAGCGGAAATAGAAAAGGCGGGTCCAAAGAACAGGACCCGCCCTACTTCTTACTTCCCACTTCCCACTTCTTACTTCTTACTTCTTACTTCTTACTTCTTACTTCTTACTTCTTACTTCTTACTTGTTACTTGTTACTTACACCTCACACCGAAGGCTGCGACTTCTTCAGCCCCTGGATCTGAATCACCGGCGGCTTGGGCGCCTCTTTCAGCACGTGCTGACGATAGAGGTCGGCCATCTGCCGGTGCTTGGCATCTTCCTTCAGCCTGTCTTCGAGCGATTTCTCGTTTGCCGCGGCGCGTGCCGCAACTTTTTCCTCGCGCGCGTTGCGGGCCACACCGGCCAGCACCAGGTCCTGCTGTTCGCCGGCCGCCACCGCCTCGGAGTTCAGCTTGAGCGCGTGGTCGGTCGTCGGCAGCGGAACCGCCTTGTTGCCGGCGAAGATCTCGTGGCGGCCGTGCTCTTCGTACCACTTGGTGAGCGTGGCCGTCATGTGCATCTTCTCGATGATGTTGCGCCAGCCGATGCCGGTGTTATACGCGCAGAAGGAAATCTCACCCTGCTGCGTGGCATACGGGATGATGCACATCTCGGTGCGGCGGAAGTCGTAGTTGAACAGATCCTGGAACCACATCCCCGCAATGAACAGGAAGTTCCAGCGATCCTGACGCCGGACGTCGATGTCCTGCTGCGTGCGGTCCTTTCCGACCTTGCCGTAGTTCTTGCCGGTGGCCCCGAACGTCTTGTCGAACTTCTTCATCAAGTCGATCAGCTTGAAGTGCGTCGGCGCCTTGAACGGGTTGTAGTTCCGCATCAGCGCCAGCGCCATGCCGACGACCGACAGGAACTTGCCGCGGCCGGCGTCGTTGACCTGCGCGAGGTCCTTCGCCAGCTGCTCGGCGTTGAGGAACGCCGTCACCGGCACCGCTTCCTTCGTCTGCTTGTCGATCATGACGGCCATGCCGACGCCACAGTTCGGGTGGCAGCCGCACGTGAGGTTGCCCCACTGCGCGTCCGGTCCGTGCACGGTATCCGCCCAGTCGGTGAACGTGCCCATGAACGAAATGGGGAACCAGTCGCGCACCGGTTCGCCCAGGCCCGTCTGATTCTTCACGTCGTGCGCCAGGTGCGACAGCGTGTAGCGCTGCGCGGCGCGGCGCTCCGGCGTCACTTCCTCGTCGCGGCCGGTGAATGACACCGGCTGGAACGACAAGAAGTTGATCTTGCGCGGGTTGTCGAGCGCGAACTCGATGATGCGGCCGACCTGCTCGTTGTTCACGCCGTTGACGATCGTCACGACGGGGACGATGTCGACGCCGTTGTTCCAGAGGTTTTCAATTGCTTGCAGCTTGACGTCGAAGAGATTGCCGACGCGGCGATGCGAGTTGGCGGCGTTGCCGATGCCGTCGAATTGCAGATACGCGTAACGGAGACCGGCTTCGGCCGCAGCCTTCGCGAACTCAGGGCTCTTGGCGAATTCGATGCCGTTGGTCGCCGCCTGCACCGAGTTGTAGCCCACCTCGCGCGCGTACCGCACCGCATCGAGGAAGTACGGCGACATCGTCGGCTCACCACCCGAGAACTGCACCGACATCTGGCGGCGTGGCTTGATGGTGATGGCGTTGTCGAGCACCTGCTTGATGTCTTCCCAGCTCAGCTCGTGCACGAACCCGACCTGGTTCGCGTCCATGAAGCAGGGGTCGCACATCATGTTGCAGCGGTTGGTCAGATCGACCGTCAGCACCGATCCGCGGCCATGCTTGATAGTGCTGCTGCCGTGGTTGTGCAGCTTCGAGTCGTTGTGCGCCTGAATGTCGCGGCCGGGGAATACCTGCTCGAGATGCTTGAAGAAGTCCGTGTCCATCGCCATCACGTCTTCGAAATGGCCATGGATGGGGCAGTCCTTCACCATGAGGATCTTCCCGTCGCGCTCGAGAATCGTGGCCTTGATCTCGCCCACCTTCTCGTTGAGCAGAATCGACACGTCCTGCTTGCCGTCGAGAATGGACTGGCGCGCTTCGCGGACGCACGTCGGACACAGCGAATCGGTCTGACGAGGCCAGCCGAGCGGCGGCTTGGTTTTCTGCCACGATTTCAACAGCGGCTTGTCGGACCACTTCGGGATAAAGGAAGCGCCCGGATTGATTCGGTTGGCGGTGCTGAATACGGTCCACGCGCCACTGGCGGCCAGACTGAGGCCCTTTTCGAGGTACTTGATCGGTGAATGCATGACGACATCTTATCGAGGAATCAGCAACTTACGGGTGTTTTTGGGCTGTACGGGCCATAGCCGCCCCGAGCGGGCAAAAGGACGGTGTGGTTGGCCTATCCGGAGCGACGTCGAGGGGCTATGGCAAGATAGCGGGCCATGCTGATTCGGGATGTCACCATCGTTGGAGCAGGCCCCGCAGGGCTGGCCGCCGGCATCGCGGCCAAGCGGTTCGGGCTCGATTATTCGATCATCGAGAAGGGGGTTCTGGTCAATTCGATTTACAAGTTTCCGGTCGGCATGGTGTTCTTCACCACACCGGAACTGCTCGAGATCGGGGGACTCCCGCTCGTGTCGCCGTTCGAAAAGCCGACCCGCCTAGAAGCCCTCAAGTACTACCGGCGCGTCGTCGACACCTATAACCTGCCGATCGATTTCGGCGAGCAAGTCGTGTCCGTCGAAAAGGAGCAGACCGGAGTGTTTGCGCTGGAGACGCGCTCGGACAAAGGCGTGCGCCGGCTCCGCCACAGCCGGAACGTCATCTTCGCCATCGGCTATTTTGATCATCCCAATTTCCTCGGCGTGCCCGGCGAGAACCTGCCCCACGTGGCCCACTACTACAACGAGTCGCACGGCTTCTATCGCAAGCACGTGGTCATCGTCGGCGGCGGCAACTCCGCTGCGGAGACCGCGCTCGAGCTGTTTCGATCGGGCGCGCGTGTGACGCTCGTGCACCGCCACGCCGAGCTGAAACCGAGCATCAAATACTGGGTCAGGCCCGACATCGAGAATCGCATCAAGGAAGGATCGGTCAAGGGGCATTTCAACACGCGCCTGATGGAGATTCAACCCTCGCACGTGATAGTGGAGCGTGACGGCGCGAGGGAGGAGATTCCCGCCGACGCAGTCTTTCTGCTGACCGGATACCATCCCGATTGCGATCTGTATCGGCGGGCCGGCATCAGGCTCCACCGCGACACCATGGCTCCGGAGCTCAGCAAAGAGACGTTCGAGACGAACGTCCCCGGGCTGTTCCTGGCCGGAGGGGCGATCTGCGGTCGGGACACGTCGAACATCTTCATCGAGAACGGCCGCTTCCACGGCGAAACGATCGTGGGCGTTGTCGCGCAGCGACTCGGCAAGCACGAGGCCATGCGCGGGTGAGAGGGCAGAAAGAAAAGGGCAAAGGGCAGAGGGAAGAGGGCAGAGGGGGGATGGGCGCGTGGACGGTGAATGCGTTGAAAGCCTCGGCGGTCGTCGTGCTGCTCTTGGTCGCGTACGTGTTTACGCCCGACTCATCATCCGATCCATCTCGCAATCTTCGATCGCGCCAATCGCCAATGGGCCTCCTGCCGTATCAGCAGCTCGTGAAGGACACGCCTCTCGACGAGCAGCGGATCTTCCGCGACCTTCAGCGCGGCTTGCTCGAAGCCGAGCGGATTCGCGCTGCGACCGGCCGCTGGCCCGACGTTGCGACGCTTGCCGATGCACGGATTCCGCCGTTTGCACCAGACCCGTCGCAAAATATGAGATACACGTGGACGTCGGTGCGACAGGACTGGGTGACCAACTACCTGGGCATTCCGGCCGAATCGGCCGCGCCAGCGTGGGTGCTCGTCATTCTCGAGCCCGAGCCTGGCGCGCCCCCCGATCTCGCGCCGAACGACGAGACTCATCATCGGCTTCCGGATGGGACCACCCTGCACGTGTCGATTTGGCGAATGCCGGAAGCCAAGCGCCGAAGCGGCTTCACCGCGCTGCGCCTGCCACAGCACGAAGGCTGGACGAATGTCGTGACAGGGCCGAACTGACGATGGCCGATCGCCGATCGACGATCGCCGATGGCCGATCGCCGATCAATGCAGCTGCGACTTGCCCCCGCCTTCGGTCATCATGCGCATTTCGAGGAGCTCGACGAGCGCTTCGCAGCGTTCGAGCGGTCCGTTGCATTCCAACAGCGCCTGCTTCTCGAGAGGCTCGAGGTGTTGCGCGATGACGTGCACGAGATCGGCGTCTGAGATGTCTTTCGGGATGGTGTCGGTGCTGCGCTGCAGCGTCCTGGCAATGAGTATCTCGAGTCGCTGCCGCGCGTCCTGCATCGCGACCGCCGTGCCGGTTCGCGCGTCGGCGACCGCTTCGACCAGGGCGACGCGATACCGCTCGGCACCTTCGCGCGCCGGCCGCTCGTTCACGACGCGAAACTTCTCCATGCCGCGCAACACGATGTTGTAGCGGCCATCCGGCATCCGCTCGGCATGCGTGATGAACCCCGAGCAGCCGACCGGATATACCGCTGGCGTCCCTTCGTAGGCCCGCTCCCATCCCGGCCGCAGCATGACCATTCCGATCAGCCGCTCGCCCTCGAGCGCATCGGCCACCATGGCCCGATATCGCGGTTCGAAAATGTGCAGCGGGAGCAGCGTGGTGGGGAACAGCACCACGTTCGGCAGTGGGAAGATCGGAAGCTCGCAGGGGAGCATGACAGTCGGCAGTCGTCGGTCGTCAGTCGTCAGTCTCAGTCAGCAGTCATGAGTCTCAGTCTACAGCCATGGGTCTCAGTCTCGAGTCAAGAGGTTCAGTCTGGAGTCACCGAATCTGTCGACTGTTGACTGAGACTGACGACTGAGACTGATCACTGCCGACTACCGACTGCCGACTGCCGACTTTAGTGAATAGTCCTCGTCTTCTTATCCATATAGTCCATCAGCACGTACTGGCCCAGCGTATAGGGGGTCGTGAAGTAGGCCTTGCCGCGGCAGATCTCGGCGACGCGGCGGACGAAAGCGACCAACTCGTAGTCGCGTGCGAGCATGAACGTGTTGATCATGATGCCGCTCTTGCGGCATGCGGCGACCTCGGCGATCGTCTCAGAGACGATGAACGGATCGAGGCCGAAGGCGTTCTTGTAAATGCGGCCGTCTGGCTGGGTCAGCGCCGACGGTTTGCCGTCGGTGATCATCACGATCTGCCGCATATCCTTGCGCTGGCGATCGAGGATGCGGCGCGCCAGACGCAGCCCTTCGCGCGTGTTGGTGTAGTAGGGTCCGACGCGCACGCGCCCGAGCTCGCGCAGTGGAATTTCTTCGGCCGAATCGTGGAAGAGGACGACGTTGAGCGCGTCGCCGGGATACTGCAGCCGGATCAGATTCGCGAGCGCGAGGGCCACGCGCTTGGCCGGTGTAAACCGATCCTCGCCGTACAAAATCATGCTGTGGCTGCAGTCCAGCATCAGTACGGTGGCGCACGAGCTGTGATATTCGCCCTGAGCCACCATGAGATCTTCGTACTGGATATCGATGACAGGGGCACCAGCACTCGTGGTTAGGGATTGAGGATTGGTGATCAGGGATTGGGGATTGGAGCCAGCGTCCCGGTGCGCGCGCCGCACGGCATTGAGCACCGTGCTGCTGGGATCGAGGTTCATCGAGTCCCCGAATTCGTAGGGCTTCGGCGCGGCGATCGTTTCGATGCCGGTCGCATGATCGCGCGTATCGTGGCGGCCGAGGCTGCTCTTGCCGAGCGAGCCCAGCAGGTCGCGGAGCGCCCGGTACCCGAGAAAATCGAGGCTCTTGTCGGTGACTTCGAATCGCGTCGGCGGAGCGTCTGGGCCGACGCCACCGCTGCTGCCGGCCGATTGCCGGTGCGCTTTTTCCGGTTCGAGGTCTGGCGCGGGCGAGATAAAGCCTTCCTGCATCATTCGATCGATGATGTCCTGGATGAGCTTCTCGAGCGTCGACCGCGTATCGGCCTGATCGGCGTCGGCCGGATCGCCCAGGAGCTGCTCGAGCGCTTCTTCCGGGAGCACCCCACCGTTGAAGAGCGCCTCCATGATCGCGTCGTGCAGGGCCTGCATGGTGCGGTCGTCTTCGGCATCGCCGTACATGCCGCCGTGGGGCGACTGAAAGCCGCTCGACAAGAGCAGGTCCGAGAGCTTCTCGATCAGGTCGTCCAGATCGAGATCGTCCAGTGGACTGCCGGTGTATTTGGAGTACTTAAAACGCATAGCCGTTGGCCGTTTACCGTTCTCCGTTACCGTCGATCAACGGTAGACGGCGAACGATGAACTAGTTGTAGTACTTCTTCTTCCCGCCCGGCATCGGCAGTCCTTCGTCGAGGTCGCGCTCCGCGGTACGCGCCGTCGGCCGGCGTTGCGGCTGTTCCGCGGCGTAGTAGCCGCGATCCTCGCTGCGGCTGATCTTTTTCTGCGCGTACAGCCCTTCGAGGACGAAGTCGACCGCGGAGGCGAGCGCCGGCTCGGAGGGCTTCGCTCCAAGCCCCAAATGCTGAGCCAGCTCAATCAGGCCCTGCACCCCTTTGGCCTGCGCCAGCAGCTCTTTCGCGGAAGAGGTGTCGGCCGATTGAAGCGACCCGCCGAGATCGAACCACTCAATCACGCGCCGGAGATCGACCGTGTCGAAGTGCTCCGCGAACACGTTGGCCACCGACGAGCGGATAAGGTCGCGCGCGACGTTATCTGCGCCCTTGAGCTCTCCCTCGTATTCCATCTCGAACTTGCCCGTGATCGACGGCAGCGCCGCGTACACGTCGGTGATGCGCGCCACGATCGGATGTTCGCCGTTGGTCAACGCGCGCCGTTCGGCGTTCGAGAGCACGTTCTCGAGGCACGTGATCGCGAGGCGCTGGCTGACGCCCGAACGGCGGTCGATCTTTCGATCGGCCCGCGCCTGAAATGCGATCTCTTCGACAGCCTCACGCACGTACGCCGGCACGTCGATCGCCTTGGCGTCCGACCCGCGGTTGACCCACGCCTCCTGGGCGGTGATGTCCATCGCATGCTGCCGGTTCGCGGGATAGTGCGTCCGGATCTCCGAGCCGATGCGGTCCTTCAACGGCGTGATGATCTTGCCGCGCGCGGTGTAATCCTCGGGGTTCGCCGTGAAGACCATCAGCAGATCGAGCGGCAGACGAACGGGGTAGCCTTTTATCTGGACGTCGCCTTCCTGCAGGATGTTGAACAACCCGACCTGAATCTTGCCGGCGAGGTCGGGCAGCTCGTTGATGCCGAAGATGCCGCGATTGGCGCGCGGGAGCAGACCGTAGTGAATCGTCAGCTCGTCAGAGAGCTGCAATCCACTGCGCGCCGCTTTGATCGGGTCGATGTCGCCGAGGATGTCGGCAATCGTCACATCCGGGGTGGCGAGCTTCTCGACGTATCGCGCTTCGCGCAGCAGCCACGCGATGGGTGTTCGGTCCCCTTCCGCCGCGACGCGGGCGCGGCATGCCGCGCAAATTGGGGCATACGGGTCGTCGTGAATCTCGCAACCGGCCACGACGGGTAAGTAATCGTCGAGCAGCGACGCCAGCGCGCGCAGAATGCGGCTCTTCGCCTGGCCGCGCAGACCGAGCAAGATGAAGTTGTGCCGCGACAGAATGGCGTTCACGAGCTGCGGGATGACCGTATCGTCGTAGCCGATGATGCCGGGAAACAGTGGCTCGCCGCTGCGCAGCTTTTTGATCAGGTTGTCGCGGACCTCGTCCTTAACTGCCCGGCGCGGAAACGCGTCCGGCGACGCATCACGAGCGCGGCGTAAATCGCCGAGCGTCTTGAGTGTCGAGATATTTGGCATGGATAAACCTTGGAAAGATGGACCTTCCGCGATTCTATCCTAGAATCCGGCGGTGCACGCGGCACCCAAATCATCTCGGCCGCTCGTCTTCGCGCACCGCGGCGGCAGCAAGATCGGGCCTGAAAACACCATGACCGCCTTCGATCGCGGGATGGCTGCGGGCGCCGATGGCCTGGAGCTCGACGTGCGTCTCTCGCGCGACGGTGTGGTCGTCGTGCATCACGATCGGCTGCTCGATCGCACCACGCGCGACACGGGACCACTCGCCGATCGCACGGCCGCCGAGCTGGCCGAGGTCGCCGTGCCGACGCTTCGTGACGTGCTCGCGCGCTATCCGCGCACGCGCATCATCATCGAGTTGAAGGAAGCCAGCGCTGCGTTGGCGGAGGCCGTGGTGAACGAAGTGCAGCGCGCGGGCGCGAGTGAGCACGTCTGCGTGGGCTCGTTCAGTGTCACGGCGTTGCGCGCCGCCCGCAAAGCGGCCCCCGGCATTGCGACGAGCGCCGGCCGATTCGAAGTGCGCATGGCGTTGTATCGCTCGTGGATTCATTTGTCCCCGGGCCGCGTGCCGTATCAGGCGTTCCAGGTTCCGGAAACCAGCGGCCGCACGCGTGTGGTCTCGCCCCGGTTCGTGAAGCTCGCACATCAGGCTGGCCTGATCGTTCAGGTCTGGACGGTAGACGAGCCGGAAGATATTCGTCGCTTACTGGACTGGGGCGTCGACGGAATTATTTCGGACCGGCCGGATGTGGCGGCGGAGGTGGTCAGGGACTGGGTCAGTCGGTAGTCGCCAGTCGACAGTCGCTCGTCGACAGGCTCATCGGTGACTGCTCTCGTAGGCACGCTGAGATGGAAGGCGACGGCGCCTATCGACTGACGCGGAGAAGATAAACCACGAAGGTAGCCGCTTCGACTGCGCGCCTTCGGCGCCTTGTTCGAGAACCCGACGACAAATACATGAAGACACTTCGGACTCTTCATGCATTTGTCGTCGGGTTCTCGAACAGGACGGCTGCTTCGCAGCCGTCGCAGTCGAAGCACTGCCAAGACACGAAGAGATACCGTCGCCTTCCCGCCTTCCCGCCTTCCCGCCTTCCCGCCTTCGTGCTCTTCGTGCCTTCGTGGTTTTCCTCGTGCTCTTCGTGGTTCTGCCCTCTGCCCTCAGATCGTCTTCTTGCGCACGAGCCCCGCGAGAAACCAGATCACTCCGCCGGTGACCGTGAGCGCAAGCAGCCAGCGCACGACGATCAGGAGCAACGTCACATCGGCAACCGGCCAGTTGCTCGTTCGTGCGAGGGCGAGCCGCTCCGTCAGCCAGTGCCAGCCGGCATGGCCGATCAGTACCGAGGAGACGAGGATCCCCGCGCGCTCGCGGACCACATGGGTGAACAGCAGATTGAAGGCCGGCAGCACGATCGCCAGGATGATGAGCGTGCCCAGCTCGAGCCCGATGTTGTAGGCGAGGAGGGCCGCGACGGGATGCGCGCCGGCGAATTGGAATGTGTCGCGAAGCGCGATCGCAAACCCGAAGCCGTGCACGAGCCCGAATACGAGCGCGACGATCCAGCGATGGTTCAGGGCGCCCGTCCCGAGCGGCGTTGACGGACTCACGGCGTTTTCGATCGCGACGTACACGATCGAGAGCCCGATGAGTGCCCCGATTGTTGGCATCAACCAGGTATCGACCGGCGCCGTACCGTAGACCGATAAGCCGAGTGCGATCGAGTGCGCCGCGGCGAAGGCGGCGAAGGGCTTCACGAGATCTCGCGCCCGGCGATAGGGAAGCGCGAGAACCACGACGAACAGCAAGTGGTCCAGCCCGTCGAGAAAACGATAGAACCCCGCAGTGAGAAACATCCATGTGGCCTCGTGCACCTGCGGATCGAGCCTCACGAGCGACGTATCGTCGTGCATGCGGAGCTCTCGCACGGCGCCATCCGGACGCATGAAGGTGATGAAGGTCGCCGTGCGGTTGGCGAGGCCGCGTCCAAACAGCACGCGCATCGAGAATCTCGAGTCCGTCGATCGGATCGGAAATGTGAGCTCGAGATCCAGGAATCCCTGGTTGTAGTAGACCTGTGTACTGTCGGGAAGCTTCGGCCCTCGGACGTGGCTCAATGCGCCTTCGTACGAATCGAACGATCGATCGGAGGGCAGCGAAATGCGCGCATGCGCCAGCGCGTGCGTTCCGAGCCGCTCGCTGCCTTCAAGAAAAATAATGCCGCTGGCGATTTGGTTCGCGGCTTCCTGGAGCGCCGGATCGAGAGACGGCATTGCCAGATAGCCGGAGCCACCCTTCGGCAGGTTGGCGTCCGCAATCGCAATCAGTGGAACCCGCAGCAGAACCTGCAGCCGGTTCTGTTCGGGCTTTACATAACTCTGAACAACGATCTCGTCGGGGACGTCGTGCGCCCTGAGGATGATGCCCTGCAGCGTCAAGGCCAGCAGCGCGGCCGCCACTACGTACCCCGTGGGCCCTTTCATCTGGTAACTGCGAAAATTGTATAATGTCCGTCTCTTTAGATTCCAGCGAGGCCACATGACAGTCGCAAGCGGGAGATGGACGCAAGTTGTTGGAGCAATGGCGGTGGGCGTCGCGATCTGTGCGGGCGCCGCCGTCACGTCCAGCGCCCAGGAGCCCGCAGCGGCCGCGTCTGCAAGTGTCTGGAGCGCCGTATACACCGAGGAGCAGGCCAAGCGCGGTGAGGTGGTTTCGAAAAAGCTCTGCACCAGCTGCCACGGCCCAGACCTCTCGGGTGGTGAAGCAGGTCCGGCGCTGGTCGGCCTGGAGTTTCTCGGCAACTGGAACGCGCTCTCCGCCGGTGATTTCTTCGATCGTGTGCGCAGTACGATGCCCGCCGATGCCCCCGGCACGATGACCCCTCAGCAGACCAGCGATGTCGCCGCCTATGTGCTGAGGCTCAACAAATATCCCGCGGGCACGACCGAGTTGCCCACCGATCTGGCGGCGCTCAAGAAGATCACCATCGAGAGTCAGCCGCCCGCCAAATAAATAATGACAAACATCGCCGCCGACAACATCGACGACCTTGCGTCCATCGAAACCAAGGAGTGGCTCGATTCGCTCGACTACGTGCTGCAGGCCAACGGCCCCGCACGGGCCGGGCAGCTGCTGCAGCAAGTGAGCGAGCACGCCCGCCGGCGCGGCATCAGGCTGCCGTTCAGCGCCAACACCCCATACATCAACACGCTCACGACCGATCAGGAAGTCGCGTTTCCAGGCAGCCAGGAGATCGAGCGCCGTATCAAGAGCCTCGTCCGATGGAACGCCATCGCGATGGTCGTGCGAGCGAATCGTCTCGAGCCTGGTATCGGAGGCCACATCTCGACCTTTGCCTCAGCCGCGACGCTGTACGAAGTCGGTTTCAATCACTTCTTCAGGGCGAGCGGCAGCGACGGCGGTCGCGACGTCGTGTACTACCAAGGGCATGCGGCGCCGGGTATCTACTCGCGCGCATTCCTCGAGGGCCGACTGAGCGAGAAGCAGCTCGACAACTTCCGTCGTGAGCTCGCTTCTGGCGGAGGCCTCTCGTCGTATCCCCATCCGTGGCTGATGCCCGATTTCTGGGAGTATCCGACCGTCTCGATGGGCCTCGGCCCGATCATGGCGATCTACCAGGCGCGCTTCATCCGCTACCTCGAAGATCGCGGCCTGAAGACGCCGTCCAATTCAAAGGTCTGGGCGTTTCTCGGCGACGGCGAAACCGATGAGCCCGAATCGCTCGGCGCCATCACGTTGCCCGCGCGCGAAAAGCTCGACAACCTGATCTTCGTCGTCAACTGCAACCTCCAGCGCCTCGACGGTCCTGTGCGCGGCAACGGGCAGATCATCCAGGAGCTCGAAGCGGTATTTCGCGGCGCCGGCTGGAACGTCATCAAGGTGTTGTGGGGCAAGGATTGGGATCCGCTCCTCGCCAAGGACAAGGACGGACTGCTCGTCAAGCGGATGGGGGAGATCGTCGACGGCGAATATCAGAAGTACACCGTCGAGCCGGGTTCGTATCTCCGCCAGCAGTTCTGGGGCAAATATCCGAAGCTACTCGAGATGGTCAAGCATCTCTCGGACGATGAGCTGAAGAAGCTCACGCTGGGCGGCCACGACCCGATCAAGGTGTACAACGCGTACAAGGCGGCGGTCGAGCACAAGGGACAGCCGACGGTGTTGCTGATCCGCACCATCAAGGGCTACGGGCTCGGTGAGGCGGCCGAAGGCAAAAACATCACGCACCAGCAGAAGAAGCTGAACGAAGACGAGCTGCGGGCGGTGCGCGAGCGCTTCAGCATTCCCGTCGCGGAAGAGAAGCTCAGCGAAGCGCCCTATTACCGGCCCGACGAGAAGAGTCCGGAAGTGTCGTACCTGAAAGAGCGTCGCAAGGCGCTCGGCGGATCGCTTCCGTTCCGCACCACGAAGACGACGCCGCTCAGCGCGCCGCCGAACCCGGAGATTTTCGAGGAGTTCAGCAAGGGTACCGACGGGCGGGCTGCGTCGACCACGATGGTGTTCGTCCGGCTACTCTCGAAGATGCTGCGGGATCCCGAGCTGGGCAAGTTGGTCGTGCCGATTGTGCCCGACGAAGCACGCACGTTCGGGATGGAGGCCCTGTTCCGTCAGGTCGGCATCTACTCGCACGTGGGACAACTCTACGAGCCGGTCGACATGGACACGCTCCTGTACTACAAGGAGTCGACGGACGGTCAGATTCTCGAGGAAGGCATCAACGAGGCGGGCTCGCTCTCCTCGTTCATTGCCGCCGGCACGGCCTATTCGATTCACGGCGTCAACACGATCCCGTTTTTCATCTACTACTCGATGTTCGGCTTTCAGCGCGTCGGCGACCTCATCTGGGCTGCCGCCGATTCGCGATGCCGCGGGTTCCTGCTGGGCGGCACGGCGGGCCGCACGACGCTCGCCGGCGAAGGGCTGCAGCATCAGGATGGCAACACGCAGCTCCTCGCGTATCCCGTGCCGAACTGCCTTTCATACGATCCCGCATTTGCCTACGAGCTGGCCGTGATCATCGAGAACGGCATCAAGCGGATGTACGTAGACCAGGAGAGCATCTTTTATTACCTCACGGTCATGAACGAGCAGTACGCCATGCCGCCGATGCCCCAGGGCGAAGATGTCAGGAGCGGCATTGTCAAGGGGATGTATCGCTATAGCAAGGCCAAGAACACGGCGTCGAAGTTGAGAGCGCAGCTGCTCGGCAGCGGCGCGATTCTGCCGGAAGTGATTAAGGCCGCCGGCTTGCTCGAGCAGTTCGGCGTGGCTGCAGACGTGTGGAGCGTGACCAGTTACGGCGAGCTCTATCGCGACGGCAACGCCTGCGATCGCTGGAACATGCTGCATCCGTCGCAGAAGGCCCGCGTGCCCTACATTGCGGAGTGTCTCAACAAGACCGAAGGCGTGATCGTCGCGGCCTCCGATTATCTGAAAGCGCTGCCCAACTCGGTCGATCGCTGGCTGCAGCGTCCCATTGTGTCGCTCGGCACCGATGGCTTCGGCCGCAGTGAAGGTCGCCAGGCGCTGCGCGAGTTCTTCGAAGTCGACGCGCGCTTCATCGCCGTCGGCGCGCTCTCGGCGCTCGCGCGCGACAAGCACATCGACGCGAAGCTGGTCGAGAAGGCGATCAAGGATCTGGGAATCGACCCAGAGAAAAAGAATCCCGCAATTTCTTAGCCGGTTGGAAGCTGGCAGCTGGAAACCAAATAATGCCGACAGACATGAAGTTGCCCGAGCTGGGCGAGAACATCGAAGGTGGAGATGTTCTGCGAGTAATGGTGAAGCCCGGTGACGCGGTCAAGAAGGATCAGGCCCTCCTCGAGCTTGAAACCGATAAAGCCACGATCGAAGTTCCTTCGTCGCTGGACGGAGTAGTCAAGGAAGTCAAGATCAAACCAGGCGAGAAGGTCAAGGTCGGTCAGGCGATCTTTGTGATCGACGAAGGGCAGGGGGCAGGCGCAGGGCAGAAGGCAGAGGGCGGAGGGCAGAAAGCCGAAGCTAGCGCCGCACCTGCCGTCGCGGCGAAGCCAGCCCCGGTCCAAGAGGCGCCGAAGCCCGAGAAGCGCAAAGCCGACGTCGTCGAGATGAAGCCCTCGCAGGCGAAGGCCGTAGCTGCGCCAGCGGCGGCGCCGGTCGCGGCGGGCGACGGTGGCGCATCCGTTCCTGCTGCGCCCTCCGCGCGGCGACTCGCTCGCGAGCTCGGCGTCAACATCCAAACGATTCAGGGCTCGGGCGCCGGTGGCCGCATCTCGATGGACGACGTCACCGCGTACGCGCGGCGTTTGCTGTCGGGTGCCGGTGGTGCGCGGCCGGCCGCTGCGGCATCCGTCGCGTTGCCCGATTTCAGCCGATGGGGCGCGATCGAGCGTAAACCCATGGGGGGTGTGCGTAGAACGACGGCGCATAGGCTGACGCAGGCCTGGAACACCGTGCCGCACGTCTTCCAGCACGATCGCGCAGACATTACGGCGGTCGAGACGCTGCGGAAGCGATTGTCAAGAAAGGCGGAGGCCGAAGGAAAGGCGCCGGTCACCATCACGGCGTTCCTCATGAAGATTCTCGGCGCCGCCTTGAAGAAATTTCCGCAAGTGAACTCATCGGTCGATCTGCAGACGGACGAGATCATTTACAAGCAGTACGTGCACATCGGCGTGGCGGTCGACACCGATCGCGGTCTGCTCGTGCCGGTTATCCGCGACGTTGACCAAAAAGACATCGTGGAGCTGGCCAGCGAGATCGCGCAAGTGGCGGAGAAGGCGAGAAGCCGCAAGCTGTCGCTCGAGGAGATGCAGGGTGGGTCGATGAGCATCTCGAACCTGGGCAGCCTCGGTGGCGGTTCCTTCACGCCGATCGTCAACTGGCCCGAAGTCGCGATCCTCGGCGTCTCGCGCGCCCGCATGGAGCCCGTCTTCGTCGACGGCGAGTTCGTGCCTCGGTTCATGATGCCGCTGACCCTGTCGTACGATCACCGCGTCATCGACGGCGCCGACGGCGTGCGCATCCTGCGATGGATCGTCGAAGCCATCGAACAGCCGGCCCTGATCTGGCTTGACGCATAAAGGGGTCTGACCCCTTTTTTTGTTGCTTCGTCCGACACTGACACAAAAAAAGGGGTCAGACCCCTTTTTCCCTTTTTGAATTAACACATGACTACACGATTAGCTGTCATCGGCGCGGGCCCCGGGGGCTATGCCGCCGCGTTTCACGCCGCAGACCTCGGCATGCAGGTCACCCTCATCGACGCCGAGCCGAATCCGGGCGGCGTCTGCACGTTTCGCGGATGCATCCCCTCGAAGGCGCTGCTGCATGCCGCGAAGGTCCTCGACGAGGCGAAACATGCGGACGCGTTCGGCGTCAGTTTCGGCAAGCCAGCTATCGATATCGACAAACTTCGCGGTTGGAAGGACGCGGTCGTCAAGAAGCAGACCGGCGGACTCGGGCTGCTCGCGAAGGCACGCAAGGTGACTTACGTGCAGGGACGCGCGTCGTTCGTCAATGGCAAGACGCTCAGCGTCGAGACCGCGAAGGGGGAACAGCGCGTCGAGGCCGACTACGTCATCATCGCGACGGGCTCGCGGCCCACGACTGTGCCGAACGTGTCGATCGACAGCCCGAAAGTACTCGACTCGACGACCGCGCTGGAGCTGCCCGATGTTCCGAACCGACTGCTGATCGTTGGCGGCGGCTACATCGGGCTCGAGCTCGGCACCGTCTACGCCGCGCTCGGCTCCAAAGTGACGGTTGTCGAAATGACTGACGGTCTGTTGCCCGGAGCTGATCGCGATCTGGCTGCCGTGGTCGCCAAGCGGATGGACACCTACTGCGAGGCCATGCTCCTCGAGACGAAGGTCACGAGCGTGAAGGACGACAAGAAGGGTGTGAGCGTGACCTTCGACGGAAAGAACGCGCCGAATGGTGCGCAAGTGTTCGATCGCGTGCTCGTCGCCGTCGGCCGTCGTCCGAACTCAGCCATCGCGGGACTCGACAAGACGAACGTGAAAGTAAATCAGCGCGGTTTCATCGAGGTTGACGGCCAGCGGCGTACCGCAGAGCCCTCTGTCTTCGCCATCGGCGACGTGACCGGCGATCCGATGCTCGCGCACAAGGCGTCGCACGAGGCCCGCGTTGCCGTCGAGGCGATCCACGGACATCCGTCGGTCTTCGAGCCTCGTGCGATTCCGGCTGTCGTGTTTACCGATCCCGAGCTGGCATGGACGGGCCTGACCGAGGCCGACGCGAAGAAGCAGAATCTCCCCGTCGAGGTCGCGAAGTTTCCGTGGGCGGCGTCAGGCAGGGCCACAACCCTCGACAGGCCGGACGGACTGACGAAGCTCATCATCGATCCCGAGACGGAGCGCGTGCTGGGCGTGGGGATCGTCGGGTCCGGTGCCGGCGAGCTCATCGCCGAGGGCACGCTCGCGATCGAGATGGGGGCGCTTGCCGCCGACCTGAAGCTGACCATCCACCCGCATCCGACGCTGTCAGAGACCGTAATGGAAGCGGCGGACGTGTTCTTCGGTGAGAGCGCGCACGTGTATAAGCCGAAAAAGGGCTGAGGCTCTGGGCTCTCTAGGCTCTAGGCTTTGGGCTTTGGGTTCGCCACTAACTTCGCAGCGGTTCGAAAAATCGAATCCATCATCCTCGCCGTCAGCTTGCCGGTGTTCGTGTTTTGCCGGCTTGGATGATACGCACCGATCACGACAGGCGCGCCGGCGACTCTGCGTACCACGCCGTGGCTGAATGGCGGCCGGGGCTTGACGACGAAGCCCTTCGCGGCCATTACTCGCCACCACGCATCGAACGCGATCTTTCCAAGCGCGACCACGACCCGAACGTTCGGCAGCTGCGCGAGCTCCGCCTCGAGATGAGCCTGGCAGGCGAGGATTTCATCGGGCGTCGGCTTGTTGTCTGGAGGCGCGCACCGCACCGCTGCGGCGATGAACGCATCCTTCAGGCGCAGCCCGTCTTCGATCGACTGAGAGGTCGGGATGTTCGCGAAGCCGTTGCGATGGAGCGCGGCCATCAGGAAATCGCCGGAGCCACCTCCGCCGTCGCCGGTAAAGACGCGGCCCGTGCGATTGGCGCCGTGCGCCGCTGGGGCAAGCCCCAGAATCAGGACGCGCGCAGCCGGATCGCCGAATCCTGGAACAGGTTTCGCCCAGTACGTGTCGTTACGGAACGCCGCCCGTTTAACACGGGCGATTTCCGTGCAGTAGGTGCGCAGCCGCTCGCAGCGCGAGCAGGTGACGATATCGTGGTGAACTTTCGTGAGTGACACGGGAGCCCTCGGCCCTCAGCCCTAGATAAGGCCGTCAGGCTCCTCCGGCCGCTCGAAACGCCTCCGCCTGCTCGTGCGCGTGGTACGAGCTGCGAACCAGCGGGCCTGACTCTACGTGCGAGAAGCCCATCTCGATCGCGATGTCCTTGAGGCGCGCGAACTCGTCCGGGTGGTAGTACCGGGTCATCGGCAGATGCGCCGGCGACGGGCGGAGGTACTGCCCGAGCGTCAGGATGCTACAGCTGGCGCGCCTGAGGTCGCGAAGCGTGTCGACGATCTCGTCCCACTCCTCGCCGAGCCCGACCATGATTCCCGATTTCGTGGCGATGTGGGGCGCGTATCGCTGCGATCGAGCGAGTAGCTCGAGCGTGCGTGAGTAGCGGCCGCCGGATCGTGCGAGCCGGTAGAGTCGGGGCACTGTTTCTGTGTTGTGGTTGAGGATGTCAGGGCCCGCATCGAGGACGGTATAGAGGGGCGCCTCCTTGCCCTGAAAATCGGGGATCAAGACCTCGATGCTCGCCTGCGGAGTGCGCTTGCGAATCTCGCGAATCGTCTCAGCGAAGATCGCCGCACCTCCATCCGGCACGTCATCACGATCGACGGAGGTGATGACGACGTGCGCGAGGTCGAGGGTGTGTACCGCGTCAGCCACGCGCGTTGGCTCGGCCGTATCGACCGCGTGCGGGCGCCCGTGGCCAACGGCGCAGTAGCCGCACGAACGTGTGCAGACGTCGCCAAGGATCATGAACGTCGCCGTGCCGTGGGTCCAGCACTCGCCGATGTTTGGGCAGCGCGCTTCTTCGCAGACCGTGTGGAGCTTCAGGTCGCGCATCAGGCCCTTCAGCCTGAGGTACGACGGCGAGCCCGGCGCCTTCACCTTGAGCCACTCGGGCTTGGGCTCGCGGATTGGAGTCAGAGGGATAACCGTAGACACGTTATTGCGATCTTAATGGATAATTCGCTTCGATGAAATCGCCTGCCCTCAAAGTGATCGAGCTCCGCCCGGGAGAGGCTCTTGCCTAAAGCCCACAGCCTAAGGCCCGTTCTCCTCTTCTTCTTACTCCTATGGGCGACGCCGGCGTTCGCGCAGACACTCGAACCTATCCGCTACACGGTGAGTTTTCCTGCCCTGCACACGCACTACGTCGAGGTCGAGGCCGCAATTCCGACGGGCGGGCGCGCGCAGATCGATCTCATGATGGCCGTGTGGACACCGGGCTCATATCTGGTTCGTGAGTACGCGCGACACGTGGAAGCGGTGACGGCCACCGATCCGGCGCACGTTCCCCTTCGCGTAGAGAAAACGCGGAAGAACCGCTGGCGCGTCACCACAAACGGCTCGCGAACGTTCTGGCTCCGCTATCGGGTCTATGCGCACGAGATGAGCGTGCGGACGAACTGGGTGGACGAGGAGTTTGCGCTGTTGAACGGCGCACCCACGTTCATCACGCTCCTCGAATCGCCATCGCGCCGCGCGCACGAAGTGCGTGTGCAGTTGCCCCGCGGCTGGTCGAAGAGTCTCTCCGGGATGTCATCCGGCGTTGGAGAGAACACCTACGTGGCTCCCGATTACGATACGCTCGTCGATTCACCCATTCTCGCCGGCAATCCGGCGGTGTACGAGTTTCGCGCGGCGGGGAAGCCCCACTATCTTGTCGATTTTCGCGAGCGCGGCGTGTGGAATGGATCGCAGGTCGTCCGGGACCTCGCGAAGATCGCGGAAGCCACGGCTCGCTTCTGGGGCGACGCCCCGTTCGACCGGTACTACTTCTTCAATGTGATCGGCTCGCCGCTGAGCGCGCTGGAGCACAAGAACGCCGCCGTCATGAACACGCCGCGCGACTCGACAGGAACGCGTGATGCCTACCTCGGTTGGCTTGGCATGGCGTCGCACGAGTACTTCCACGCGTGGAACGTCAAGCGTCTCCGACCAATTGAGCTCGGGCCGTTCGACTACGAGAACGAGGCCTACACGAGGAGCCTGTGGTTCGCCGAAGGCGTCACGGATTACTACGGCGATCTGTTGCTGCCGCGTGCGGGCGTGGCGACGCGCGAGGAGTATCTAGGCATGCTGTCGACGCAGATTCGTCAGCTACAAGTGACTCCAGGCCGGCTCGAACAATCGGCGGAGTCGGCGTCGTACGACGCGTGGATCAAGCACTACCGTCCCGACGAAAACAGCGCGAATAGCTCGATCAGCTACTACGTGAAGGGCGGCGTAATCGGATTTGTCCTGGACGCGAAGCTGCGTCGCATGACAGCCGGAGCACGATCGCTGGACGATGTGATGCGGCTGATGCACGCACGATTCTCTGGAGAGACAGGGTTTGCTCCCGAGGACCTGCGCGCCGTCATTGCGTCGGTGGCGGGGCCGACTCATGCGGGCGAGATGCGCGCCTGGCTGGCGCGCACGTTGGAGACCACGGCGGAGCTCGATTACACGGAAGCGCTCGATTGGTTCGGCTTGCGCCTAGGGCCATCGCCTGAGGCTCCGCGACCATGGTTGGGCCTGGCGGCGAGAACGGACGATCAGCGGACGATCGTGAGTCACGTGCGCCGCGATTCACCCGCGTTTGCGGCAGGTGTCTCCGTCGGCGATGAGATCACTGCGATTGATGGAGAGATGCTTCCCGCAGGGCAGCTGACGGCACGGATCGGACGAATGGCGCCAGGAGCGCGGATCAAATTGTCGCTCTCGAGAGACACCGCGGCTCGGTCCGTGGAGATCACGCTCGGCACCGACCCTGGACATGCCTGGATGCTCAGCGTATCGCCGGCCGCGACTCCGGCCCAGAGTCGGAACCTTCGCGACTGGCTGAGGAGTCGTTGAAACTAGTGATGATGTCCGCCCTCCGCCTGCACCGGCGCGCTGAAGCGATATCGTAGGAACAAATGGAACGACAACGGAGCGCCGTAGCTCTCCTGCAGCTCGCGTGGCACGTAGTACATCGTCGCATCGCCGCCTAGTCCGATCCTGCCGAAGCTCCCGTCAAGTAGATCCCTCGTGTAGCCCAGCGTAAAGGCACTGACGTTCATCAGGTCGTGGGCCGGCTGCAGCGCGCCAGCATGGGTGTGGGGCAGCTCTTTGCCGACCCGCTCCGCCCGCGAAAACAGGTGGTTCCGCTCGAGCCAGGAGATGTTGCTCTCGAACAGCAGCGCGTTCGATGTGCCGTGCGATTCCCGATTGTGCCCCCATGCCGCAAACAGTGCCGTGGAGATCGGCCCACTGCGTGTGTGCGACACCGACGCCATGAGGCGAGCCATGTCGCCGGGGCTCAGCGGCTCTGGCTCGTTGACCCTCGCACCCGAGAGTTGGGCGCTCCAGGGGTCGCTCGACCACGACCCTCGAAGCGACCAGGAGTCGAGGGATCCCCAGTCGATGTCGGTGCGGCGCTCATCGGGCTCCCGGCCACGGAACCATGAGCCCTCCAGGCCGACTCCCAGCCTCGACACGCCGACCGACAAGACGCCCGGCGTGATGTGGACAGAGTCGAGATGATGATGGGCCAGCGGGGATTGCGGGTTCTCGGTTGCCGACGGGCGGTGCATGAACGACGGCGGTCCCAGCGCCGGCGCGCCAACGGCGGCCGCAGATGTCGTGAGGGTCCAACTGCCAACAGGTCTCGCGTACGACGCGCTCAGCGTCGAAAAGAGATCGTGGGGGTGCTGGTAGTCGATGAGCCGCGCGTTGTTGAAGGTTTCGCCGGTTTGGAACGCCTGCGGTGAACCGAGCTTCTTCAGGGTGAAAGGCTCCAGCGACAGCATCGTGCGAACGGTGAGCCGGCCGCGGCCGACCGGGCGCTCGCCCGTGCCCATGAACCAGTTCTGCGACTCGACCGTTCGAACGTCGTCAAACCGTCGATGCTGATAGTTGAGGCCCGCGAAGATATTGCCGGTGAGGCTCCATTGCCAGGCCGGCTCGGGTTGGAGTGTTTGGGCATCCGCAGTCGCTATGGTGAGCACGATTGCGGTTGCGAACGAAAGAATGGATTGCGTCGCCTTGACATTGTTCGACATACGAGATGACCATATTCATTGATCATGAGGCCGTTGCGCAATCGCGTCCGAGGGTTTGCCGCCGTTGCCCTCGCGTGGCAGGCGATCACGATCGCTGCGGTGTCAACGGTAATCTCCTGCGATACGGGACCCGCGCTCGAGCATTCGGGATCGGCCGGGCACGAGGGCATGGCTGATTGCCCGATGCAGAAGAAGGAACCCGCGTGTCCGCTTCACGCTGAGAAACACGGCACTCATGACTGCGACTGTCCTACACTTGGATGCTCGCAGACCGACGCAGGATTCATGGCGCTCTTTGGAGCCGTCGGCATCCTGCCCGACGTTACGTTGATGCATGTCCTCGTCGCTTCTAGCGACGCCGCTCCCGTGGGCCCTGCTTCTGCCGTTCGTCTAGCCACCGTCCCGCTCGCGCCGCCGCCCCGCACGTAATCCCCACTTTCTCAGCGTCCGGCTGAAGCCGGACACTACTTTCTAGGACCCTGCTTTCCGTAGGACGCTACTTTCCGGAAGCACGGAGGGATCATGGTGCATGTCTTCGGGCGTGTCTTCCTGTCCGCTGTCTGCGTACTTGGACTTGCGCAGGCCGTGGCGGCACAGGAGACGGTGAATTACGGCAGTATCAGTGGGCGGGTGGCCGATCCGCAGGGGGCTGCCGTGCCGGGTGCGCGAGCATCCGTGCGTCATCGCGAAACGAACTTTTCGCGCGAGGCGCTCACCGACAACGAGGGCCGGTTCCGCTTCCCGTATCTGAGAGTGGGCGCCTACGAAGTCATCGTGCGCCTTTCTGGCTTCGCGGATGCCACGAAGAACGTGACGGTCACCATCGGCTCGGCGTTCGAGCTTCCGGTTGCGTTATCTATGGCCGGGCTCGATACCAGCGTGACGGTGACTGCGGACGCGACGGTGCTCGAAGCCGCGCGCAGTCAGATCGCGGGAACCGTCGCGCAGGGCGAAGTGCAGGATCTGCCGATGAACGGACGCAACTTTCTCGATTTGGCGCTGCTGATTCCTGGGGTGTCGCCGACAAACATTGGCAGCACTCAGTTGTTCGCCGAGACCTCGGCCGTTCCCGGCCCGGGCGTCTCCGTGGGAAGCCAGCGAAACTTTTCGAACAACTTCATCGTGGATGGCTTGTCCGCGAACGATGATGCCGCGGGCCTGAGCGGAATCCCCTACAGCGTGGACGCCGTCGATCAGTTCCAGGTCGTCACCTCCGGTGGGCAGGCCGAGCTGGGGCGCGCGCTGGGTGGGTACATCAGTGTGGTGACCAAGAGCGGCACGAACAGTCCGCACGCTGCACTCTACGGATATGTGCGCGATCGGCGGCTGAATGCGGCAAACGCCCTGTCCGGAACGAAGCTGCCAATGACGCAGAAGCAGTACGGCGCGAGCGCGGGCGGGCCCATCGTTCGCAACCGCACGTTCTATTTCTCGAACTTCGAACAGCGCCGCCTGAACCAGTTTGGCCTCACGACGATCGCGGACGCCAACGTGCAGGCGATCAACCAGCGGCTGTCTGGCAGCGGCTATCCCGGATCGCCGATTGCCACTGGTGCGTATCCGAATCCCGTGAGCACCACGAACTTTATTGCGAAGATCGATCATCAGCTCAACAATCGCGGGCTGCTCGGCATTCGCTACAGCCTGTATGACGCCGTGTCGCAGAATTCAAGAGGCGCCGGTGCGCTGAATGCTCCCAGCGCTTCCTCGGGACTGGACAGCCTCGATCAGTCGGTCGCGCTCAGCAGCACGGTGACGTTGTCGTCGAGGACGGTCAACGAAACGCGCGTGCAGTTTGTGCATGGCGATCTCCAGGCGCTGCCGAGTGATCCGACAGGTCCCGCCGTCAGCATCGCCGGGGTCGCGTCTTTCGGGACGCTGTCCGGAAGCCCACAGGCGCGCGTGAACACGCTGTACCAGGTCATCAACAATCTGTCGCATCAGTCCGGCGCGCACGCGCTGCGGGCCGGCGTCGATTTCGTCTACAACGACGACACGATCACATTTCCGCGATCCGTGCGTGGAGCGTATGCGTTTTCGTCGCTCGCGAATTTCCTGTCCGGAGGCTATAACGCCTCCGGTTTTACGCAGACATTCGGTGACAGCGCCGTGTCACAGACCAACCCGAACGTCGGTGTCTACGTGCAGGATGAATGGAAGGCCGGCCAGGTGCTGACGATTAACGCCGGCCTTCGTTACGATCTGCAGTTTCTCGAGACGATCGACACCGATACGAGCAACGTCTCGCCGCGGCTGGGTTTCGCGTGGACGCCGGCGGCGTCGAGACGGACGATTGTCAGGGGCAGCGCGGGCCTGTATTTCGACCGGGTACCACTGCGAGCGCTCGCCAACGCCTTGTTGTCGGCGGGGAATACTACCGACGTGAGCCGTCTTCGCCAGGTCAACGTTGTGCTGTCGCCCACTCAGGCTGGGGCGCCGGTGTTTCCAAACATCCTCATCGCGGCCGTGCCGGCCGTGACGCTGCCAAGCCTGACCACCATGGATCGCGGTCTTCAGAATGCCTATTCGAGACAGATGAGCGTGGAGCTCGAGCGGCAGCTTGGATCTGCGGCCACGGTCAGCGTGGGATATCAGTATGTGCGCGGTTCACATCTCATTGTTCAGGTGAACCAGAACGTGCCCACGTGCGCGGCCACGGGAGACAACAATGGGTGCCGTCCGAATTCCGCGTACGCGAACAACAATCAGTACTCATCGATTGGCACATCCAACTACCACGGACTGCATCTCTCGTTCGTGCAGCGGCCTGGGACCTGGGGGCATCTTCGCGTGTCGTATTCGTACTCGAAGTCGATGAACGACGTTGGAGAGAATTTCTTCAACTCACCCGTGGATCCGACGGATATCTCGAAGGACTGGGGCAGATCAGACGATGACCAGCGGCATCGGCTGGTGGTGAGCGGGGCCGCCAGTCTCCCGTTTCGCTTTCAGTTGAGCAGTGCTCTACAGGCGTACTCGGCGCTGCCGTTCAATATCACATCCGGCCTCACCACAGTTCAGGGCACTGCCGGCAGGCCCATGGTTGCCGGCAATTTCATCGAGCGGAACGCCGGTGTTGGAAGTCATTTCTTCACGCTCAGTGCGAGGCTGAGCCGCTCGTTCACGGTGTCCAGGACTCTGGAGCTCGAAGGCGTGGCCGAGGCCTTCAACCTGACGAACCGGCGCAACAACCTGACGCGAAATACAAATTTCGGCCCTGGGGCCTATCCGTCCAGCCCGTTGCCAGCATTCGGACAGATTACGGCGGTGGGTGAACCCCGCGCATTTCAGTTTGGAGCGCGATTGAGGTTCTAATGACAGGAGTGATGACACGACTCCCGGCGCTGCTCATCTGTGCGACGGTCATCTCGTGCGCGCGTCAGCCGGAGGTTCCGGCCGAGGTGGAGAAACGGCCTGTGTCAGTCATCTTGGCCGTCCCAGGCGCACTGAATAGGATGCCGTCGCTCGCGTCCTCGGGAAATCGCGCTGTGGCCGTGTGGACGTCTACGCAGAAGGACGTGATGAACGTGTATGCCGCCGTCAGTGCTGACGGCGGCGCGACTTTCTCCGAACCGCGCCGTGTCAACGACGTAGCAGGCGATGCATCGTCGAACGCGGAGCAACCGCCGCGCGTCGCCATCAGCGGCTCGACGGTCACGGTCGTGTGGCCTTCGCGGCTCAGCGGGACCTCCGCGATACGCTGGTCGCGCTCGACCGATTCTGGAGTTACGTTCAGTCCGGCGGCTACGCTGCACGACCCATCGATCAAGGGCGCTCGCGGGTGGCACTCGATCGCCGCCGGTCGAGACGGCGCCGTGCATGTCGTGTGGCTCGATGGTCGCGATGCGGTGCCGGCGGCACCCGGCCGCGCCCGCCCACGCCATGGCGTAAGCGGGCATGCTGGACATGGCTCTGGCGGCGCGCACGGAGGAGCGCCGCGCCAGGATGTGTATGAGGCCGTCATCGCCCCTGACGGAGCGATTGCCGAGTCCCACGTTGCGCGCGACGTGTGCTTCTGTTGCAAGACCGCGGTCGGCGTCGGGTCGACCGGCCGCGTCAATGTCGTCTGGCGCCATATTTTTCCGGAGAGCATGCGTGACATCGCGATGGCCACTTCAGCCGACGGCGGGCGCACGTTCAGTCCTCTTGCGCGCGTCAGCGAGGACCAATGGCGGTTGTCGGGATGTCCTGATGATGGGCCGGCGATGGCGATGGGTGCGGGCGATTCGGCGCATCTCGTCTGGCCGACGCTCGTGAACGAGCCAATGCCACGGAAAGCGATCTTCTACACCATTACGACGGACGGTCGCTCGTTTACACCGCGCACACGGTTATCCGGCGATGAACAAGAAGATGCCGGTCATCCTCAAATCGCCGCCGATGCGGCCGGGAACGTCGCCGCGGTCTGGGACGAGCAGCAGGGAGACGCCCGGCGCATCGTGATGCGGCTGGCAAAAGCAGGTCGCGGATTCGACGGACCTCGCGTCCTCAACAATCAATCGTCAGCCTTCCATCCGCACATCGTTGCTGCGGAGACAGGATTTCTCGTTGCCTGGCCGGAGCAGACGGGTGAGACATCAGTGGTGATGGTGCGGCGTGTCGACAGACCGTGAGGCAGGCGCTACTCTTTGGTCTCGATTGCCTTCGTCCAGATGTCGATTTCCTCAGGCGTCATCGTCCCCAGCGGAACCGCTCGCGCATCGACGTAGTTCCACCGTTCGACATCCACTAAATACTGGGCTCGTGACAGCAGAGGCCCTCTGCAGAGCCGAATGCCGTCTTCGCCATCGCCTATTGGCTCGCTCTTCGCGCGGTCGAGCAGTTCGTCGATAACGGCCTGAGGCGCCCGTTCGTTCGGGTACACGTACGGAAACAGCACGAGGTGCGCGAGCAGCACCCGCCAGTGCTCGCCGAAGCGGGAGAGCAGCCGCGGCCAGTCGATGTCGTCCTGCCGTGCGCGAATCAGGTGCAGGACGTCGGCGCCGTCGAAGCGCTCTCGCTCCATCAGAAACGCTTTCGACCAGATCGTTTCCTCCACGGGCATCAGCCGCACCGGAAACCCGAGCGATTCGTCCCGTTGGGCGTGCGCAAACCACTCGTCGTCGACTTCGGCGACGCCGTTGCCGCCGGAGAAAATCAGATCGACGAAGAACTCCCGCTCACGGCCGCCGTACGCTTTGCCGAGCCAGTGCGGAAACGTGAGCTCGGTCATGATGCCTTCGTCAGCGAGCATGCTGGTCACACGGTCCCAGTCAGAGCGGCGGATGAAGAGATCGAGATCCTTCGTGTTCCGCCCGATGCCTGTGTAGCGCACGAATGCGAACGCGCCGCCGACCAGAAACTCGATGCCGGCGCCCTGCAGAATCTGGATGACGCGTTTGTAGAATTCCGACGCATGGTGGCTCTGGGTCTGGACGGCTGCTGGTGTCACGGCTTCCTAGAGGCAAGAGAGATGCCACTGGGGCACGCATGTTGCTGCACACCCAGCATGCGAATCGCCGCCACGGGAGACCTGCATTTCGGCAAGACTTCTACTGGAGTCTTCCAGGCCCTACTGTCGCAGATCGCGACAGATGCGGACGTGCTTCTACTGGCTGGCGACCTTACCGACTATGGGACGACGGACGAAGCGCGAGCGCTGGCCAAGGAGCTTGCTGCCACGGTGCACATTCCCATCGTGGCCGTTCTTGGCAATCACGACTTCGAGGCGGGTGCCGAACAGGAAATCCATCAGATCTTCGTAGACCACGGCGTGTGCGTGCTCGACGGTGATACATGCGAAGTGCAGGGCGTCGGGTTTGCGGGGATCAAGGGATTCGCGGGCGGCTTCGGACGCCGCGCGCTCGGACCGTGGGGAGAATCGATCGTCAAGCAGTTCGTGCACGAGGCCGTGAGCGAAGCCTTGAAGCTCGAGTCCGCCCTCGCACGGCTCCGTACGGACAAGAAGATTGTGCTCATGCACTATTCGCCGATCGAAGGCACCGTCGAAGGGGAGCCGCGGGAGATTTACCCGTACCTCGGCTGCAGCCGTCTCGAAGAACCGCTCGGTCGCTACAGCGTGACCGCCGTTATCCACGGCCACGCCCACAATGGGGCGCTCGAAGGCCGAACCGCGACGAACGTGCCGGTCTACAACGTCGCCTATCCGCTGATGAAGAAGACGACGCCCGACCACCCATTCCGTCTCCTCGACATCTAGCCCTTCGTGTTCTTCGTGCCTTCGTGGTCGTGCTCTTCGTGGTTACCCGGGCAGTACCTGGATCGAACCGGGATGGATCGATACCTCCCAGTGCCGATCGTGCGGGATATTGAGGCGTTCGTACACGAGCTTCGGGATCTCTATCTCCAGATCGTAGTGTCCCTGGCTGGGTGTGCCGGGGGCGTCCAGGCGGAAGAAGAGCGCCCAAGTCGTGCCTTCGTCGCGTTCGCCGACGATCTCGCCGCGGAACAGGTTCGTCTGACGCAGCCCGTCGGTGACCGGCCTGTTCTTGCGAATCAGCCGCACGTACTCCGGTCGCACGAAAAACGCGAGCATTTCGCCGACTGTGGCGTGCAATTGATGGCTGGGCGATCGCGCTGCCTCGAGCCGTCCGCCGCGCCAATTGAGCACGATCGAGTCCATCGGTGGTTCGGCGATCGGTGCGCGTAGGATGTTTCGTGCACCGATCAGCTTCGCGACCCGTTCGGACGAAGGGTTCCACAGTAAATCATTCTTGGCGACCGCGCCCGTCGTCTGTCCGTGCTCGTAGAGCACGACGGTGTCGGCAATTTGATAGGCCTCCGACAGGTCGTGCGTCACGAGGACTGCGATCTTTCCCCAGTCGTGAAGCGTCTGGCTGAGCTCGCCGCACAATTCGCGGCGTAACGGTGCGTCGAGGGCAGACAGCGGTTCGTCGAGCAGCAAGACGTCTGGATCGGTCGCGAGCGCTCGCGCAAGCGCAACGCGCTGCTGCTGGCCGCCTGAGAGGTCGGTAGGGTACCGTGCGCTGAGGCTGGTCAGTCCGAGGCGTTCGATGATCTCGACCGTGCGATCTGGCGGTGTCGCAGACGTCGTCGCTCCGAAGCGAGGCGTGCGAGGGCGCGCGAAGGCCACATTCTGCAACACGGTCATATGTGGGAACAGTGCGTAGCCTTGAAACACGTACCCGACGCACCGTCGTTGCGGCCGCAAATTGATTTGGGCTTCTGCGTCGAACAGGACGCGCCCCGCAGAGACGATGTGGCCAGCATCTGGAGCAATCAGCCCAGCAATGCATTGGAGCGTCAGCGTCTTGCCTGACCCAGACGGCCCCACGAGCGCGACGATAGGATGATCGCTGCTCCACGACGCATCGAGCGTGAAATCTCCAACACGTTTGCGAGCGGAGACCTTCAACATCAGTAGCGAAGGCGAGCGATGCGGCCGAAGGCGAGCATCAGCAGGACGACGATGGCGACACTGAGGAGGGACAGGGCGTTGGCGTGATCGAGTTGATTGGCTTGCACGTGGTCGTAGATAGCGAGAGGCAGGGTCTGTGTCCTGCCGGGAATATCACCAGCCACCATGAGGGTGATGCCGAAATCGCCGAGCGCTTTGCAGAACGCGAGGACCGTGCCAGCGAGAATCGATCGCCACGCCAGAGGGATCGACACGTTCCAGAAGATGCTCCAGTCGGAATGCCCTAGCGTCTGCGCCGCCTGCTCGAGACGCCTGTCGATGGATTCGAAACCCGACTGGGCGGTCTTGATCAGAAGCGGGAACGATCCGACTGCTGCCGCCAGGACCGCTGCCCGCCATGTGAACGCGAACTCGATCCCCCACTGATTCAACGTATGGCCGATCGGACCGCGGGCGCCGATGACCATCAACAGGTAGTAGCCGAGCACCGTCGGGGGAAGGACGAGCGGTGTCAGCAGCGCCGCGCTCACCAGATCTCGTCCGGGAAAGCTGCGTCGTCCGATGAACCAGGCAATTGGGACGCCGGCGATGACGGTCAGCAGCGTGGCGAGTAGGGCCACGCGCAGCGAAAGCCAGACAGGGAACCAGTCCATCGACTAAAACTCACCTGGGAGAAGGAATCCGAACTGCCGCATCACCAAACGTCCCTGGATTCCGTTGACGAACGTGATGAAGTCTGTAGACGCATGCGGCTGTTTTGTCCGCGCCAGGACAACGGCCGTCTGGTTGAGCGGGGCGTGTAGCCGCTCGTCGACGAGCGTCCAGCTCAGATCGGGCGTGTCTGCCACAGAGCGAGCCACGATGCCAGCCTCGACCGATCCGCTGCGCACGAACTGCACCGCTTGCTGCACGTTCTCGCCGTAGACGAGCTTATTTGCCACTGCCGTCCATAGCCCCGCTGCTTCGAGTGACTGTTTGGCCGCCAATCCGTACGGGGCGTGGGTCGGATTGGCGATCGCGATGTGCTTCACCTCGGCTTTGGCGAGATCGTTGAGGGTTTCGACGCGAAGGGCCGACGATTTGAGCGTGACCGAAACGATTTGTCCTCGGGCATACAAACTTCTTGTCTGGTCGAGGGTCAGCGATTCGGCGGAGAGCTGCTGAACGTAGCTCTCGTTTGCTGCAAAGAACACATCTGCCGGGGCACCATTGCGGATCTGCTGTGTCAGCGTGCCGGTCGATCCGAGCACCAGGGTGACCTTGACATTGGTTTGTCGCTCGTAATCCGGCACGATGCGCTTGAAGGGCGGTCCGAGATCGGCGGCCGCAAACACCAGGATAGACGCGGGTGCCTGTCCGGTGGCCGATCCGGAGTGCCAGCAAATCAGCGCGAGCGCGGCGATGAGTCTCTGGAGGTGGCGCCGTGTCTGCATAGGCGGTTTACTATGATACCATCCGATTTTCTAAATCAATTACGACGGTTTGGAGGCTGAATGCCGAATGAATTGATCCGCGTCCGCGACGCGGCCCGGCGTTTGGGCGTGAGTTACGCCACGTTGAAGCAGTGGATTTACAAGGGCACGCTCCGCACGGTGCAGACCGCGGGTGGCCATCATCGTGTCTCGGAGGCCGAGCTCGAACGGTTTCTTGCAAGAAAAGTCCCGCGCGCGCTGAAGCCGCTCCGGTCGTCGCGACCACCCACCGTTCTTGCGACCTTGAGTGGTCGAAATCAGCTGAGAGGAGTGGTCGAGGAAGTGCGAACCGATGGCTTGATGGCCCAAGTGCGCCTGCGCATTGGCGACCAGGTCCTCACCGCTGTCATCACGCGCGACGCCATCGAGGCCCTTCGCCTCCGGCGCGGCGACGAAGCGCTCGCGGTGATTAAGTCGACCGAGGTGATGATTGCGAAGGAGGTGGGGAGGGGGTAGTCCAGAGTCCAGGAGAGTCCAGAGTCCAGAGTCCAGAGTCTAGACTGGCATCAGATCTGCCCTGCTCGGCCGCATGAAAGCCAAGAAACTTGAGGATCTGTTGGTTTATCAGAAGGCGCTGGAAGGCGTGGGTGAAGTTTCTGCGCTGCTCGGTCGTCCGGTGTTTTGCAAAGACTTCGATCTGAAGGATCAACTTTCCCGATCGTCGGGGAGGATTCCTGGCCACATAGCAGAGGGGTTTGGGCAGCTTACGGATCGGCACTTTGCCAGATACCTGGGCATCGCCCGTGGTTCTGCCAAGGAAACCTCCGGACACCTGGCCGTTGCGTCCAGGAAGCACTACATTTCGCAGGAAGAGTTGATTCGCACCGCGGGCCTTTATGACGACCTCGCGGTCATGCTGACGTCGCTCATTGCCTACCTTCGCCGATCCGACTACAGGGACCGCTGGTGATAGAAGAGTCCAGGAGAGTCCAGAGTCCAAGGTCCAGGAGAGTCCAGCGTCTAGGAGAGTCCAGCGTCCAGAGTCCAAAGGAGTCCAGGGGGCAGAGTCCGAAGTCACGGAGTCCCCTGACGTGGACTCTCTTGACGTTGGACTCTTATGGACTCTGGACTCCCCTGGCCATTGGACTCTTCTGACGTTGGACTCTTCTGACGTTGGACTCTTCTGGACTCTCGACACTGGACTCTCCCTGGACCTCTGGCCTTTGGACTCTCTTGGACTCTGGACATTGGACTCTTTTGATTTAACGTAAACACTTACGAAAACAGTAAGATCGCTTGGGATGCGACCTTAATGAATCCGGCCTCATTCGGGTGGTCTAGCCATTGCAAATGATCTCAACTTCTATTTGGGAGGATACATAGATGAATCGCCTTGTGATGCTCGCTCTTGTTCTGATGTTTGCCGTTTCCTGCGACGACTCTCCGACCACGCCCTCGGATCCGAACGTCGCGCGGTTTACGGCTATTCTGTTGCCTGGGAACGAAGTACCGGCCGTCACCAATGCGGATGCGGCTGCGAGCGGAACCCTGCAGCTGACGATGACCGTCACCCGTGATGCCGGCGGCACCATCACAGGCGCGACCTACGACGTTACGATCAACACGACTGGCTTTCCTGCTGGCACGACGCTGACGGGTGCACACATCCACAACGCCCCGGCTGGCACGAACTCGGGTATCGTGGTTGGTGTCCCGTTGATTCCGACGACCGATACGGTTCTTACTACTGGGCAGGCGTCGATCACTAAGACCGGTCTGACCGCCAATGTTGCCGCCAACGCGGCATCGGTCGCACAGTCAATCTTCAACAACCCGGGCGGGAATTACTTCAACGTACACACGACGCTGAACCCCGGCGGGGCGATCCGCGGTCAGCTGGTGAAGTCGAACTAGTAGAACTTGCGGGAGATGTTGAAGCCGAGGAACCAGTCGCGGTCGTTGCTGGCTCCCCGCGCCGTCTGCGCCATCGTGGTGCCGAGGGCGTTGGACACATTCAGTTGAAATGTATGCCCGCCGAGCCGCTTCTCGATGCCGAACGTCTTGAGCGAGACGCCAGGCCGGAAGCCGCTCGCGCGGGGCGTCCACGATCCCACCACATAAGTATTTGACGTCAGGCGAATACGCGAGCTGAGGCCGACCAGCAGCGTGTTCGTTTCGACGCCTACGGTCGTTGCATCGAGGCACCCCGGCACGTCGTGGCCGTGCTCGATGTGCTCGAGGCATCCACTGGTGGAGTAGGTGTTGGCGTGGATGATGTACGACGGTTGCAGGTAGAACGCGGCACGGTCACCGACGATGCGGGATAGGAGGACGCCGAGTGAGGTCGCATACGCGTTGTCCTCATCTTCCACCACATTTCCGCGGTGGAAGTTATTCAGCCCTTCGATGCTCGCGACAATATCGAATGTGAACGGCACGGTCGCGCTCTGGCGCACCGCATCGTACTGCCCGAAGAACTGAATCGTCTTGTCGCTCGTGCGATAAATGCCCGCCTGCAGACCGCGCATCACGCCGAATCGGTATTCGAGCCCGATGAAGGCGCCGCCATCCAGTCCGAACAGATTGCCAGCCAGGTCGCTGAAGCTGCGGTTGTTGAGCGTGCGCGTAAATCTGTGCGCCATCCGGAACGAGCTCTCGTACCTGGGCAGCCGCAAGGTCGTCGGAAGGTTGACCGTGACGAAGTCCGGTTCGGCCAGGCTCCGCTTGCGATCGGCTACATCGCGCGGATCCATGACCGGAGCGGGGGTTGGCAGGGGTGCGGCGGCATCCTGTGCGGCCGCAACTCCCGGTGCGAGAAATATGGTCGCGATGACCGCTGCCCGAATGGACCAAAGGCCCAGCCCAAGACACAAAAGACGCTGAGGACGCACGAAGTTAGCCTATCGCAGGTAGCTCGGACTTGGGGGTGTAGGATCGCCGGAACCCAGCCCGACCAGCACCTGACCCCGAAGGCTGTTGTCGTCAGGATTCAGGTGATCGTGAAACCCGCACCCACGTACGGACGTCAGCGGCTCCGACGTGCCGCTCTGGCCAGGGGCCAGCGAACCGATGCTGTTCAGCCCGGGGCAGTCCGTGTGAATCAGATGCGGGGTCGTCAGAATCTGATGCGTACGGGTGTCGTTGTTCGTAACCTGCAGCCGTTCTCCAACGTTGATCCGCGGAGCCGTGTTGCTCACGCCGTTCGCTGTGATTGTGATGGTCGCGCCGATAGTGGGGCTCGATGGCGCCGTCGGCGTTGGATTCTGCGTACCGCCGCCCCCACCGCTACTGCCGCAGCCCAACGCCCAGAGAACGAGAATGGAGAGGACAACGGACAAGGCGAGCATTTTGATCATGCGGTACGTAAGGGCAAAGCTGATGCCGTGCGCAATCGTTGCCCGGCGCAGGATTCTGCGAGGATCTGCAATGGCGTTGGGCACGGGCCTTACGTGCCCCGTAACGGGTTACGGTTATTGGAATTTGTACTTCGCGAGGTAATAGCTGAGCGCGCGCTGACTGATCCCCATCAGATCGGCCGCGTCTTTTTTCACGCCCCCGGAATTCTCGAGGGCGCGTTTTATTGTTTCCTGCTCGATCCATTCGATGTTCGTGCGGAGCTTCAGTGAGGGCAGCGTGCTCGACTGACCCGTGGCCACGCCAAGCACGGAAATCGATCCGGCGTTGATCTCCCCGTTCGTTGACAAGACGACCGCTCGCTCGATGGTGTTTTCCAGCTCCCGCACGTTTCCGGGCCACTCATAGTCGACGAGCTTGTCGAGCACGCCTTCTTCGATCCGCTCGATCCTCTTGCCGGTGCGCTGCTGATGCTTGCGGACGAAATATTCCGCGAGCACGGTGATGTCTTCGCGGCGGCTTCGCAGCGGCGGAATATCGATGGGGATGACGTTGAGCCGGTAGAACAGGTCCTCCTGAAAGCTACCGTCGGCCACCATCTGCCGGAGGTCGCGGTTCGTCGCGGCAATCACCCTGACGTCGACCTGCTGGCTGCGCTCAGAGCCGAGCGGCTCGAACTCGCGCTCTTGCAGCACGCGCAGCAGCTTCGACTGCAATACGGGGCTCATCGTCCCGATCTCGTCGAGGAGAATCGTGCCGCCGTCGGCGAGCGCAAATTTGCCTTTTTTGTTCGTCGTCGCGCCGGTGAAGGCGCCGCGCACGTGACCGAACAGCTCCGATTCGAGCAGGGTTTCAGGAATTGCCGCGCAGTTCACTTTGATGAGCGGCATCTTCCGCTGTGCGCTGCGCGCATGAATCGCTCGTGCGACGAGCTCCTTCCCGGTGCCGGTTTCGCCCGTGATGAGCACGGTGCTCTTCGTCTCAGCCACCAGCTCTGCTTTGCGTATGACCTCTTCCATGCCGCGGCTGCGGCCGACGATGCCGTAATGGTTGAACTCCTCGTCGCGCTCGTTGAGCAGGTAGCGCTGGTGGGAGCTGAGGCGCCCAAGCTCGAGCGCGCGCCGTACGATGACCAGGAGCTCTTCGACTTCGAACGGCTTCTGCAGGTAATCGAGCGCGCCGAGCTTCATCGCCTCGATGGCGCTCGCGACTGTCGCGTGCGCTGTCATCATCAGAATCTGCGGCCGCTCGACTTCCGTACTCGTCGAAGCCAGCTCTCTGATGAGATCGAGACCGGTGGCATCGGGCATCAGGTTGTCCACGATCAGCACGTCGATGTTTCGTTCCGCGAGCGTGCGGCGGGCCTCTGCGACGCTTCCAGCCTCCAGCACGTCATGTCCTTCGGTTCGCAGCGCTTGTCCGAGCGTCCTCCGGATCTTCTGTTCGTCGTCGACGAGCAGCAGCGTGCCGCCTCGAGTTGTCATGAATGGCTCCCTGCCGACGGCGAGTCTTGAAGTGCGAGACCCGCTCTACTGGCGCCGGGCAGGTCGATGCGGATCTCTGTGCCTGCGCCGGGCTGACTTTCCAGGACGATCGAGCCGCCCATGCCTTCGATGATGTTCTTCGCGATCGCCAGGCCCAGCCCAGATCCGGTCCGCTTGGTCGTGAAGTACGGGTCGAACACTCTTGGCAGATCTTCAGCCTTCACGCCGACGCCACGATCGCGGATGGTGATGCGAATGCCGGCGGTCCGGCTAAAGCCGGAACCCATCGACGAGCCGGACCGCACCATCGGGCCGGATCCCACTGGAGCGGTCTCGATCTCGATGTCGGGCGCGCTGTCGGTGCGGATGCCGGCACTCGGCTGACGTGCGGCGACCGCGTGTCTCGCGTTGATGAGAATGTTCACAAGCGCCGTCCTGAGCCGCTCGGCGTCGGTCACGAAGCGCGTCAGCGCCGGATCCAGATTCGTCGCGGCCGCGACCCCTGGAGCGGCGGCGCGCGTCGCCTGCTCAGCCTCCGCGCAGAGCGCATTCACGTCGGCCGGGGCGTAGTCGAAGTGGATTGGCCGCGCGAAGTCGAGCACGTCGTTGACGACGCGATTGAGCCGCTCTACTTCTTCGTCGACGTCGTTCATCGCCTGCCGGATGTCGCTGCGGCTCACGGTGTCGCTCCCGAGCGTGCGCAGGGAGGTCTTGATGATCATGAGCGGGTTCCTGATCTCGTGCGCGATGACGGTCGAGAGCCGTCCGAGCGCAGACAGCCGCTCGCGCTGCGCCGCCTCGTGTTGGAAGCGCGCGATCGAGTCGGTCAGCGTGTTGAACGTCGTGGCCAGCAGCTTCGCATCTTCATCTTCCCAGCTGGCCGTGCGCCTCAGCAAGATCTTCCGCGTCAGGTCGCCGGTCGCGGCCATCTCGCGCATCGCAGCCGTAATCGTCGCGATTGGCCGCGTAATCGTACGCGCCACAGCGTAGCTGAGAATCGTCGCCGCGAGCACCGCGACCATGGCGACGACGCCAAGGCCGGTGTGGATGGCATTGAGGAATCGAAGCCGCTCCGTTCGCGACCGCAACAGCAAAACCGTCGGCGCGCTTGCGCCGACGCCCGACGTCGCGCCTGACAGCGCGACGTCGGTTACCAGTGGACGCTTCAAGGCGACGTACTCTCCATCTGAGAGCGAGACCGTCTGCGCCTGTTCGTCTTTCAACAGAGAGGTGAGTTGTTCACGGTCGCGCGGCGGCAGCGTGGATGCCCGAATTTGTCCGTCGACGGCGAACGCGATGTCGCTCTCGGTCGCGCGTTTGAACCGTGCTGCCAGGGTGTTGTCCAGGCGGAACCCCAGCGTGAGCGTTCCCATGATCTCTGGTCTGTCCAGGCCGATGGTGATTGGAACGGTCACCACTTGGGCCACGCCGTTCGCTTGCGGCCAGAAGCCGCTCGACTCCTGCCCTGCGAGCGCATGTTGGATCTCGGGTAACCTGCCAATCTCCGCCGGCTCGACGTCAAGCTCGCCCGATTCGGCGAGCACGACGCCATTCTTTCCGGTCAGCACCAGCAAAGCCGCCTGAACCCGCCCCTGATAGTCGCGTGCGAGTGGTTGGATGGTTGGGGGATCGCCGGTGTCGACCGCCGCCTTCAGCCTCGGATCGTCGGCGACCAACCTGGCCATGACGGTCAGGGTCTGCAGCAGCGTGGCGCACTGCTGATCGACGAGCGTGCCGGCTTCGATCAGGCCCCGCTGCAGCTCCGCCTCCGCTTGCGTCGTCGTCGTTCGGCTGACGTAGGAGACTGCCACGCCAATCGACAACACGGCCAGCGCAGCGCTTGCCAGAAAGATACGGTTTGTGAGCGATTCCAGCAGCCTCATGCTTACCGGAGGGTGAAGTCTGCCTCGACGACGGCGGTGTCTTCACCGATCACGACAGCGCGCGACTCTCTAATCGAGCCTTCGTTCCAGGCCACCAGCGTGTATCGACCGGCCGGGACGCGGTTGATTTGGTACCGGCCGTCGGCGCCAGTCGCCGCGAAGTAGCGGTGGTTGAAGACCAGGACAAACGCGCTCATGTGGGAGTGGATCTCGCAGAACACTCGAACGATGCCTGGACGATCGAAGCGCACCGAACGCGACCGGCCGGCGGCGTAGCGGCCGAGATCGAAACGCTTCGTGCCGCTCAGCGAGAAGACGTTGTGGTAGACGCGATCGCTGTTAGGAAAATCCACCGTCGTGCCGACCGTGACCGCCAGCACATGCGGCACGAACGTTTCGTTGCGTTGATCCAGCGTCGCGCGCTGTGGCTCGATATCGGGAAAAGCCAGCGCCGGCGCCGATTCCAGATAGACCACCGACCGCCGCTGATCCGCCGCTTCGTGCGCCGTATGCATGCCCAGGTCGCCGACACTCGGCCGCCGCTCCACCGGAGGATTCGCGCGGCGCACTTCCACGCGTCCTCTGATGAGGCCACTGGGCGCCTGCGCGAGCGTGCCTGCCGACAAGGCCAGGAGCCCAAAACCCAGAGCCCAAAGCCTCAAGCCTAAAGTCCAGCGCCTAGAGCCCAACATCCAGCACCAATCAGCGAAGCGGGAGATTCTCACAGCCAGAAATGAAGCTGCGCAGCAAACAGGCCGCGGCTGCGGACCTGGCCACCGTCGCGCCAGTTGTGCTGATACGCGAGCTTTCCCAAAAGGTTTCGGCGAAGGTAGTAACCGGCGCCGGTTTCAATCCGGGTGACTGGCGCATCCCAGCTGCTGCGCGGCACCGGCGTCGCCAGCCGGCTGAAGGTGAGATGGTCGAAGCGGCCGGCGACGAACAAACCGGGGAGGATCTTGTAGCGGCCCTCTAAAAACAGGCTCGACGCGCCGAGGTTCTGCGAGAGCGTGGGCACTTGCCATTGATTCCAGATCGCTTCGCCGCGAACCAGCCAATGGCCGCGAGAGTACTCCGCGTCCAGGCCCATCGCGTGTTGAGCTGAACGGACATTGCCGGACGGAGGTGTGACGGCGGCGAGCGCTTCGTCGGCCACATAGGCGCCGCGTGCGGCGGAGGCGCCGAGTGTGAGGCCGGTCGCTGCCTGCCACTGCACACGCGCCGCGATCTGCTTGCTGCCGTTGTTGTCGCGGGTGTGTGGATCGGACACCGTGCCGTTCGTCAGGGCGACGCTGGCATTGAGCCCATCGCCGCCTACACGCACCTGCGCGCCGGTGTCCCAGCGGAACGTAGTGACCAGCGGCAGGCCGGTCGTGACTGCGAGTGATCCGAGGGGGTAGCTGGGGCGCCAACCTCTCGCGCGCATCTTGATGACGTCATCGCTGGTCGACGGCAGCGCATCCGGCCTGATCGCTGTGAGGTATTGGTAGGCGAGCGGATATCCGATCAATGGATTTCCGGCGCCATAGTCGCGGCGCGAGAACGCACCGAAGGTCTGTGGGATGCGCCCGGCCTGAATGTCGATCGGGCGATCGCGCCATGGCCTGACACGCACGTAGAGCGCGTAGGCCTTTACGGCGTCGCCGTTGTCGCTGCGCACGTCGGTGAGGACAGACAGTCGATCGGTCAGTCGCACGTCTGCGGTCACGCCGAGCCTCAGCAGCCGCAGCGCGTTATGCTCGTAATCCGTGTAGTTGAACCACGCGCCCTCACCATCGTCCTGCGGCGTCGCCGAGACGATGAGATCTGTGCCGAGCACGATGCGCCCGCCAGCCAGCGAGACCGGACGATACGGCAGATCCTGCGCGTCTGCAGCGGTCGCGGCGCACATGAGCAGGGCCAACACCGCCATAACCATAGAGATGTCCATACTATAATCGCGGAAGATCGTCTCCCGATGGCTTACATCATTACGGAACCTTGCGTTGGCACGAAGGACACGGCCTGCGTGGACGTGTGTCCTGTCGACTGCATTCATCCGCGGAAGGACGAGCCGGCGTTCGAGACCGCCGAGATGCTCTACATCCATCCGGACGAGTGTATCGATTGCGGTGCGTGCGTGCCGGCGTGTCCGGTCGAGGCCATCTACGCGCTCGATGAAACACCCCGGAAGTGGGCCAGTTTCATCCATTTGAATGCGAAGTACTATCAACGATAGAATACAGAGCATCCATGGGCTTAATCGACCACAAGTTCGAAGACAACTTCATTACGACGAATGTCGACAAAGTCCTCAACTGGGCCCGTCAGAACTCGTTGTGGCCGATGGGATTCGGTCTGGCGTGCTGCGCGATCGAGATGATGGCCGCCTCGGCGTCGCGCTTCGACATCGCGCGCTTCGGGGCCGAGGTCTTCCGCGCATCTCCGCGCCAGTCGGATCTGCTCATCGTCGCCGGCACCGTCACCAAGAAGATGGCGCCCGTACTGCGGCGGCTCTACGATCAGATGCCCGAGCCGAAGTGGGTGATTTCGATGGGGAGCTGCTCCAACGCGGGCGGCCCGTTCCCGACCTATAGCGTGCTGCAAGGCGTCGACAAGATCGTTCCAGTTGATGTGTACGTCTCAGGGTGCCCTCCGCGTCCTGAGGCGCTGCTTTACGGGTTGATGCGCCTTCAAGACAAGATCCGCAAAGAGAACACCGTGCTCCGCAAGGAGCGCGTCATCATGGCGGGCACGTCCGAACCCATCCTCGTCGGCGATCGCTCATGAGAAAACTGTTTCGAACCATCTTCCTCGTCGACCTGCTGAAGGGCATGTGGCTGACGCTGAAGTACACGCCTCAGCCGGCGTTCACGTTTCAGTATCCGGCCGAGCGGCGGCCGGTCGCGCCGCGGTTCCGCGGCGTCCTGCGGCTTCAGGTGGAGCCGGAGTCCGGCGCTCAGACCTGCATCGTCTGCGATCAGTGCGCGAAGGCCTGCCCAGACGACTTGATCGCCCTCGGCGGGCACCGCGAGCCCGGACAGAAAATCAAGATTCTGGATTATTTCGATTTCAACCTCTCCCGGTGCAGTTTCTGCGGACTTTGCTCTGAAGTGTGCCCCACGAAACCGATCAAGGCGCTCATCATGAGCGAGGACTACGAATTGGGTACCTACAGCCGTGAGACCCAGATCCTGCGGATCGACGAGATGTACGACGGCGTACCCATCGAGCAATACACCCGCTGACCCAACCCTTTTCGATTGCGCCGAGCGTCGGCGACTCCTACAATCCAGTACATGCGGCTAGCGAGCCGATCGGTGTCTTTCGCCGCGGTCCTGCTCGCGGCGCTCATCGTCTTCATGCCCGTCACGTCGGCCGTTTCCGACGCCGGTGCCGTGCAACTTCAGCTCGCCAAACTCCTGTACGCCGACGGCCGATTTGTCGAAGCGTTCACGGCCTTCGAGCGGGCGAAGCCCGACGAAGACCCGCGAATTCGTCGAGAGGCGCTCATGGGCAGCGTGAGATCGGCGCTGCGCATCGGTGACTTCTCACATGCCTACGCCGACGCCGAGCTGCTTGCCAAAAGCCCTGGCGGAGACGTGGATTCCATGGCGCTGCACGCTGACGCGCTCTGGGCGGCCGGTCTCTTCGAAGCCTCAGAGCAGAAGCTTCACGATGCGATCGCGATTCAACGCGACCATGGCCGCGCGCTGCACGGCCTGGCACGCAGTCTTGCCGCACGCGGGAAGCTGGCCGCGGCGCTCGACGCGGCGCAATCGGCGCTCAACAAGGATCCCCGCGACGCTGAAATCCATCACACGGCCGGATCCATTTACGAGCGCATGGGCAGATACGACGAGGCAGCCGCGGCCTACTCGAGCTACATCAATCTGCTGCCCAACAAAGATCGCAGCGCGAAGGCGGCGTGGGCGCGCGCCGAAGTTCGTTTCCTTCGCTCGTACGGGAACAGGCCGCCGCTGCAGATCGACCCGACCTCGGCTGGAAAGCTCCACACGGTGCCCTTTCGCATCATCGACGAGAAAATCGTCGTCAAGGCCAAGGTGAACCGCGGCCCGCAGATGGATTTCGTGGTCGACACCGGCTCCGAACAGACCGTCATCTCCGCCGAGACCGCCACCCGCATGGGCATCCGTCCCATCGTCAATATCCTGAGTGCGGGTGTCGGCGATCTCGGCGTGCGCGCGCTGGAGCTCACGCGGCTCGACCGGCTCGAAATCGGTTCGCTGAGAGTGCACAACGTGCCGTCGATCATCAAGAACCCGCGGCTGCGCGGGATGCCGACGCGCGAGATGGAGAGTTTCTCTCCGCTGGCGCTGGGCATGTCGGTCATCATCGATTACGACCGGCAGATCCTGGTGATGGGAGAGCATCTCCCTGACGAAACCGCAGACATCGAGCTGCCGCTGCGGATGCATCGCCTCGCCATGGTGCCGGGGCAGGTGCAGGGCGGACTGGCGAGCTTCATCCTGGATACCGGTGGACAGGTCATCTCCATCAGCACCGACACGGCGAGCGGGCTCGAACCAAGCACCGCGCGGAACATTCCGCTCAAGGTCTACGGCGCATCCGGGTGGGACCGCGACGCGTTTCTGAGGCCGGGAGTCGACCTGAACTTCACGAGCAAGATCGCGTACCGCAATCTGTCGGTCGTCGTGTTGAACCTGCGCGCGCCGAGCGTGCTGCTCGGCTTCCGGCTGGGCGGGATCGTCGGCTACAAGTTTCTGAGCCGCTATCGCGTGGCGATCAACCTCGACAAGAGCATCGTCCAGCTGCAGCTACGCAACCCCGGACGCGCGAACTAGCACGAAGGCTCCCCACGGCTTTAACAGGAGATCAGGAGATCAGGAGAAAAATATTCTCATGACCAGGCCCTAGCCGGACGGCGCAGGTTTGGGTATGAGCCGGGCGACGGCGACGTTCTGCTTGCGACTCACGTGTCCTCGAGTATCCATTCGCCGCGCCGCAGAACCTCGCCGTCGCCCGTCTGCAGAAGGCATTACGTAGTGTCCGGCTTCAGCCGGACCGCGTGAGCTCACACACCCGTCGGCGGTCCGGATCGTCGGATCGGCAAACGATCGAAGTCGGCGTGACAGCGCCAGCGGACAAAACGCTGAGCCGGCCACCTCCGCGAGGGCCAAACCTGGCCCGAGCGCCAAGGCACTAACGGATAGTGCCGGCGATGCGTTTTGCCACGCTGAGCTTCGTGTTTGCCGATTCGATGAGCCGGACCGCCGACGGCGGCAGAATGTTAGACGCCCGACAAATAGGGCCCGGAGCCAGGCCTCGCTAAGAGTCTGCTTACGAACCGACTCAAATCTTGGCCCGCCGGGCGAGGTGGGCTTCGCGGCGGGTACGCGCGTCAGCCTGTAGCTGCTTGTCTTCGTCGGTTTCGGCGGCCAGCGGTGGAACCTTCTCGCGCACCCCGTCGCGCTCGAGCGTGACAAAGGTCAAGTACGCGCGGCTGGTCATCTGACGCCGGCCGGTCAGCGCCTCTTCCGAGTACACCTTCACCTCGACCTCCAGCGACGTCGTGAACACCGCGGTCACCCTCGCCTTCAGGACGATGAAGTCGCCGACTTTGACGGGGTTCAGAAACTCGAGGCTGTCCACCGCGGCGGTCACCATCGGCACATGCGTGTGCCTGAGCGCGGCAATGGCGCCGGCGATGTCGATCAGGTGCATGACCGCGCCACCCAACATGAAGCCCATCGGGTTGGCGTCGTTCGGCAGCACGACCTGCACCATCTCGGTGAGCGATTCGGATGCCGGCTTTGGGGAGAGACCCATGGTAGAGAGGATACTCAGCTGTCGCAGCGATCGTCGAGAAATGCTTTGAGCCGCAGCCTCAGCTCTTCCGGCAGATCGTCATCGGTCAGCGATTGCAGCAGCGTGACGGTCGATCTGAACGACTCGACGAAGGTCGCGCATTCGGAGCATCCACCGAGGTGCTGCTCGAGGTCGCGTCGCACATCAGCAGGCAAGCGTCCGTCGAGGTAGTCGGACAGGAGTGAGACGATGCGGGGACAGTGGGAGGACATTGCAAGTAAGAAGTAAGAAGTAGGAAGTATGAAGGAAGAAGTACGGGAAAACTACTCCTTACCTCTCACTTCATACTTCTTACTTCACACTTCTTACTTACTGAAATCTCCTTAGAAGTCGTATCCAATCCACGCCGTGAACCGCGCTTTTCGAAATGCCGCGCTGCCGCCCTGGTTCGCATAGAGGAGGTCTTCCCACGTCTTGTTGAAAAGCGTCCGATACGACCAGTCGAAGTGCACGGGGAACCCGAGCGCGAAGGTTTCGAGGCCGATACCGTAGGATGCACGGGAGTCAACGAGCCGGAGCCCTGGGATCGTCTGCTTGGGCCGGATGACTTGTCCGTTCTGCGCCTTCACCTCGGGGATGACGCCATTCCTGTCAAAGATCTTGAAGGTCTGACCGTTCAGGGCGGCGCCGCCGAGGTTGAAGAAGAACACACCGCGGATGCCGCCGAGGATACCGATAGGGGTGGCCATCGCGTGGATCAGCGGGAACCGGAGCTCGGCATTGCCGTAGAACCCTCTGTGTCCGAGGAACTCGCGGTAGTCGTAGCCGCGCATTTCGGAGTTGCCGCCAAAGAATGTGTATCCAGGGGCTTCGCCCCAGCTCCGGAAACCATACGCTCGAAGCGCAAAAACGCCGTTCGCGCCTAGCCGCATGTAATAACGGACGTCTGCATCGGTGGTCTGCCGCGACAGCGATTTGCCGACTTTCGGCGCTCCTTCATATGACAACCGCATCGTGCTGCCGGAGAGCGGCCCATATTCGCGGAAGACCGTCGTCTCCTGAATAAAGGCGACTCCCAGCGGCATCATGAGGCCGTTGTTGAAGAGCTTGGTGCCGAACGTTTCCAGCTGGTACTCATCAGCCACGGCCTGCAGCCCCGGGTCGGCGTACTCTTCGCGGAAATCGACGAGGCCGCCCGACACCTCGACGCGCCGATAGGTGCTGAACGGGTAGATGCCGAAAATCGAGCCGCCCCGGACCGTCTGTGTCGCCACCGCGTCTTGCCGGCTGATGTGTGGCGCGTAGATTGGATCGTAGAGGAGCCCCTCCAGCTGCCCGTAGAAGAACTGCGTCTGCGAGTAGCCCTGCAGCGCCCACTGGAATCGGCGCGACAGATTGAGATACGAGAGCGACATCGTCTTGTACTGCTGGACCGATGACGCGAACAGGCTGAACTGCTGATCGCCCAGCACGTCGGTGAACGACACCATCGATCCGCCGAACACGTCGCCGCCGCTCGTGACCCCGACGTTGACCGGTGGCCGTCCGTCGAGAAACATCTTCTCGAACATGCCCTTCTTGGACTTGTTCTCGGCAACCAGCGTGTGATGCAGCGGCGCCTGGAAGTCGACGATGGTCCCGGGCGTGCCGAAGTCGGCGGAGGCCGCGGTGTGGAGCGGCTCTTTCAGATCGAACGTATGCAGGCTGAAGTTGCCTTTGTAGTAGTCGACAAACGCGAGCTTCGGCGCGGCGCCGTCTCTCGACAGCACCACCGGCGATAGCACACCGCCAAGCGCGTCGGTGTACTGCCGGAGCTCGCCGTTCTTCAGGCTGAGCGACCAGAGGTTGAAGATGTTGCCGTTGCGCGCGACGTCCGGCGTCAGCGGCGTCGCCGGATCGGTGGCGGTTGACGGGAAGATCAACGTGTCGTCATTGAGGAATTTCGCTGCTGCCTCATCCTGCGTGCCGAAGGTCAGCTGCGTCTTCTTGCCCGTGTCGAGGTCCAGCCGGAAGAGCTTCTGCGATCCGCTGATCCGCGCCAGATAGACGACGAAGCGACCGTTCGGGGAGTGGACAGGCGCGAGGTCGCCGAAGGTGTCGTTCGTGAGATTCGTGATGTCCCCGCTCTCGAGATCGAGCTTGAAGATATCGCCCGTCGCGCTGCGCAGCCCGCTGAAGAGCACCGTGCGGCCGTCAGGGGAGATGTTGGGCGATTCGGGGTTGTCGACCGTCCGGATGCTGAATCGGCGCTCGATCTTGCCGGTGAGTACGTTCTGAATGATCAGCGTCTTGTACTTCTCGTTGCGGACGAAGTAGGCGAGCCGATCGCCGACAGGCGACCACGACATCCAGGGCACCATGCTGCTGCCGCTTGGATACGCGATGTACTCAAAGCCGCGATCCATGTCGAACCCGGGTGTCAGGTTGCGCACCACGTCGCCGTCCTTCGACGAGATGAGAACAATGTCGAGCTCCTGATCGCGGCGATTGCCGGTCGCCATGGCGATGAGATCCCCCGAAGGCGACGGCTCGATCGAGATGGCGCCGGTATACTGCGATTTCTCCGGATCGGGCGAGAGATCCTGACCGTAGTCGGCGGGACGCTCCTTGTCGCGGAACGCCTTGAAGCGGTCTTTCAGGTACTTCTCGAACTGTTGGTCGAACTCGCGCGCCGTAATCTGAAACGCTTCCTCATAGGGGCTCGAGCCGCCGCCGATAGCGGTCTTCCGCAGCGAGAAGAGGAACTGGCGCACCCCGTCTTTCCCCCAGCGTGCCTCGATGAACTCATACAGCGCGTGCCCGAGGTTGTAGACGAGACGAGGGCTGGTGAATTCACCGTAGCCCTCCATCTCGCTCATCCGCGGGACGATGTCGGCTACGGCGGCGTCGCGGACGGTCATCAGGTCGAGCGGGTCCCAGATGCCGCGCTCGAATTCGGCTCCCCCCTCGTGTACCCACAACGGAATGTTCCGGCGCAGCAGCGAAACCGGGATGAAGTCGTACTGGAACACGTGTGTAAGCTCGTGCACGATGAGCCCGTAGAGCAGGTCCGGCGGCAGGTCGATCGGCAGCACCATACGGTGGCGTTCGCCTTCGGCGAACGCCAGCACGCCCTCGGGCGACTGCCCGGGAGCGATGTTCTGCTGCTCGAACTCGCTGTGCGTCTTGAAAATGATGAGCGGGACCCGCTGATTGAGATCGTGCCGCAGATCTGAGCTGACGTGCTGGTAGGCGCTCTCCGCATAGCTGGCGACGCGCTCCAGGTGCTGCTCGTTCTCGGGGTAGTAGTAGATCTCGAAGTGCTCCGTCTTGTAGATGTACCACTCGAACTTGTCGTAGTGGATCAGGTTTTTGCCGTAATAGGGCGCAAACTGCGACTGGGCGTTCACGCTGCCGCCGGGTGCATGAAGTTGCGACCAGGAGCAGAGCATGGCCGGAGACAGTTTCTGCGCGCGGGACTCAGCTGCGGTGCCGGCGGTGAACAACAGGGCGAGGACGCAGATAGAAGCACCGCGCGTGAGGCGCATGCTCATGGGAACACCTCGTGGAGAGAGTGGGGGTGGCCACCGACGGATTTGTCGCGATCTTACTGTGATCACAATGAGTATCGCAACGATTCGTGGGCAGCAAATGCTATACCACGGCGGCTGCCGTGATTTCGCTGACGAACTCCGCGTCGCCGCCGAGAGATTTACGTATTTCGGCCTGATCTGGCCACAGCACGTTGATGTCTGGCGGGGACACCCGCCTTCGCGCGTCGCGCTCCGGCGCGGCGGGCATCTATACTTCCGCACAGGCCATGCGACCCGGGTTTGAAGCCGACGCCCTCCGCCATCTCGATAGCCTCTATGGCACGGCGCTGCGCCTGACGCGCAACGAGGCCGACGCCCAGGATCTCGTTCAGGACACCTATGTAAAGGCCTTCAAATCGGAGAAGCAGTTCACGCCAGGCACTAACCTGAAAGCCTGGATGTTCACCATTCTCCACAATACGTACCGAAATCGCCGGCGCGACAGCGGGCGCGATCCGGTTGAGATCGACAGCGCCCGGATGGAAGTCGCGGCTCCCGTCGATCCCGCAGCCTCCCCGGAAGAACAGGTGATGCGCGACGTGATGGCACCGGAGCTCCAGGCAGCGCTCGATGCGCTGCCGGAAGCGTTCCGCGAAGCCGTCTGGCTGCGAGACGTCGAGGAGTTTCCCTACGCCGAAATCGCGGAAATGCTGGGGATTCCCATAGGGACGGTCATGTCCCGGATCTCGAGGGGCCGTCGTATGCTCTATGACACGATGATGGAGGGAAATATTGAACCGGCCGCGCGGAAAGTTTCGTCATAAAGGCAGCATCAATGCCTAGTTGCAGGGAGGTCGATTCGCTCTTCACCCCGTACGTCGATGGCGAGGCCACCGCCGCCGAACGGGCGATCGTCGAGGCGCACCTCCGCGCGTGCCCGAAATGCAGGCATCAGACCGCGCTCCAGGCCGCGGCGCGAGAGTCCGTACGCGCGAAACTGTGTCCTCCCTGCGCGCCGGAACAGTTGCGGGCGCGCTGTCGCGCCGCGGCACGCACCCGGACCTTCGGCATTCCTCGGGCCCTTGCATCGCTCTCCATGGCCGCCGCCCTCGCTCTCCTCGTGGGCGGCGTTTTGCTGTACACCCTCACCGGTCTTTCTCCCAGCGTGCTGGCTGCGCAACTCACGCTCGATCACATCAGCTGTTTCGCATTTCGTGGCTCGAACGAGGCCGTGGACCCGCGCGCCAGCGAGGACAGCTACGTGCGCGACTACGGACAGCAGGTTCGCCTGCCTCGCGCCAACGTGGGAGGGTTGCAGCTGGTGGGCATGCGTCGATGCTATTGTGGAGAAGGCGCCGCGGCGCATGCGATGTATCGTCTAAACGGCCGGCCAGTCTCGCTGTACGTGATTCCGGACGCCAGCCGATCGCGCGCATCAACCGATGTGCTCGGGCACGATGCGATCATGTGGTCGAAGGAGGGCACGACGTACGTGCTCGTCAGTCGCGCGCCTCGCGAAACGCTCGAGCAGCTTGCGACGGCCTTTGACAGCTGGTAGCTGGTAGCTGGTAGCTGGTGGCTGGCAGCTGGCAGCTGGAAGCTCTATGATCCGATTGGTGCGTGTCAGCGGCCTTGTTGGCGTTCTGGCGTTTCTTGCGCTCGCCGTGCCGCTGCCGCACGTTGACGAGCTGCGAAATGCAGACCTGTCCGCGGTCGCGCCATTCGGCGCGGAGGCGGCGCAGGCCCCGCTGTGCGACAAGAATCCAAAGGCAGCCAACCTCAACTTCGTGCTGAAAGACTCAGCCGGCAACGACTTCAACCTGGCCGCACACAAAGGGAAAGTCATTCTTCTCGACTTCTGGGCGACCTGGTGCCCGCCGTGCAAGGTGGAAATTCCTTGGTTCGTCGAATTCCAGCGAACATACGGTCCTAAAGGCTTCATCGTCATCGGTGTATCGGTCGACGATCCCGCGTCGGTGTTGAAGCCGTTTGGCGACCAGTACAAAGTGAACTACCCTCTGCTGGTGGGTGATGGGCGTGCCGACATCAAGGGGCCGCGGGGCTACAACGCGACCTGGGGCTTGCCCAAGACGTTCGTGATCGGCCGCGACGGCGCTATCTGCAAGACTCATGTCGGGTTGTCGAAGAAAGAACATTTCGAGCAGCAGATCAAATCGCTGTTGTAGTAAGCTCAGAGACGTCATGCTGCAGAAGGGATTCACTCATGCGCTTCTGGCCTGCGGATGTCGCGTGACATTTCGCAACGGCCTCGACGCCAGCCGGTACACGGTTGTGGTTGCCGACAAGGCCCCGACGTGCCGGATCTACCTGCACGTGCGCGATCTTCCCATCTACGACTACCGCGAAGCGCTTCGGCCGTCGACGCGCATCAGCCCGGCCGAACACGAAGACTTCGAAGAAGAAAATTAGACGTTTCGTTTAGCCGTTTTCAGCGATTTCGTGAAGAGGGCGCACAGCCGCTTCGCCTCCGACAGCAGCCTCTCGTCTTCTGCCACCTTTCGATTGCGCATCAACTCCAGGCACGCCACGCATTCATCTGCGTGATCGACTACCGTTTCGAGTGTACGCAGGAGCTCCGCCCTCGAGCGAGCGCGGCGCGCGGCTCGATAGTGCAGATCGACGCCGCCGGACGCTCTCAGGTATCGGATGCCGGGCGCTTGTGCGGCGGGCGTCTTCGGAAGCCTGCGGTAGAAAGTCGACGAGGCGACTGCGAACGCTTGCGTACGCTGAAGCAGATCCGGTATCTCCGACATCGCATCTGATAACGCAGGATGCATGCCCAAGATCGGAGGCGATATGCCTGGGATTTCGCAACCTTCACGCGGGGGTACGCACTTTCTAGCTGCGTGTCCCGCTGCGGGGTTCTAGTTTTTGCCAGCGCTCGAGACCCTACTCGAAGTTCACCTTGAGCTCGGCGAGGAACGGCAGATGGTCCGAGGCCATCAACGATTGGCGGGTGCGCGGAATTTCGATACCGGCAATCTCGACCTCACCCTCGTGATAAATGTGATCCAGATGGAGCAGCGGCAGGATGCCCGGATAGGTGCGCTTCCGCTTGAGGTAGACGCTCAGATCGATCGCCTTCAGCTTCTCCGTGAGCGCTGCGGTGGCGAGCCCTCCGCTCCACTCGTTGAAGTCGCCAAGAAGAATCTTCGGCGGATGGATGCGGCCGTCGTGTACGAACGTTGCGAGCCGCTCGGCCTGGTCCTTTCTTTCCCGATACGCCGTTCCGAGATGCACGTTGAAGAGGTGCAGGGTCCTGGCCTCGTCGATGGCGATGTCGGCACGCTGGCAGCAGCGCGGCTCGCACGTGCGCCACGACAGGTCGTACTGCACGTGCTGGCGGATCGGGAAGTGCGACAGGACGACGTTCCCGAACTGATGATCCCGGAGGTGGCGGACGGACGCCATCACCCATCCCATGCCCAGCGCTGCGCCGATCTCGGCAGCGTGCCCCGAATCATCTGGTCCGGCCCCGATCACTTCCTGCAGCGCGATGATGTCGGCGTTCAGGCTGCTCAAGACATCGACCGTGCGCTGCGGGAGCGTGCGGCCGTCCATGCCGCGGCAGCGATGGATGTTGTAAGTGACGATTCGAAGCGTTTTACGGTGCAAGTGGGGGATTAGTCCAGATCGAAATCGCGCGTCGGCTTCGTGATGGGCTCTTCCTTGGCTTGCTTCAACGCTTCCTCGAAGCGCTTCGAGAGCGCGTCGCCTTTCGTGCGCTCGGTGTTGAACGACTGCTCGAATGCGGCTTCGCGTCTGGTCTTGGCTTCCGCGAGAATCTGCTGAGCGTCGGACAGCTCGATGTTGAGGCCGGATTCCGGCTCGCGATGAGAAATGACCCTGCCAAGATTCAAATCGATCACCAGGACGGCGCTGCAGCAGGGGCACTGCACCTCCCGCTCGGACTGCAGTCTCGTCACGTCCTTCTTAGCCACGTCCCATCATACCTCTGCCCGAAAGTGTTTGGGGATCGCCGTCCAGCGATCCCGGTGTTCGTAAAACAGCGGCTTTCGATCCGGGAACTGCTTCTTGAACGCGCGATACTTCGCACGGAACCTGCGGAAACGTGCCTCCGACATACGGAGCGGTTGATGCGGCGTGTCCAGCAGCATGCGCTCGACCTTCCAGACGTTTCCTTCCGAAAGGCGCCAATCGTAGTCGCCTAGAACGCGAAGGTCGACCACGGTGAAGGCGGTGATGCGGCCGGTGAGGTCCACATACGTATCGAGATAGCTCGCGGCCAGGGCGCGCGGCGTGGCAAACACGGGCTTCCGCCCGTGCAGTCCCGGATCGCGCGAGCGTGCGACGGATCCCCACCCGACACTGGACTCTGGACTCTGGACTTTGGACTCTGGACTCTGGACTTTGGACTCTGGGCTTTGGGCTCTGGACATCGGATGCCGATACACGAAAATCACATGATCGAGTTCGTCGATCGACTCGAAGGAGATGACCAGCGGAGGATATCCGTGCTGTTCGAGTACCGTGGCAGCAAACAATGCCGCTTCGAGGCAGTGAGCGGTGTGGTGACGGACGACACCGCGAAAGCTGCGAAGTGTCGCGCGACCGGGAGGCGGCTCGGTGTTGTAGGGCAGCGCATTGAGGTAGCGCTGAACCTTCGCCGGCGTCTTCAACCGCGCGATGAGTCGTCGCTCGGCACGCGTGAAGCTCTGCCCTCCGCGAGACTCCATCAAGGAAGCTTCTGGATGTCAGCGAGCAGATCGTGAGGTGTCCAATCTGCGCCCGAGTATGTTTTCACCAGCCGGCCATGGCGATCGACGAGTGCGGTGCGCAGCGTGTGGCCGATCTCCTCCGGATTCGGCGCCTCGCCCCTGATGAGCGTCAGGCCAAAGTTGGTGGCAAACCGATCGATCTCGTCGCGATCGCCGGTGACGAACGTCCAGACCTTCGGATCGGCATCTAACGTCTGCGCGTGTGCCTTCAGCATCGGCGGTGTGTCGTTCTTGGGATCGAAGCTCACCGACAGCAGACCAGCCTTGCCCGCGAGATCCTTCTCTCGTATCAGCGACTGCGCGGCGGCGAACTGCCGGTCCATCATCGGGCAGAACGTGGGAATGGGACACTTCGTGTAGATGAAGGTTACGGCGAGTGCCCGACCGCCGCGAATGTCGTCGAACGTGCGCCGGCGACCGTCCTGATCGACGAATACCTGGTTCGGTATCTCATCTCCGGGCACCCACAACTTCACCCCAGCTGTGGCCGGTGCGGCCGCGGGCGGCATGTCGGGCTTGGCGGTGCCAACCTTTGTAATCTTCGTGACAACGCTCTGGCTGCCATCGACTTCGATCGCGCTCGCAATCAAATCGCCCGGGCCCAGGTTGTCGAGCATGCCCGCCGTCCTCACTTTCCACGGCATCGTCATCGCCGGCATGAGTCCTTCGATGTCGTCGTGCTTCACCAGAATTTCCAGCTTGTCGCGGTTCACGGCGAGGATCTGACCACGCATGTCGTAGTGTTTGGCGCTGCTGCACGATGCAGCAGTGAGGAGCAAAACCAGAAGGGCCGGAACACGAAGATTCATGCGTTAATGCTATGCTTTCTTTGAATATATGAGCAAAGGAAGACCCCGTCGTATCGAGATCATGGATACGACGCTCCGCGATGGGGAGCAGGCCGAAGGCATCTCGATGATGCCGGAGGAAAAGCGTACCATCGCGCAGCGGCTGCTCGAGACCGTGAAGGTCGATCGCATCGAAGTCGCCTCCGCGCGGGTGAGCGAAGGGGAGCGGCGCGCCGTAAAAACCATCATCGACTACGTCGAGTCGAAGGGGTTGACCGACCGCGTCGAAGTGCTTGGCTTTGTGGATCTGAATCGATCGGTCGACTGGGCGAGATCGGTCGGCGTGTGCGTCATCAACCTGCTGACCAAGGGCTCGCTCCACCATTGCCGCGAGCAGTTGAAGAAGACGCACCATCAGCACCTCGACGATATTCGAAAGACCATCGACTACGGCGTGAAGAACGGCATCACGTTCAACGTCTATCTCGAAGACTGGTCGGGCGGCATGATCGGCTGCCCGGACTACGTGGATGAGCACATCACCGCGCTGATCGATATGCCAGTGAAGCGCATCATGCTGCCCGATACGCTCGGCCTGCTGGCCCCGAAGCAGGTCCGTGAGTTCGTCGGGCGGACCATTGCGATGTTTCCCGGTCCGCACTTCGACTACCACGGCCACGACGACTACGGACTGGGAACCGCCGACACGCTCGAAGCCGTCGTCGCCGGCGTGCGCGGCGTGCACGTGACCGTGAATGGAATGGGGGAGCGCGCCGGCAACGTCACGCTCGACGAGGTCGTCGTCGCGCTGCGCGACCACGCCGGCGTCCGCACCTCCGTCGACGAGCGCGCGCTGTCGGACATCAGCAAGCTCGTCGAGGTGTTCTCAGGGCGCCGCGTGCCGCCCAACAAGCCGATCGTCGGCGAGAACGTCTTCACCCAGACCGCTGGCATTCATGCCGACGGCGACATGAAGGGTAATCTTTACGAGAGCCGGCTCACGCCCGCGCGGTTCGGACGGCACCGGACCTATGCCATGGGCAAGCTGATGGGGAAGGCGAGCCTCGACTTCAATCTGGACAAGCTGAACATTTCGTTGAGCTCAGAGCAGAAGCAGCAGCTGCTGGCGCGCATCATCGAGCTCGGCGATCAAAAGAAGACCGTCACGATTTCCGATCTGCCCTTCCTCATTTCCGAGGTGCTGCAGACCCGCGAGTTGCGGGTGTTCGAAGTGCGGGACTACTCGGTGGTGAGCAATCGAGGGCTGCGGCCGACGGCAACGGTGCTCGTGCGTTATCGCGACAAGGAAATTCATGCGACTGGCTCGGGCGACGGTGGATACGACGCCTTCATGCAGGCGTTGAAGAGCATCGACAAGCAGCTCGGCTTCGAGCTGCCGCGCCTGCTCGATTACGAGGTCAGGATTCCGCCGGGCGGAAAGACCGACGCGCTGGTGGAAACGACGATCAAATGGGAAGGCGGCATGAAGACCCGCGGCGTGCACAGCGATCAGCTGGCAGCGGCGATTCAAGCTACCGAACATGCGGTCAACATGATTGCGTTGCGCGGGGCGATCGCCCCTCGTCCCTCACCCCTTACCCCTTTCTCTAAGTCCAAGAGGGCTCATGGCTCAACTCAGCACAAAAAAATCGCTGACGCTCGCCGCGGCTAAGGAAATCGGCAACGCCGCCGAAGCGAAGGCCCGGGAACTGAGCTTCACTAACTGCATTGCGATCGTCGACGATGGTGGGAACCTGATCTATCAGGTGACGATGGATGGGACGCAGATCGGCAGCGTGAATGTCGCGCTGCAGAAGGCGCTCGCGGCGCTGCGATTCAAGCGCTCGACCAAGCTGTTTCAGGACATGGTGACCACCGACAAGCCGCACATGGCGTTTCTGCCGGGAGCCGTGCCCGTGGAAGGCGGGTTGCCGCTGTTCGTGGAGGGGCAGATTTTCGGTGCGATTGGCGTCAGCGGCATGCCGTCGGACAAGGACGGCATCGTTGCGCAGGCGGGCGCCGACCTCGCGGCGACCTTGCGGTAGACGCCATCAGCGGCGCGGATAGTTGACAGTCCTCGGGAACCGGTCTATTTTCACGCCTTCGAGATAGCTGCGGTTCCAACCATTTTCCGAGGAGCGCGCAAACCATGGGTCGCAGACTTTACGTCGGCAATCTCCCTTACAAAGCAACCGAAGAAGAATTGACGGCGCTGTTCAGCAGCGTGGGCGATGTGGCAAGCGCGCGCGTCATGCGCGACATGGCCACTGGCCGCGCACGCGGTTTCGGATTCGTGGAAATGACGACGGACGAAGCGGCCGCAAAGGCGATCGAGAAGCTCCATCAGCACGAAATGGACGGCCGGGCGATCGTCGTCAACGAGGCGCAGCCGAAGCCGGCCGGCGGCGGCCGTGGATTCGGTGGTGGTGGTGGCGGGTACGACCGCGGCCCGCGCGGTGGCGGTGGTGACTTCGGCGGGGGTGGCGGCGGGCGCCGAGAGCCGCGCTGGTAAAAGCGGGTGCGATGGGTGCGACGGGT
>DATEEI010000026.1:0-2533 GCA_035281225.1 Vicinamibacterales bacterium
GAAGGATTTCTGCCGGACACGATTTCGACAGATATTCACGTCGCGAGCTTGAGCGGCGGCATGAAGGACCTGCCCAACGTGATGAGCAAGTTTCTTGCGCTGGGCATGCCGCTGGACGAGATCATCCGGCGCGTGACGTGGAACGCCGCGCGTGCGATCCGTCAGGACGGCCTGGGACATCTGTCGCCTGGGGCGAGCGCCGACATCGCGGTATGGCGAATCGAAAGCGGCAAGTTCGGATTCGTCGATGGACCCGGCTCGCGGTTCAACGGAACCCAGCGCCTCCTCTGCGAGCTCACGCTGCGCGAGGGAAAGGTTGTGTATGACCTGAATGGGCTGACGAGGCCGGCATACTGACAGGGATTAGGGATTAGGGATTAGGGATTAGGGATTAGGGATTAGGGATTAGGGATCGGCGGTGAGCGCACGTCACGCTGGGAATTAGGCTCTAGCAGGGTGCTGAAAAAGTGACTTCCAGGGGATCGACATCATGATCCCGTCGTACTACCATGCTCCCGACCATTCGAAAGGAGCGTGCCGATGCGCGGTGACGACCAACAGACCGGCTGGATGTTCAGCTACCTGTCGCCGGAGGAACGCGTACCCGTGGACCACCCGCTTCGCGCGATCCGTCGCATGACGGATGCGATCTTGGATCGGTTGTCGCCACGATTCGATCGCCTGTATTCGACGATCGGCCGCCCGTCGATTCCGCCCGAAAAATTGTTGCGGGCGCTGCTGCTGCAGGGGCTCTATACGGTCCGCAGCGAGCGGCTGCTGATGGAGCAGCTGCAGTACAACCTGCTGTTTCGCTGGTTCGTGGGCCTGAGCATGGACGATCCGGTGTGGGACGCGACGGTCTTCACGAAGAATCGCGATCGTCTGCTCGAAGGCGACATCGCAACGGCCTTCTTTGCCGAAGTCCTCGCGGAGGCGAAAGCCGCGGGGCTCGTCTCGGACGAGCATTTCACCGTGGATGGCACGCTGCTGGAAGCGTGGGCCAGCCAGAAGAGTTTCCGTCGACGCACCCTGCCGCCCGACACGCCGGACGACCCGGGGAATCCGACGGTGAATTTCCGCGGGGAACCCCGGAAGAACGACACGCACCAATCGACCACCGACCCGGATGCCCGGCTGTTTAAGAAGACCACCGGGAGCGAAGCGAAGCTCGCCTACCTCGGACATCTCTTGATGGAGAATCGGCACGGCTTGATCGTCGACGCCGTAGTGAGTGCCGCGACCGGGACCGCGGAGCGGGACGCCGCGCTGACCATGCTCGGCGAGTTGCCGCAGGGGCGCCGCATCACGGTCGCTGGCGACGCGAATTTCGATACCCGTGACTTCGTCCGCTCGTCGCGACAGATGGGCGTGACGCCGCACGTCGCCCAGTATCCCGAGACCGACCGGCGTGGCAGCGCCATCGACGGGCGCACGACGCGGCATCCCGGCTACGCCATCAGTCAGCAAAAACGGAAGCTGGTCGAGCAAGCCTTTGGCTGGATGAAGACCGTCGGCGTGCTGCGGAAGCTCCACCATCGTGGCGGACCGCTCGTGGGTTGGATCTTTACCTTCCATGCGGCGGCCTACAACCTGGTTCGCTTGCGCAAACTGCTGGCCCAACCGGTCTGACGATCGGGCGAGCGAAAGCGCATCGGCACGCTGACCATGAAACAACAATCGTCACCACAGAGAGGTCAGTCGCTGGAAGTCACTTTTTCAGTGGCCTGCTAGTGCCATCTGTGCCCGACGACGGTAGCATCGTCGCTTAGTAAAGACAAACGTTTGAGCCTGAAGATGATCAGATTCTGATCGAGGCGGGTCCTCTTGCCGCAGCAAGAGTTGCGCACGCAACTTCAGTGATACCGCTCGATCGTCCCAGCGAACAGCGCTAAGCCGACTGCCGCGCGGCGAGCCCGCTCAGCTTGACCGTCGAAGGACGCAGGCGCCTCTCACGTGACAGATGCTTTTGGCGCCGAGCCGCCACGACGCGGAGACTGCTGGACAACAGTCGAGCCAACGGCGACAGGGCCGCAGGTCTAAAGCGGGCTCGCCACGATGTTCTGCGGCGCCGCTGGCCTGTCCGCCGTAGCGTTCGCGAAGGCGGAACACTCAGCAACACGGCGCCGGCAAGCAGAACGTCGTGGTGAGACCGCAATATGCGGCTCGTCGCCTCAGGGTCCGGTTGGATTCCGGAGCCTGCGCAAGCCCGTGGCATGCCGGGTGCATGTTTCGATGGCTTCAACGTCAACAGGAGGATCAAGTGCCGCAAACCGCTGCATCCGGCGTGGACACGCACACCTTCGTCAAGAGCGTCCATGGGATTCGCTACCAGGCAAAAGATGTCGCCCGCGCCGTGGCGTTTTATACGCAGCATCTCGGGTTCAAGCTGGAGCATCAGCAACTCCCGGCATTTGCGAACGTGTCGCTGGGAGGGACGAGCCTCTTGCTGAGTGGCCCCGGCGCGTCAGGATCGCGGCCGATGCCCGATGGTCAACGCCAGGAACCTGGCGGATGGAACCGCGTGGTATTGAGG
>DATEEI010000027.1:0-20505 GCA_035281225.1 Vicinamibacterales bacterium
TGTGGATGCCCTCGTGAATCTCGGCGCGACGGTGCTGCCCTCGTCTGGGCATGCACTGGAAGCGCCGAATGGCCTGCGCGCGGCTTCCATGTATCTCGATGAAGCATCGGTGACCGGCACGGAGACCGCCATGCTGGCCGCCGCGATGATCGACGGCGTCACCGAGATTCGACATGCGGCCACCGAGCCCCACGTCGTAGAAGTATGCGAGTTTCTCCAGGGGATGGGTGTGGGAATCACGGGTGCGGGCTCCTCGACGATCCGAGTCGAGGGGACGAGGCGCCCTCGGGCGGCGACGCACAAGCTGAACGGCGACTACATCGAGGCGGGAAGTTGGGCGGTCGTCGCCGCGGTCACCGGTGGTGAAATCGAAGTGCGCGGCGCCCGCGCAGAGGACGTCGAAGGAATCGCGTTCGTCTTGAAGCGCATGCACGTGGGGTGTGAGTTCGAAGACGGCCTCATGACGATTCAGAAATCGAAGCCCATCGCGGCAGGCAGGATCACGACAGGGCTCTGGCCAAGCTTCCCGAGCGATTTCGTCAGCCTCGTGACCGTCCTGGCCACGCAAGCCGAGGGCCGGACGCTCATCCACGACTGGATGTACGAGCTGCGACTGTTTGCGCTCGAGCAGCTCAGCGGCATGCGGGCGGATCTGTTCTTGTGCGATCCGCACAGGATCATCGTGACCGGCCCGTGCAAGCTGAAGGGTCGTAAGCTGGACAGCCGCGACCTGAGATCGGGAATGGCATTGATTGCCGCCGGCCTCGCGGCCGAAGGACAGAGCCGCCTCAGTCCTCTCGAGACGGTCGAACGCGGGTACGGGCAGCTCGTGAATCGGCTCAAGATTCTGGGGGCGCAGGTGGAGCAGGTCGAGCAAAGAGTGCCGTCACCTCAGGCTTGACGATTTTTCCCATCGCGTTCCTGGGAAGCTGTTTCACGCACATCAGGCTTTTCGGGATCTTAGACGCCGCCAGACGCGTCCTGGCCCATTCGCGAAGCTCGCCGAGCTCAAGGTATGTTTCTGGCCGAAGCTCGACCGCGCAACAAACGCGCTGACCCCACTCGAGATCGTCCACACCCACCACCGCGCAGTCGCTAATGGCCGGATGCGCCCGCAGGACTTCTTCGATCTCGAGCGCAGAAATCTTGTCGCCGCCGCTCTTGATGATATCGACGCTCGATCGTCCCAGCAGATGGTAAGCGCCACCCTCCAAAGCCGCGATGTCGCCGGTTCGGAACCAGCCGTCTGCGAACGATGCGCGCGTGACTTCTGGACGCCTCCAGTACTCGGAGAAGACTCCCGGACCCTTCAGTTGTATTTCGCCGTCAACGAGGCGCACCGACACATTGGGTAGCGGCTGACCGACGAACCCGGGCCGTCGCTCGCCTTTGAGTGGGTTCGCCAGTGCCATGCCGACCTCGGTCATCCCATAGCGCTCGAGCAGCAGGTGTCCGGAGATGGCCTGCCATTCGTCGAGCACCGTGCGTGGAAGGGGGGCCGAGCCGCACATCATGAGGCGCAGTGAGCGGCATCCCTGCGAGCGCCTTCGCTGTTCCTCCGGAGCGGCGGCCTTCCACGACTGGATCAATCGGTGGTACATCGTCGGCACCGCGGTGAAGACGGTGAGATCGCCCGAAGCCAGCCGCTCCCATGCCGCCTCAGCGTCGAACCTCGGATGAGTCTCAAGTACTGCACCACTCCACAGTGCGCAGCAGACGACATTGACGATGCCATGGACGTGATGGAGGGGGAGCACGAGCAACGTGCGATCGGATGAGGTCCATTCCCAGGCGGTGACGAGCGATTCAATCTGCGCAGCGAGGTTTTCGTGTGTGGTGACCACGCCTTTCGGACGGTTGGTCGTGCCGCTCGTGTAAAGGATCATGGCGCGTTGGGCAGGGCTGAAGCTCTGCGCCACCGAAGGTGGAGTGTCCTGAGGCACTGAAGATGTGGCGCGGGGCTTTGGCCCCGCAGAATTCGCGAGCTCGTCGCTGGTCAGAAACTGTGCATTGGACGATTCCGCGACCGGTGCAAGCGCTGCAGCATTCGCACTGTCGGCGACGGCGATCGACGCCTCCGCGTCGCGGATCAGAAATTCCAGCTCGGCAGGCGGATGCGAGAGGGGCAGCGGCACGGCAATGCCTCCGGCGCGCCAGATCCCCCATTGAATCGCAATGTGCCGGAAACCTGGCGGTACGAGAAACGCGATGCGCGCTTCATCGAGGCTTGGCAGGTTCTCTTCAAGGCAGACACGCCTTCTGATGGCGAGCAACCGAGCTGCGATCAGCGCTGAGGTCTGATTGAGATCGTCGTAGGTGTAGTGCGTTTCTCCCTCGACGATTGCCGTGCGCGTGCGGTGCACAGCTGCGTGCTCGATGATCGGGGGCAGCGCCCGGAGCACTAGCGTGGTGGCGGTGTCGTGGCGCCCGGAGTAGGCGCGGGCTGTGGTTGCTGCGGCTGCGGAGGAGGAGGTGGCATCAACGGTCGGGCAGGATCGAGCGGACGACCTGGTAGCGATTGAGGCTCATCTGCCGCCGGCGGCGGGCCGCCCGGCAGGGGGATCTCGATGCCTCCAGCCGGCCCGCCGCTTCGCGCGGGCGCTGACGGGCCAGAATCCCGTCCCATCTGAAAGGCCCGCAGGTCCTCCTCCGTGAGGTCGAGGACTCGGACGATTCGCGGTGTGAGCATCAGGATCACGTCGGTCTGCGTGCGCTCGTTCGTGGAATGGCCGAACAGACGTCCAACGCCTGGAATGTCACTCAGCCCAGGGATTCCTTCGCGCGCCCGGCGCTCGTCGTCGCGAATCAGGCCGGCCAGCATGTTGGTCTCGCCATCTTTCAGCCTGATCTGCGTCTTGATTTCGCGGTTGCCGAATGTGGGCAGCCCACCGAACCCGGTTCCCGAAATGCTGGTGACGGAAATGGTGAGCGCCAGCGTCACGTCGTTGTTGAGATGCGTGCGCGGTGTGATGTCGATGTTCACACCAATGTTCTCGTAGTTGAACGACGTGATCGGCTGTTGCGCGACGCCGCCTGTTGCGATGGGGGAGAACGTCGTGACCGGCACTGGGACGCGCTCGCCGAATCGTGCCTGCGCAGATGCGCCGACCAGCGTGCGAAGTTGAGGGTTGGCCAGCACCCGGGTTGAGTGGTCTTCCTTCATGAGCCGGTAGTAAAGTCCGGGGACCGACGTCATGAGAATCTGAGAGCCGTTCAAGTTCTTGAGATCGTCGAAGGTGAGTCCAGACCGATTGATATCGGCAACGCCATTGATGCCGGAGGAGGCCGGCGACGCCAGTTGGAGGCCGTATTCCTGGAGCCGCACGCGGTTGACCTCGAGTAGTTCCACGTCAATCAGCACTTCGGGACGCGCCTTGTCAATCATGCTGATGAGCCGGCCTGCGGCGACGACGCGCTCGGGCGTGTCGTGAATGGTGATGGCGTTCGTCCCCGCGATGACGCCGACTCGGCGCGCGTCGATGACGATGCGGAGAAGGTCAGACGTTTCTTTCAGGTCGCCGTTACTCAGGTAAAACGTCTGGACGACTTCCTCTTCGTACTCCCGCCGCTTCGCCGGGGTGTCGGGAATGATCGTGACGGTCCGCGGCGCTGTCACGCGGAAGAAATTCCGGGTGCTGGCCGTAATCGATCTCAGCGCCTTGTCGAAGGTCTCGTTGCGCGCATCGAACTGGATTGTCGGGCTCGGTTGAAACGCCGGATCGAACAGCACGTTGACCTTTGCCAACTGCGCCAGCGCTCTGATGATGGCGTCGTTCGGGCCTTTGAAGGTCAGCGATTCCGGAAGCGGCTCGGCAGGCAGCTCCAGGCCCAACATCGGCTGGTCGCGCATGCGCTCGACGAGCGCCTCCAGCTCGGTCTTTCCGTTGCGATTGACGACTACCTTCGCGCGAAGGAGGCTCTGTGTCGCCTGGAGCTCTTCGGCAATCGAGCCACTAGCAGGATTCATCTCCGCGGCCAGTTGATACTCGGCGACGGCTTCGTCGAGGCGGCCCAGGGCTGCGAGGCGTCTGGCGCGCGTGAAGTGGTCCTGCGCAGCGCGCAGCCTTGCGCGCTCCAACCCGGTTCGAGCGGCGATGCTGTCTGGATCACGTTTAAGCGCGCGCGTGTACTCGACGACAGCGCGGTCGTAGTCCTGGCGTCCTTCGGCGCGGCGAGCCTCGCTGAGAATGCCCGACGTCGCGCATCCAGCGATGGTCGTAATGACGGTAAGCGTGCCTAGCCAGCGGGCCGCTCGTTGGCTAAAGAGCACTCTACCGACCCCCTGCCATGACGACCTCGACATTCCGCGGCATTTGAAACACGAATGGACTATCGGCCAACCCGACGTTTTCCTTGAGGTTAGTGAAGGCGAAGGACGATCGGCCACCTTGCGTGTCAACCGTAATCAGCATCCGCAGGTTCAGCGTCTTGGAATCGACGACGAGTGTCAGCGATTCGTACTCGGGCTCGCGCTTCCTTGGGGTCAACTTCAACGAAAGGGAGCCGGCCGGCGCGTCAGCGACGTTATCGAAGGCGACGTTGAAGTCGCGGGCGATGTTGCCGTTGCCGGTCAGAAACAAGGCCGGCGTCGGAGCCTGGTCGCCTTGCGGCATGGTGCTGACCACCACCTGTTTGTCTTGAGGTATGTACGAATAGATCTTTCGACCGTCAGACACGAAGAGCTTCCTTTCGGGGGCTGTATATTCCCAACGCATCTTGCCCGGCTTTTTGACGAAGAGCCGACCCCGCTCGGTCGCCTGCTGTTTCAGGATCCCGCCTCGATAGCTGTGCACGAAGTCGGCGGAGAAATCCTTGATGCGGTCGTACTTCTGCTGGACATCCCTCGCGACGGCATCCGCGGTTGGGGACTGTGCCTGACTGACGACCGAGCTGGTCAGCAGCAGCACGACGGCGACAAGAGTGTTCACCCGCACGGTAGCTCAACGATAACACGTCGCGGGTCAGGGGCGTCGCTGCATCCCCAAGGTATAGCGGGGGATAGGGGAAAAAAGGCCCGAGTGATACGTGGCCTCGCTGCCTGGTTCCAAGGTGGCGAAGCTCATTCCTCTTTCAAGCGTCAGCGTATGTCGCCGATCGACGATCACATGCCCGAAGCCCGCTCGTCGTATCGTGTCCGTGGGCAGCCATGCCTCCATTCGGATGTCGACCTGGAAAGGATCCACGCGCATTTGGAGGCGATAGGGGCGGTCTTCGGATTTGATCAGCAGAGGGGCTGTTCCGGCACGGCCGATGACGATCGTGAATTGCCGTAGGTCTGGCGGCATCACTGAATCTGCCGTCAGCCGGCTCCAGGCTGAAGCCAGAGTCGCTTTGTCGAACGGATACGCTCGATCGGACCGCAAAACTGCGAGCGCGTACGGTGTGCCAGTCCGAACGGCCATCGTGCGTTCTACGAACGCATTCGCAGGAACAGATGGCTCGTTGAAAGGCGTCGCGTCTTCCATCGTCGCACCCAGTGACGAAAGCCTCTCGTAGACGCCCGGCGCGAGCAGCACTTCCCGTCCAATCTCGCGATTGGCTTCGACGAAATGCTCGAAGCGGTGTGCAGGGTGGTCTTGTTGCAACCAGTCCAGCTCGTCAGTCGTGAACCACGGCGTGCCGGGGCGGTGCTCACGCATGAAATATTCGAACGCGTTCTGAATCTGCCAGTTTGTGTCGACCCCGTAGATTGCAGCGTTGCCGGATCGGCGTTCCGGATGGTCCGGAGGCCTCGTAAATTGATTCAGAAGCGCAGTCGAGCGCGTGTCCCAGCTGCGATCGATTGCGGGAAACGTATCGTATCCTCGCCATGCAGCATACAGGATGCATAGCACGCCGACAGCTGTGCCGATCTGGTGGTTAGAGATCCGCGACACAAGTGAGACGATGGCCGCGACACCGGCTCCGGCGCAGAGCGCGAGCGCGTAATGTGACGGAAGGAAAAAGATGTAGACGTCGCCAACGTTATACGTCCACGCGAAAGCGACGTTCACGAAATAGACCAACAGGAGAAGCAATCCACGGCTCGGCCAACGCAGCAGGGTGTACCCGCTGCCGATGGCGGCGAGCACTACACCAGGGAGGCCCACCTGTTGACGCACGTCGAACCAGTACATCGACGGCCGGGTCTGCAGACCTGTTTCCGATACGTTCATGACCAGCGTTTGGCGCCAGTCGGCCTTCGTGACATCGAACCAGAACGTGCCCACCGCATCCGCGAACGACAGGGGAGGCTCTGGGGAGGACCAGAGTCCTCTGAAATTCCACGCGTACTGAAGCGCGGCGGCTGCAACTATGGCGAGGGCGAGGGCGATCATGCGGGGCTTTAGCGGATCGGCGGCGCCGCGGCATCGATGAATCAGAACGAAGACTGCCAGTGCGGGCAACAACAGAATCATGCTCAGATGGTTCCCGAATCCCACTGCGTAGACGGCGTAGAAAACAGCCAACCTCTGCACGGTTTGTCGCTCCGCCCAGCGTAGAAGAGTCAGAATGGTGGCGCCGACTATCAGCAAGTGGAGGGTATACACCTCGGCGGTAATGGCCTGGGACCAGAACGTGTAGGAAAACGCCAGGAACAGCCCGGAAGCCAACCCGGCCATGTTCGAGCCGACGATCCTCGACACTAGGAGAGTTGCGATGCCGACCGCCCCGGCGCCATAGATGGCTGAGGCGAAGTTCAGGGCTCGAGCCGGTTCTCCGGGGTGCAGCCAGACGACCACGTTACCAAGCGCGTAATAGAGGGGATACGCCTGCCGGGGCGTGAGGGTTAGGGAGCCGACGCCCGTCTGAAACGAAGCGCTATCGCCGAAATCGAGCCCTGGCAGCAGGGTCGCGTAATAGCAGACGAACGCGAGGGCCCCGGTGGCCGCCGCGATCAGCCCTTCAGGGAGCCTGGTTCGGGCGGAATCGAGCGTGGTGCGTCCTTGGTTTCGATGGGGAAGTTGGCGGCCAGCCACTCAGGGACACCGCCTGTGAGGACGAGGACCTTGATGCCCTTCTTCAAGAGCTCGGCCGCGACATGGGTGCTGACCAGCTCGTTCGGGTCGGAGTCGTAGGCGACGATCTCGCCTGTACCAGGTATGGGAACCGATTCGATGGCGTAGGGCGGAACCCGGATAGCCCCGGGCAGCTTCACGGTGCTGTGCTCGTAGGCGTATTTGAGGCGAACATCGAGAATCGTGGGGGTTTCGCCACGGTCAAGGCGCTCTTTGAGCTGTTCTTTGGTAAGACGTTCGACGGGCACGGCGCTATTCTCGCCGTGCCTCAGGTAGCCGTCAAGGGCAGTCTACGCGGACTTCTGCTGCTGGCTAGCGCCTTCCCGGGGCAAGAATGGCAGCGGGCGGACCTGTTGGGGTGGCTGACGGTGGACCGGGATGGTCACCACTACCTGCTCTTCGTCGTGCACGGACCACCCGTTCGAGCGCTTCCCGCAATGAATGCACCGCAAGAAGATGGAGCCCGAAGCGCAGGTGACTCCGAAGTCATGACGCCCGGACAGATAGCAATTCAACCAGTTCCACATATAAACCTCAGACTCTCAAACAGTGGCAACATTTCTTAAGGCAAGGAAGGTGCCGTCGTGGTCGATGGGAGCTCGAACCTCAGCACTGGACATTTTCAAAGGAGATTTCGGAGCCGCGTTTGAGAAATCACGTGCTCGCACCAATCAGTTCCGCCGTTGCTCATGACGAAATATGGCACTATCAATTACGGGTTTCGTACTAGACCTGCCCTACGTGAATGAGGCCCTTCGACCGACACCTACGAGGGAGATGCCGAGATATGGCGCGGGAGATCAAGATCGGTAAGCGGAGGTTCTGGATCGTCTCGGAGCCAGACGCCGACGGCTGGAAGGCCCAGGTGCTGGAGGTCCTCGACGATCAGGGGGGCACCGCGAAGATGGGGATCGAAACCACCGGAGACACGCGGACCATCGCCGACGACCGCGCCGCTGGCCAGCTCCAGCATCTTCTCAGGGATCAGTCGTTCTGACGTTCTGGCGTTGGGGGATGGCCGCCTTTTACAGCCAGCGTGCCTTCTTGAACGTCACGTACAACCAGATGCACGCCACGGTGATGAGGCCCAAAACGAAAGGGTAGCCAAAGGCCCAACGCAGCTCCGGCATGTGATCGAAGTTCATCCCGTAGATCCCCGCAATGGCCGTGGGGACGGCAAAGATGGCGGCCCATGCCGCGAGACGGCGGGTGTCTTCGTTCTGCGACACCGAAATCAAGGACAGATGCGCTTCGAGGGCGGTTCCCAGCAGGTCGCGCACGCTGTCGATCATTTCATTAATCCGCAGTATATGGTCGTAGACATCGCGGAAGTACGGCCGCGTCTGTAGCGGGATGAGCGCTTCATCTTCAAATCGCTGCAGCCGACTCGATATCTCGATCAGCGGGGCGACAACGCGCTTCAACGCCAGCATGTCGCGCTTGAGGTTGTAGATGAGCGTCGTGGTCTGACGGCTGAAGGGCCGCGTGAACACGCGCTGTTCCAGCGCCTCGAGCTCTTCGCCAAGCGCGTCCACGATCGGAAAGTACTGATCGACGATGAAATCCATGAGCGCGTAGAGCACGAACGCCGGGCCCTGCTTGAGGAGATCGGGTGTGGCTTCGGCACGCACGCGCACGGGAGCGAACGAGGTGGCGTATCCGTGGCGAACCGTCAGGATAAAGTTCTGCCCCAGAAAGATGTGGACCTCGCCGTACTGAATCGAGCACGGTTGCTTCCCCTGCTCGATCTGAGACGTGCGAATAACGATGAATACCGAATTCTCGTACCGCTCGATCTTCGGGCGCTGGTGGGCTGTGAGCGCGTCCTCGATGGCCAGATCGTGGAGCCCGAACTCCTCCTGCATCTTGCGGAGGAGCCCTTCGTCCGGCTCGAACAACCCGATCCATACAAAGGTGTCCGGTTGTTGGAGGACGTCGCTGATATCGTCGAGGGTCACATCGCCCGTACGCCGGCCGTTCGAGTACGCCGCGCTGGCAATCACGGTGCCTGGGGCGGGGAGTGTGGGCGTCATGGGGTCCATTGTAGTTGTCTCTCGATCACGTGGCACGCTGCGCAGAAAAAGAGCTAGCATGCGGTATGCCGAAGAAGATCATCCCCATGGCTGCGATTGCGGCCTCCGTGACGATGGCGCTCCACGCTCAGGGTCCAAAAAATATTCCGCCCGCGATGTCGAACGCGCCCAAATATGGCTACAGCGTCGTTCGAAGCTATCCGCACGATCCCAAGGCCTTCACGCAGGGGCTCGAGTATTTTGGCGGCCTGCTTTACGAAGGGGTGGGACTCAAGGGACGCTCGGCCCTTCGGAAGGTCGAGCTCGAGACGGGGAAGGTGCTTCAAGAGGAGAAGCTGCACCCGCAATACTTTGGCGAGGGGATTACGATCAGTCAGGGCAAGGTGTTTCAGGTTACCTGGAAAGACAAGACCGGCTTTATCTATGACGCAAAGACGCTGAAGTTCATTCGGAATTTCTCCTACTTTGGCGAAGGCTGGGGCCTGGCACACGATCCTGCCGGCCTGATCATGAGCGATGGCACCAGTGTCTTGAGATTCTTCGAGCCTACACGGTTTCGAGAGCAGCGCCGCGTGAAGGTGATGGACGGCGGCGTGCCGATCGAGGGATTGAATGAGCTCGAATGGGTGCGCGGAGAAATCTGGGCTAACGTGTGGGGGACCGACTACATCGTCCGCATTTCGCCGAAGGACGGCCGCGTCGTCGGCTGGATCAACTTGAAAGGGCTGCTCACCGGACCGGAGGCGAAGCTGGGGCCCGACGCTGTCTTGAACGGCATCGCCTACGATTCGCCGAAGAATCGCATCTTCGTGACCGGCAAGCTGTGGCCGCGTCTGTTCGAGATCATGGTGAAGTAGTGTTGGTGGACGGCAGGAGGATCGAACTCCTGACCTCTGCATTGCGAACGCAGCGCTCTCCCAGCTGAGCTAGCCGCCCACTCTCATGCTCACCGAGGCTGGTACAATCACAAATATTAACACACGGCGCGCTACAATTCCCTCTCCATGCCAGACATCAAGCGCATCGGTGTCCTGACCGGCGGAGGAGACGCTCCGGGACTCAACGCCGTGATTCGTGCGGTCGTGAAGTCCGCCTGTAATGCCAATATCGAAGTACTCGGCATCGAAGACAGCTTCGACGGCCTCATCGAGCCGGGGCGCACGCGCGTGCTGCGGCCGAAGGACGTCACGGGAATTTTGCGGCTTGGCGGAACGATTCTGGGCACCGCCAACCGCGGCAATCCATTTGCCTATCCCGTCTCCACGACCGAAGGTAAGGTCGACTACTCGGCGCGTGTTGTGGAGATGTTTCATCGGCTGGAGATCGATGCACTTGTCGTGGTCGGAGGGGACGGCACTCTCGCCATCGCACATGCATTGTCGAAACAGGGTGTGCCCATCGTCGGCGTACCCAAGACCATCGACAATGACATCTTCGGGACGGTGAGCTGTTTCGGATTCGATACGGCCGTGAACTTCGCGACCGACGCGATCGATCGGCTGCACTCGACCGCGGAAGCGCATCACCGCATCATGGTGGTCGAAGTGATGGGCCGGTATGCCGGATGGATCGCGCTCTATGCGGGTGTTGCTGGCGGCGCCGACGCCATCCTGATTCCGGAAATCCCTTTTGACCTACACCGCCTCGCGGCGCGGCTTCGTGAACGGGAGGCCTGGGGTGCGCGCTTCAGTATTGTCGTGGTGGCTGAGGGAGCCTGTCCCGTCGGAGGGAAAGTGTCTCTGATCGCGCAGGGTGATCGCGCAACAGCGGAACGGCTCGGTGGTCTGAGCGCTGTTCTCGCCCGCCAGCTCGAAGAGCTGACGGGCAAGGAAAGCCGATATGTCGTGCTCGGCCATCTGCAGCGGGGTGGAACGCCTACGAGCCACGACCGTGATCTCGCGACGCGATTTGGGGGCAAAGCGGTCGAGTGTATCCGTAGCGGCGAGTTCGACGTAATGGTCGCGTCGCAGCCGCCCGACATTGTCACCGTACCGCTTCGCGAAGTGGGCGGAAAGCAGAAACGCGTGCCGCCGGATTTTGACCTTATCCGCACGGCACGCGCGATGGGTATTTCGTTCGGCGACTAGAATACGGTCCGGATAGCGTCGGCCACTACTTCTTGCCAGGGGTGACGGCCTCGATTGTCTTGACGAATGCGGTCACTTCTTGCGGCGGTTTGACGGTTCCCTCGAACAACACTGCTCTGGCTGTTACGTCAGGACCGTAGACGTCGCGCATGTCGCCATTGGCAGTTTCGATGACCGCCCCTTCCAGGGCCGCACCGGCAAATAGGCCTTTGCTCCGCGAATAACTCAAGATCTGCGCGTTCAGTTTCAGGTCGGTCGCCGCGCCCGCTTCGCGTCCGATAGGGCCGGCCGCGACCGACACGTTGCCGCCCAGCTTGATGTTGTTTCCCAGCAGACTACGCGCGCTGTCCGGCGTCATGAACAGCATCACGTAATCGGTCGATTCGACGCCAATTTGCAAGCCGAAACTCGCGCCTCCGAGATTGAGGTACGCCGGCGCGCTCCACCCCTTGGGCGTGCGGCAGACGACGACACCGCGGCCGCCGCGGCCGCCGATACCGAACGCCGCCTTGATAACCTGCGGGAACACCGCTATGCAATCCGCTTCGTCCAGAATGCGTTGCGGAATCCCCCTGTCCGGCGCGTCCATGACGGCCTGAAAAATCTGAGCAGCTTTGGTGGTCTGCTCGATTTCGTCATGGATATCTTTTGCCGCCGACTGGGCAAACGTGACAGATGCGATGCCAAATACTACGCACAACGATAGACTCGTATGCAATTTCTTCATGCTGAGAGGCCTCCGCCCCCTGGAGAGCAAGACTAATGCCCGAGAAGCTCCGTGTCTTTCTTCTTCTGCGCGTCGTCGATCAGCTTCACATGCTGGTCTGTGATCTTCTGAACTTCTTCTAGGCCCTTGCGCTCGTCGTCTTCCGATATCGTGGAGTCTTTGAACAGCTTCTTGAGGCGCTCATTCGCGTCTCGTCTGACCCCGCGTACGCTGTTGCGTCCCTCTTCGGCCAGCTTGTGCACGTGACGGGACAGCTCCTTCCGGCGCTCTTCGGTGAGCGATGGAATCGGAATGCGGATGACCTTGCCGTCGTTCGAGGGATTCAGGCCGAGATCAGAAATGCGAATCGCTCGTTCGAGCGCGGGGAGCAGCGAGGGATCGAATGGTTGCGCTACGATGAGCGTCGGTTCGGGAATTGAGAGCGTCGCCACTTGATTCATCGGCAATTTCGATCCGTACGCCTCCACGTGCACATGGTCGAGAAGGGCGGTTGATGCGCGTCCCGTCCGTACGCCGGCGAGCTCGTGTTTGACGTGGTCGATGGCCACGTTCATGCGCTTGTTGACCTCGGCAAACAATCCTTTAAGGTCGCTGACGTCCATATGTCTCCTATGCCGTGACGAGCGAGCCGATCGGCTCGCCCATGACGGTGCGGCGCAGGTTTCCCGGCGTTCGCAGGTTAAAGATAATGATCGGGAGGCGGTTGTCCATGCACAGCGTGATCGCCGTGGCATCCATTACACGCAGTCCTTTGTCGATCACTTCGAGATAGGAAATCTTGTCGAACTTCGTCGCGCTCTTGTCGATCATCGGGTCGGCGGTGTAGATGCCGTCGACCTTCGTGCCTTTCAGGATGACGTCTGCCTTCATCTCCATGGCGCGGAGGGCCGCGGCGGTATCGGTGGTGAAGTAGGGGTTGCCCGTGCCTGCCGCAAAAATCACGACGCGGCCTTTCTCGAGGTGGCGGACGGCGCGGCGGCGGATGAAGGGCTCGGCCACGGCACGCATCTCGATGGCGGTGACCACCCGTGTAACGATCCCATGCTGCTCGAGCGCATCCTGCATCGCAAGCCCGTTAATGACGGTTGCGAGCATCCCCATGTAGTCGCCAGTCGCGCGGTCCATGCCCTTGGCGCTTGCCGCCACGCCGCGGAAAATGTTCCCCCCGCCAATCACGATGCCCACTTCGACGCCGAGCGCTTGAATGTCTGCAATGTCGGCGGCGATGCTGGAGGTCACGGCAGGATCGATGCCGAAGGACTGTTCGCCCATCATCGCTTCGCCAGACAGCTTCAACAGGATACGTTTGTAGACGGGAACCGACGGGGAAGGCATACCGAGAGGATTATAGTCGAGTCGTCAGTCGATAGTCGTTAGTCGACAGTCCCTGTCCGCAGTCTGCAGACTGAGACTGACGACTGCAAACTGAGACCGACGACTGACGACTACCGACTGGCGACTGACAAGTCAGTCAGCTGTCTCCCCAATCTTGTAGCGAGCGAAACGGCTGACGGCGATCTTCTCGCCCATCTTGGCCGTGGCTTCCGCAATGATCTGGGAGACTTTGACCGCCGGGTCCCGGATGGATTTCTGATCGATGAGGACCACTTGCTCGAAGAACGACTCGAGCTTTCCCTCCACGATCTTCTCGATCATCTCCGGCTTCTTCCCGGCTTGGGCCAGCTGCGCACGGTAGATCTCCCGTTCCTTCTCGAGTGCGTCGGCAGGAACCTGATCGCGGTGCGCGTATTTGGGATCGGCCGCTGCGATGTGCATGGCGATCTCCTTGACGAGCGCGGCGAATTGATCGGTGCGGGCGACGAAATCCGACTCACAGTTCACCTCGACGAGCACGCCGATCTTGCCGCCCATGTGGATATAACTGCCAATCGACCCCTGGCTGGTGGTGCGCCCGGCCTTCTTCGCGGCCGATGCGAGCCCCCGCTTACGTAGGAGCGTTGTGGCGGCCTCGATGTCGCCGTTGGCTTCGGCCAGCGCGGCTTTGCATTCCATGAAGCCGACGCCGGTGAGGTCGCGCAGCTTCTTTACGAGTTCTGCTGAAATCGGTGTAGACATGGGTTCTCCACGGTCCGGCTAAAGCCGGGCACTACGTACAAAAAAAGCGCCGGTCGTGGTGGCGACCGGCGCAAGAACTTCAAACCCCGAACCACGATCCCCGAATGTGAGACCGGTTTACGCGCCGGCCGGCGAGGTCGCGGCTTCCGCCACAGCGCGGCGCGGGGTGCGCGGGCCGCGCTTGTCGTCCGGCCCGCCGTCATCCTGCGCCGCGGGAGAGTCGGCCTGGCCCGACTCGCGCAGGCCGCGGCCGGCATTCACCGCGTCGGCAATCCGCGCCGCAAACAGGCGAATGGCGCGAAGCGCGTCATCGTTGCCCGGAATCCGGAAATCCACTTCGTCCGGGTCGCAGTTGGTATCGATGATACCGATAATCGGAATCTTCAGTTTCCGAGCCTCGTCGACCGCAATCTGTTCCTTGCGGGTGTCGACGATGAAGACCGCGTCCGGCAGGCGCGACATGCCGCGGATACCTTCCAGATTCTTCTCGAGCTTGCGGCGTTCCTTTTCGAGCCGCGCGACTTCCTTCTTCGAGAGGGTGTCGTAGCGGCCGTCGGTGATCATCGATTCCAGGTCACGGAGGCGCGCAAGGCTGCGCTGGATGGTATTGAAGTTAGTGAGCAGGCCGCCGAGCCACCGCTGATTCACATGGTACATCCCGCAGCGGGCGGCCTCTTCGGCGATGACATCCTGTGCCTGCCGCTTCGTGCCGACGAACAGCAGCGTCTTACCCTCAGCGGCGAGATTCTGGACGAAATCTTCAGCTTCCTTGAACAGCTTGACGGTCTTTCCGAGGTCAAGAATGTAGATGCCGTTGCGTTCGCCGAAAATGTACTCCTTCATCTTCGGGTTCCAGCGTTTCGTCTGGTGCCCGAAGTGCACTCCGGCTTCCAGCAGATCCTTCATTGCGATCGGGGTCAAGCGGCCTCCATACCTTCGTTACCTCCTCGACAGCGCGACTGCAGTCGCGCCCTACTGTGAACCACTAACGTCGCGTCTTACCGTGTACGACTAGCGTTGCGCCCCTATCGTGTAGGGCGCAACTTCAGTTGCGCAGAACGTCTAGCGCTTGCTGAACTGGAACCGTTTGCGCGCGCCGGCCATGCCGTACTTCTTCCGTTCCTTCGCGCGGGCGTCCCTGGTGAGCAATCCGCCCTTCTTGAGTTTTTTCCGCAATTCGGCGTTGTACCCCACGAGCGCGCGGGCAATCCCAAGACGCACAGCGCCGGCCTGGCCGTTAATGCCGCCACCCGCCACCGTCGCGATGACGTCGAACTGTTCAACGGTTTCGGTCAACAGCAGCGGCTGCTTAATCTGGGCTCGGAGGGCTTCGGTAGGGAAGAACGCCTCGAACTCGCGGTGATTGACGGTAACAGTACCTTTACCGGGCCTGAGGAAGACGCGGGCTGAGGACGTCTTCCGGCGCCCGGTTGCGTAAAATTCAGATGTAACTGGCAACTTATGCGACCTCGCGTGACGATGGCTTCTGCGCCGTGTGGGGGTGATCGGGACCTGCGTAGACTTTCAATTTGCGGTACATCGCCGCGCCGAGCGTCGTCTTAGGGAGCATGCCGTGTACGGCCTCTTCCACGATGCGGTTCGGCCTGGCCTGCCGCACGATCTTGGCGCGCTCTTCCCGCAACCCGCCTTCGTAACCGCTGTGCCGGCGATAGAGCTTCTGCTCCTCTTTTCGGCCCGTCAGCTTGATCTTGGCGGCGTTGACGACGACAACGTGGTCGCCGGTATCGATGAAGGGGGTATAGGTCGGCTTGTGCTTGCCCTGGAGCAGTCGGGCCGCAAGCGTCGCGACGCGACCGAGAACTTGGCCATCGCCGTCAATAATGTGCCAGCGGCTGTCGATGGTCTTCGGTGTGGCTACATACGTCCGCATGAAACGAGATTCCTTCTACTTCGACTCTGAGCGTGCCGTAAGTTTTCTGGGTGTGTCGGTGGAAAAACCGGCACAACGGTAAACCCAAATCTTACGTGGTGTTCTGGTGACTGTCAAGTCACTGCGGCGCAGAATTGCACACTCTGACCGGCACCCCCATCAAGACAGAACACGGCTCGGCCGATAGCTAGGTGGGCGGAACTGAGAGCGCTCGATTACGCTTTCGTGATCGGCGAACAGAACCGGTATCCAGCCGCCCCGGGCGCCCGGCCATTGGTTTTCGAATTGGGCGTGACAACGTCGTTTTTGGGTAGTTGAACCCATGGGCACTGGTGGCACCGGCCTTGCCCCTACCGGAGCACGCCAACGTGAAAAAGTTTTCTTTCTTTAACAAGAGCCGATCGGTCGTCGGGCTCGATATTGGCTCGAGTGCCGTGAAAGCCGTCGAGCTCAAACCCGCCGGGAAAGGCTATCGCGTGGCCGCGTTCGGCTGCGAGGCGATTCCCGCGGACAGTATCGTCGACGGCGCCATTATCGACGGCGCCGCGGTCGCTGACGCTATCCGCCGCGTCTTCGAGTCGAAGGCATTCAAGACGAAGGACGTGGCCGCGTCGCTCTCCGGCAACGCGGTCATTGTCAAGAAGATTTCGCTGCCTCTCATGACGGCGACGGAACTGGCTGAGTCCATCTACTGGGAGGCCGAGCAGTACATCCCGTTCGACATTCAGGACGTCAATCTCGACTACCAGATTCTCGACTCGGGTAAGGACGACGATGCCAAAGGCGCGATGGAGGTGCTGCTCGTTGCTGCGAAGAAGGAAAAGATCGCCGACTACACCGGCGTCATCGCGCAAGCCGGCCGGACTCCCGTGGTCGTCGATGTGGACGCGTTCGCCCTTCAGAACGCCTACGAGATCAACTACGGCTTCGAGCCGGACGCCGTCGTCGTGCTGCTCAATGCCGGCGCCAGCGCGATCAATATCAACATCGTTGCGAACGAGCAGTCGATTTTCACCCGCGATGTGTCGCTTGGTGGAAATGCCTATACCGAGGCGGTGCAGCGCGAATTGAACCTGCCATTCGACAGCGCCGAGCTGCTGAAGAGAGGGATGCCGGTCGATGGAGCGACGTTCGAGGACGTGGTCCCCGTGCTGCGGGCCATGACGGAAAACGTTCTGCTGGAAGTGCAGAAAACCTTCGACTTCTTCAAAGCCACGGCATCGACGGATCGCATCGACCGCATCATGCTCAGCGGCGGCGCATCCCTCGTCGATGGATTTGCCGAAGCCTTGCAGGCGCGATTCGGGACGCCGGTCGAGATGCTCGATCCGTTCCGGAAAATTACCCTCAACGCGAAGATGTTCTCGGCGGAGCAGCGCGAAACGATTGCGCCGACCGCGGCCGTCGCCGTCGGGCTGGCATTGAGACGGGTAGGTGACCGTTGATCAAGGTCAACCTGCTTTCTATCGATCGTGAGAAGTCCAAGCGGAAGATCGCCACATTCCAGATCGGCCAGAAACTGACGATCGCCTGCAGTCTGATCCTGGTTGCGGCGGCCTTGCTCGTCGGGTGGTGGTACTGGTCGCTGCAGCGCGAGTCGGCCGATCTCGATCAGCAAATCGTCGACGCCGAGCAGGAGACCGTACGGTTGCGAGGCGTGCTCCAGCAGGTCCAGCAGTTCGAACAGCGGCGCGGGCAGCTTCAGCAGCGCGTCACGCTCATCGAGCAGCTCAGAAAAGGGCAGACCGGGCCGGTGCACCTGCTCGACGAAATCAGCAAGGCCCTGCCGGACACCATGTGGTTGCTGGAGCTCCGGCAGACCGGCGCTGAGGTGCTGATCGAAGGACGCTGCAGCAGCTTGAATGCGCTCTCGGATTTCGTCAGCGGACTGGAAGCGTCGGGACTGTTCGTACCGCCCGTGGAAATCGTGGACAGCCAGGTGGTGCCGGCGTCGTCCGGGTCTCCAGAGCTGATTCGGTTTACCGTGCGGGCACGGCTGAAGCCGGTCAGTTAATGCCGGCGTCTGCACACCCCGATAGGTATTGAAGGGAATGGACCTGAATCTCAACAAGTTACCGTGGTACGGCCAGGTTGGCCTGTTCGTGGCGATCGCGCTCGCCGGCGTTGCGGCTTTCTACTATCTCTACGCCGTGCCGGCTGCCGCGGACATGGCCACGCGGGAGCAGCGGCTGAGCTCGTTGCGCGCCGACATCGCGAAAGGCTCGGCAACCGCCAATACCCTGAACCAGTTCCGGCAGCAGGTGGCAGAGCTCGAAGGGCGGCTCGAGGGCCTCAAGGCGGTCTTGCCTGAGCAGAAGGATGTTGCGGACCTTCTGAGGCGAATTCAGACGCTGGCCACGCAGTCGAACCTGGCGATTCGCGGGTTCAAGCCGGCGCCATCCGTCACCAAGCAACTCCACGCCGAGTGGCCGATCGCGCTGCAGCTCGAAGGCACGTACCACAACCTCGCGATGTTTTTCGATCGAGTGAGCAAGTTCTCGCGAATCATCAACGTCAGCAACATCGCGATTCGCGCCAAGCAGACACCCGATGCCAATTCGAGCATCACCGCAGACTGCGTGGCGACGACGTTCGTATTGCTCGATCCGGCGAAAGGGGCCGCTGGGGCAAAGGCGACCAATTGATACAGCCATTTCACGCGATCGCACTCATGACGACGATGCTGGCCGCGGCATCCGTTGGATGGGCACAGGGAGCTCCGGCGGTGCCACCCGCCACGACGGTGTCTCCGGCGCCCGAGGCGTACACGTACAACCCGGACGGGCGGCGCGATCCGTTTGTCAGTCTTCTGGTCAAAGGCACCGAGACATCCGGCGGCACCAGAAGCGGGGGTCTCGGCGGGCTTGCCACAGCCGACGTGTTGCTGCGCGGCGTGTTGCAGAGCCGCGGCGTGTATGTCGCGATCGTGCGAGGGCCAGATGGCAAGACCTATAGAGCTCAAGCGAACGATCGCTTGCTGGATGGGGTCATCCGCAGTGTATCGCCGCAGGGCATCGTCATCATGCAGGAAGTGAACGATCCACTCTCGCTGGTGAAACAGCGGGAAGTGCGAAAGGGACTCAGGACCGCCGAAGATGCTAAATAACAGGTTCCGACCGGCGCTCGTCCGACTGGGCAGCGCACTCTTGCTCGCGCTCGCAGGCGCATGGGCGGCAGAACTCGCTCCACTCGATGCGTTTGGGCCAGCACCTGGCACGACAGGTGGAGCTGCGCAGCTGACGGGTTTGTCGGTAAAGGCCGGACGACGGATCACGACGGTGACGATCGAGACGTCCGACCCTGTCGCCTATCTCACCAACCGTCCGGATCCGACGACGCTGGTGATCGACCTTCGCGAGGTTGACGCCGCGCGAGCGTCCCAGACCGTCCTTGAGGCAAAGGGTGTTGTCGCTGGCGCGTCGGTGGAGCAAGCGACTAGCGCAGACGGGGCGCGCGTGGCACGCGTCCGCATCCGTCTGACTCAGCCCGCCGCGCACCAAGTGCGCAGCAGACGCAATGTTATCTACGTCGATCTCGATAGCGCGTTCCCGCTCGGTAGCACGACTGCGGCCTCGCCGGTCGCCGTGCCCGCCCCCGCGAACGGTCGATTTGCCACCGTCCTGCAGGCCGTGCGCACCGAGGCGAAGCCAACCGGGACGAGCATTACTCTGACCGGGAACGGCGAGCTTGTGGCCGAATCGGTCACGCCGTTTGGCGACACGACCCCGCGCGTTGTCCTCGATTTTCCGAATGTGAGCTCGCAGGCGCCGGCCGATGTCTTCGTCGGGCGCGGTCCCGTCTCTGTCGTTCACGTGACGACGACCGGTGTGGTGCCCACGACGCGCGTCGTGGTGGACTTGCTCCGACCGGCGAGCTATCGCGTGATCCCGCCGGTTGACGGCGACAGGGATTTCACCATCCTGTTCGAAGAGAACGAGCTGGCCCCGCCCGCGAGCGGCCCAAGTGCTGCTCCGGCGTATGTCGCCTCGCTTGACCCGATCGACGCGCTGGTGAAGCGCGGGGTTGGAGCCGCAGTGAGTGCGCCCCCACGGGCCTCACTCGCTCAGGTCTCGCAGCAGGGCGCGATTCCGCAGCTGCCACCCGCGACGGCGGCCGCGGCGGCTGGTCCGCGACGCTTCACCGGCCATCCCATCACGCTCGAATTCGAGGGAGCGGATCTCCGTACGGTGCTACGGACGTTCGCCGACATCAGCGGCCTCAATATCGTGATCGATCAGTCGGTCCAGGGCGCGGTTGACGTCTCTTTGCACGAAGTGCCCTGGGATCAGGCGCTCGATATCATCCTTCGCGATCACAAGCTGGGCTACTCGGTCGACGGCACGATCGTGCGCATCGCGCCGATGTCCGTGCTTTCCGATGAAGAGGCCCAGCGGCGCAAGCTCGCCGACGAGCGCGCCCTGTCCGGCGACCTCGAGGTGCTGACACGCCCGCTGAGCTACGCGAAGGCCGCCGACTTGACGGCGCTGCTCACGCGTACGGCGCTGTCGACGCGCGGTGATATTCAGATTGATGCCCGAACCAACACGATCATCATCCGCGACCTGGCGAGCCGCCTGCAGGGCGCCGCGCAGCTGATCGACGCGCTCGACCGTCCACAGCCGCAAGTCGAAATCGAGGCCCGCATCGTCACCACGACGCGCGACTTCGCACGGCGCATCGGCGTGCAGTGGGG
>DATEEI010000028.1:0-14561 GCA_035281225.1 Vicinamibacterales bacterium
CGCTCGTTCACTTGGGCCTGACCGCCTGGCTTCAGTTCGTCTCCCAAGACTCGTAACCAGATCGTCTGCTCGAGCAGTTCAAGGGTCATGTTGAAGTCGCGGGCCCTGGCCTGCTGCTGGCGTTCAAGGATCAATTTCAGGCGTGCTTCGAGCCGCGCCGCGACGTCTTCGATGGGCCGGACCGGCTTCGTTCCGAACAGCAACTCGCCCGCCTCCACCCGTTCCAACCCCAACGCGACGAGGCGCTTGATCACCGCGTATTCGGTCTTGTTGTGCTGCCGAACGAGGGCACCGAAGCGCGCACGTTCGGCCTGGTTGAAGTAAAGCGTGGTCATCGGATGCCTGCGTCAATGAGCCGTCCGATACCGATTAAAGGCATCAAGAAAGCGAAAGGCAAAAGTTGTGGTTTTGTTGAACAGACCCCATGCACGAAGTTCCCGAAATCACGCACTTGCAATTCGGTAGATGTGGATTACACGTAAGTGCCGCGCGCGTTCCACCTAAAATTGATCGTGATGCGCGTAGCGCAAACAACGAGATGCGAGGGTTCGCGCAGCATGCGTACGTGCGTCAGGTGTGACCGAATCTTCCCGTCGCCGGAGGCGCACGGGCCATCCGAATCCGATCGAGCTCCAGGACAAGAAAGTCCCGAATTGTAATCCGGCGATTGCAGGTTTCATCGCTTGGCGGCGCGGGAGCCGGTCATCGCAAACGAGAGCGGCGCCTTGAGGGCATCCCGCCATCCCGAACTCAGGCGACCACCCGCATGTCAGAGGGGCCCCTCCCGTACCGCCAGGGTGTCGCCGCCGCGGCAGTCGATCACTGTCATCCCCAGTCAGTTCTCGCAGCCGTCGCTGCTGAAAGGCTCAAGACAGCTTCCAGATACAAAATCGCTCATCCGTGCAATTGGTCCCAGGAACGGGAGGATCGACCAATGCAAGAGTCCCTCAAGGGGCGGGAGGAGCCGTGGCTCATCGAAGCCCGGGCGATCGTCGCCGACCTGTCGGCGCGATCCGCGCCGATCTACTGGATCGATTTTCTGCTGAGCGTCTCGCTCGCTTGGCTGATTGCGGGAATCTACTTCATCGTCCCGCTGGCAAGCGCCCTCGGACTCCTAGCGCTGGTCATGGCAAGCACGCTGTTCTTCCGTGCCGGGGTCTTCATGCATGAGCTCGTACACATGCCTCCGGGACAGATGGTCTGGTTTGGCCGCATCTGGAACACGCTGCAGGGGATTCCGTTGCTCATGCCCTGGATCCTCTACCGCAATCACGTGGACCATCACAGCGCACAGCGGTTCGGCTCACCCGATGACGGTGAATATTTGCCGCTTGCACGCTCCCCTTTGCGCGAGGTTCTCAAGTACCTCGTGCAGGTTCCACTGCTGCCGCTCTTCATGCTGGTCCGCTTCGGCCTCCTGGGTCCTCTGTCGTGGTGGCACGACGGCTTCCGCGAATGGGTGCTCACCCACGTTTCGGCAGCAGTTTCCAATCCCTACTACCGCAAGCGCTTCCCCTCCCACGAAGAGCGCCACCTCTTGATTGTCGAGATGGCGTGCTTTGCATGGCTGGTCACGATCGCACTAGCCGCCACCTCCGGCCTGGTCACGCCGCCTCAGCTCGGCAAGGCTTATCTCTTGCTCGCGTGCGCGCTCGGGATGAACTGGCTGCGCAATCTGGTCGCACACCGTTACGACAATTCGGGGGAGCCGATGAGCCACCTCGATCAGTTCTACCATTCCATCAATATCACCGGCGGCGGCCTCATAACTCGGATGCTCTTCCCCACAGGCATGCGCTACCACGCGTTGCATCACCTGTTTCCCTCGATCCCGTATCACCACCTGCCCGAAGCCCACCATCGCTTGAGCAGACAGCTGCCTGCCGACTCGCCGTATCACACCACGGGTCGCGCATCGTTTGGAGTGGCAATCGCGGAACTGCTTCGCACTGCTTGGCGAACGCCACCTTCGCAATCGGCGATGCCGAATTGGCACTCGTCGCGCAAATTTGTCGAAGGCCCGCTCAAGGGCTGAGGCTGTCGCCGGAACGGGGAAACGACAGGCGCACGAGAAGGCCGCGACCGCCTGGCGCATCCTCGAGGTTGAGCGTGCCCCGATGGATGCGCGCGATCTCCAGGGCGATCGACAGACCGAGCCCGCTGCCCTCACCTTTTCGCCCCCGCACGAATCGCCCGAGCATTTGGGGGCGCTCGTCGGGATGGATGCCGGGCCCGTCATCCTCGATCACGATCTGCGGTGATGGCTGCGCGGCCACGCGCAAAAGGATCGTTCCGCTTCCAGGATGGTATTTGATCGCGTTGTCTACTAGATTGCTGATGGCTTCTCGAAGAAGCCCCGGATCACCTTCCATGAGGACAGGCACGTCGTCGTTCTCGGCTGTGAACTGCATCTCGATCCCGCGTTCCAGAGCACGCGGCGCCCATTCAGCGCCAGTTTCCTGCACCAGCGAATGGAGATCGACGGTCTCGAACGTACGGGCAACAGTCCCGTCGGGCTCCGCACGTGCGAGCGAGAGCAGCTGGTTCGAGAGCCGAACCGCGCGATCCGTCGACGCCCGCAGGGCAACGAGCAAAGGTCTCGCGCCTTCCATCGTGCTTTCACGCGACACGTCCTCGGCATTGAGCTTGATGGCGGTGAGTGGCGTTCGCAATTGGTGGGCCGCCTCCGCGATGAACCGTCGTTGCGCGGTGAGAGCGACTTCGAGCCGCGCGAGCAGATCATTGAGCGAGCGCGTCAAAGGCCGCACCTCCTCGGGGACGCCTTGATCGGCAATCGGCGAGAGCTCGCGGTGGCTGCGCGACTGCAGTCGCTCCGCGATCTTACGCAACGGCCCAAGGCCGTGAATGACGCCCCTTCGGACCGCGATGCCCGCCACGAGCAGCAGCACGAGTTGGGGCGTGAGCGTACTGAGCAGGATGGCCTGCGCCAGTGCCTGCCGTTTGCGGGTCGTCTCCGCAACCTCGAGCGTCACGGTCTCCCCGTACTCCTCGGCGGGAAGCTCGAGGGCCGCCACGCGCACCGCCTGGCCATCCAGCTGCCCGTCGTAGATCAGCGCACCTTCCCGCGGCTCCGCGACCTCACCGGGGGTGACCTCCGTGGTGAGATCCGCCAGCAGATCGTAGTAAAAAGCGCCCTTGTAGGGATCTACGTCGCCGGCGATTGGCGGCATATCAGGACGGCCTGCGATGAGGCCTTTCTTCTTTCCCGTGATGCGAAAGTACGTTCGGTCAACGACGTCCCACTCGAACAGGCGCTGCGTGGAGGCCGGCATATCGACGAAGGGGCCATCAGGCGTCGACTCCACTTCGAGGGCGAGCGAGCTCACTGAATCGAACAGCCAGCCGTCGTAGACGGTGTCGGCGAAGTACTGTGCAAGTCCATAGCTACCAACGCCGCCCAGCACGAGCAGCACGGCCAGTGGTCCAACGAGCACGAGCACGAGACGGCCACGCAGACTGCTGCCGCGACGCCCGGCTTTCTCAGGCGTCCCCATTGACCTGGAGCAGATAGCCGAAGCCGCGGAGCGTGCGGATGGTGCACGTCGCGTGCTCGATCTTGCGTCGCACGCGATGGACGTAGAGCTCCACAGCGTTTTCGGAGAGATCGCCCTCCCATCCGCTGAGCTGCTCGAGGAGCTGGCGCTTGCTGACGACGCGACCATGACGTAGCAGCAGGCACTCCAGCACAGCGAACTCACGCGGCAGCAACTCGACCGCCTTGTCCGCCACGAACACCTGCCGCTGTGCCAGGCTCAACCGCAAGTCCCCAAGCGTGATGTCGCTGCCACGACGCGCAATGGCCCTCCGCGTGACCGCGCGTATCCTCGCCTCCAGCTCGTCAAGCTCAAACGGCTTCGAGATGTAGTCGTCGGCACCGAGGTCCAGGCCCAGCACGCGATCGGCGGTTTCCTCCCGCGCGCTCAAGATCACCACCGGGGTCTGCTGGTTCTGATGTCGCAGCTCGCGCAGCACCTGCGTGCCGTCGATATCGGGCAGCCCCAGATCCAGGATGACGCAGTCGTAGTCCGCCTGTCGGACAGCTCGAAGGGCGGAGCGCCCGTCCGCCGACACGTCCACCGCGTTTCCAGCACGACGCAGGGCGCGCTGCAGGCCATTGGCAATGGGGGGGTCGTCCTCGACGACGAGTAGTCTCATGACGTTCGGCTCTGGAATCCGGGCGAGGATACACCAGCATCCGAGCGGCGAGGATGCTTGGGCGGCCACCCAACGCCACCCCCACCCGCTACGGTCGTTGTCCGCCTCTCGACGGCGACGACGAGCGCCGAAACGCGGCCCTTGAAAGCACGATCAAAAGCAGTACTGGAACGAGGAAGAAGAGCGTACTCTCGGTCCAGGACCATCCCCATGATTCGTGAGCTCCAAAAATCGCGAACACCGTCCCCGTTACCGGAAACAATCCGAACACGCTGAGCGCCGCTGATCCCAGCGCGCCTGCGTCCGTTGCAGTGTATAGCCAGCAGTACATCGCCAAGGCCTGAGCCAGGCCCATGCCAACCCATGACATGACGAGGATCGTCTTCACGATTGCGATCGTTCGGCTGGATCCGCCTGGACAGTTTGCCCTGGAGCGATTGGCACCGCGGGATCTGCCGATAGGATGCGCACCCAATTCACGCGAGGTCCGTGGGCCGCTTCGACCTCGATCAGCAAACCATCATGCGTGATGAAGTCGCCCGTCTTAGGCACGCTATCCAAGCCACGCATCAGCAGCCCGGACAATGTGCCGATCTCTTCGCTGCCTTCGATCTCGCGGCCCAACTCGCGTTCGATCCGAAACAGGGGCGTGTCTCCTCGAGCGATCAGCGTATCGGCCCCTTCCCAGACCGGGTCGCGACGAATCTGCTGCTTGCGATCCCGTTCATGCTCGTCGGTGATCTCGCCAAAAACAGTCTCCAGCACATCCTCCAGGCTTAGAAAGCCGACGACGCGGCCATCCTCAGCTTGTTGAACAAGTGCAAAATGGGAGGCCTCGTCCTGGAATCGATGAAGAAGCTCGGCAACCGAGCGTGTAGCCAGGACATAAATGGGCTTGTGGAGCCTTCGCTCGAGTCGCGCAGGATAGTCCGGGCCCGCTTCCTCCATGAAAATATCCTTGATGTGGAGGATTCCTCGGAATGCCTTGTCGTGACCGAGAACTGGATACCGGCTGTATCGGTGCATCCGGACGAGTTGGCGAACCTCCTCGTACTGCGCATTCGCCGGGATCGAGACGAGTTCGCGTCGAGGTCGCATGAGGTCGCTCACCTCGAGGTCCGGCAACTCCAAAGCGTGCCTCACGTAGGACGAAATCCCCTTTTCGGTGCCCTCGGTCGCGGGGCGGCTCAGGTGGAGAATCGACCGAAGCTCCTCGCGCGAATAGGGCGCCTCATGCGCATGTCCATCCTGAAGTCCTAATCCCGCAACCCGCAGCACCCAATTGGCACTCGCGTTCAACCCCCGGATGAACGGATACATGAGCCAATAGAAGGCCCAGAGGGGAGCCGCCGTCCAAAGTGACACGGCTTCCGGTCTGCGGATTGCCATGGACTTCGGCGCCAGCTCTCCAACGACAATGTGAAGGAACGAGATCAGGCTGAAGGCGAAGAAAAAGGCTACCGCCTTCAACCGTTCGGGATCATGGTCGAGACCAAGCCACCCGGCCGGAATCTCCAGCAGATGTGCAAAGGCTGGCTCGCCGATCCAGCCCAATCCCAAGGAGGCCAGGGTGATGCCGAGCTGACAGGCTGAAAGATAAGCGTCCAGTCGTGCGTGAACCGCTGCGAGGATTCGACCTCGCCATCCGTGGATCGATGCCAGCTCTTCGACTCGCGTCCCCCTGATCTTGACGATCGCAAACTCGGCAGCGACGAAGAACGCGTTCAGCAGCACCAGGAAGAGTGCGCCGCCGAGCATCGCCAAGTTTTCGATCACATGAAAAATACTCACCCGAGGAACTGCGGAGTATGCACGGTTGCGTCAATGGCGAGCCAAAAATGAAAGCTCTGTGAAAGATTGAGAGATCGCGACCTGAAACCCTTGTGAAAGGATCGCGACAGGGTGGCGACAGCCTCGCGGCCTAGGCTCCGTCAATGGAGACCGCCCCCGCTTCTCGCTCGCTGCGATGACGTCCGCCCGATGCTGATCGATCTCGCGGCGATTGCATCGACCGAAACGCTGCCCCTCGACGCCGACATCTGCATCATCGGGGCAGGACCTGCCGGCATCTCATCGGCTGGTCGCCTCTGTGGCCACGGGCTTTCGATTCTGCTGCTCGAGTCTGGTGGCGCGGACTACGAGAGTTCGACCGCGCAACTGAATGCCGGCGAGAACATTGGGATGCCGTACTACGATCTCGAGGATGCGCGCCTGCGTCTGTTCGGGGGCACTGCCGCAATCTGGGGTGGCCGTTGCACGGAACTCGACGACATCGATTTCGAGCCGCGGCATTGGGTCCGCTACAGTGGTTGGCCCTTTTCGAAGGCAACCCTCACGCCCTACTACGATGACGCTTGGAGCTTGCTGGGCCTGAGGGAAGCCGGCAGAACGGCGCCGCAGTGGAACGCGTTTGGAGTGAATCCGCCCACCTTCGGCCGCGGCGTACTAACCACCGAGTTCTGGCGATTCGACAACCACTGGGACCGTTTTGGACTCTGGGCGAACCGCGGACTGGTGGAGCATCCCGACGTGACCGTGCTCCTGCACGCGACCGCGACGAACTTCAAACTGAGCCACTCGGGTGCCCGTATTGAGAGCCTCGAGGTTCGCCATCGTTCGGGATTCCACAGGACGGTTCGTGCCGAGCAGTTCGTCCTTGCGGCGGGCGGCATTGAGAATCCTCGGCTGTTGTTGGCCTCCCGGGACCAGGCAACCGAGGGCATCGGCAATCAGTACGACGCAGTCGGCCGGTACTTCATGGAACATCCACACGCGCGTGCCGGACGGCTGAACGTCGACGCGCTGTGGCAAACGCTCCGAACTTTCCGCTCGTCTCATCGTAGCCGGAAGCATCGCTACGCGGCGTGCTTGCGCCCCCAGAATGCATTCCAAGAGCAGCACCAAATCTTGAATTCATCCTTCACGCCGCGCGTGCGTCCCCATGTCGACGGTCGGCTCACAGTCGGTTCCCGCATCTATCGATCGATCAAGGATCGCGCTTTGCCGACCGAAGACGTCCGGAAGGTCTGGCGATCCACGCGTGCTGCGCAACGTATGCTGAAGCAGAGCCTCTACCCGCTGAAACCTTGGTGGCGCGTGAAGTCCGGGCAATGCGGAATCTACCTCTCGACCCGAGCCGAGCAAGCCCCGAATCCCGAGAGTCGGGTAAAGCTTTCGGACGACAGGGACGATCTCGGCATGCCTCGCGTCGAACTCAACTGGCGCTTCAGTGAGCTGGACAAGCGGACGCTTCAAGTCCTGGTCCAGGAGCTCGATACCCAGATGCGTCGCGACGGAGTGGGCAGCGTGGAACCTGCCGCATGGCTGGCCGCCTCGGACCTCCCGTGGGAGCACGATTCACTCATGGGACATCATCCGATCGGCGGCTATCACCACATGGGCACCACGCGGATGTCGACGAATCCCCGATTCGGGGTCGTCGACGCCAACTGCAAGGTCCATGGCGTCTCCAACCTTCATATCGCAGGCAGCTCGGTCTTCCCGACGTCGGGATGGGCCAATCCGACGTTGACGATCCTGGCGCTGTCCCTGCGACTCGGGGACCACCTCCTTCACATCATGTCGCGACCGTCGGGGAATTCGCTGGCTACTCAACCAGAGAGATCTGCTGAGGCGGAGGCCGGCTGAATTCGCCATCGGGCCTCACGCTAGTGCCAACTGTGCTCGCGGCTGCCCACGGCGCTCGCGGCATGAAGGGCGCCGCCGCGAATTGATGGACGATGCGATTAGGTGATGTCAAATCATGGCGCACCGGTCAGGGCTTGCCCGTACGTGCCTACCCGATACCTACCGAGACAGTATGCCCACCGTTGCGGGTCTGCCAATGGACTGCTCAGACTATGCCCCCCTTCGCAGCTCCTCTCATCCGTTGCGCTCTCAACCGCCCAAGGGCCTCAAGTTGGAGACTGAGTTGCTCCGGATGCGCCACGTGGCACGAGCACTGCGTATCACGCAAAGCGAGATCGCCGCGGCCATCGGCGTCAGTCAATCTCAGGTGAGCCGCATCCTGGGCGGCAGGGTTTCGCGACAGACCCGAGTGCTGCGCGCCGTTCGTCGATACCTAAGAGCTCGTGTTCCCGCAACCGACCCTCACGCAGAATGAACCCATCGACCATTGAGTGTCTCGCGGCCGCCCTGTTCGCGCTCGCGCTGGTCCATACCTTCTCGACCAAATTCTTCGAACGGCTGGCGCATCGGCATCCCTCTCACGAAGGCATCTTTCACCTCCTGGGCGAGGTGGAGGTGGTCTTCGGCGCGTGGGCGATGGTCCTCGTCCTCGCGATCTTCATGATCGAAGGAAGGGAGGGAGCGACGGGCTACGTCGATTCACGCAACTTCACCGAGCCGATGTTCGTGTTCGCGATCATGATCGTCGCGGGAAGCCGCCCCATCCTGACCCTGGCAACCTTGCTCGTCCAGCTCTTCGCCCGCGTCGTGCCGTTACCGCGGACAATGGCTCGCTATTTCGCGATCCTGTTCCTCGTCCCCCTGCTCGGGTCCTTCATCACGGAACCGGCAGCGATGACCTTGGGCGCGCTGATGCTGCGCGACCGGTACCTTGGGAGCGCGCGCGCCACCACGCGCTTCAAGTACGCCACCATCGGAGTGTTGTTCGTCAACGTGTCGATCGGCGGCGTCCTGACCCCTTTCGCCGCGCCACCGGTGCTGATGGTGGCCAGCACGTGGCAGTGGGACATGGCCTTCATGCTGACCCATTTTGGATGGAAAGCCGCGTTGGCCACGTTGATCAACGCGGCCGGCATAACACTCCTGCTCAAGCGCGTTCTGCAACGCATGGACTCCCCCGCAGGGATCGAATCGAAAAGCATTCCCATACCGATCATCGTCGTCAATGCGACCGTTCTGTTCGGCATCGTCGCCCTGAGCCATCATCCGGCCCTGTTCCTCGGACTTCTGCTTTTTTTCATGGGGTTCGCCACTGCCTACGAGCGGTACCAGGGGCGGCTGATCGTGCGCGAAGGCCTGCTCGTGGCGTTCTTCCTCGCCGGACTGGTCGTCCTGGGCGGGTTGCAGCGATGGTGGCTGGAACCGCTCCTGCTCTCGATGAGCGCCGACGCCGTGTACTTCGGGGCAACGGCCCTCACCGCGATCACCGACAATGCCGCACTGACCTACCTCGGCTCGCAGGTCGACGGATTGAGCGAGCAATTCAAGTACATGCTGGTCGCGGGCGCGGTGACCGGCGGCGGTTTGACCGTCATTGCCAACGCACCCAACCCGGCCGGCTACTCCATCCTCAAGTCGCGCTTCGAGGACGAGACCATCGGCCACCTCGGATTGCTTCTGGCCGCGATACCGCCAACGTTGGTCGCCGTTGCGGCGCTCTGGTATGCATAGCCTCCTCGCCACGTGATCGCCTGAAGAGTGCCCCAGGCTTGACCGGGGCGGGCGGCAAGCTGACCTTGATCGCCGCTGCGGCGCTCTGGTATGCATAGTCCTGGCGGGACTCTCCCACGGCGCGTCGCAACTCGTGCTCCGAACCATCTCCACCTTCGCGGTGCCCCGCGATGTCATGCGGCTTCCGCGCGAGCACCTGGCCCTGCTGCTTGGCGGCTACATCGCGGTCTATGTCGCCCTGGATGCTGCGAGCTACGTTTATCCGGTTGTGCCGCTGGGCATCACGCCGTGGAATCCGCCGCCCGGCCTAAGCCTTTTCCTCCTGCTCTGGTGCGGAACCCGCTTCTGGCCGGCCCTGTTCTGCGCGACGCTGGCGGCCGACATCCTCGTGCGCGACATTCCGGCGACGCTATGGGTGTCGCTCGTCTCCAGCGCGATCATCACCGGCGCCTACTGGGCGGCGGCCACCATCCTGAAGCGACGAATCGGAAAGCAGGCGCCGCTCGAATCTACGCGCGATCTCACTACCTTCCTGCTCGTCGTCGTGGCCGCTACCTTGTGTGTCGGCATCGCATATGTCGGACTGTATGCGCTGGTCGGGCGGGTATCTCTGGACGATGTGGCCATCCTGATCCTGAAGTACTGGGTCGGCGATCTGAACGGGATCCTGGTCGTGACGCCGGCCCTGCTCTGTCTCCTGGACCGATCGCACATCGGCTTCACCCTGCGCCGCGCGACCATGATCGAGCTCGCGTTGCAGGCGGGTGCTGTCCTTGCCGGCCTGTGGCTCGTCTTTTACTTCGCCGGTGACTATCCGTACCGGTCGTTCTACGTGCTGTTTCTGCCACTCGTCTGGATTGCGGCCCGCTGGGGATTGACCGGCGCCAGCCTGGCGCAGGTCGCGATCCAGCTGGGACTGATTGTCTGCGTCCAGCTTGCCGACTACCGCTCGGCGACCTTTGTGCAACTCCAGATGCTGATGACCGGCCTGTGCATGACGGGCCTGACCATCGGTGGACTGGCCTCGCACCGAACGCGGCTCGAACTGGCACTGCAGCAGAAGCAGGCCGACCTCGGACGCACGCAGCAACTCGCCTCCGCGGAGGAGCTCACCTCAGCGCTCGCGCATCAACTCAACCAGCCGATGACGGCCCTGAGCAGCTATCTCGGCTCGTGTCGGCTGTTGCTTTCAAGGCCCTCCCTGGACATCGACAGCCTGAGAAGCCTGATGGACAAGGCCGCGGCGGAAGCGCATCGAGCGGGCGACGTGGTTTCCCGGTTGCGCGATTTCTACCAGCGCGGAATCTCGCGCGCCCAGACGATCCGCATATCGGACCTCGTCGAGCACGTCGTCCATATCGCTCGCCGCCAGGCCAACGCGCAGGACATTCAGATCACGCTGGAACACGACGATCCATCCCTTCTCCTGAACGTGGATCCGGTCCAGATCGAGAATGCGTTACAGAATGTGGTCCACAATGCGATGGACGCATTGTCGGAGCGCCCGGGACGTACACCGATGCTTTCCATCCGCACGAGCGCCACTTTCGACTCCGTCCGCATCACCATCCGCGACAACGGTCCCGGCGTGGCTCAGGACATCGTCACGCATCTCTTCGAACCCTTTACCACGTCCAAATCCCACGGGATGGGCATGGGCCTGGCCATCGCCCGGACCCTGGCGGGCGCCAATGGAGGATCCCTGGAACTCGAGCACTCGAGTGACGCGGGGACCGCTTTCACCTTCATTCTCCCCCGCACAAGAGGCGTGACATGAGCGTGCAGGCCGTCCATCTCGTCGACGACGACGCCTCCGTCGGCGACGCTCTTCGCATCTTTCTCGAGCTCAACGGCGTTCACACGCGCGTGTTCTCCTCGGGAGAAGCCTTTCTCGAAGCACTCGTGCCGGACTGGACGGGGTGCGTCCTTCTGGATGTGAAGATGCCCGGGATGAACGGCCTGGAAGTCCAGGAGGAGCTCCGCCGCCGGAACTCCTCACTGCCGGTGGTGATGATGACGGCGCACGGCGATGTGGCGACCGTGCGCACCGCACTCAAGGCCGGGGCGCACGATTTCCTGGAGAAACCGGTCGATAACGATGTGCTTCTCGACGTCGTGCGAAGCCTGTTCGATCTCGAGACGCTGAGCCGGAAAGCATCGGAGGAGTCCACCCGGATTCGCGAGCGCCTCGGGCGGCTCACCATGCGCGAGCGTCAGGTCATGGCGCAGCTCGCGCAGGGGCGCCAGCACCGGGACATCGCGGAACTCCTCTCGATCAGCCCGCGGACTGTCGAGGTCTACAAGGCTCGCATGATGGAAAAGTTGGGCGCGAAGAGCCTGGCCGAGATCATCCACATGGCCGCGCATCTCGAGGGCGGCGAACCGCGGTAAGGGCAAGCCCGTACGTCGTGCGGCGAATGGCGCCTGCCCGCAGGCGTCCGTAGCCTGCAGGCCATGCCGTACGCCACGAGCTCATGCTTCGCCGCCGTGCTGAGCGCGCTCCAATGCTTGCCGATCGGCATGTCCCCTCCTCGCCGGCGAGCGCCCCGCCGTTTTCAGTGAGAACCTGTGAAGAGATGCTCCTGAATCCGAATGCTTCCGAGTGGCTGCGAGAAGCTTTGCGCACGGCGCTTATGCGCGATCCGGTCGAGGCGGCCAACGATGCGGAAACGCTCCGGGTCCTGCTGCTGCGCCGCGCCGCGGAAGTCGAAGAGAGTGAGGAGAGCCCGACCCCTGCCGCACGCACGACTTGCGCGCGACGTCCTGCTTCCTGACCTCCGATGATGCACCTCGAAGACTACGGCCTGATCGGAAACTGTCAGGTCTCCGCCCTCGTCGGGCGTGACGGCAGCATCGACTGGTGCTGTATCCCGCGGTTCGATGCGGAACCGGTTTTCGGCCGCCTGTTGGATCCGGATGGCGGCCGCTTCGCCATACAGCCAGGAAACGGCGGGCTCGGCGTGCAAGCCTACGTCGACAATACGAACGTTCTTACGACGACGTTCTGCGACCTCGACGGCCGCTTTCGCGTCATCGATTTCGCCCCTCGATTCATGCAGGGCGATCGGGTCCGTCGTCCCACACTTCTCGTTCGAATCGTCGAACCGCTCGAAGGCTGCCCGGCGATTCGCGTGTCATTCGATCCGCGCTTGGGCTGGAGCAAGGAGCGGGCGACCTTGGTGTCGATCGTGGGCGGCAGCCTGCGCGCGGTGGGGTACACGGCACCGCTTACGCTGTTCAGCAGCCGTGCCTTGCCGTCTTCGTCGGGGGAAGGTTTCGCCCTGACGGAAGCCCTGTACTTCGTCCTGTCCTGGGACGTACCGCTCGAGGATGCTTTGCCCGCCTTGTGCCGGGAGGCCCTGGACCGGACGGTGAGCTACTGGCGGCGATGGGTGAAGCATTGCAACGTCCCGACCGAGTTCCAGCGGGAGGTGATCCGATCCGCGCTCGCCCTCAAGCTGCATTGCTACGAGGACACCGGCGCCATCGTCGCCGCGATGACGACGTCCATACCGGAAGCTCCTCGGAGCCGGCGCACCTGGGATTATCGGTATTGCTGGCTGCGCGATGCCTACTACGTCCTCGATGCCCTGCGACTGCTCGGCCACTTCGAGGAGCGCGAGGCGTTCATCCGGTTCTTGCTCGACATCTGCGAGCGCGATGCCGATCTGGACCTCAAACCCTTATACGGCATCGATGGCCGCACGAACCTCGAGGAACACATCCTTCCCGACTGGCGCGGCTATCACGGCGACGGGCCGGTACGCGTCGGCAACGGAGCGGCCACGCATCAGCAGCATGACGTCTTCGGCGAGATGGTGCTCGCGCTCGCGCCGGTCTACATGGATGAACGATTCGCGGACGAGCGCTCGTCCGCAACACTCGATCTCCTGGCCAGACTCGCTCGAAAGGCAATCAAGGTGGTCGGCACTCCCGATGCCGGCATCTGGGAGTATCGAAAGGACTGGGAGCCGCAGACCTTTTCGAGCCTGATGTGCTGGGCGGCCGCGGATCGAATGAGCATCATCGCGATGCGCCATCGACCGTCCATCGCCGGCGAGTTCGCCAAGTCAGCGGCCACCATTCACCGCGAAATCCTCGCACGGGCGTGGCGTCCCGACCTCGATGCCATTGCCGCGACCTATGCCGGCTCCGGCATGGACGCGGCGCTCCTGCAGATGGCACCACTGCGTTTTCTGCAGAGAACCGATCCGCGCCTGGCATCCACGGTGGACCGCATCGGCTCGGCACTGGGCCAGGATGGCTGGATCTATCGCTATCGCAGCGACGATGGATTGGGTGTTCCGGAAGTCGCATTCGTGATCTGCACATTCTGGTACATCGAGGCGCTCGCCATGACCGGACGCCGCGAACAAGCCCGCCGCGCGCTGCAAAGAGTGTGCGATGCGATGACGCCGCTCGGACTGCTGGCCGAGGACTACGACACCCCGGGACTCAAGATGCGCGGCAACTTCCCCCAGGCCTACTCGCACGTCGGCCTGATCCATGCCGCCTTCGCCGTGTCGCCCCGGTGGGACGATGTCGCGTGAGGCCGATGAAGATTCCGGCCCGATTGATCGCCGCCTGGATCGCGGTGCTGACCCTCCTGATCGCACTGGCCTGGTTTGCGGCGACCCGGACGACGCGCGCGTGGTTCGAGAAGGATGTGACGCTGAGAGCGCAAATGGCCGTCAGCATCGCACGACAGGCACTGATCGAGGGGTTGCGGAACGATGACATTCCAAAGCTCGAGCGAGTACTGACGGACATCTCCCATGACGAGCGGGTATTCGCCGCCACACTGTGCACTCCTGACAGGCTCACCGTCGTGTCCACCAGCGGCTATCCGTCCTCTCTTTCCTGCGAGGTGGTGGGGCCTCACTTCTTGCGAGGTGGGGCGCCGTCGCAGCCGTGGCGCACGCAAATGGAGCTACCAGATCGCGCCATCCAGGCGAGCGCCCAGCCTCTGAACGACGGAGATCGTCTGGCGGGCTTCGTGGTCCTGG
>DATEEI010000029.1:0-6842 GCA_035281225.1 Vicinamibacterales bacterium
CTATCGTGACGTCACGACGATGAATTTCGAGACGCCGCTTACGGTACTGGTCTGGATCACGTCGATCGTGTCGGTCGTCTTCACGTACGTGATTTCCTACCTCTTGATAGCTGAGCTCGGCGACGGGACCATGTGGTGGAAATTGTCCACGGTGATTACCTGCGGAACGCTGGCAGGCGCGATCATCCCCGAGGTTGTGAAGATTTTCACGTCCACAGAGTCGGCGCACGTGCGCGAAGTCGTGTCGTCGTCGCGCGAGGGAGGCGCGTCGCTGAACATTCTGGCGGGTCTCGTGGCCGGCAATTTCAGCGCCTACTGGCTCGGTCTCATCATCGTCGGCCTGATGAGCATCGCGTACGGGGTGAGCCAGATGGGATTCGATGCGCTGATGATTGCCGCTCCGGTGTTCGCGTTCGGCCTCGTCGCGTTCGGCTTTCTGGGAATGGGTCCGGTGACCATTGCGGTCGACTCCTATGGCCCCGTGACCGACAACGCGCAATCGGTTTTCGAGCTGTCGGTGATCGAACACCTCCCCGGCATCAAAGACGAGATCAAGCGCGATTACGGCTTTACGCCTGATTTCACGGTCGCGAAAGCGCTGCTGGAAGAGAACGACGGCGCAGGCAACACCTTCAAGGCGACGGCAAAGCCTGTGCTCATCGGGACGGCCGTTGTCGGCTCGACCACGATGATTTTTTCGATCGTCGTGATGCTCACGGCCGGCCTGACACAGAACGTGGCGAACCTGTCGATTCTTCACGCGCCGTTTCTGCTGGGGCTCATTACCGGCGGCGCCATCATCTATTGGTTTACCGGCGCGTCGACCCAGGCCGTCACCACGGGTGCTTACCGTGCGGTGGAGTTCATCAAGGCGCACATCAAACTGGATGGCGTCGAGAAAGCCTCGGTCGCAGACAGCAAGCGCGTCGTCGAGATTTGCACCCAGTACGCCCAGAAGGGCATGTTCAACATTTTTCTGGCGGTGTTCTTTTCGACGCTGGCGTTCGCGTTCGTCGAGCCGTTCTTCTTTATCGGATACCTCATCTCGATCGCACTGTTCGGGTTGTTCCAGGCGATTTTCATGGCCAATGCTGGAGGCGCTTGGGATAATGCCAAGAAGGTCGTCGAAGTCGAGCTGAAGGAAAAGGGGACGCCGCTTCACGCCGCAACCGTGATTGGCGACACGGTCGGCGATCCGTTCAAGGACACGTCTTCGGTCGCCATGAACCCGATCATCAAGTTCACAACCTTGTTTGGCCTTCTGGCGGTGGAACTGGCGGTGCAACTGACGGCCACCCAGGGCTCGAGGGTTACAGGGCTCCTTGCTGCGTTGTTCTTCGGTGCGTCTCTAGTGTTCGTGTGGCGGTCGTTTTACGCGATGCGCATCAAGCTGGCAAGGACATAAAAGCGGCGAAATCTGCCAATTCTCGACCTTTTTGCGTGTTGACATCGGTGGTACCGGGTCATATGATTCGCGGGTTTTCCTCAATGACAAATACTCAATGACAAATGTTCGACCGACGGGCCAGAATCGGATTTGCGGTGTCTAATTCGAATGCCGGATCGTTTTGACACTGGTGTGGCACCCAAGAGTCGCGAACCGCGCGGGACTTGGGGTCTTCGAGACCAGAAATAGAAATAATCGCCGACCCCACAATATTCGGCAGGAGGACTGAAGTGGCACGCGAGATGTTCGGTGACGTCGTGAAACCCTCGATTTCGGTGGGGAGCAAGCAATGGTACACGCTCCCGCTGTCGATCCTGGCTCACGTAGTGCTCATTGCCGTGATGATCGTCATTCCGCTACTCGCGGCCGACATACTGCCCACCCCGCCGTCAATGATGGCGTTCGTGGCGACTCCGCCCCCTCCGCCGCCCCCGCCACCACCACCGCCCCCGCCGCAAGCGGCCGCGCCGAAACCGGTGATGGATGTGAACCCGTCGGCGGCTCCGGTCCAGGCGCCTTCCGAAATCAAACCTGAGACCGGGCTGGACGTCACGCAGGAGCGGGTCGCCGTCGTCTCGGGTGATATCGGTGGTGTCGTCGGCGGCATTCCCGGCGGCGTGCCGGAAGCTCCGCCTCCGCCCCCACCCGCGCCTGTGCGGGTTGGTGGGGCGATTCAGGCCCCGAAAAAAGTTCGAGATGTGCCTCCAGCCTACCCGCCGATTGCGCAGTCTGCGCGCGTGCAGGGCGTCGTGATTCTCGAAGCGACCATCGGCCCGGATGGCCGTGTGGCAGACGTTCGCGTGCTGCGATCGATTCCCTTGCTCGACGCAGCGGCCATCGAAGCTGTGAAGCAATGGGTGTATACGCCGACATTGTTGAACGGTGTTCCGGTGCCGGTCATCATGACGGTCACCGTCAATTTTACGCTGCGGTAACAACACGGACCTTTACCTAAGGAGCGGATGATGGAAAGCGGTTCTCTTGATTTAATTGAAATGTGGCAGCAGATGGGCTTCGTCGCGAAGGCGGTGGCCTGGATCCTCTTCTTCATGTCCATGTGGTCGATCGGCGTCGCTGTCGAGCGCATCTACACCTTCATTCAGGCGAAGAACCAGTCCAAGGTCTACGCCCCGCAGGTTGCGAAGCACCTCAAGGATGGCCGCCTGAAAGACGCCATCGCCATCTCGACGAACAAGAACTATCGCTACAGCCATCTCGCCAAGGTCGTGCTCGCCGGTCTCCAGGAATATCAGTTTCAACAAGAGAATGCGGGCGGCCTGAGCCGCGAAGAGCTCCTCGATACGGTACGCCGCTCGATTCAGCGGGCCACCGCATTGACCGCCAACGACCTCAAGAAGGGCGTCAGCGCTCTCGCGACCATCGGCGCCACCGCGCCGTTCGTCGGACTGCTGGGCACGGTCGTCGGCGTCATCAACGCGTTCACGGGCATCGCGTCCACTGGCTCGGGCGGCATCGGCGCCGTCTCAGCCGGTATTGCAGAGGCGCTTGTCGAGACCGCGCTCGGGTTGGTCGTCGCGATTCCGGCCGTCTGGTTCTACAACTATCTGACCGGCCGAATCGAGTACTTCAACGTCGAGATGGACAACTCGTCGTCGGAGCTCGTCGACTACTTTATTAAGAAGACGGCGTAAGCGGAAAGTAGAATCTAAAATCTGGAAGCTGGAATCTGGCAGCGGATTCCAGATTCTAGATTCTAGATTCTACTTTTTCAGATTCAGAGGGAGTAGTTGCTATGTCAATGAATGTTGGCGGCGCAGAAGGTGGCGTCAAGTCAGATATCAACGTGACGCCGCTCGTCGACGTCATGCTGGTGCTCTTGATCATCATGATGCTCGTCGCCCCGATGCTGCAGAAGGGCGTCGACGTCAAGCTGCCCAGCGCGGCGAATACAACGGACAAGCCAGACACCCAGGGACAGACCGTGGTCGGGATTCAAGCCAACAAGCAGGTCTATCTGAACTCGGTGCCGGTCCGCGCGAGCGATCTCAGCAGCCGCGTTGCCGACCTCATGGCCTCCCAGACCGAGAAGGTCGTCCTGATCAAGGCCGACGAAGATGTCGATTACGCCACCGTCATGGAGACCATGGACAACCTGCGGTCGGCCGGCGTCGAAGACATGGCCCTGATTACGGAGCGCAAAGTGCGCGCGGGAGGTAATTGATGGCGACGCAGGGACACGCCCACAAGCACTTCGGAGCGGACGAGAACGCCCAGGCGAAGAAGCTCGCTGTCAGCGCAGACATGAACGTCACGCCGATGATCGACGTTCTGCTCGTGCTGCTGGTCATCTTCATGGCCGCCCTGCCGCTCACGCAGAAAGGTCTCGACATCAACTTGCCAGCCGAGACGCAGCAGGCGCAGCAGCAGCAGGTCGACAGCAGTCAGATCGTGCTCGAAATGACGGCTGACCGTCAGATGTCGGTGAACAAGCAGACAGTCACCAGTCTCGCCGATCTGGAGATCCGGCTTCGGAGCATCTTCGAGCAGCGCCAGGAAAAGACGATGTTCATCGCGGCTGCTGGCACGCTGCGATATGGTGAAATTGTCGCCGTCATCGATGCGGCCAAGGGCGCAGGCGTCGAGAAGGTCGGCATCGTGACTGAAGGCATGCGGCGCGCCGCTGGCGTGCAGACGGGAAACTGATATCAGGCTTCGCCTGCCACTCGCTTCGCCTGACAGGGCAGGGGGATGAGGGCAGAGGGCAATAAAAAAGGCCGCCCGGCTTTTCGCCTGGCGGCCTTTTGGTTTGTACCCGTGATGTCTCTGCCCTCTGCCCTCATCCCTCTGCCCTGTCAGGGCACCGAGAGATGCAGGTGCCACCCCCGCTAGGCTCCCGCCGCCTGCTTCTTCTTCAGCCCGACGGCCTTCTCCTGGAGCTGAGTGGCCTCGGTGAGCAGGGCCTTCTGACGGGCAGGGTCCTTCTCCATAGCCGCTTCGATTCTCAGCAGCAGACCTCGATAGGTGATTGCCTCCACGTAGTCGGGGTTCAGGGCGATCGCTCTGTCGACAGAGGTGAGGCCGCTCTTCACATATTCGCGCTTTTGAGCGTCGGTAAGCCTCGTATTGCGATAGGACTCGTCCCAGTAATAGGTTGCGACGGTGTAGTGCGCTTCGGGGTTGTTCGGCTCGAGCTCGGCGCGCTGCTTGACGGCCGCGATCAGCTTGTCGAAATCGCCCTGACGCTGATAGAAGCCCGCGAGCTGCTGGTAGACCGCCGCCTCTTTTGGCTTCACTTCCTTGGCCTTCATCAACTGCGCCTCGGATTGGTCGAGATTGCCGGCATCCTCATAAATCTTGGCGAGGGCGAAGTAGTTGTTGTGGTCGCTGGGATCGAGCTGAATCATCCGCTGGACGATGGGCTCAGCAGCTGTCGGATCGTCGAGCTTGTCGGGACCATATGCGGCGACCAGGTAGTCCAGCGACAGCTTCTTCATTTTCGGATCGGTCTCTTTTTCCGCCGCAATCTTGTAATTCTCGATTGCTTTCGTCAGCAGGGCGTCGTTGTCAGCCTCGCCCTTTCGAGCCGGTTTGTATTGGTTGTCGTAGCTGTTTCCCAGGAAGAAGTACGCATGCACCAGATTCGGATCTTCGCCAGCCGTCGGATCCGCGACGACTTCTTGATATCTTGCGGCGGCCTCAGCGTAATTCTGAGCCTGGTAGGCCGCGTTGGCTTCCTTGAACGCTTTTCGCGCCTGAAGATTCCCTAACTGGCCGCAACCCGAGACCGCCATCGCCGCGATGATGGCAGTTGAGGCCAGAATCGCCTTCCTTCGCACACGCATCAAATCCCCCTTCACATTCGACAAATCGCGGAATTTTGCCTTAAAAAGCCCGGCAAGTATATGAACGGCTAAAAGCCAAGTCAAGGAAACAGCTATCATGGTCTAACCGACTGCCGATATTACCAGTTAGACACCGTTTCTGACGATTTGGCTCTGGGTGAGGTCGCGAAGTGGCGCGGGGCATCGGGGCCCCGCAAGCGGAGCGACCCGAGCGGGGCGGAGGGGCCCCCGCGAGAAGCAATGATTAGATTCGAGGATCTGCTCGAGCGGGTGAGGACCTATACCTCGGACGAGGAGCGCGAGTTCCTCCGGCGGGCCTATGTCTTCTCTGCCCTGGAGCACAAAGGGCAGGTCCGCCATTCGGGTGAACCGTACCTCGTCCATCCCCTCGAGGTTGCGAGCATCCTGGCCGAGATGCGGCTGGACCCTGTTGCCATTGCGGCCGGGCTACTGCACGACGTCGTGGAAGATACGCTGACCACGATCGAGAAGATTCAGGAGCATTTCGGTCCGGAGGTCGCGCACGTCGTCGAGGGTGTCACGAAGATAGGCGCGATTCCGTTCTCGTCGAGCGAGGAGCGGCAGGCGGAGAACTTCCGCAAGATGCTGCTAGCCATGGTGGACGACATCCGTGTCATCCTCGTCAAGCTGGCCGATCGCCTCCACAACATGCGCACGCTCTCGCACATGCCCGAAGACCGGCAGATGCGAACCGCACAGGAAACGCTCGACATCTACGCTCCTATCGCGAACCGGCTCGGGATGAGCAAGGTCAAAAACGAGCTCGAGGAGTTGTCCTTCAAGTATCTCGACCCGGCCGGATACCAGGCGCTGACAGCCAAAGTCGAGAGCAAGCGGAAAGCAGCCGAAGTCGAAATCGAGGTGCTGAAGAAGACAATCACGGCGAAGCTGAACGAAGCGCAGGTGCCCATCAAGCAGGTTGACGGGCGACTGAAGCGCCTTTACAGCATCAACCAGAAACTGAAGCGCCAGCGCATCGAGTTGGATCAGGTGTACGACTTTATGGCGCTTCGCATCATCACCGACAGCGTCAAGGACTGCTACGCGGCGCTCGGCATCATCCATCAGACATGGTCGCCGGTGCCGGGGCGCATCAAGGATTTCATTGCCATGCGGAGGCCGAACGGCTACCAGTCGCTCCATACGTCAGTGATCAGCGAGCACGGGTTCCCATTCGAGGTGCAGATTCGCACTGAGGAAATGCATCGCCACGCGGAGGAAGGCATCGCCGCGCACTGGAAGTACAAGGAGGGGCGGGTCGGCGATCATCGCGATGAGCGTTACTTCCAGTGGATGCGTCAGCTCCTGGAGGTGCAGCAGGAGGTCCGCGACCCGCAGGAGTTCCTGCAGAACCTGAAGATTGACCTCTATCCCGAGGAGGTCTACATCTTCACCCCCAAGGGAGAGGTAAGGTCTCTTCCCCGCGGTGCCACCGCGGTCGATTTCGCGTACACGATTCATACCGATGTCGGCAATCAGTGCGTAGGGGCGCGCATCAACGGCCGAATGGTGCCACTACGCACCCGTCTTCAGAACGGCGACATCGTCGAGATCCTCACGCAGTCCGGCCA
>DATEEI010000030.1:0-4365 GCA_035281225.1 Vicinamibacterales bacterium
CAGAAATTCCTCGGCTTCGTACGTGAGAACCCGGATATCGCGTGATCGGTGTACGACGTGGCTATTCGTCAACAACAGGCCATCGGGTGTAAAAAAGAAGCCCGACCCGGTCCCACGCCTGCCCTCGCCGCCCGTGTGCGCAACGTTCAGGTGCACGACCGACGGTGCCACGCCGGCAACGGCTGAGGTCACCGCGACCGAATAGGCATCCAGGAGGTCCGCATCATCGGCCGGGACGGGGAGGGTCGCATCCACGTTCATTTTTCCGATCGATGGGGACGGCTGGCGACTTTTCAAGAAGTCGTTCGTGCGGCCAGGAAATTGTGTAGTGCCGCCTATACTGCGCGAGCGGCCATCAAACCGGTAGGATCGTGGCATGTGTGCCAAGGAATCGACCGTGATTAATCAAACCACCGGTCCCATCGCCATCCTCGGCGCCGGCAACGTCGGGCAGGCGCTCGCGCGCGGGCTGGTGGCGACGGGCAAGCTCCCCGCCGCCGACATCACGCTGACGCGCCGGCATGCCGACAAGCTCGAAGAACCCGCGGCCGCCGGCTTCGACACGACAACCGACAACCGCGCCGCCATTGCAAGGGCGCATCTGGTCGTGGTTGCCGTGCAGCCGCGCCAGCTCGATGAGCTGCTGGCGGAGATTCAAAGCACGCTCGATCCGTCCCGTCACGTGCTGATATCCGTCGTGACCGGAGTCTCGCTGCAGCAGATCCAGGCCCAGGTCGGCGAGAAAGTGCCCGTCCTGCGCGCGATCCCGAATACGGCAATTGCGATCGGACGGTCGATGACCTGCCTTGCCGCATCCACGGCGCATCGCGCTGCGCTGCCATTGGCGCACGACCTGTTCCAATCGGTCGGCGAGACACTCGAAATCGATGAATCGATGACGGAAGCCGCAACAGCGCTTTGTGCCTGCGGTGTTGCGTTCTTCCTGCGCTCGATCCGTGCGGCGTCGCAGGGCGGCATTGAAATCGGCTTTCACCCGGATGAGGCGCTACTGATGGCCGCGCAGACCGCGCGCGGCGCCGCGGGACTCCTCATCCGCGACCGTTCGCATCCGGAGCCCGAGATTGACCGGGTCACGACGCCCCGCGGCTGCACCATTGCCGGCCTCAACGAGATGGAGCATCGCGGCTTCAGCTCCGCGATGATCAAGGGGATCGTGACGTCGGCGCGGAAGGCAGCTGAGCTCTACGGCCCGAAGGGCTGAACTCAGGACTGGCAAATCGTCGTCGGAGATCGAGGTGGCGCTGACCCTGATTCTCGGCAACAAGAACTACTCCTCGTGGTCCATGCGAGCCTGGATGCTCCTTCGGTTCGTGGGGGCACCGTTCGAGGAACGGCTCATCCAGATTTACACGGCCGGGTCCCGCGACGAGGTGAAGACGCTTGGAGGCCAGACCGGTCTCGTTCCGGTCCTGAAGGATGGCGATACGACGATATGGGACACGCTGGCGATTACCGAGTACCTGTATGAGTCGTATCCAGTAGTCTGGCCAGAGTCGAGGCGTTTGAGGGCGCGAGGGAGAAGCCTCTGTGGAGAAGTTCACTCTTCGCTGAACTTCATGAGGGAGGCGATGCCTGTGAACACGCGCGGCCGCAACCGGCTGGCGAGCTTCACCCCGGAGGTCGAGCGTGACCTCGACCGAGTGCGAGAGATTTGGAGCACCTGTCTCCACGAGCATGGGGGGCCATGGCTTCTGGGCGACTTCTGTGCGGCCGACATTATGTTTGCGCCTGTTGCCACTCGATTCCAGACGTATGCCGTTCCCGTTGGCGGAACTGCTCGTGAGTATTACCGGAGACTCCTTGACCATCCCCTTGTCGTCGAATGGCTCGACCAAGGCAGAGCCGAGGACTCGTTCATCGAACAGTTCGAACTACCGCGTGCCGAATAGAGCCCGAGTGTGGGCGGAGGACTTCGACAAAACCACCGACGCTTCGGCCTGACGCGGCGTTATCGTCCAGTAGGTCCGCAGTAGCCGTGCAGTCTCCGTGCTGGGCGCGAGTTGATACCCATGCTTTTGGTAGAAGTGTATGGCCCATTCGGCGTTGGCCCACGTTCCTATCAGTATCTGTCGCCGACTCCGGTTCTCTAAGTAGCGCAGCAGTGTTCCTCCGACGCCTCGCCCTTGTTCGCCGGGCCGTATATAGGCATGTCGGATGAGCTCGACCTCTCGCACCGCCTGAATGCCCATGACACCGAGGAGACCGTCATGGCCGTCGTCGTATCCCCAAAAGGTGACCCCGCCAGCGATGTCATTCTCGAGCTGGTCGAAGGGCATGTACGGATCGTGCCAACAATCGGCCGGAATGACGCCGCGATAGCGTTCGGCCGCAGCGTTCACGATCGCAAGTATCGCGGGGTGCTCGTCCACGCGGCAGAGCCGGATACTGTTCACGCTCAACGCGCCGCCCTCGTGTCCTGCGCTAAGGGCACCGGCTGCGTCTACTCTTTGGCAACCAGGTCGGGCAGCACCGGAGCGCCGTCCAAGTGGACTGTCGCCTCGGCCTTGTCCCAAGCGTGAGGCTCCCCGCAAGCGTCGCAGACGAACGCTTTAGGGCCGAGACGTGCGTGCTTGAACACTTCCGGGTCCATGACGAGACCGGTCGGTACTTCCTTGCCAGTCGCTGGACAGCGAACAGTAACGATGCCCATATGGTCCCCCTCCATTGAGCGAATGCTTTTTTTGATTAAGGCCGAGTCTAAATTTTTCAAGCGCAGGCCGCTACGCGCTTTTGACGTATAGCGGACCGTCCTACGCGCCAGCAACATGTCGGGACCGCGGCAAATGCGGCCCGCCAGATGGGATACTGGATTTCGCGTCGAGCGGCGTCGTCGGCGTGCGCGGTTATAACCGAAACTCTTCTCACCAGAGGTGCTGTTTGACACTCGCCATGCGGTCCGGTTTCTGGTCGTTCGCCCTCGCTGCCATGGCCTTGGCCGCGTGCGTGAGTCCGCCGCCACGCCCGCCGCCGGTCGATCCGGATGCAGTGCGCGCGGAGATCGTGCGGCTGATGCCAGCGGACGTCAAGACCGCGCAGGGTTGGGCAATTGACATCTTCGCCGCCTTCGAAGCGCTGAACATCCCGCCTACGAGCGAGCACATTTGCGGCGTGCTGGCGGTGACGGAGCAAGAGTCGAACTTCCAGGTGGATCCCCTGGTGCCCGGCCTTCTCGCGATCGCACGTCGGGAAATCGAAGCGCGCGCCGCGAGCCATCACATTCCCAAATTCATGGTGGATGCAGCGCTCGAAATTCGTTCGGCGAACGGCTCGAGCTTTCGCGAGCGCCTGGAACATGCCAGAACCGAGAAAGACCTGAGCGAACTGTTCGAGGATTTTATCGGGAGTGTACCGCTCGGCGGCCGCATGTTCGGAGACTGGAATCCTGTCCGCACTGGCGGCCCGATGCAGGTGAGCATCGAGTTTGCGGAGAAGCAGGCGAAGGAGAAGCACTACCCTTATCCGGTCGAAGGAAACATTCGATCTGAAGTTTTTACGCGGCGAGGCGGCCTCTTCTTTGGCATTGCCCACCTGCTCGCTTACGCGGCGCCGTACGACGACATGGTCTACCGATTCGCAGACTACAACGCCGGGCAGTACGCAAGTCGAAACGCTGCCTTTCAGAACGCAGTGAATATCGTGTCCAAAAAGCGGCTGGCGTTAGATGGAGACCTGCTGATCGAGGGCGCCGATACGCCCAGCAACACGGAGCTTGCGATCCGCACGATCGGCGAGCTAGGCCTGACTGACGCGCAGATCCGCACTGCACTGGAGCAAGGCGATGAGTCCAAATTCGACCGGACCCCGCTGTACTCGCGCGTACTTGCCCTCGCGGACGAGGCTCCGCCTGGCCGGCCGGTGCCGCGAGCTATCGTGCCGCGCATCCGGCTCGTGGGTCCGAAGATTACCCGTAACTTGACGACGGAGTGGTTCGCTGGCCGCGTGGACGATCGTTACAGACGGTGCTTGGCGAAGGCGCAATAACGGTGCCTCATCCCCAACTCAGATCGTGATTCTTGAACGGCGTCGACCTCACCCGCTTGCCCGTCGCGTAGTAGATCGCATTCGCCACCGCCGGCGGCACGGGCGGTCTCGCCGTCTCGTCGATGCCGCCCTACTTTGGCCCGCCCGACAAAGCAAAGTGTACCTCGACCTGCGGCCTCTGGTGGATGCGCAGCAGCGGGTAGCTATCGGGGATCGGAATACACCGATGGCGGCCACGCCCAAGTCCTTCAGTGGTTTCTGCCGGTCGGCTAGAACTCCAGATGCTGCAGGTAATCGTAGCTGGCCTTGACCGACGCGAGCGGGTCCACCGGCTGATCGTGCTCGACGAAGTAGTGTTTGATC
>DATEEI010000031.1:0-26037 GCA_035281225.1 Vicinamibacterales bacterium
CGTCTCTCCCGATCTCGCCGAATACGCGGCGACGCTCGCATCGGCCGGCGCTGGGCGAGGGCTCGATTTTGCGGAGCCGCTCGGAAACCCGGGTGCTGTTTTCATCGAAGGCATCCGCCTGCCGTTCTTCGGAACCTGCACGACGATTCCGTGCATCCGCGACACGCTGCACCAAACCCCTCCTGGTGCATCGAGCGGCCGCCTCAGCGACGGCCGATTTGTCGTCCCGCCGATCGGTGGACAGCAGGCGCCCGAGGGCTATCTGGTCGGCCCGCGCGCCAGCCACAGCGGATCGCTGAATATCGACGACGTGCGGCGCATCATCGATCAGTCGGTCGCCGTCGCCTTCAGGACCCGCGCGCAGATTCGTTTGCCGATCAATCAACCGACGCGAATGGTGATGGCGGTCTCTGATGAGGCGGGCGAGATTCTGGCGGCATACCGCATGCCGGACGCGACATTTTTCTCGCTCGACGTCGCGATGACGAAGGCGCGGAACGCGTATTACTTCAGCTCGCGCGAAGGCTACGAAGTGCTGCGGCAGTACGTCTCGACGAACCGGTACGCGCCATACGAGTGGGAGCCGGAGCCGCCAGCCGGACAAGGGTGGGCACTGACGGCCCGCACGCTCAGCTTCGGCGGCCAGCCGCTGTTCCCTCCTGGCATCGATCTCGAGGTCGCACCCACGCCGGGACCGTGGTTCGACTTGTTCGCGTACGACTCTGTGAATCCCTGCACCGAAGGCCCGGGCCCCAGCCGGGGCGGCAACCGCACCTTCCTCAACCAAAGCGGCATCGTCTGGTTTCCCGGCAGCGTCCCTCTATATAAGGATGGACGTCTGGTCGGGGGATTGGGGGTCAGCGGCGACGGCGTCGAGCAGGACGACTACGTCTCGCAGCTTGGGAGCGAAGGATTCCACCCGCCGGACGAGTTGCGGGTCGATAACAGCGTGATTCGGGCCGGCGAAGGGCGCGAGGTGAGGCTGCCGTATGTGAAGTACCCGAGGCAGCCGGAGGTTGGGGGAGGAACCTGGTAGGTAAGAAGTAAGAAGTAGGAAGTAAGAAGTGGGTTCAACGACTACTTCGAGCAGCGTTTCTGCGCGCCGTGCGTAGCGCGGTTCCGAAAATCCGTCGCAGTTGTTGTGCTTCCGATAGCAGCTCTGAATCCGACGCGATGTTACCGTCCCGCATGAACTCGAGCCATACGACTGACTCGTCCACTTCTTCCACAACTACTCCCAGCTTCGATATGAACTCCGCCCTCGAGCGTCCGCGCTGCGAGGCATGATAGTTAGCAGAAACGGAACACGCTGAGCGCAGAAACTGCACACCAGGAACCTGCGCGTTGGGGATGTTCGGGAGGCTGCGATAGAAATTCAACGACGCAACCGCGAATGCTTTCACTCGATCGAGAAGCTCCTTTGGAGGCATGCGGAGACATGTGCACCCCCGGTGCCGCCAGTCTCCAAGAAAGTCCTCGTAAATTCAGCGGGCCTTCGATGAGATCGCACTTTCTGCAACACCTTCTTACTTCTCACTTCCTACTTCTTACTTACACCAATCATTGATACAGTCTCGACCTGCCGCGTCGCCTCGCGGCACCACCGCTCGTCGCGGTGTTCTTCGATGTCGTCTGGAATCTGCGGCGTGGCCCCCACTTCTCACTTCCTACTTCTCACTTCTTACTTTCTCCAAGCCCCCTACGGCTCGTCCCCGCTCGGACCGTAGACCTGTGGCACAGTCGATCCCATCGGGCGCAGATACGTCGTAATCTGGCCGCGGTGATGGACGATATCGAATAGAAAACTCCACGCCATCGGCGATGCGGGCCGTTGACGGCCGAAGAGCTCGAGCTCGCCGTCCCAGCGCGGTGCGCGACTTCGGATCGGGACGATAGTCGGACCCCTCCGGAATGCGAGCCAGTACTTTGCTCGTCGTCTTTGCTTCTTTTTCCCAGAACGACGCAAACAGCGATTTCTTGTTCATCTACTTTTCCACTTCTCACTTTCTACTTTTCACTTCTTACTTCCCACTTCTTACTTCCTACTTCCTACTTCCTACCTACACTATAAAAGTAACCCCTTCTTTCGCCGCCAGTGTCTTAACGAAAATCCCCCTCGCGGCCCTCTCGATCGTGCTCATCTCGTCGTCCGTGCGGCCAGGCTTGTGGTGAAACAGAAACAGACGACGCGCCTCGCAGCTTCTGGCGAAGCGCGCGCACTGCTCCCAGTCGCCATGGCCCCACCCTTTGCGATCGGGCATTTCGTCCGGCGTGAAGTGCGAATCGAGGATCACGGCACTTGCGCCGGACGCAAACTGCGTGAGCGCGGCATCGATATCCGCATTGCCGAATTCGTGGTCCGTCGCGTACACGAGGTCGCCGTCGGCGCCTGTAATCCGGTAGGCGAACGAGCCTCCCGGGTGATTCAACGGCTGTACGGACATCTGAAAGCCATCGATCGTGGTGTCGTCGGCAGTCAGCATGCGGATGGCCGGCCGCGACGGCAATCTGTCGTAGGGTACCGGAAAGAACGGCGCCTCGAACATCGTCTCGATATCGGCGAACTGTCGCCCGAGCGCGGGCGCCCAGACGGTGACGTCGGTACGCGGACGATAAAAGGGCGCAAAAAACGGGAGCCCTTGCACGTGATCCCAGTGATAGTGGGTCAGCACAATAGACACGCCGGCAATACTCTCCATTGCAGCGCCAACGCCGACGATGCCGGAGCCGGCATCGAGGATGAGGCGTCTACCTGAATCTTCATCGACGATTTCGATGCAGGGAGTGTTGCAACCGAATCCGATCGAACCCGACGTGGCATAGGGCACGGAGCCGCGCACTCCCCAGAATCGCACGCGCATAAGAGTCGAGCTTATTACGGCGCTGCCTAAGCTACAATCGCGATCGACCTCGCCTACATTCATGCCCACCGCCGAACATCTTCGTCTCGCTGAACCAGCCACTGGCCCAGTTCCCGCGTGGCGGCGATGGGGATGCTATGTGTCCGATCGTTCCTGGGGCACTGTCCGCGAAGACTACAGCGCGAACGGCGACGCCTGGAATTTCGTCACGCACGAAAAGGCGCGGAGCAAGGCGTTTCGGTGGGGCGAGGATGCGATCGGCGGACTCTGCGATCGGTATCAGCTTCTCGTCTTCGCGCCGGTCTTCTGGAACGGGCGCGATCCGATCCTCAAAGAGCGGTTGTTCGGCCTCACATCGGGCGAAGGTAATCGCGGCGAAGACGTCAAGGAGTATTACTTCTACCTCGACAACACGCCGACCCACAGCTACATGCGGATGCTCTACAAGTATCCGCAGGCCGAGTTTCCGTACGCACGACTCGTCGACGAGAACCGGAGGCGTGCCGGACGCGGAATGGAGTTCGAGCTTCTCGATACCGGCGTCTTCGAGGAGAATCGCTACTTCGATATCGTCATCGAGTATGCGAAGGCCGGACCCGAAGACATCTGCATCCGGATAGAAGCCTTCAACCGCGGCCCGGATGACGCCAAGCTGCACGTATTGCCGCACCTGTGGTTCCGGAACACGTGGGGCTGGGGCGGCGAGCGCGGCCCGCGGCCGCGCATCTGCGAAGCCGATGGCGCGCGGTCGTCGGCGTTTGTCACGCTGCTCGCCGACGACAGTGCCGCCAATCCGCTCTCGAACCTGCCCTTCGACTATCGCCTTGGCGAGCGCCGGCTGTACGGACCCACGAAAGGAGCACTGCTGTTCACCGACAACGAGACCAACGGTCCTGTCGTCTGGGGCGGCGGCGCGACCAACGCCTCGAGCTACGTCAAGGACGCATTCCATCGGCTTGTGATCGACGGTGAGGGATCGATCAACCCCGACCGCTACGGTACCAAGTCGTGCATCCACTACAGCGCGACGGTCCCGGCCGGTGGCTCGTACACGTGGCGCTTCCGGCTCACGCCTGAGACGCTGATAGCGCCACTCGAAGACGTTGACTCCGTGGTCGCGCAGCGTCGAGCCGAGGCCGACGAGTTCTACGCGGCCATTCATCCACCAAAGGCGACGGAAGACGAAAAGCTGGTGCAGCGTCAGGCGCTCGCCGGGATGCTGTGGACGAAGTCGATTTACCTGTTCGATGTCTCGCTGTGGCTGAACGGCGACAACCCTGAAGCGCCGCCTCCGCGCGAGCGCTTGCGCATCCGCAACACGCACTGGCGCCACCTGAACTCGATGCGAATCCTCTCGCTGCCAGACAAGTGGGAGTATCCGTGGTTTGCTGCATGGGATCTGGCTTTCCATACCGTATCACTGGCGCTGGTCGATCCAGAGTTCGCGAAGGAGAACCTCTGGCTGCTGCTCTTCGAGCAGTTCCAGCACCCAAACGGCCAGTTGCCTGCCTACGAGTGGGAATTCTCGGATCTCAACCCTCCGGTCCACGCCTGGGCGTGCTGGCGCGTGTACTCACTCGAAAGGGAGCGTAATGGCAAGGCCGACCGCGGGTTTCTCGAGCGCTGTTTCCACAAGCTGCTGATCAATTTCGCCTGGTGGGTCAACAAAGTTGACAGCCAGGGACTGAACGTCTTCGAGGGCGGTTTCCTCGGCCTCGACAACATCACCGTCGTCGATCGCAGCGAGCGGTTGGCTGACGGCGCAATCCTCGAGCAGTCCGACGCGACCGGCTGGATGGGTTTCTTCTGCCTGTCGATGATGCGTATCGCACTCGAGCTGGCGCACGAAAACCGCGCATACGAAACGCTTGCGACGAAGTTCTTCCAGCATTTCGTCTACATCGGCGGCGCGATGAAGAAGATGGGCGGCCGCAACTATCAACTCTGGGACGAAAAGGACGGCTTCTTCTACGACGTGCTCCGCTATCCGGACGGCCGCTTCCACAAGTTCGAGGTGCGCTCGCTCGTCGGATTGATTCCGCTGTACGCGATCGAGGTCATCGACGAAGACGTCCTGAAGGACATGCCGGTGTTTCTTCGCGACGTGAAGTGGTTTATCCAGAACCGCCCCGATCTGATTGGGCAGGCGTGCTTCACCGACAAAGCCGGTGGCTCGACTCGACATATCCTCTCGATTGTTGACCGCCATCAGTTGGAGAAACTGTTGCAGCGCATTTGGGATCCCAGCGAATTTCTGTCGGAGGGCGGGCTGCGCAGCCTCTCGAAGCATCACGAACAGCATCCGTTCTCGTTCGGCGGCCGCGAAGTCCGGTACGAGCCCGCCGAAGCGGACGTGAAGCTCAAAGGGGGCAACTCGAATTGGCGCGGGCCTATCTGGTTTCCGACGTCGTATCTGCTGATCGAATCGCTGCGCCGGTTTGACGTCGCGCACCGAACGGATGTGGCGGTCTCGGCGCCGGGATCGACCGTGAAGGTCACCCCCGAGCAGATGGCGCGCGAGATCGCCGAGCGGATGATCGGGCTGTTCACACGCGGCGCCGACGGACGCAGGCGTATTTACGGCGGCATGGAGACATTTCAGCGGGATCCCCACTGGCGCGATTGCCTCCTGTTCAACGAGTACTTCCACGGCGACAACGGCGCCGGCCTGGGAGCGAATCATCAGACGGGATGGACAGGTCTGGTCGCGAATCTGATCGACGAATGGCGGAAATGAAGACTCATTGGCTTCGGGCTTCAGACTTCGGACTCCCGGCCTGGAGCCTGAAGCCTGGAGCCTGTTGGCTGCTACTCACCGGCCTCTCGTTGTTCATGCCGGGGAGTGCAGCAGCTCAGGTCGGCATCCCTGGTGCACCTGGCAGCGGCGTCACGGTTTCGATTCGCACCGCCACCGACAACCGTCCCATCCCCGGTGCTACGGTGACATTCCGCGATTCGAGCGGTCGGGTGATTGCCACGGCCACGACGCCAGCCGACGGAATCGTACGCTTTGCAAATATTGCGGCCGGTCAGTTTGCGGTAGAGATCGCCGCCGCGGGCTTCGCCAACGCGTCCACAACGATCGCAGTCGCGGCCGGACAAGTCGCCGCGACAGACGTCGTTCTCACCCGCACCACCGAGTCGCCGGTGATTCAGAATCCGGTACCACGACCTCCGGGGATCAGCACACCGGCGGGCGAAGTGGCCGTTCCCGATCCGCTCCCGCCGGATATACCGAGGCCGGCATCAACCGGCGAAGACGGACAGCCGGTGCTGGCGCCGGACGCGCGCGTCTTCGTGCCGATGCCCGATCGCTGGAACATTTCCATGCCGGACTGGGATCGATACGGCGAGCATGGCGACTATCCGTACGTCAGCGGCCGGTGGTGGGATCCGTACAACCGGAATCGATTCAAAGGCGACTACCCCATCCTGGGGCAACGGACGTTCTTCGTGTTCACCGGCGTCAGCGACTCGCTGCTCGAAGGGCGCCATGTCCCGGTGCCCGCCGTGCCTGCAAGCGCGCGCCCGCTCAGCGAGAAGTTCTTCGGGCGCGGCGGAGTTTACCTGCCGGTGTCGATCGTTCGCACGTCATTCGATCTCTTTCGCGGCGACACGGCATTCCGGCCTGTCGATTGGCGTGTCCGCGTACAGCCCGCGGTGAGCTTCAACTACCTCCACACTCAGGAAACCGCCATCGTGAATGCCGACGTCCGCAAGGGGACCACGCGGTTCGACGCTCATGTTGGCCTCCAGGAAGCGTTCTTCGAAGCGAAGCTCGCCGATCTGAGCTCCAACTACGATGTCCTCTCGGTCCGTGCGGGCATTCAGGAGCTCAGCACCGATTTCCGAGGCTTCGTTGCGGTGGTCGAACAGCCCGGCCTCCGCCTTTTTGGCACGCTGCGATCGAGCCGCATCGAGTACAACGCCGCGTTCTTCGATTTTCTCGAGAAGGAAGCGAACAGCGGCTTCAACGAGCTGCACCGCCGGCATCAGCAGATGGCGGTCGCAAACGTATACGTGCAGGATTTCCTGACGCGTGGCTATACGACGCAGTTCAGCTATCACTACAACAGGGACACCGGAGAGCCTCACTACGACACCAACGGCTTTCTCGTCAGGCCGGCGCCGATCGGCGTCATCCGATCGCACGAGGTGCGCTCGTCGTACTTTGGATGGGCGGGCAACGGACACATCGGCCGCCTGAATCTGACGCACGCGTTCTATCAGGTGACGGGTACCGACGAGCTCAACCCGATCGAGGCTCGCGAAGTCGACATCAACGCACGCATGGCGGCAGTCGAGCTATCGATCGACAAGGACTGGCTGCGCATCAAAGGGTCGGTCTTCTATGCAACTGGCGATGATGACGTCAACGATGGCAAGGCAGAGGCCTTCGACTCGATCGTCGACATCCCGGTGTTCGCGGGTGGTCCGTTCAGCCTGTGGAATCGCCAGGGATTGCGGCTGACGCAGACGAACACCGGTCTCGTGAGCCCGTTCAGCCTGCTGCCAGATCTGCGGACGAACAAGGATGAAGGTCAGCAGAACTTCGTCAATCCGGGTATCGTGATCCTCCAGGGCGGAGTGGATGTCGAAGTCACGCCGAAGCTGCGTGCGTTCACGACCGTCAGCACGCTGAGATTTCGGAGTACGGCGGTGCTCGAGGCGCTCCTGTTCCAGGCTCCCATCAGGAACAATATCGGTGTCGATTTCGGCGGCGGCGCGCAGTATCGTCCGCCGCTCTCGGAGAACATCGTGATTACGGCCGGCGCCTCGGCGTTGCGGCTCGGCGACGGCCTGCGAGACGTCTACGACGGCCGTCATTATTTTGTGTCGTTGTTCGCGAACCTGCGGCTTCAGTTCTGAGGTGAGATGACGGTATCGCTGACATCGAAAGCGATTGTGGCCACAAGCTTCGTGTTTGCGCTCGCCGCCGCCGACGCGCTCTCCCCGACGTACGTAGTGCCCGGCTTTAGCCGGGCCATCCTGTCAGCCCACGGACAGATCGCGGGCCAGACCATGAGCGAGGCGGCAGCGAAAAGCGCCGGCTGCATCACGTGCCACACATCCACCGATGTGCCGTCGATGCATCCGACGGGCACCGTCAGCCTCGGCTGCACCGACTGTCATGGAGGCGATGCTGGGGTTCGCGCACCGCAGGGGGCGCCGGCTTCCGATGCGACGTACCAGAGAGCGAAACGCTCGGCGCATCCGTCACCGCGTCTCAAGCCCAGCGCTGCCTCGGCTGCGAATCCGGTTCGCGCCTACACAGAGTGGCTCCGTGAATCGGCGGAGTACATCCAGTTCATCAATCCTGGCGACCTTCGTGTAGCCGATCGGACATGCGGGCCGTGTCACGCCGCCGAAGTGCAGAACGTGCGCAAGAGCATGATGACGCACGGGGCCATGCTCTGGGGCGCGGCGCTCTACAACAACGGCGCGTATCCGATCAAGAATCCGGCCTTCGGCGAAAGCTACGGGCGCGACGGTAAGCCACAGCGGCTTCTCACCTGGCCGCCGCCAACCGCGGAGGAGACGCGAACCAAAGGCGTCCTCCCGTTTCTCGATCCACTGCTGAGATGGGAAGTCTCGCAGCCGGGCAACGTGCTGCGCGTGTTCGAGCGAGGCAGCCGGCGGCGGGGAGAGATTGGTAATCCCGCGCGCGAAGATGAACCGGGGCGTCCAGAGGTCAAATTAAGCGATCGCGGTTTCGGCACGCAGCTCCGCGTCGACCCTGTGTTTCTCGGGCTGCAGAAGACGCGATTGCTCGATCCGCTCCTCTCGTTCCCCGGCACGAACGATCAGCCAGGCGACTATCGAGGCAGCGGCTGCACCGCCTGCCACGTCGTCTACGCGAACGATCGCTCGCCCGTCCACTCGGCCCAGTACGCCGCCTTCGGCAATGAGGGCCGATCGAACACGAGCGATCCCACGATATCGAAAACCGAGGCCGGCCATCCGCTGAAGCACTCGTTCACGCGGTCGATCCCTTCCAGCCAGTGCATGACCTGCCACATGCATCCCGGCACGAACATGGTCACGACGTACTACGGCTACACGTGGTGGGAGAACGAAACCGATGGAAAGTTCATGTATCCGGCCGAGCAGCGGAATCCAAGCGAAGCATTTCGACAGCAGGTCCGGGTCCGCAATCCCGAAGGATCGGCGCAGCGTGGCCTGTGGTCCGATGTGGAGTTCCTGAAACAGATCGGCACTCCCGAGTTCAACGCCAAGCTTCAGCAGACGCAGTTCGCCGATTTCCACAGCCATGGCTGGATCTTCCGTGCGGTGTTCAAGCGCGATCGGCAGGGAGAGTTGCTCGACGCCGAAGACAAGGTCGTGCCGAACACCGACCCGCAGAAGTTTTCCAAGGCGGTCCACCTGAAGGACATCCACCTCGAGCGCGGTATGCAATGCGTGGACTGCCATTTCAATCAGGACAGCCACGGCAACGGAAAGCTGTACGGGGAAACGAGAAACGCTGTCGAGATCGACTGCGTCGACTGCCACGGTACGGTGAGCAGCCGCGCGACGCTGCTGACGAGCGGGCCGGCGTCCCCGGCCGGCGGCACGCCGTTGGCCGCTCTGCGCACGCCGTTCGGGCAGCGGCGCTTCGAATGGCGCGACAACAAGCTTGTCCAACGCTCGATGCTGGACGGCGCAAAGCAATGGGAAGTCGTTCAGGTGCTCGACACGATCACTCCAGGCGCGTCCCACTACAGCGAGCAGTCGCGGCTCGCAAAGACGATTCAGCGGGACGGCAAGACGTGGGGTGCTCCGCCCGCCAACGAGAACACGCTGGCACACGCGAACAGTTCGATGACCTGTTACACGTGCCACACCTCGTGGACGCCGAGCTGCTTCGGGTGTCATCTCTCGATGTCGGCCAACCGCAAGATGCCGATGCTGCACAACGAGGGACTCGAGACGCGCAACTGGACTGAGTACAACTTCCAGGTGTTGCGCGACGACATGTTCATGCTCGGCCGCGACGGCACGGTCACGGGCAACCGGATCGCCCCCGTGCGTTCGGCCTGCGCGGTGCTCGTCAGCTCGCAGAATCAACAGCGCGACTGGCTGTACTACATGCAGCAGACGATTTCGGCCGAGGGGTTCAGCGGCCAGTCGTTCAGCACGTTCGTGCCGCACACGGTACGGGGAAAGGAGACCAAGCGCTGCACCGATTGCCACGTCTCCGACAAGAAGGACAACAACGCGTGGATGGCGACCGTGCTGCTGCAGGGCACGAACTTCGTGAACCATCTCGGCCGCTACGCCTGGGTGGCAACCGGCGAAGGAGGATTCGAAGCCATCACCATCGCTGAGCGGGACGAACCGCCGGCCGTGATCGGCAGCCACCTCCACAAGCTCGCCTACCCCGCGAACTTCACAAAGTTCGTCGCTGAGGGGCGGCATCTGCGCGATGTCGATCATCATCCGGGCAACGCGCTCGATATTCAGGTGCGTGGCGAGTATGCGTACGTCGCGCTGGGCAATGAGGGCTTTCGCGTCTACGACATCGCCAACATCGACAACAAAGATTTCTCGGAGCGCATCGTCACCGCTCCGGTCTCCCCTCTTGGGCAACGGCTGTTCGTGAAGACGAAAAATGCGGTGGCGGTGGCGGCGCCCTCGACGCTGGCTGTCGATCCCGTCCGCACGAGAAGACCGGAGAACGAAGAGCAGCCCATTCACCCGATCTACGGCTACCTCTACGTGGCTGACGCGGAGGAAGGACTGATTCTGGTCGGCGCCGGCACGCTTCTGGACGGCAATCCTTCGAACAACTTCCTGACGCGCGCGGTGACGTTCAACCCGAACGGCGTGCTGACTGGCGCCCGCAGGATCGTGCTGGCCGGCCACTACGCGTACATCCTGACCGCCCGCGCGCTCGTCGTCGTCGATCTCGACAATCCGCTCGAGCCAAAGATCGCGGCAGAGATCGGCGCCCCGCATCTGGACGACCCGCGCGGCATCGCCCTCCAGTTCCGATACGCCTTCGTCGCCGATCGCGCCGGATTGAAAGTGCTCGACGTGACGACGCTGGGCAAGCCGATTCCCATCGGCGGCGCGGTCGTGCCGTTCAAGGACGCCCGCAATGTCTATGCGGCGAGGACCTATGCCTACGTCTCCGCCGGCTCAGAGGGGCTTGCGATTATCGACGTCGCACGGCCCGAGCGTCCAAAACTGGAATCGACGTTCAACGGCGGCGGCCATATCAACGACCTTTACGATGTGAAGATTGGCATGGTCAATGCCAGCGGTTTTGCGCTGCTCGCCGACGGCAGGAACGGCCTGCATGTCGTGCAGATGTTCTCTCCAGAAGACAACCCGAATCACTACGGCTTCAGCCCGAAGCCGACGCCGTCCCTCATCGCCAGCTACGAGACCCACCATCCCGCCGTCGCTGTGGCTGAAGGCATCGACCGCGATCGCGCTGTGGACGAATCAGGTCATCAGATCGCGGTCTTCGGCCGGCGCGGAGCCCGGCCGCTCAACAGCGAGGAACAGCGACGTCTCTACGTGCGCAACGGCGCGCTCTACACCGTTCGCAACGAGCCGCCACAACCGGCAGCCCCACAGACCTGGTTCGACATGCTTCAGCAGGAGATGAGGAGAATAGGAGATCTTCTGCGGTACGTAGTGTCCGGCTTTAGCCGGACAGTGTAGGTGTGAGCCGGGCGACGGCGGAAAGCCGTACGTAGTGTCCGGCTTGAGCCGGACCGTGCCAGGTGGCACAGGGCTTTAGCCCTGTCCTCGTTTATTGCCGCATCTCTACGTCCGCCGTCCAGCTCATCGGATCGGCAAACACGAAGCTCGGCGTGGCAAAACGCATCGCCGGCAGTGTCGGTTAGTGCCGTGGCGCTCGGGCCAGGTTTGGCCCTCGCGGAGGTGGCCGGCTCAGCGTTTTATCCGCTGTCGCTATCACGCCGACTTCGATCGTTTGCCGATCCGACGATCCGGACGGCCGACACCGAGTGGCCGAGTGATTGGTTCATCGTACGTGGAGTCCGGCTTCAGCGGGGGAAGGATTCCTAACCAGCCAGACTACGAACCTGTTGCTATCGGATTGGAACGGTAAAACGGAGAGCCTTGTGCCTTGAACCTGACACCACTACGGTAGCTTCTAGCGAGGCCACAATTCTGCCTCTACGTCAAGATCAGTAAGGGTTCTTTTCACGCTTTGGATAATATTCGCGCCCGTCGGACGAGCAGTCGGTCCAAAGCTATTGTCTTGCAGAGCAACCACCCGACCATATGGCCAGGCCGACAACGGCAGAGCCATCAATAGGCTTCGGAAATCCTCGACCGCGACGTGCTTCCGACCACCAGGAACCTTGGTGGAAATGACCTCAATGCCATTAGCAGTCACAACGACAAACGGATTTCGCCACTGTTTGGCGTCGCGCACCGTTTCGAATTTCTTGGGGTTCGCCTTTTGAATCTGCTTCCTAAGTCTGCCCTGTGACGCCGTGATGCCCGCAGCCGTCAACACAAGTATCAACACACTGACACCTAAAGTGTTGACGGACGTTTCAAAGGTTCTATGGCTTAGTGGCATTCTTTGATCAGCGCTGGAGCGCCGACGGTCCGGCTCATCGAAGCTCGGCGTGGCAAAGCAGCGCAGCGAGGGATCCAGCCGTGTTCGATCAGCTGCGGCCCGGTGACGCCGATGTTCTGCGGCGCGGCGAATGCGGGGCCCCCAACGCGGCAACCGCGTTGGGGTGCAATGGACACGCGAGGACACGTGAGCCGCGAGCAGAACGTCGGCGTCACCGGGCCGCGGTGATTACTTCGGTGGCGGCATTCCTTTCGCAATCGCCTCATGCGCTCTTGTCGGCCACCACGGATCCGGTTGCCATTTGAAGACGTTGCCGGTGAGGCTCGCCACATAGACGATGCCTTGCGGCGTCGAGGTCAGCATGTGGCCGGGCGATTCGAAGGAGCCGATGACCTTGCCGGTCTCGACGTCGAGCTTCATCACCTGTCCGGCAAGCGTGTCGTAGGTGCCGTTCTCGGTGTTGTTCCGGTGCGTGACGATCCACATTTCGTCTTTCGGCGAGATGTACATCCCCTGCGTGCAGCCCAGGTGCGTCCAGATGTTCAGCAGCTTGCCGCTGGTGTCGAAAATCTGAATACGATTGTTTTCGCGATCGCTGACGTACACGCGATCTTTCGTATCGACCGCAATTGAGTGCGGCACCCTGAATTGCCCGGGGCCATCCCCTGGAGTGCCCCATGTCGTCACGAAGTTGCCGGCCTTGTCTATCTTCACCACGCGCCGATTTCCGTACCCGTCGGAGATGTACGCGTTGCCCTGCGAGTCCCATGCAATATCGGTGGGGCGATTGAACATCGTGGCGTCGTTGCCCGGCGTGTCTTTGACGCCCCATGTCTGCAGCAGTTTGCCGTCGCGCGTGAACTTGAAAATCTGATGCGCCGCATCGTCGAGCGCCCAGACGTTCTGATCGCGATCGATGCGCAAGCCATGCGGTCGCCTGAACATCCCCTTGCCCCACGATCGCAGATATTTGCCTTTCGAGTCGAAGACGACGATCTGATCGGTCTTCGGATCGCGCTTGAAGACGTACACGTTGTCGTCATTGTCGGTCGTCACCCCCGACACGCGCCCGAATTTCATGCCTTCAGGCATCGTTTCTGGTTCTTCACCGAAGCGGACCTCCACGCTGTACTTCAGCAGCGATCCCGCGTGCGGATGCCACGCGTCAGGGACGTACCCCTGTTCCGGCGCCTTCCCCTTCGGTATATTCGGCCCCGGCACCCCAAACGGGAGCGGCGGTGTCTGCGCGATCACGCCGGCCGTCAGTAACAACATCGCCGGTAGCAATATTTTTTTCATCTCGGTATCTCCTGTTGGCTGCGACCGGAAATTACTGTTTCGTGAGGAGGAAGTCAACTGACAATGGCATTGGAAGATTGGCGCGGCTCTGCGTCGCTTTTTTGGCGGCCACATTGTAAGATGCGCGCTACTTAGAAGGAGCGTCTTATGTTGCGAAAATCACTGTTTGTTGCTCTCACACTGATATCTGCGCCGGCTCTCGCGGTTGCACAACCTGCGAACCAGAGCAGCAGCTGTTCGTCTCTGCCTAACCATGGAACGCTGAAGGCGGCGCTCGACAAGGCGACGGCCGAAGAAAAGAGCGGCCTCAACAACCACATGTGGGCGACGATCGTCGATCGCGACGGCGTCGTGTGTGCCGTGGCGTTTTCGGGAACGGATCGCGCCGCGCAGTGGCCCGGCAGTCGCGTAATCTCGGCACAGAAGGCGAACACGGCGAACGCCTTTAGTCTCGACTCGACGTCGAGCTCGGGCGGCTCTGGACAGGCAACCGGCCTGGCATTATCAACAGCGAATCTCTATTCCGCGGTACAACCTGGCGGCAGCCTCTTCGGCTTGCAGTTCAGCAATCCCGTGCATGAAGAGCTCGGATACAGCGGCCCGTACGCGAGCTACGGCACCGCGAAGGATCCGATGGTCGGCGGGCGCATCGGCGGCGTGAATGTGTTCGGCGGCGGCCTCGGTCTGTATGGAGCCGGCAAACGGATGGTCGGCGGACTCGGCGTGAGCGGTGACACGTCGTGCGCCGATCACAACATCGCATGGCACATTCGCTCGATCGTCAGCCTCGATCACCTGATGGGCGTCGGCGGTGTGTCTGGCGACAAGACCCGGCCCGACAACATCGTGTTCGACATCGCCAACGGCGCGAGCAAAGGCGGCTTTGGACATCCGCAGTGCCTCAACACCGGCGACGCCGCAACGTTGCCGGCGGTGAAGGATTAGTCGCTAGCCGGTAGCCGGTAGCCGGTAGCCGGTAGCCGGTAGCCGGTAGCCGGTAGCCGGTGGAAAGCAAACCACAGAGAGACAGCTTTTCTGCTGGCAGTCACAAACCGTCGGCGGTCCGGATCGTCGGATCGGCAAACGATCGAAGTCGGCGTGACAGCGACAGTGGACAAAACGCTGAGCCGGCCACCTCCGCGAGGGCCAAACCTGGCCCGAGCGCCACGGCACTAACGGATAGTGCCGGCGATGCGTTTTGCCACGCCGAGCTTCGTGTTTGCCGATTCGATGAGCCGGACCGCCGACGTAGCACATGCGGCGACAAAGAAAACAGGGCTGAAGCCCTGTGCCACCGGTGTCCGCCGGTTCAGCAGGCCAGGATTTCTTGAAAAATATTCTCCTGTACTCCTAATCTCCTGCTTAGGAGATTTCCAGCGTCGTTTTGATTCCGCTCCCTCTCTGTCCGAACCACTCGTTGTACTGACCCCACGGGAGCCGGGTCGTGATGAGCTGCTTGAGGACACCAGGCCACTTCTTCTCGATCGTCGTAAAGTCCTTCACGCCCATCGCGAAATGACGCGGGTTGGCGTTGACGCTGCCGAACACAACCTGGTTGCCCAGCACGATCTGCTGATTGATCTTCTCGATCGGCTGATCGGCGGTTTTCGAGCCGCCGGTCACGCTCAACAGGCACAGCACGCCGTTCCTTCCCAGAATCTGCATCGCATCGAAGACAACGCTGGCGACGCCGGTGGCCTCGATAGCTATGTCGATGGGCGGCATGTCCTTTTTCACATCGAACAGCGTCCTGCTGGCGACCGAGTGATAGATGGCGCCCATCTTCTTCACCAGGTGCGCACGTGAGTCGCTGTCCAGCTCGCGGCCGACGACGTGGGTGTCGAGCCCACGGGTGCGCATGACGGCGGCAGCCAGCAGGCCGACCGGCCCGGCGCCCAGGACGAGTCCTATCTTGGGTTTCCAGTCCAGGCGGCGCTGCAGCAGGAACGCGTGATCGATACCTTTTTCCACAACGGACATCGGCTCGAGCAGCACGCCGATGTCCTGGACGGCTTTGGGAATTTTGTTCAACCACTGCGGCGACTCGACGTAGTACTCCGCCATGAATCCGTGTCGGCCCATGATGCCGCGCTCCTGGTACGCGCCCTCGTGGCACATGTCGTTCTCGCCCCGCTTGCAGGTGTAACAACCGCAAGGCCGGCGCACGGTCGAGACCACGAGCTCGCCCGCCTTGAAGCCCTTGACCTTCTTCCCCACCTCTTCGATGACGCCGAAGTTTTCGTGACCGAGGATCAGATACTCGTCGCCTTTCGGCGCCTGGCCGTAGAGTCCGTGGCTGATCTCCGCATCGGTCCCGCACAGGCCGACGCGAATCATCCTGACGGCGACCTCGTCTGGCTTGAGCCGCGGATCCGGCATGTCGCGCATGTGAATCGAATCCTTGACACCCGGCTTTACGACGATGGCTTTCATGGCTGCCCCTTTAGTTTGTCAGTTGCTGTAAATCAAAACCTGGCTTGGCTGGTTTCGCGGTCTTCCAGTCGTGATACTCGTGGCACTCGAAGCAGCGCGACTCGGCGCCGCGAGTCGGCTTATGGCACTGCTGACACGTCGCGATCGACGGCATCAGCACGTCGGCCGTGTCGCGGCTCGTCTGAGCCGCATGGCACGAGACGCAACTGGCCATCTGGTGCGCCTGATGATCGAAACGTGCGTGCGGCATCCAGCCTGACCGCATGTTGGTGGAAACGACCCTGGGAAATGCCGCGCTAATCGTGTGGCATTCCGCGCACGTCTTCGACCACAGCAATCGTTCGACGGTCGCCGTTCGCGCGTCCACCCATTCGGCGGCGTTCCGGACACGCTGCATCGGCTCTGGGAAATTGACCGGAATTCTGCCCCGCACGGGATCCGGCTTGCCGATCTGGCCCGGGTTCGCTGTAATGAATTCTCGCAGCATCCGCACGACCACCGCATGTACCTTTTCGGGTGCGTCGTGCGGAACCACGGCATCGATCAGCGGATCGAAGTACAGCCGGTGACACGACGCGCAGTTCTTCGCGTACGTGACAGGCACCGGCATCTCACGTGCGCGCGTGCGTCCAAGCGTGGCGGCCGGCAACATCTGTTCATGACACGTCGAGCATTCCAGCGGAGCAGTCCCAGCCGGCACACGGAGACCCGGCTTCATATGGATCTCGTGGTTGAACTTCAGCACCGCACGATCGACCGCCTTCGCGGAAGCGTCGGCGGCAGGGCGTAGCGCCGCAAATTCCGGATGCCCGTCTTCGAACGAGCCAACAACCTGCGCGACCGTTCGGCGTCCGGTTGTCGTCTTCAGGTCGAGATGACACTGCTCGCACTCGCGATTGGAAGTGGTGGCCAGGCGGATGGCGCCACGATGCTCGAGGTGACAACTGGCGCAGGCGGGCGTGAACGTTTGATTCGATTTGTGCTGGGGTGCATCATGGCAGGACACGCACATGTTGTCGGTGACGTGCGCGCGGAATGCCCGAGCCTGCGTCACATGACACCGCTCGCACTTGTCGCCGAACACCTGATGCGCCGACGACGCCGGGCCGCTGCTGTAGGGCGCACGAGATCCGCCGGCCGCGATCCCTGCCAGCCACAACAGCGCCGCTGCAGGAACCGCAATCGACAAACCCAGCTTCCAGCGCCTGAACGGATGCGGGCGCTTGAAGTAGTTCAGATCGATCCGTTGTGCGAGCGCCTTCGCGGTGCGGGTCCGGCCTCCCACGTCAGTACCTCAATGCCGTCACGATGTGAATGATCGCCAGCACGAGCAGCGCAAACGAGAGCGGAATGTGCGTCAGCAGCCATCCGTGCAGCCACGCGTGCATTTTCTGCTGCCGGCTGAGCTGCCGCTCCTCTTCACAGATGTTTTCGAGTGCGCTGACTGCGGTGTGAAAGCCGGAGGGCAGAAGCGTCCGCAGCCGCGCAAACACCTGGTCGCCGTGCTGGCGGTCGGCGAGCGGGTGCGCGGAATCGGGCTCCGCGACAAACGGCCGCATCTCCGCGAGATAGAACTCGCGCAGCGGCGCCGATTCCTCGGCATCGACGCGAACCGAGGACTGCAGCTTCGAAGCTCCGCCCGTTGCGCGTTCGGCCGCCGGATCCGTGATCACGGCCATTCCCCCGCACGCATCCGAGACGATGCCGTCGGCTTCGATCAGGAGCTGGGCTCGCACGTGAGGGATCTGCTCGTAGATGGTTTCCATCGGCACGCGCGCGAACATCAGCCGCGGTAGAAAGTGCTGCAGGGCCGCGCCGGCGATGCCACTGAGGATCACGACCACGAAGATCCACATCATCACACGCGTCAGCGATCCGCCGAATGCAAACCCGGCGTGGAAGAGGATGATCGGAAAGCTGAGCAATCCAAGCCAGAGATGGCCACGCATCCACGTCTGCGCGCGGCCGATGCGCCAGACCGGAACCTTCTTTCGCCCGGCGAGCAGCGCGGCAAACACCATCATCGCAAACCCGCTGATGCCGTACGCCAGGCCGATCGCCGAACCGCCGCTCCATGGCCGACCGGACGAAGCAGTCGCGGCCACGTAACCGGCGGCAGCCAATGCCAGCGCGACGCCACTGGCTACTGCCCAAGACTGATGTGTGCGATCGATGCGCATGCGGCAGATCTATTTGCTGGTTTGATCGACGCCTGGCCGCTCTTCCCGCACGGTCGCGTCCACAACCGATCTGGGCGGCGTCAGCCCGAACTTCGCTCCGAAGAACGTCAGCGGCTCCACGCGATGCGCGGCATCGTGAGGACAGGCATACACGCAGCTTGGCTCCGCCTGATCGGTGCAGAGGTCGCATCCAGTCGCCTTCTTTCGAGTCGACGCCACCTTGCGGTTCGACGGCTCGGGATCGGCGGTCTCGACCGCGAACGAATGCATCGAGATGTTGCCGTATGGGCAGTTGCTCGCGCATAGACCACAACCGATGCACCAGTCCTCGATGATCACCTCGAGCGAATTGCGGCGGCGAATCGACCCGACGGGGCAGCCCACCATGCAGAGCGGATCGCGGCATTGCCGGCAGGACGTTGCTACCAGATACTTGTCGAAGCGCAGTCCTTCGCGGACGAGGCGTGTGACGCCGTCGTGGGCGTCCGCGCAGGCTTTCACGCACTGATCGCAGCGCGTGCACTTCTCGAGGTCGAGCACGAGCAGGCTCTGCGCCTCCATCAACCCCTGAGCGAGAAAATCATTGAGCTCGACAGAATCCGTCGTCTTTTGTCGCGCCCGGTTTTGCGCCAGACGCTCTTCCGCCACACGCGCGAGCTCCGCGCGGATATCGGGAAAGGCCTCGATCATCTTGCGGAAATCCTCTCCGGAGATCCGCACCGCTTCTACGTGATCGAGCGCGCTGCAAGTCGCCACGCGAACGCCGCCACCGAGGAGACCGATTTCGCCGAAGTACCCGCCGCGCGGGACATACGCGAGCACCAGATCCCCCCCGGGATGCGCCTCGCTGACTTTCACGAACCCCAGCCGCACGAGGTAGAACGAGTCGGCGGGATCTCCCTGACGAACGATGACCTGGCCCGGAGCGTACCGGATCAGCTCGACACGATTCCGAAGGTAGTCGATGAACTCTCCCGAGAGACCAGCCAGCACCGGCACGCTCTTCAGATGGTTCTCGAGCGCGCGCTTTCTGTAGGTGTCGTCCAGCTTCGCCCGGAACGTCTTGTTCTTCTGCAGGATGTCGAGCACGTTCCGCAGCATCTCGAGCGCCGTGCAATCGGTCGCCGCCCGCACCGTGGCCGATCGCGGATGGAAGCTCATGCACGTCATCTCGCCGAACAGATCGCCGGGTCCGAGCCGCGCTCTCGGGTTGTCGTATGGCAGATCCACTGGCGCATCGATCGGAATCCACCGCTTCGTGGTCTCCTCCGAGCGCGGGTGCTGATCGCGATCGGAGAGCATGCTCCTGATCGTGCTGAGCCACCCGCTCGACGTGCTTTCCTGCTGCACGTGCTTGATCGGCGCAGAAATGAACACGTCGACCGAGCCGTCCATGATGTAGAACGCGGTCGAGCCAAACTCCCCTTCTTTGCAGATGATGTCGCCGGCCTTGAAGTGGCGCTTCACCACGGCGCCCTGGTTCAACTCGAGAAAGGTCCCGGAGACGCCGTCGAACACCGGCAGGTCGAGCAGCTCTTCCGCCTGAAGCGCATCGCCGCCCCCGAGCTCGGTGCCGACGACCCGCTTGTTCGTGAGCGCGCCGGTCGGACACGACACCATGCACTCACCGCAGGAGACGCAGGTCGATGCCCCCATCGGATCGTTCAGGTCGAACGCCACGCCTGCCGTCACTCCCTTGCCCGTGCGCCCGAGGACGAGATTCTTTTTCACGTCATCGCAACCGCGAATGCAGCGGTCGCACAGAATGCACGACTCGTGATCGACCGCAATCGACAGCGAAGAATCGTCCCGTCCTCTCGGCGACAACCGGCGCGGGTACCGCGGCGCCGGCACCGACAACTCCGCAGCGAGCGTTTCGAGCTCGCAGTCTCCGCTGTTCTGCTGTCGGATGCAGGGCGCCGGATGGTCGGCCATCAACATCTCGACGAGCGCGGCGCGCGCCTTCTGCACGCCGGGCACGTCGGTCTTCACCGTCATGCCAGCATCGCATTCCCGAATGCACGACGCGGCGTACACCCTCGCACCGACGTCGACGACGCATACGCGGCAGACGCCGACGGGGGTCTGGTTCTGTTGGTGGCACAGCGTGGGAATCGGAATGCCGTTCAGCCTGGCGGCGTCGAAGATTGTGGTGCCGCGCGGGACTTCAACTTCCCGGCCGTCGATCGTGAGCTTGATGAGCTCGGCCATTACGCGAGCGTCCCAGGCACGCACACACCGGCGGGGCACCGGCGAGCGAGGAGGTGCGCATCGACTTCCGCGCGAAAGTGCGTCAACACCGATTGAATGGGCGCCGGGACGACCTGTCCCAGGCCGCAGATCGACGTGAGCCGGAGTGCATGCGTGAGCTCGTCAATCAATGTGGCGTCGGATGGTCCGTGCTCGCCGCGCGACCACGCAGACAGCAGGTCGGTGAGCTTCGCCGATCCGATACGGCATGGCACACACTTGCCGCACGACTCATTTCGAAAGAACCTCACGGCGTTCAGCGCCATGTCGAGCATGCACGCCCGGTCGTCGCAGACCACCACCGCGCCGGATCCGACCGTCGAACCGGCCTTCTGCATCGCGGTCCAGTCAATGGGCAAGTCCAGCGAAGATGCGGGCAGGTATCCACCTGCTGGGCCCGATGGGGCGAACGCTTTGATCGCATGTCCATCGATCGGACCGCCCGCCCGTTCGTTGATGAGCTGCCGATACGTAATGCCCATCGGGATTTCGAACACGCCGGGCGTCTTGACGTGGCCGCTGACGCCGATGAATTTCGACCCGGCCGATCCGTTGACACCCTGCGCCTTGTACCAGTCGGCGCCGCGCGCGAGAATGGCGGTCGCAAACGCAAACGTCTCCACGTTGTTGATGACAGTCGGTTTCTGCCAGAGACCCTGGAGTGCCGGGAACGGCGGCTTGTTGCGCGGCTCGGCGCGCTTGCCTTCGATGGCCTCCAGCAGCGCGCTCTCCTCACCGCAGATGTACCCGCCCGGGCTGACGAAGACCTCCAGATCGAATTTGAAGCTGGAGCCTGCTACGTGCTCGCCGAGAAGTCCGGCCGCGTAGCACGCGTGGATTTCTTCTTCGATGATCCGCTCCTGCTCGAGATACTCGTGACGGATGTAGAAGATGCCGTGCGTGGCGCCCGAGACGAGGCCGGCGAGAATCATCCCCTCGATGACGAGGTGCGGCGCATGCCGCATGATGTACCGGTCCTTGATCGTTCCGGGCTCGCTCTCGTCGGCGTTGCAGACGACGTATTTCTGGGTGCCGGGGGCGTTGCGAACGGTCTCCCATTTCATGCCGGTCGGAAATCCGGCGCCCCCCAACCCGCGAAGCGCGCTCGCCTTCAGCGCGGCGATGATGCCGTCGCGATCGCCCGACGCAGCCAGACGCCGCACGATTGCATAGCGATCGCCGGTGTTCTCGTACGGATCGATCCCCACGCGCACGCGCGCCGGTGCGACAAGGAGCGGAGTGGGCGTGCCATCGAGAGCGTTGCCGATCAGACGATCGGCATCCACCACCGTGGCGCCTTCGTAGATCGCGTCGTTGACCACGATGGCGGGCGCGAGATCGCAGCGGCCCAGGCACGAGACCGGACGCACGGCCATCTGCTCCGGCCCAAGAGCCGCGGCACGCCCTTCGAGCGCTCGCAGTAGCGCAGCGCCGCCGTTCAAGTGACAGCTCATGTCGTCGCAGACGCGCACCTCCGCGCGCGCAGGAGGCTGCAGATAGAAATGTGGGTAGAAGCTGGCAACGCCCTGGAGGTAGTACAGCGGAACATCGAGCCGATCCGCCAGAGCGCGCAGCTCGTCGGCAGGCAGATAGCGGTGCCGCTGCTGAATCGCGCGCAGCTCGTCGAAGATCGGCGAATGATGCGCTGAGGAAGGCGCCGGCGCCGTGGTCACCGCATATACTATAAATCCAACGCATGAGTCTCCGACGCGTCGTGTGGCTGGCGGTTATTTTGATCGTCATGATGGCGGGCGCGTCTTCCGCACCTCCCCAGTCGGTGTCAGCGTCCGCCTTCGCGCAAAGCGCTCCGGCGGACAAGCAGCCTGCCGCGAGCTACACCGGCCCTGGATCGTGTGCGGCATCGAGCTGCCATGGCAGCGTGCGGCCGGTCGCGGGCAGCCGGATCCTCCAGACCGAATACACCACCTGGGTCGTTCAGGATAAGCACGCCCGTGCAACCGAGGTGTTGAGCAACCCCGTCTCGCTGCGCATGGCGAAGATTCTCGGGCTCGGCCGCCCGGGCTCCGAGCAGAAGTGCCTGGCCTGCCACGCGCTAGACGCGCCCACGAAGCAGCGCGCGAATTCGTATAGCGCCGAAGGCGTGAGTTGCGAGGCGTGTCACGGTCCGGCCAGCGGCTGGCTGGGCGCGCATACGACACGCGGATGGACGCACGCGCAATCGGTGGCGCTCGGGATGCACGACACAAAGGACCTCGTCGTGCGGACCGAGAAATGCGCGTCGTGCCACATCGGCGGCGCCGACAAGTCGGTCGATCACGAGATGATCGCAGCCGGGCATCCCGACTTGGTCTTCGACCTCGAGGCCTTCAGCGCCGCGATGCCGCGGCACTGGCGGAATGAGGATCCGTGGCGGAACGTCCGGGCCTGGAGCGTGGGCCAGATCGTCCAGCTGCGCGAAGGGCTCGATCGTCTGGCACAGCGTTCGAAAGCCGGCGCATGGCCCGAGTACGCCGAGCTCGACTGCTTCTCGTGCCATCACTCGCTGACGCGCGCCGACAACAGCTGGCGCCAGGAAATGGGTTACGGCGGTCGCCGGCCCGGCAATGCGCCGTGGAATCACGCGCGGTTCGCTGTGGCGCGCCAGGTGGCCCGGGTCTCCGACCCCGCAACGGCCGACACGATCGACGCGCAAGTGCAGTCGCTCGCCGCCGAAGTATCAAAGCTGCAGTCCGATCGTTCGCGAATCGTCGCCGCAACGGTGTCGCTGCAGGTATCACTTGATGTGTTGTCACGGCGTCTCTCAACGGCGCAGATCGACCGCGCCCGCACGATTCAGTACGTGCGGGCACTCGCTGAAGATGCGGACGGCATCGCGAACGGAGGCGAGCGCTCCGCCGAGCAGGCCGCCATGTCGCTCGAAACACTGATGGGCGCGCTGAGCCAGAACAAGGCGATCGACCAGGCGGCCGCGCGTGCCGCCCTCGATCGGTTGTTCCAGCAGCTGGAGAATCCTTCCGGGTACGACCCCCGCCGGTTTGCGCCGCTGCTGCGGCGCATGACCGATCTCCTGCCGCGGTAGTTTTGTTTTCGAAAATAAATTCTCCTAATCTTCTAATCTCCTGCTTAGGTTTCTATCTGGCGGTTACTGGCACCATACTTACAGGCATGAGCGGCGGACGTGTCGTCTACTCGACCGGCATCGGAAAGGTCTGTCCGGGCTGCGGATGGCCTGCGAAGGACTGCAAATGCAGCAGCACCCGCAGCGCCGACGAGGCCGTTCCCGGCCGCATCGTGGCCAAGCTGCGCCTCGAAAAAAAGGGCCGCGGTGGCAAGACGGTGACCGTCGTCTTCGATCTCCCGCAGAACGCCGATTTTCTGAAGGAACTCGCCCAGGATCTCAAGCGCGCCTGCGGCACCGGCGGAACGGTAGCCGACAATACCGTGGAGCTGCAGGGAGACCTGAGGGACAGGGTCAGGGACCACCTGGAGAAGAAAGGGTGGGAGGTCAGGGGGAAGTAACCTGTAAGTAAGAAGTAAGAAGTAAGAGGTGAGAAGTAAGAAGTAATAAGTACGAAGTAAGATTGTTGGTGCGATGGCGTCACTAATCGAAGCAATCGAAATCAAGCGGAAGATGTTTTTCGAGTACGAGGGCGCTCCCTACCATGCCCTCGATGTGGAAATCTCCCGGCCCACCGCCAGGGGCGGCCAGACGCTCGTGCGCATCAAGATGCGCAATCTGGTGACGCGCGCGGTCTTCGACAAGACGTTCAAGGCCGGTGAGAAATTCCAGGAGCCGGACCTGGTCGTGGTCGATGCGGCATATCTCTACGCGGACGCCAGCGGCTTGAACTTCATGGATCAGGAAAATTTCGAAACCCTGACGCTCCGCCCCGAGTTGCTTGGGGAGGACCGCTTCCTGCTCGTGGACAACCTGATCGTGGAAGTGCAGAAATTCAACGGAAACCCCATCGGCGTCCAGTTTCCGCCCCACGTCGAGATGACGGTGAAGGAAACAGAGTCGGGCGTCCGCGGCAACACGGCGAGCGGCAGCGTCACCAAGAACGCCACGCTCGAGACAGGGTTGCAGGTTCAGGTTCCCCTCTTTATCAAGGAAGGGGAAAAAGTGAAGGTACACACCGAGACGAGAGAATTCGCCGGGCGCGCGTAGGCGGGCGTTCTCTACTTTCCCCATGTCAGACCTCAAACAGGATCTCGCCGCTCTGCGGCTCGAGCGTGAGCCAGAGACCCACCGCAACCGCCGTTGGGTTGGATGGCTGTTGCTTGTCGTGTTGTTGCTGGCCGGCGGCGGCGTCACGTGGTGGTGGATGTCGCGAGAGCGGCCGATTCAAGTCGAAACCGTCTCTGTCGCCACGCGCCAGGCCGGCACGCAGGCATCGGTGCTCAACGCGACCGGCTACGTGACAGCCCGCCGGCGAGCCACGGTCTCCTCGAAAATCACCGGGAAAGTCGTGCAGGTGAACATCGAAGAAGGTATGGCCGTTCGCGAGGGCCAAGTGCTCGCGAGGCTAGACGACGAGACGCAGCGCGCGGCGGTTGCACTGGCTGAAGCACAGGCGGAGGCCGCTCGCCGGGCGGTGAACGAAAGCGAAGTACGCCTCGTCGAGGCGAAGATTACGTTCGATCGCGTCTCGACGCTGGTAAAAGCCGGCTACTCCACGGCCGCAGAAGTCGATGCCTCGCGAGCGGCAGTGGACTCGCTCCAGGCGCGCATTCAGGCCGCACGGGAGCAAGTGCGGGTCGCCGAGCGCCAGGTCGCGCTCGAGCGGACGAACCTCGACAATACGATCATCCGCGCGCCGTTCAACGGCGTCGCAATTTCCAAGGATGCGCAGCCCGGGGAGATGGTCTCGCCGGTTTCGGCAGGCGGCGGTTTCACGCGTACCGGCATCGGTACGATCGTCGACATGGGGTCGCTGGAGATTGAAGTCGACGTCAACGAGAGCTACATCAACCGAGTCACTCCCAATCAAGGTGTCACGGCCGTGCTCGATGCCTATCCCGACTGGCAGATTCCCGGTCGCGTCATCACGACGGTGCCGACCGCCGATCGCCAGAAGGCGACAGTGCTCGTACGAATCGGCTTCAACGAGCTGGATCCGCGGATTCTGCCCGACATGGGCGTGAAGGTGACATTCCTGCGCGATAAAGAAGACGGCGCCCCCGCGGCGCGCGCGGTGGCGCTCGTGCCCAAAACCGCGATTAAGATTGAGGGCAAGCAATCCTACGTGTTCCTTGTCGCCGGCGACCGCGCCGATCGACGGGCGATCACGACGGGGGGGATCGACGGCGATCGCGTCGAGGTGATTGCCGGCTTGAATGCCGGCGAGCGCGTCATCGTCTCGCCACCGACGGAACTTGCGACGGGCGCGCTCGTCATAACGAAGTAGGTCTGGGCTGAGGGATGGACGGAAAACGACGTACGGAAAACTATGGCTGACACTCCACTGGTTCGGGTCAGAGACGTTCA
>DATEEI010000032.1:0-56927 GCA_035281225.1 Vicinamibacterales bacterium
TCGCTCAACGGGCGCACGCCGCAGGAATTTGCCCGGATCACGGAGGGCGCTCGGCGGCTGACGCCGCCTCGCGCTGATCAGGAATTGTTAACCGAGGTGCCAGTCACATGAACGACTGGATCACATTCGGGGGGCACGTCAGAGTCTGTCCTACACAGATTTTGTAATCGCGGACTGTGACTACTACTTCTGAGAAGACGCCCGTTCAGCCATTCCGTGTTCCTTCCGGTGCGCTGAGAAATCCATCACCGTCTTCAGCACGATCAGTAGCGCGAGCGCCGGCACGGGACTGTGCAGCAGCATGATGATCCAGCCACCGAAGATGAGCGCAAGGTGCATCACCACGATGCGCTTGTACGGAGCGGTCATCAGCGCGTTCACCTTCGCGCCGACGTACTCGCGCCGCCCGATGAAGTTCGTAAAAAACGATACGCCGTGACTCAGGAACAGTGCGGCCAGTGCCGTCCATAGCGGATCGAAGATGTCGAGTAGTGCCTCGCGCACGCCAGGTGCAGGTCCTGAAGCGGCAACGCCGCGCACGAAGAACGCGTAGATGAACAGAAAATGGCCGGCCATGAAGCCGCCGAAATGCCCGATAAAGAACGGTATTGCCAGCAGGGCGAAGAGTTTTCCCACCACAGCCATTTTGAGCGCGGTGTAGAACGCGATGACGCCGCTTTCGGCCCAGAAGAGCACGAACACTTCCGCGAGATCCCACCCGAAGAACAGCACGCCGGCAAGGGGCAGAAGATTGGCGGCGATCAACGCAAGCCCCGACGGCGAGAGGATCGAAAGTGGCGTGGCTTCAGTCGGCGGCTCGAGCCGATCTGGCGCCGGTGAGGTCAGATCCTCGCGCGGGCGCGGGCGCGGTGGCTCCGGTGTGCGTGACGTGAGCGCAGCGGCAGTCGCAGCGTTCTGAATGGTGCTAATCAATCTCTCCGCATCAGAGCGCCGCATCACATCGCCGAGTCCGCTGCTTCCCGCGCCGTAGTCGAAGCGGATGCGAACCTGGTCCTCAGATCCCGCTTGCTCGAGACGGAGGTTGCGCACTTTGGCGAGATCGTATTCCACGAAAATGTTCAAAGGACCGAGCCGCGGAACATGAATGAGCCTCCCGTGCTGCAGTCGCGCCGATTCGCGATAGAAGAGAAACAGGAATGTCATCGCCCCGAGAACGACCACGCCGACCAACCATCCAAGCGCCCAGAAACCCAGAAACAGGGTGGACATCAGGTCGAAGACATCATCGACGGAGTGCCCGAGCAGCTCGTTGATCGTCGCCGCTTCGATGCCGGCGAAAACGGCGAACATGGCCCCAAGCGCCAACCCGAGCGGCCACATCCGCCGGTCAGGCAGTGCCAGTTGGGTCGCGCCCGCGGAATCCTCTGACAGACTGATGCGGATGCGCTCGGGTCGCGCCTTGCGCCCGGAGGTTTGAATCACGCTTGTAATATCGACATTTCCTCAACCCCGCACCAATCGGCGCGCCTGTTCTATGCTTGGGAGATGGACTTTGCCCTGAACGAGCACCAGCGGGATGTTCAGCGCAGGGCGCGGGAATATGCGGTCTCCACGGTTGCACCCGTCGCCTCGGAGCTCGATCGCAAGGGACGCTGTCCTGCCGACATCCTTGCGGGCGTCGCCGACCTTGGGTTGCTCGGGGGCGAGAGCGATTTCGTCGCCTACGTCGCGGGGCTCGTCGAGCTATCCAAGGCGTGGGCGTCGCTTGGCGCGATTGTCGCCGTGCATAACTCGCTCGTCTGTCATCCGATCTCGCACTTCGGCAGCGACGCGCAGAAAAAGAAATATCTGCCGCTGCTCACCGAGCAGACGCACCTGGGCTGCTATGCCTTTGCCGAGCCACTGGCCGGGTCCGACGCCGGCGCAATTGGCACGACGGCCGTGCTCGTCGGCGACGCGTACGTGCTGAATGGCCACAAACAGTTCGTGACGAGCGGCCGTCACGCAAGGGTGTCGCTCGTCTATGCCCTGACCGATCCCTCCAAAGGACGGGATGGTCTCTCCGCCTTCATCGTCGATACCGACACGCCTGGGTTCATGGTGGGTGAGAGCAACGACATGCTGGGGCTCCGCGCGACCGAGACGGTCGATCTGCTGCTGAACAACTGCCGAGTGCCGAAGGAGAACCTGCTCGGCAAATTGAACCAGGGGTTCGCGATCGCCCGGGCGATCGTGGAAAGCGGCCGAATCGACATCGCCGCGCAGGCCGTCGGAATTGGTGAGGCGTGCCTGGAGCAGAGCATCGCGAAGGCGAAGAGCCGGCGGCAGTTCGGCCGGCCGATCGCAGAGTTCGAAGCGATTCAGTGGATGGTCGCGGACATGTCCACGGAGATCGACGCGTCGCGGCTCTTGATGTTTCGCGCCGCCGCCATGCGCGCAAAGAACCGCGAGGATGCCAGGCTCACGATGGCGGCCTCGATGGCGAAGCTGTTTGCATCTGAGGCGGCAAACCGCGCGGCCTACAACGCCCTGCAGATTTTCGGGGGACACGGATACTTGACCGAGTATCCGGTCGAGCGCCTCTTCCGCGACGCGCGTGCGATGACGCTCTACGAGGAAACATCGGAAATTCAACGCTTGGTGATCGAGCGGGAACTAGCACGATGATCACCAAGCAGATTTCCGAATCTACGACAGGACTAAAGTCCTGTCCCACCGGTGTCAGCGGTGGCACGATGATGACCAAGCAGATCTGCGGTGGCACAGGGCTTCAGCCCTGTCAGAATGCTAACCAATGCATCTCGAGCTGAGCGAAGAGCAGCAGATCCTCAAGCAGGCGATGCGCGAGTTCGCCGAGGGGGAAATCGCGCCGGGCGCCGCGGAGCGCGACGAGCAGTCGCGCTTTCCGTCGGAGCTGATTCCGAAGCTCGCCGAACAGGGGCTGCTCGGCATCATGGTTCCCGAAGAGTACGGAGGAGCGGGATACGACGCGCTGAGCGCGGCCATCATCATCGAGGAGATCGCGCGCGTGGACGCGGCCGTGGCGCTGCTCGTCGGATCGCACAACTCGCTGTGCTCGGGTCACATTCTGCTGGCCGGAAATGACGAGCAGAAGCGCAGACATCTTCCGCCGTTGGCCCGCGGTGAGAAGCTCGGCGCGTGGGCGCTGACCGAGCCAGGGTCGGGGTCTGATGCAGGCGCCATGCGGACTCGGGCGACACTCGAAGGCGATGCCTGGGTCATCCGCGGCGACAAGCAGTTCATCACGCAGGGTTCGACGGCGGGGACGTACGTCATCATGGCGTCCACCGATCCCGCTCAAGGCACGAAAGGCATCTCTGCGTTCGTCGTCGATCGAACCACGCCGGGGCTTGTGGTGGGAAAGCTGGAGAAGAAGCTCGGCGTTCGCTCGTCCGATACCGCGGCGCTTCACTTCGATGACATGCGCGTGCCGAAGGAAAATCTACTCGGCAACGTCAACGAAGGATTCAAAGACGTGCTCACGGTTCTGGCTGCTGCCCGCATTGGGATGGCCGCGCTCGCCGTGGGTTTGGCACAGGCCGCGCTCGACGAAGCCCTCAGCTATGCCAAGCGGCGCAGGCAGTTTGGAAAACCTATACTCGAGTACGAGGCTATTCAGTGGATGCTCGCGGACATGGCGACCGAGAGCGAAGCCGCCCGCTTGATGGCGTGGCACGCGGCGAGCCTGAAGAGCGAAGGGCAGCCGTTCCTGCGCATTGCGTCGCAGGCCAAGCTGTACTCGTCGGAAGTCGCGGTCCGTTCCACGTCGAAAGCCATTCAGATTCACGGCGGGTACGGTTATCTGAAAGACTCGCCCGTCGAGCGGTTCTACCGCGATGCCAAGCTTTGTGAAATTGGCGAGGGAACGTCCGAGGTGCAGCGGATGGTGATTGCGCGGGAACTGTTCAGGTGAAGCGAATCGTCATCGCCAACTGCGGTGGTTTCTGGGGAGACGACCCCGCGGCGCCGCGCCGGCAGGTTGAAGGCGGTCCCATTGACTACCTCGTGATGGACTACCTTGCCGAAGTGACGATGGCGATCTTGCAGAAGCAGCGGGCGCGTCATCCAGAAACAGGGTATCCCGCTGATTTTCTCTCCCACCTTCGCGACGTGCTGCCCACCTGCGCGCAGCGCGGCATTCGCATCATCACGAACGCCGGCGGTGTAAACCCGCTCGGTTGTCGGGCCGCGGTCGAAGCGCTCGCGCGCGATCTCGGCATCGCCGATCGCGTCAAGGTCGGGCTTGTCGTCGGCGACGATCTCTTCGGAAGTCTCGACGGACTGCTCTCCTCCGGCGAGCCGCTCACCAACATGGATACCGGGCAGGCGCTGTCGGAGATTCGTGCGCGGGTGTTGTCGGCGAACGCGTACATCGGCGCTGCAGGAATCGTGAAGGCGCTCGAGCAAGGCGCGAACGTAATCATCACGGGGCGAGTCGCCGACGCTGCCGTGACGCTCGCGCCGATGGTGCACGAGTTCGGCTGGTCGCCGACGGACTGGGATCATCTTGCATCGGGCGTGGTCGCGGGCCATATCATCGAATGCGGCACGCAATGCACCGGTGGAAATTTTACTGACTGGCCGCTCGTGAACACGTATCGCAAGATCGGCTTTCCGCTGGTCGAGGTCGAAGAAGACGGCAGCTTCGTCGTCACGAAGCATCCAAACACCGGCGGCATGGTCAGCGTGCATACGGTCGCGGAGCAGATCGTGTATGAGATAGGACCACCGGCCTATGTGACTCCAGACGTGGTCGCGCGATTCGATTCGGTGCGGCTCGCGCAGGAAGGGCCAGATCGCGTCAAGGTGACCGGCGCCCGCGGCGAGCCGGCGCCGGCGAAGCTGAAGGTGTCGATCAGCTACCACGCAGGATGGCGTGCATTCGGACGGCTGCTGGTATCGGGGCCCGAAGCGCTCGCCAAAGCGAACAAGGTTGCCGAAGCGTTCTGGGACGCCGCCGGCGGTCGTGGCTCCTACGATCAGGCGCTGCACCAGTTCGTCGGGTGGAACGCCTGTCACGCGCCGCTCGCGTCGTGCGAGCCTGGCGAGGTGTTGGTGCAGTTCGCCGTGCGCGATCATGACGAGCGGAAAATCAACTCGCGCTTCGCGCCGCAGATAGTGCCACGCGTGCTCGGGACCGTGCCGGGCATCACCTACATCGCCGATCAGGGACGGCCGCGCGCTTCAGAAGTCGTTGCGTTCTGGCCGGCGCTGGTCGCTCGCGAGTCTGTCGCTCAGCGGGTCATTGTGGGAGAAGATGACAGTGCCATCTGACCGGCGCACCGTACGCGTGCCGCTGATGAAGCTGTGCCTCGCGCGATCGGGCGACAAGGGCGATACCGCCAACATCGGCGTTATCGCGCGCTCGGAAGCGATCTACGAGTGGATCCTCGAGCACCTCACACCGGCGTTTGTGAAGCGACACTTTGATGATGTATGCCAGGGCGAGGTCGAGCGCTTCGAGTTGCCGAATCTTCTCGCGGTGAACTTCCTGCTGCATCGCAGTCTCGGCGGCGGTGGCACGCTGTCCTTGCTGCTCGACGCACAGGGCAAGACGTACGCGCAGTATCTTCTCGCCGCGGAGGTTGAGGTGCCCGAAGGGCTGATTCATGCAGATTCTCGAGACGCTCATCAACACGAACAGCGCCACGTATAAAGCCAACCGCGAGCGGATGCTCAAGGTGGTCGGCGATCTGCGCGCGCGCATCGCTGCGGCCAGAGAAGGCGGAGGTTCGAAGTACGTCGAGCGGCATCGTGCGCAGGGGAAGCTGCCCGTTCGCGAGCGTATCGCGCGGCTCATCGATGCGGGCTCGACCTTCCTCGAGCTCTCGCCGCTCGCCGGCTACGGCGTGTACGACGAAGACGCGCCGGGCGCGGGCATTGTCACCGGCGTCGGTCATGTGTCGGGCCGCGACGTGGTCATCGTAGCGAATGACGCGACCGTAAAGGGCGGAACGTACTACCCGGTGACGGTGAAGAAGCATCTTCGAGCGCAGCAGATCGCGCTTGAGAATCGGCTGCCGTGTCTGTATCTCGTCGATTCGGGCGGCGCATTCCTTCCGCTGCAGGCAGAGGTGTTTCCGGACCGCGAGCATTTCGGGCGAATCTTCTTCAATCAGGCACGGCTGTCTGCCGAGCGGATCCCTCAGATCGCGGTGGTGATGGGTTCGTGCACTGCTGGTGGCGCGTATGTACCGGCGATGTCCGACGAGACCATCATCGTCAAGGGGACGGGGACGATCTTTCTGGGTGGGCCACCGCTCGTGAAGGCCGCAACCGGGGAAGAGGTGAGCGCACAGGACCTCGGCGGCGCCGACGTGCACACGCAGGTGTCGGGAGTGGCCGATTACCTCGCCGACAACGACGATCATGCGATTCAGCTCTGTCGCACGATCGTGTCCACGCTGAACATCGTCAAGACTCTCCCGACGGATCGGACGACCCCGGAGAAGCCCGCCTACGATCCCGAGGAGCTGTACGGCATCGTCAGCGCGGATGTGCGACGGCCTTACGACGTTCGCGAGGTGATCGCCCGTATTGTCGACGGCTCCAGGTTCGATGAGTTCAAGGCGCGGTACGGGACGACGCTTGTGACTGGTTTCGCGCGGCTCGATGGATTTCTCGTCGGTATCGTGGCGAACAACGGTGTGTTGTTCTCCGAGTCGGCGCTCAAGGCGACGCACTTCATCGAGCTGTGCAACTTCAGGAGCATCCCGCTGGTGTTCCTGCAGAACGTCACCGGCTTCATGGTCGGGCAGCAGGTCGAGCGCGGCGGCATTGCGAAGGACGGCGCCAAGATGGTGAGCGCCGTTGCGAACTCCGTCGTGCCGAAATTTACCGTCATGACCGGCGGCTCGTTCGGCGCCGGCAACTACGCGATGAGCGGCCGCGCCTACGACCCGCGTTTTCTCTGGATGTGGCCGAACGCACGCATTTCGGTGATGGGTGCTGAGACTGCGGCCAGCGTTCTGAGCACGGTCAAGCGCGATCAGATGGCGCGCGAAGGCAAGGTGCTCGACGCTGCCGCCGAGCACGCGATCCGCCAGCCAATCGTGGACAAGTACGAATCAGAAGGGTCGCCTTATTTTTCGACCGCACGCCTATGGGATGACGGCATCCTCGATCCGATCGAAACCAGGCCGACACTGGCTCACGCCCTGTCGGTCGCGTTCAACGCACCGATGCCGCCACCGAAGTTCGGCGTGTTCAGGATGTAGATGAACGAACCGACATACATCGAGCGGCGACGCGACGGCGACGTCGAATATCTCGTCTTGAACCGTCCCGACGTGCGCAACGCCCTCAACGAGGACATGATCGCAGAAGTCGCCGAGTGGGCCAGACGCACCGCGGCCGATCCGCAGGTTCGTGCGGTCGTGATCGCCGGCACGGGGCCGTCGTTCTGCGCGGGCGCCGACCTCGCGTGGATGACGAAGATGGCGGGCTACACGCGCGACGACAACGTGCGCGACGCGCGCGACGCGGCGGCGATGTTCGAGGCGATCGACACGCTGCCTGTTCCTGTCATCGCGCGCGTGCACGGAGCCGCGATTGGTGGCGGCGCTGGGCTCGTGGCAGTGGCCGACATCGCGCTGGCCGATGAAAGCGCGACGTTCGGGTTCACCGAAGTGAAGCTCGGACTCCTTCCTGCGATCATTGCTCCCTACGTGCTTGCGAAGATCGGCATGTCGGCCGCGCGCGAGCTATTCGTGACCGGCCGCCGCTTCCACGCCGAGCGTGCGCGCGAAATCGGCCTCGTGCACGCCGTCGTCGCCACCGATCAACTCGATCGCACCGTGCAGCAGTATCTCGTCGAGATTCTGGCGAACGGTCGGGAAGCCATGTCGGCGGCGAAGACGCTGCTTCGCCAGATCGCCAACCGTCCGGTCGACGCCGTCACGCCGCTGACCACAGAAGCCATTGCGATGCGCCGCGTATCGGAGGAAGCGCAGGAACGGATGCGCGCGTTTCTGAAGAAGAAGTAGAACGCGAGTCGGCAGTCGTCAGTCGGCAGTGATCAGTCTCAGTCGGGAGTCTCCAGTTCAGTCAGCAGTCTCCAGTCTCAGTCTGGCGGTCGATAGTCATCGGCTGGCATGGGTTGTGCCTTCCGACCGGCATGCTTGCACGGACACTTGATGAATTGGTCGTCTATCGGAAATCTCTAGCCGCCTGCGCTGCCGTTTCTGAGCTCTTGGAACGCCAGAAAGTACGCACGGACTGCGATCTCAGAGCGCAGCTGGCTGCTGCGTCCGGAGGCGTGCCGGCGAATATCGCTGAGGGTTTTGGGCAGCAGAGCGATCGCCAGTTCGCAAAATACCTCTTTATCGCCCGTGGCTCCGCGCACGAGGTCCGTGCGCACCTGGCTGTAGCGCACGGGAGGAGGTATCTGGATAACACAGAGCTGAGCGAGTTGTCTCGAAAGTACGAAGAAATTGCCAGGATGCTGACCGGACTCATCAAGTACTTGCGTGCAAGTGACCGCAAGCAGCGCGGCTAGACGAGACTGATGACTATCGACTGAGACTGAAGACTACTGACTGAGACTGCCGACTAACGACTGCCGACTGTCGACTGTCGACTATAATTCCCCCGTGCACGGTATCGCGGTTCTCGATGCGGGCGGACAGTACTGTCATTTGCTCGCACGGCGCGTGCGCGAAGCGGGAATTCAGAGCCACGTCCTGCCGATCGACACCAACAGCGAACAACTCGCAGGCATCAGCGGCATCATCATCTCCGGCGGGCCGCGCAGCGTCACCGATGCCGGTTCTCCGCGTGTCGATCTTTCGATCCTCGCGATGGGCGTGCCTATCCTTGGCATCTGCTACGGTCACCAGTTACTCGCTGCGACGATGCCCGGTGGCGTCGTCAAGCCGAGCTTCTCGAGCGAGTACGGGCTGGCGAACCTACGGCTTGCGACAGGGCTAAAGCCCTGTGCCACCGAGTTGTTCGACGCTGTTCCCGAATCCAGCCGGGTGTGGGTGAGCCATGGCGATTCGGTCGAAACGCTGCCAGACGGGTTCGAGGTGCTCGGCTCGACTGATGATTGCGCGGTCGCTGCAATGGGCCACGCGGGCAAGAAGATCTACGGCGTGCAGTTTCATCCTGAAGTAACCCACACCGAGCACGGCCAGCAACTGCTGCGCAACTTCATTCGCAACGTGTGCCGATGCGAGTCCAACTGGAAACCGTCTTCGGCCGAGACGATCGAAGCGATCAAAGCCGATGTCCGTGCGTCCGTCGGTCCGGACAGGAAGGTGTTGTTCTTCGTCAGCGGCGGCGTCGACTCGACGGTGGCCTACAAGCTGTGCGCGGACGCGCTCGGCCAGGATCGCGTGCACGGTGTGTATGTGGACACCGGCTTCATGCGCAAGAATGAATCGGCCGACGTGATGGCCGCGTACGAGAAGGCCGGATTCAAGAATGTCCGGCTGCGCGATGCCTCGTCCGAGTTTCTCGCGGCGGTCGGCGACGAGACAAACCCCGAAACCAAGAGAAAGCTAATCGGCTCGGCATTTCTCTCCGTTGAGAGTGACGTGCTCGCGCATCTTCCACGAGAAGAGTGGCTGCTGGGGCAGGGAACGATCTATCCGGACACTATCGAGTCCGGGGGGACGCGCGAATCGGCGCTCATCAAGACCCACCACAACCGGGTGCCTGAGCTGCTGCTCCGGATCGCCGCCGGCGAGATCGTCGAGCCGCTCGTGCAGTTCTACAAGGATGAAGTCCGCGAGATCGGCCGGGCCCTTGGGCTCCCGCCGCGCCTGATCGAGAAGCAGCCGTTTCCGGGGCCGGGCCTCGCCGTGCGATTCCTCTGCACCGACGCGCCCGCTGCCTGGTCGGAGAACGCGAAGCTGACCGAGGTCGTGTCCGGCTTCAACTTGACGGCGCGCGTGCTTCCCGTCCGCGGTGTGGGCGTGCAGGGTGACGAACGCACGTACGCCCATACGGCGTTGCTGACAGGTGGCTACGACGAAGGGCGTGTCGCAGAGCTGTCTCCCGTGATCACGAATGCGCTGCGCGATGTGAACCGCGTGGTGTTCTGGGCGGGCTCGAAGGGATCGATCGACGAATTTCGAGTCGAACCGACGACCACGTCGCGTGAAGGCCTCGATGTGCTGCGCGAAGCCGACGCGCGCGTGCGAGATATCCTCGCGGAATACGACACGCAGAAAAAAATCTGGCAGTGTCCGGTCGTCCTGCTTCCGCTGAAGCGCAACGGAGAATCGGCGATCGTCATCCGGCCGGTGGAATCGAACGACGGCATGACGGCCCAGTACTCGAAGCTGCCATGGCCTGTCATCGAACGCCTCAGCACCGCCGTGTTAGCCATCCCCGGCGTTGGCGCCCTGCTGTACGACGTGACAAACAAGCCGCCGGCGACGATTGAATGGGAGTGACCTTCGGAGTCGGCAGTCGTTAGTCGGCAGTGATCAGTCTCAGTCAGCAGTTGACAGTCTCGGTCACGAGTCATCAGTCTTCAGCCGGCCGAATATTTTGTATCATCCACGATAACTGCGTAACTCTTCGCCGTTCAGCCGGTTGAAGCTGAATCTGCCGACTGGCACTGTCGACTGGCACTGTCGACTGGGACTGCCGACTACTGACTGAGACTGATCACTGTCGACTGCCGACTGCCGACTACCGACTGACCTGCCGATAACCAGATCCTATGACCTGGCTATTCTCGAAGGGCGAGCAGCGGATGTCCTGCGAGGCACGCGAGGCGATGCTTTGGTATGAGGTGGTCGTCACCTCCCCCGACGGCATTTCGCGGGTCGAGCGGTATACGGAGCGGGCAGGTATGTTGCGGCGGCAGCACGAGCTGCTGTGCGCATGGAAGGCCCAGGGCTGGCGCGAGTTGGAGCCAGAGCCTGCGTCAGTTCGCAGGTAGCGCGGCGGGTCTAAAAATCAAGACCCGCCCTACGTGGTGGACTTATCCAATGCGGCGCGGACGCGTCTCAATAGGTCTGCAGAGGTGAACGGCTTCTCGAGAAGGTCGACACCAGGCTCGATGTTCTCCGTGTAGCCAGACATATAGAGCACCTTCAGGTTAGGCAGCTGCTCCCGATCGATCCGCCTCACCATTTCCTTCCCATTCATCCCGGGCATCGTGACGTCGGTGAGCACCAGGCTCACCGGTCCGGGCAACTGCTGCAGGGTTTCGAGCGCCTCTACCGGGCCAGCGGCCTCGAGTACGCGATAGCCAAAGCGGCGCAAAACTGCACAGCAGAACGAACGGACGGCCGTTTCGTCCTCGACGACGAGCACGAGATCGTTGCTGGGGGTCTCGGCCTCTGCCGGGCTGCCATTCATGGTGGTATATATCGGCACCGAACAGGGAAGCGTCTATCGGTAACCGTCTGACACGTCCTAATCGCGTTATTCTCTAATCCGCGATGTTGAATCTATCCGCGGTGCTCGAGCAGCACGCACGGCGCAGGCCGGAGGGCGAAGCCATCGTCTTTGGCGACAAGCGCATGAGCTACGGCCAGCTCAATGCGTGGTCGAATCAGATTGCCAACGGCTTGGCGGCGTCAGGTATCCGGCGAGGCGATCATGTTGCGCTGTTGTGCCCAAATCTGCCCTACTTTCCCGCGGCGTATTTCGGCATTCTCAAGGCGGGCGCGACCGTTGTTCCGCTCAACGTGCTCCTGAAGCCGCGCGAGATTGCCTATCACCTCCGCGACAGCGATGCGAAAGCGATGTTCTGCTTTCAAGGCACGCCAGAATTACCAATGGCGGAAGCGGCGAGAGCCGCGGTCGCGGTAGTGCCCTCCTGCAGACAGCTCATCGTGCTGCCTGCCCCGAGCAACGTTGAGAAGGCGATGGATCCTGATGCCGACACGATCGTGCTCGATCAGTTCATCGGCGGGCAACCCGCGACGTTCGATACCTGCGACACGGAGCCGAACGACACCGCCGTCATTCTGTATACATCGGGCACGACCGGGCAACCGAAGGGTGCGGAGCTCACTCATCTGAACATGGTGATGAACGGGATGGTCTCCGCAGAGTTGTGCGCGGGGTCTTCTGATGAGAGCGGGCGCCATGCGACGGCGATCACTTTGCCGTTGTTCCATGCGACGGCGCAGACGGCGCAGATGCTCGCTTATCTTCATCTGGGCGGCACCCTTGTCCTGCTGCCTCGCTTCGATCCCGCCGCGCTGCTCGCCACGATGGCGCGCGAGCGCGTCACACACTGGATTGGCGTGCCGACGATGTATTGGGCCGTGCTGAAGTATGCGCGCGAGCAACAGATAGATGTGACGAATGCGGCAGCGACGTTGAGGCTGGTGGTGTCGGGCGGTGCGCCGATGCCGGTGGAGCTGATGAAGGACTTCGAGACCACCTTCGGTGTGCGCATCATTGAAGGCTACGGCTTGTCGGAGACCGCGCCGGTGGCGAGCTTCAACCATCTCGATCGTCCCTCGAAGCCGGGAACCGTGGGGCAGCCGCTGTTCGCGGTCGAGATCATGATCGTCGACGACAAGGACGAGCAGGTGGAAACGGGCACGGCGGGTGAAATCGTGATTCGGGGCCACAACGTGATGAAGGGCTACTACAAACAGCCCGAGGCGACGGCCAACGCTCTCCGGAACGGCTGGTTCCACACCGGCGACATCGGCACGTTCGATGCCGATGGTTACCTCAGCATCGTCGATCGCAAGAAGGACATGATTCTGCGTGGCGGCTATAACGTGTACCCGCGCGAGATCGAGGAAGTCATGTTGGCGCACCACGCTGTTTCGCTGGTGGCCGTCATCGGCGTTCCCGACGAGCGGCTCGGCGAAGAAGTGAAGGCGTTCGTGGTGAAGAAGCCAGGCGTCGAGGTGACCGAGGACGAGCTGCGCTTCTGGTGCAAAGAGCAGTTGGCCGCCTACAAATATCCGCGGCACATCGAGTTCCGCGAGAACCTGCCGACGAGCGCCACCGGAAAGATCCTGAAGCGCGACTTACGCGTCCAATGACGTAGGGCGCGGCTTTAGCCGCGCATTCGCATTCATGGACACTCTCGAACAAGAGCTCTTAGACGCATATTCGCAGGCGGTCGTGCGTGCGGTCGATCAGGTAGGACCGTCGGTCGTCACCATCGAGGTCGGACACGACACTGGACGGCGCGGGCAAGGCGGCCAGGGCTCCGGGTTCGTATTTACGCCGGACGGCCTGATTCTCACGAACAGCCACGTCATTCACAACGCGCGGACGATCCACGTGTCGCTGTCCGATGGGCGCCGACTGCCGGCCGCTCTGATCGGCGAGGATCCCGATACCGATCTCGCCGTGGTGCGCGCTTCGGCGACAGATCTGCCGGCGTTGAAGCTCGGCGACTCGCAGGCGATTCGCGTCGGCCAGCTCGTCATCGCCATCGGCAATCCTCTCGGATTTTCCGCCACCGTCACGGCGGGCGTCGTCAGCGCGCTCGGCCGATCGCTCCGCTCGCGATCGGGGAGGCTGATGGACGACATTATCCAAACCGACGCCGCGCTGAATCCCGGCAACTCCGGCGGGCCGCTGGTGACCTCGCGCGGGGAGGTGATTGGCGTCAACACCGCCATCATCTCCGGGGCTCAGGGGCTCTGCTTCGCCATTGCCGCGAACACCGCTCAATTTGTCGTCGGGCGGCTGATCAGGGACGGCCGGATTCGGCGCTCGTACATGGGTGTCGCCGGTCAGAACGCGCCCATCGCGCGGCAGATCGTGCGGTTCTACAGTCTCGCGGTTTCGACCGGTGTCCTGGTCGCGACGATCGAACCAAACAGCCCGGCGGCGAAAAGTCTGCTACGCGAAGGTGACATGATCGTCGGCCTGGCCGGCCACAGCGTGGCGAGCATCGATCAGCTTCATCGTCTGCTTACTGAGGATCGCATCGGACAGGAAACCATGTTCACGATCATCCGGCGCACGGAGAAGCTTGAAATTGCCGTGACGCCGGCAGAGTCGCCGTCGCTGGGCTGAAGCCCTGTGCCAAGTAGAATGAGCCCGTGGCAGCGGATCCGACATGCGCACTCGGGCTGATTGCCGACGATTTGACCGGCGCTGCTGACACCGCAGTGCAGTTCGCGAGGCGGGGATGGGAGGCGCTGCTGATTTTGGAGAACGCTCGGCTAAAGCCGAGCCCTACGACAGCGGCGGTCCGGCTGACCGCCTTCGCCAAGGCTTCGGCGGTCAAGGAGCCGGACTCTACGTGCTCTCAGGTCTTCGCGGTTGCGACTGATGTGCGCGCGCTCGACCACGCGGCCGCCGAGAAGCTGACGGCCGATGCGGTCGCGAAGCTTGTCGATGCAGGCATCGATCGCATCTACCTGAAAATCGATTCCACGATGCGCGGGTCTGTGCCGGGACAGGTTGCGGGAGCGTTGTCGATCTGGCGCAAGAAGTACCCTGATGCGCTTGCAGTTGTGTGCCCTGCCTATCCGAAGATGGGCCGGATTGTCCGCGCGAATCACCTTCTCGTTGACGGACGGCCTGTCGAGCAGTCGGCCATCGGTCGCGATCCGGTGACGCCGGTGACCACCGGTGATCTGGGAGTGTTGATTCCTGGGTCGATGTGCGTGAAGAGCCCAGCTAAAGCCGGGCCCTACGTACAGATCGTGACGGTTGATGCAGCGACAGACGAGGATCTCGCGGCGATTGCGTCGGCAATTGATGCGGCGGGGCCGAGGGTCATCCCGGTCGGTTCGGCGGGACTTGCCGAAGCGATGGCGGCTCGATGGGACCATTTAGGTGGGGTCCGGCCCTCCAAGGCTCCGGCGCGCAGGGGCGCTGAGAATTCTCGTATTCTTATCCAGGTGACGTCTCTCAACCCTGCATCGCACGCGCAAGTCGCGCGGCTTGCGCACGTATTCCCCGATGTTGTCGTTCTGACGGGAAAGGCCGAGCAGATTTCTGCAACATTTGCCGAGCGTGTCGAGCGGGAGCGGTGGGACGTGCTCGGTCTGATTGGTGGAGACGGCGCACGCGCGGCGCTCGGGCGGCTTGGCGCCACAGCGATTCGAATTGTCGATGCTCTTCACGAAGGCATTCCATTTGGATTCGTCGTGAGCGGACGTGCCGACGGGATGCCGCTCTTCACCAAGGCCGGAGGCTTTGGCGGCGAAGATGCGCTCGTCCGAGCGGTTGAAATATTGAAAGGGTTGAAGGGTTGATGAAGCCGACACTTGCGGTCACGCTGGGCGATGTTGCCGGCATCGGTCCGGAGATCGCAGCAAAGACGCTGCTGCTGCATCCTGATCTGCGCGATGTGTGCATTCCCGTCGCGATCGGCGATGCCGCCGCGATGCGCAGCGCAGTGTCGCTGATCGGGCGAGATCCCTCGGTCGTGAGGGTGATTGACGATCCGCGGCAAGCCCAGAACGATTCGCAGCTCATCGAGATCGTCCAGCCAGGAGAGTCGTTGCCGCCCGTACCTCCGGGCAGGATCAGTAGCGTCGCCGGCGACGCCTCGTACCGCTTCGTCGTCGCGGCGTGCGCCTTGGCCAAGGCCGGCAAAGTGGACGGCATCGTCACGGCGCCGTTGAACAAGGCCGCGATGCACGCCGGCGGACACGAGTGGCCGGGGCATACCGAGCTGCTCGCGCACGAGTTCGGCGTGAAGAACTTCTCGCTCGTCCTGTCTGCTGGCGAGCTGTACTTCTTCCACCTGACCACGCACGTGTCGCTGAAAGACGCAGTGGCGCTCATCACGCCGCAGCGGACGGACGAGATTCTTGCACTTGCCGGCGCATTCGCGAAGGCGCTCGGCTGGACGAACGAGCCCATTGGGCTCGCGGGCGTGAACCCGCATGCAGGTGAAGGTGGTCTGTTCGGGCGCGAAGAGCGCGACCTGCTCGAGCCAGCAGTCGCTCGCGCAAAGGCGCAGGGTCTGAACGTCGTGGGACCGCTGCCGGCCGACGCGCTCATACCGGCCGCCGTCCGCGGCAAATGGCGGATTGTCGTCGTCTGCTACCACGATCAGGGGCACGCGCCGTTCAAGGCCGTGTACGGCGACAACGGCGTGAATATCACCGTCGGTTTGCCGGTCGTCAGAGTGTCGGTCGATCACGGTACCGCGTTCGATATCGCCGGCCAGGGCATCGCGCGAGAGGACAGCCTCGTGCTGTCGTGCCGTCGTGCGGCCCAACTGGCGCCAGGTTGGCGCTTGATCGTCGGAGAGCGCACGGAATAGACTGGTCGTTCGGGTTCTTTAGTGGCCCGGAACCTGTGCAATCTCAGTCTATGAACCGCGTCAGGGCCGGAAGGCAGCAGCGCTAAGTAGTCCCTGAGCTGTGCCGCAGGCCCTCCGGGCCTCTAAAGCATCCGACGAACCCTCGAACCTCCGTCATGTCCTTCCAAGTTCTCGCCCGCAAGTGGCGTCCGCAGCAATTCGATGATGTCGTCGGTCAGCCGGCTGTCACACGTACGCTCGCCAATGCGATTAAGAGCGGACGAATCGCCCAGTCATTCGTGTTTGCGGGCCCCCGCGGCGTCGGCAAGACGACAACTGCGCGGATTTTGGCGCGGGCGCTGAGCTGCGAGAAGGGGCCGACGGCGGATCCGTGTGGAAAATGTGATGCGTGCCGCGAGATTGCGGAAGGACGCGACATCGACGTGCTCGAGATCGATGCTGCCACGCACACGCAGGTGGACAACGTCCGCGAGGTCATCATCGCCGGCCTCTCGATCATGCCGGTGCGCAACCGTTACAAGGTGTTCATCATCGACGAAGTGCACCAGCTCTCGAATCACTCATTCAACGCGCTGTTGAAGTCGATCGAGGAGCCGCCGCCGCACGTCATCTTCATGATGGCGACGACCGAGCTGTCGAAGATTCCGGAAACGGTGCTGTCGCGCTCGCAGGTCTACGAGTTCAAGACGATCTCGAGCAAGCAGATTGCCGACCAGCTTCGCACGATCGCGACCGCTGAAAAGCTCAAGGTTGAAGATGCGGCGCTGCTGCTGATCGCGCGGGCCGCCGAAGGCAGCATGCGCGACGCGCAGAGCGCGCTCGATCAGGTCATCGCGTTTGCGGGACAGAAGATTTCGTCCGAGGACGTCGCGACGGTGCTGGGGCTGGTCGGCCGCGACCTGGTGCTCGACATCGTGACGGCGGTGGCCGACGAAACGCCGGCCGCCGCGTTCGAGTTGTCCGGTCGTGCGGTCGAGCTTGGATACGACCTGCGCTCGGTGGTCCGTGAGCTCGCGCGTGTGGTCCGCGATCTGCTGGTGCTGTCGGTCGATCCGTCGCGCATCGGGGATCCGGAGATCGCCGCGGAGAGCGAGCGCGATCGCATGAAGGCGCTGGCTCAGCGCTTCTCGCGCGAGGATCTGCTCAGGTCGTTCGATCTGCTGTCGAAGGCCGAGTTCGAGATTCGAAACGCCACTCAGCCGCGCTATCACCTCGAGATGGCGCTGCTGCGCTGGATTCATCTGCGCAAGCTCGTGCCGCTGGCGGAGCTGCTGGCGGGGATTGGAGACGTACGTAGGCCGGGTTCTGTGGACCCGGCGCCCGGCGGGTCCAAAAAGCAGGACCCGCCCTACGTACCGCCGCGCGCGGCGCCTGTCGTGCCCCCTGTCGCACGCCGGCCCAGTCCTGTGGCCCCGCCCGACGATGCAGTACGTAGGCCGGGTCCTGTGGACCCGGCGTCACCCGGCGAGGGCGCGCGGGATGCGTTCCTGATGGAGATTCGCAAGTCGAAGGTGTTCTTCTACAACACGGTCGTTGCGCAGGCGCAGAAGATTGAGTTCGGTCCCGATCGGGTGACGTTCACGTTTCTGCCGGCGCATCGCACGCTGCGCGAGCAGCTCGATCAAAACCGGCAGTGGCTCGAGCAGATTGCGTCGGCGGTGGCCGGCAAGAAGATATCCGTCGGCGCCGCTCAGGCGGAGGGCACCGCAGTACCGGCAAGCGCGGAGGCGGTCATCGCTGGCCCCGTTGTGGCTGCGGCTCAGTCGAAGATGGCCGACCTCAAGACGACAGCCATGGGGGATAGCGCGGTGCAGGCGATGCTCGACGTGTTCCCCGCCGAGATCGAAAACGTCGAAGAAATCGACGAATGAACCTGCAACCGGTAAACGGTAAACGACGAACTGTACACGGCTAACGGTTAACGACCCATGAACATCAACCAAATGATGAAGCAGGCGCAGCAGATGCAGGAGCGTCTGCAGAAGCAGATGGCCGACATGCGCGTCGAAGCGTCGGCCGGCGGCGGGATGGTGACGGTCGTCGTCAACGGCAGCAAGCAGATTCAGAGCCTCACGATCGATCCCGAGGTCGTCTCCAAAGAGGATGTGGAGATGCTGCAGGATTTGATTCTGGCCGCCATCAACGACGCGCACCGCAAAGCCGACGAAGAGCTCAGCCGGCAGATGGGTGGCATGATGGGCGGGCTTAAAATACCCGGGATATCCTAATTGTCGTACCCCGAGCCCTTAACCAGACTCGTCGATCAGCTCAAGCGGCTGCCGGGCATCGGTGCGAAGAGCGCGCAGCGCTTGGCGTTTCACATCCTTCGGACGCCGCGCGAGGAGGCCGACAGGTTGATCGACGCCATTCGCGAGGTCAAGGATCGCGTCACGTATTGCTCGGTGTGCAGCAACACGACGGATGTCGATCCCTGCATGTACTGCAGCTCGGAGACGCGCAATCACCATCTGATCTGCGTCGTCGAAGAGCCGCAGAACGTCACCGCGATCGAGAAGACGCGTGACTTCAAGGGTGTCTATCACGTGCTCATGGGTGCGCTGTCGCCGCTGCAGGGCGTCGGTCCGGACGAGCTGAAGATCAAGGGATTGCTGACGCGCGTCGGCGAAGGGGGAGTCGAGGAGATCATCCTGGCGACCAATCCCAATGTCGAAGGTGAGGCCACAGCGCTGTATCTGGCGCGGTTGCTCAAACCGCTCGGCGTGAAGGTGACGCGCATTGCGATGGGCGTTCCGGTGGGCAGCGACCTGGAATATGCCGACGAGGTGACCATGCACAAAGCGATGGAAGGGCGGAGGGAAGTGTAGTGATACCGACCGCTTATCAGCCCGCCCTGCTCGCACTCCTCATCTTCGGAAGCCTCATTGCCTGGGCAGCGGGCTATCGCCTGTTTCGCTTCGTGCTGACGCTTTCCGGCTTTGCGATGGGTGCGGCTATCGCCACCACGCTCGTTGGCGGCGGAGACCGCACGCTGATGCTGTTTGTGGCACTCGGCGCCGGCGCGGTCGGCGCCATGATCATGTTCTTCGGATACTTCGTCGGCGTCGCGCTCATCGGTGCCGTGATCGGTGCGGTCGGTGTTCACATGATCTGGAGCCGGCTGGGAAGCGATCCCCACGCCTTCGTGGTCATTCTTGCTGCCGTAGCCGGCGCCGGAACGGCCATGGTCTTGCAGCGGTACGTCATCATCATCGCGACAGCGTTTGCGGGCGGCTGGTTCATGCTGTGGGGCGCCATGCATTTCCAGGGAGCGAGCGCCGGCATTACGCGCCGCCCATCTGTCTGGATGGTGTATCCGTTCGATCTTTCGCCGGGCCGGCGATGGGTTCTCGCCAGCTGGATCGCGATCGGTTTGGTCGGTATGCTCATTCAGCTTCGATTCACCGGCCGATCGAAACCGGCGGTTCGCAAAGCGAAGAAGCCTAAGGCAGACGGTTGAGGTTAACCTAAGGTAAATGTAGCGCCGACCTTGAGGTCGGCTTTCTGGAGGAGAGAGATGGCGACATTCGAACGTAGCGTGACGACGGATTGGGAAGGCGGGTTGATGGATGGCAATGGCGTGGCGAAGGCGGGGAGCGGCGCGTTCTCGCTGCCGGTCACGTTTCCCAACCGCATCGGAGAGCCGGCCGGCAAGACGAGTCCCGAGGAACTGATGGCGGCGGCGCACGCCGCGTGCTTTGCGATGGCGATGAACGGCGCGCTCGGCAAGCGTGGCGGCAAGGCGGCGAAGACGCACGTGACCGCGACCGTCGCCGCTGACAAGAGCGACGCCGGCATCAAGATTGTCTCGTCGAAGCTCAAGGTCGTCGTCGAAGGGCTCGAAGGGATGACGCCTGCCGATTTCGCGACGTTCGTGAAGGAAGCCGACAAAGGCTGCCCGGTGTCGAACGCGTATCGCGGTACGATGCAGATCGAAGTCGAAGGCAGCGTTAAATAGGGACTGGGAGCTGGAGGCTAGAGGCTGGGGGCTGAAAGCTGGAACAGTAGGGCGGGTCTTGCGTTGTAGACCCGCCGCGAAAGGACAACATGCGAAACGACATTCAACTCGCGGCGCTCTCGTCGATGCTCATCCTGACGCTCGCCTGCGGATCGCCGAGTGAACAACCTGGCGCGCAACCGGGCACCGCGCCGCCGCAGGGGAACGAGCTCAACGCCCCCGCAGCGGGCGCACCGAGCGTGCCAGCCGCGACTGCCGCGGCGCCTTCCGGCACACCGGCGTCGACGCCGGGAGCTGACATGCGCGCGCCCGCTTCGGCCGCGACGGCTGCTTCGCAGGGTTCGAAGATGATGGAGATGGAGGTTCCAGCCGGCACGGAGCTGCATCTGATTCTCGAGACTCCTGTGTCGTCGGAGACATCGAGTGCGGAGCAGGCCGTGCGTGCGAGGGTGGCGAAGCCGGTGTTGGTCAGCGGGATGACGATGATTCCGGAAGGCGCGCCGGTGACGGGCACGGTGGTGTCGGCCGTACGGTCTGCGAAGGTGAAGGGCCGCGCGTCGGTGGCGATCCGTTTCAATCGGGTGACCGTGGCGAACACGCCCTACACGATCGCCACCACGCGCATTTTCCGCCAGGCGCCGGCGACGAAGGGTGAGGATGCCACGAAGATCGGCATCGGCGCCGGCGTCGGTGCGACGATCGGCGCGATTGCGGGGGGCAAGAAGGGCGCGGCGATCGGCGCGGGCATTGGCGGCGGAGCCGGCACGGGCGCTGTGCTTGCGACACGAGGGAAAGAGGTATCGATTCCCGCGGGTGCGGCGCTGGAGACGACGATTCAGGAGGCGGTGAAGATTACGGCACCCATGTAATGTAGGTTCTGGGTGCTGGGTGCTGGGTGCTGGGTTTCTTGGTTCTGGTTCTGGGGTTCTACGTTCTCGTTATCAAAGGGCGGAACGTTTGACCACGTTCCGTCCCGCCCCTTACAATGAGGGGTTCCTGCCGGTCTTTCGCGTCGCACCTTATGTTCCTCAGTAGCTCAACGGCAGAGCATCCGGCTGTTAACCGGAGGGTTGCTGGTTCGAATCCAGCCTGAGGAGCCATCCGCCTCCGGTCCATTCCGGACACATGGGTAACAGTTCATTCCGGAGACATGGGTAACACCTTCGGTCCGAACGGATTCTCGATCGGTTCGAGCCGGCACGTCTCGTCGTCGAAATAGCCTAAATCGTAGTGCATGAAGGTGACGAGCCACATGCGCTCGCCGTGGCGCCGCGTCCTGGCATTCGAGAATGGCCCCTTCACGACCGATTTCGATCGGCTGATCAAGGTAGGCGTGGAGCTACCGGAGCCAAGTGCAATGAATGATGACCGGCTGACTGCGAGGCTATGGGAGGTAATTCACAGCCTTGCGCGGATGCGCGTCTTCATCAGCCAGACGGACCATCTGAGCGATCGCGAGCTGTATTTCCACCTGTGGTCGGAATCGCTGCACGACGAGGCGCCGCTCGAATCGGACGATGACGCGGGAGTGTGGCACGTGGATCTGCTCGGCACAGGCAGCGAGGAGGACACGCGCCTGTACTTCGCGTTCTACGCGACCGAATCGGAGCGGGAGTCCTGGCTGACGGATTTCCCGGATTACCTAATGCCCGCTCGGCAGAAGCCGCCATACGATCGTGATCGACATCTGCCGCAGCCGTACACTGGCGCCGACTAGAGCTTCTCGGCTTCCAGCAGGCGGCAAATAAGAACTAAGTAGGAAGGAAAAATCGAAAGCTCATGGTGAACTGGTGTATCCTGCTATCGGCGTGCAGGACGCCTCCCGTCCGCGGGCAGGACTGAGTCCACCTGATTGGCTGGTAAAAAGTTCAGGTTCGACACGAACCTCCTCAGGCCCAACCGAGCGGACACGGGGCCACCTTAAGGGAGGCTCGTCATGCCCGCTCGTCACCTGCCGGTTCGTCCCGACCTCGATCAGCTGAAACATCAGGCCAAGGATCTTCTCCGTGCAGTGAGACGCGGCAACGCGGATGCTGTTGCCGAGTTTCGCGGGAATTATCCCGATTCGCCTGTGCCGACGCTAGCACGGCTTTCACATGCGCAGCTTGTGCTGGCGCGAAGCTACGGTCTGCCAAGCTGGCCGCGGCTGGTGCTTGCGTGCCGCATGACCGACGCGATCTGTCGCGACGATCTTGCAGCCGTGCGGCAGCTCGTGCTTCGTCATCCCGCACTCCTGCATGAAGACGCGCGCGGTGTGACAGGCAACTGGGGACCTCCGATGTCGTACGCGGCCAATCTCGGGCGCGACCGCATCATCGAGATGCTCCATCAGCATGGCGCGATCGATGTGCAGTTCGCGTTCGAGCGGGCCTGCCTGCAAGGCCAGATCGAAACGGCCCGACTGCTGTCCCGCAAGGGTGCGCGGCCTGTCGACGGGTCGGTCATGGGTCCGTGCGAAACGCTGCACCTCTCGGGCCTCGAGCTGCAGCTCGAACTCGGCGCCCGCCTGTGTGACGAGCGCGGCGATCCGCTGGCGCCGATAGCGATGGTGCTGTCGACGTACTGTCGCAATCCCGAGGCCAAGCATGCGTGTCTGGATTTTTTCGTGAGCCGCGGCATCGACATGCCTGACACGGCGCCGATGGCGGTGCATCGTGGGCGCATCGATCTGCTCGAGCGCCTCGTCTCCCGCGATCCCGGGTTGTTGAATGCGACATTCTCGCTCGAAGAGATGTTCCCTGTCGCGCTGGGCTGTCCCGCCGATCCCGCGTTTGCGTTGGGCGGAACCCCCATCATCGGTGGAACCTTGCTGCACATGTGCGTCGATTATTACGAGCTCGACATCGCTCGCTGGCTCATCGATCGCGGCGCCGATGTGAACGCCAAAGCCGACGTTGGCGAGGGGTTCGGCGGCCACACTGCGCTTTTTAACGCCGTGGTCGCCCAACCATCGGCAATGCGCGAAAGTGACGCCTTCGCGCGACTCCTTCTGGATCACGGCGCAGATCCAAATGTCCGCGCGTCCCTGCGCAAGCGCCTGATCGGCGCCCATGACGAGACCGAACACTACTATCGAGACGTGACACCCCTTGGCTGGGGCGAGCAGTTCCATGATCGGAGCTTCGTCAGCAGCGCTTCGATGAGGCTGATCGCAGAGCGTGGTGGTTTGGCGTAAACCCTGACACATGGGAGCGGGTGATCGGGGCGCCTGGAGTCACGCACCTAAGTTCCGCGTCGCGAAGTGAGGATTCGACACGTTAATCTTAAGCAACGCTATGGATGAGCCAGTTGCGAAAGTTGTCCAGACTGGTGAGCCAATCTCCAACTGTACGTTCTCACTCGGCGGGTGACACTCCCGCTCTCGTTTTGGCCACGAGCCGCTCGTAGGGCGTCTGGCCGTCCAGGGCTCCGTGCGGGCGGTGGTAATTATAGTAGTCCTCCCACTCCCGTAGCTTCTCGTTGAATAGGTGAATGTCGTCGGAGATTCCCTTCTCGTCGAGGAGCTGGTAGAACTCTTGCTGGTCGACGTGATGCGATCGCTCCACTTTGCCGTTCAGGTGTGGTGTCCGCGGCCGGATGTACGCATCACGGATGTCCAAGCTTTCCACGTGCCAATGGAACTGTGATTGAAACTCGGCGCCGTTGTCCGTTTGAATGGCGAGCACGCGGAACGGCAAGCGCCGGAGACACATTCCCGCCAAGGGCTTGACATCGCCCCTCAAACGCACAATCATATGGTTGTGGATTCGTTGAGCCTGACGTTGGCTGCATTGTCCGACCCGACCCGAAGGGCGATTCTCGCGCGGTTGAGGGCAGGTCCGGCTTCGGTGACGGAGCTGAGCGAGCCTTTCGGAGTCTCACAGCAGGCCATTTCTAAACATCTTGCCTACCTTGAGCGCGCGAACCTCGTTCAGACGCGGCGCGACGGCCGACAGCAGATCCGCGAGCTGAATCCTGTTCCGATTCGCGAGGTGGCGGAGTGGGCCGAGGAGTACCACCGCTACTGGCAAGGTGCCTTCAGCCGCCTGCGTGGCCTCTTGGATCGCCAGACTGCACGTCAGCAACATGGAGAGAGAAAGCGATGAAGGGTGCTGCCGGAAGGAAGTTCTACACACCATTCGTCCGTATCCAGCAGACGTTCGACGCGCCTCGCGACCTGGTCTTCGACGCCTGGGTGCAGCGGGATCTGCTGGAGGAGTGGTTCGCTCCAGACGGCTGTACGCTTCAAATCGTACGCCTCGATGTCCGCGAGGGCGGCGGATATCACTGGTGTGTCAGGAACCCGTCGTTCGGCGAATGCTGGACCATCGGCTCATACCTCGAAGTCGTGCGTCCCGAACGGCTGGTGTTTACGGCCACGATCGCCGATGCGGATGGCACGCCACGAACACCAGCTAGTCAGGGACACGACCCGGAATGGCCGCCGAACACGATCGTGCGTGTGACGTTCACAGAAAGTGGCGGGCAAACCGTCGTGACGCTCGAGCAGAATGTCAGCGAGTCGTTGGCAAAGCGGACCGGCGCGCATCCGAGCTGGTTGCAGATGCTGGAGCGGCTGAGACGACAGCTGGGAGTTGCCACCCCATGACAAACTCTTTCGTTCTTGTTGTCGCGGCCTGTGTCCTAGCCGGGAGCACTGTTGCGCACGCAACACCGAAGCAGACGGCGAATTCAACCCAGCAGCAGACCAACAACATGACCCGAGTTGAGACCGGCCGAACATTCGTGAACGGCATCCAGATCTACTACGAAGTCTATGGCCGCCACGACGGAGTACCCCTCGTGCTACTCCACGGCGGAGGATCAACGATCGACTCGAACTTCGGCCGGATACTCCCGGTTCTCGCCAGGACTCGGCGAGTTGTTGTACTTGAGGAACAGGGACACGGCCGCACTTCAGATCGCGATCAGCCATTCACGTTCGAGGGTTCCGCCGACGATGTTGCCGGGCTGGCTCGACATCTGAACATCTCGCAGGCCGATCTGCTCGGCTTCAGCAACGGCGCGAATGTCGCCCTGCAGGTGGCGATTCGATATCCGCAGCTCGTACGCAGGCTGGTGTTCGCGTCCTCTTTCACCAAACGCGAGGGGGCGCAGCCACAACTCTGGGAGTTCATCAGGCAGGCGGACATCGCCAACATGCCGCAGCCACTGAAGGACGCGTTCCTGGTGGTGACTCCCGATTCCCGGAAGCTGAAGACCATGCACGACAAGGACGCGGCGCGCATGGCGGCATTTCGCGACGTGCCCGATACGGCCGTGCGCGGTGTGCGCGCACCGACGCTGATCATTTCCGGAGATCGAGACGTCGCTCGGCTCGAACACGCGATTGAACTGTCGCGGCTGTTCTCCGATGCGCGGTTGCTCGTCCTACCAAGCGGACACGGCGACTACCTTGCCGAGGCGTCGAGTGCTGGTGCGTCCGATGTCGGTTACGCTGAGATCGCGGCTCGCCTGATCGAGCGCTTCCTCGCAGAACCGAAGTCGCAGCCCTGATACCTGTGCGGCGCTGGACGCGGAAATCGGCGAACGCCCGTGCTCCAAGGCCCGGAGAGAAAGCGAAGCCATCACCGAACTAGGCTTCGCCGATGAGCCAGTTGCGGAAATCGTCCAGTGCGGCGAGCCAATTTTTCATGGGTCCATTCCGAGCGGAGTATGGGTTGACTAACGTGCATTGACCGGCATGACCTCAAACGCCCCCGCGCGAATCGCGCGGCCGTTTACGATTACGTCCACGACATGGCGACCGGGCCGCGGCACGCGCGTAGTGTGAATAGCCAATGAAAATCGGGTTTTCAGATCAACGCGTTTGCCAGGCAGGAGCTCGGTGCGTCCCAGCTTGAAAACCTTGGGCGCACCGACGCCGCGAGCCTTCACGAAGTGCACAGCCACATCGACCAGCAGCTGTTGACGCCTCTTCGACGTGCTCTTGAGGGCGAACGTCATCTCGACGCTTCCTCCGATCCGAGCTCGGCGTGGCTTGAAGGCCACCGCCTCTACGGACACACGCGGCTCTTGCCCGTAACCGAGCAGCCCGAGTGCGCCCGCATCACCACGTTTTACGGCGCTGCGGAGTGCATGCTCGACGAGCTGCTGGCGCTCGGGCGCGGCGTCTCTTAACCAGATGCCGGCCGTACTGATCAACAAGTCCGGCCTCAGCTTTCCCAAGTCATTCAGATTGTTTGCGACACTGCGCCGCACCATTGTGGAGGGATCGTCCTTCAATAGGTCCAGCAATGCGAGCACACGCTCGGGGTTCTGATCGAGCCATGCGACTCGGGGCGCCCAAGGTAACCGGAGACGCGTCCCCTCGGACACGAGCCGGCGAACGTGAGCGTTCGTGTCCGTGGCCCACGTCTTCAGGAAAGTCATTGCCCGCTCGGGATCGCGGACGATGTACGGACGGATACTGCCTTCGGCGCTGAAGCGCTTCGTCAGCTCATACTGCGCCTTCATAGAGAGATCGAAGTGCTCCCGCCCACGTTCAGCCACGAAGAGCGTGTGCGGCAGGTAGAAAAACGGCGCCATGCCGACGCCGATTAATTCGTCGGTCGCGTGTTCGGGACCCAGCGACCGCAACAGGATCTTGACGGCCTCAGGATACGCTGGAGGGAGATGTGTGCCGAGTGCCTGGGCGATATGACGGCCGCGATCGAGGAGCTCTAATGCGTCGAGGCCGCGACATGCGTCCTTGATAAACGCCCGCTGAGGAAAGCCGGGATGCACGCCGGCGATCTCGCGCGCCAATCGTCGAACAAGCGCGTTGGAGAAGAAGGTCTTGAGCTGTTCCGCCATCGGTGGATGCTATCAGTTCTGCGATTCTGGATCGGATCAGCTCACTCACACATTCCTGACGCATTGCGCGGAAGCGGCGACAAACGTGTCCAACCTGTGGCTCGATTACGCGGCTGCTTCACGAGACAACACGCCCCACGACGAGTTCTTTGGTGACCGATCCGGTATGTGTGAACATTCCTGACGATCTCATCCGGCAACAGCCGCAACCATGTTGATTCTTGCGCATCCGAGTCCCCGTTGAACGGCCGCCACGTCGCGCAGTCCTTCCAGAACGCAACGAATCGTTAGAGAAATCGTAAATCGAATTCTGATCGCTGCACGCGGCACACGAGTTGCTCCCTGAGCGCGCGAGGCTCGTCGCTGAGCTCACGCTCGGCCCTACCTTCGAGCTCAAGACGCAGCGAATCACGTATTTCAGGGGAGGTGTGTCTCATGACGGTCAAGAAATCGATACTGAGCGTCTCGTTCATCGCTGCGGCGCTGGTTCTGCAGGCCGCGACCTCCCTATACGCACAGGCGGTTGGCGGCACGTTCGTCGGTCGCGTGCGCGATCAGAGCGCCGCGGTGCTTCCATACGCGCAGATCTCCATCAGGAACACCGCGACCGGCGTCGTGACGAACATCATCACAAACGAAGAAGGCGCCTACAACGCACGGAACCTCTTGCCAGGCACCTACGATGTAGTGGTCGCGTTCGACGGCTTCAACGGGCAGACCAAAAAAGGCATCGTGCTTCCCGTCGGCGCCGAGCTCGTCGTTGATTTCGATATGACCGTCGGCGGCCTCAACGAGAGCGTCGTCGTCTCCGGACAGGCAGTCACCGTCGACACGGTGTCGGCCACGCTCCGGCACAACGTGACGGGCACCACCATCCGCGAGCTTCCACTCAACGGCCGCGACTGGACGCAGCTCGCCATGCTGCAACCAGGGGTCGTCGGCGTCGGCAGCAGCGGCGGCACACGCTCGGGCAACGGAATGAAGATGGCGGTCGCCGGCGCGCGGCCGTCTGAGAACAACTACAGGCTCAACGGCATCGGGGTCAACGACTATGCGAACACGACCCCCGGGAACGCCCTCGGCACGAACCTGGGCGTCGAGGCCGTGGCGGAGTTCTCGGTGCTCACCAACTCCTACTCGGCTGAATACGGACGGACGTCGGGCGGCGTGATCAACGCGATCACGCGGTCGGGCACAAACACGATTCACGGGACGATCTTCGAGTTCCATCGAAACAGCGCGATGGACAGCAAGGACTACTTCGATCGAGGCGACGAGCCTCCCCCGTTCCGTCGAAATCAGTTCGGGATCGCCGCCGGAGGACCGGTGGTGAAAAACCGGACGTTCTGGTTCGGAGACTACGAAGGTCTCCGCGAGATGCTCGGTCAGACCACGATTTCCACCGTACCCTCCGCCAACGCTCGTCAGGGTCGTCTCGCCGCAACCACCGTGACCGTCGATCCACAGATCGCCCGCGCTCTCGCGCTCTACCCGCTTCCGAATGCTCCACTGCTTGGCAACGGCGACACGGGGCAGTTCTTCGCCGTGAGAAACAAAGTCTCGAGCGGCGACTACGCGCTCGCGAAGATCGATCACAAGGTGAGCGCGGGCGGCAGCTTCGCCGCCACGGTACTGTTCGACGAGGCCTCGGTGGAACAGCCGGACAACCTCTTGTCCAAGCTGAACGCGGACAGCTCGCGCCGCGAGGTGCTGACCTCCGAATACTCCCACGTCTTCAGCTCGGCGGTCGTCGGGGTGGGACGCTTCGGCATATCGCGCACGGAATCGCAGAGCGGCGAGATCGCCGAAATCTTGAATCCAGTGCTGACCGATGCGAGCCTCGGCTATATCCCAGGCTTTCCCATCGGATCGATTTCGGTGCCTGGCCTCACCGGTGCGGGCGGCGGCCCAGGCGCGGTCGATTACGCGACGCTGAAGTTCTCCTCCTATCAAGGCAGCTACGACCTGTTCGTTCTGCGCGGCAATCACTCATTCAAGTTCGGCGGCAACATCGAGCGAATGCAGAATAACTTCGACACGCCAAACGCCACCGGAGGTCAGTTCGCCTTCGGGACGCTCGCAACGTTCCTGCAGAACATCCCGTCGCGCTTCGGCGCGCTCTATCCGGAGTCGAACACGGTCCGCGAAATGCGGCAGATGCTGGTCGGCGGCTACGTACAGGACGACTTCCGATGGACGAGTCGGCTGACGCTCAACATGGGCCTGCGCTACGAAATGATGACGATTCCGGTGGAGATCAACGACCGGGTCGCGCTGCTGAAGAACCTGACAGACCCGACGGTGACCGTCGGTCAGCCGATTCACGACAGCAACCCGACGCTGAAGAACTTCGTCCCTCGTCTCGGCATCGCCTGGGATCCGTTCGGCACGCAGACGACCGCCGTCCGCGCAGGCTTCGGCATGTTCGACGTCCTGCCGTTTCTCTACCTGTATGAAACGCCGCTGAACCGGTCGACGCCGTTCTTCCTGCAAGGGGTCGCGTTGAATCCGCCAGCGGGATCGTTCCCGTCGGGCGCCTACTCGCTGCTCGGCGTGCAGAACCTGCGGACGGCGTGGGTGGATCCAAATCCGCCTCGCGCCTATCGAACGCAGTGGAACTTCGACGTGCAACGGCGGATCGGCGCCTGGATCGCGGAGGTCGGATACGTCGGCGCAAAGGGCACGAACCTGCCGCTCGTCGAACGCAACATGAACACGGTCATTCCGACGAGGCAGGCCGATAGCCGATGGGTGTTCCCGCCGCGTGCGACCAGTACGGTGCTGAACCCGAACTTCTCGGCGATCAACACGACCGTCACCTGGAACGCCGAATCGGAATACCACGGACTGCAGACCGTGCTGAAGCGGAACCTGACCCGCGGCCTACAGACGCAAGCGGCCTACACCTGGAGCAAGAGCATCGACACCGGGTCGTCGATCTCCTCTGTCGCAGCCGGCACCGGATACGAGAGCGCATTTGCGGTCACGACGCCCCTGCTGCCGGAGCTCGCTCGCGGTCCGTCGAACTACGATGTCACCCATAACTTCGTTGGCAGCTTCATGTGGGAGATTCCGACATCGGCCGGGCTGAACGGCCTGAGCAAAGCGCTGGCTGCGGGATGGCAGCTGTCGGGCGTCTTTCGCGCGCAAAGCGGGTATCCCTTCACGGTTGCGCTGAACGGCGATCGCGCAGGGTCGAAGGCGGATACGACGGGCAGCGGCCTCGGTCAGCCACCGGATCGCGTCATGAGCGCAGAGTGCGCGACGCTGACGAATCCGGGCAACCCGAATCAATACATCAAGACGCAGTGCTTCGCATTCCCGGCTGAAGGCGTTCTGGGAAACCTGGGACGCAACGCGCTCAGCTCACCTGGTCTCGCCGTCCTCGACCTGGTACTCGTGAAGAGCCAGCGGCTTGGTCCGACGAACGCGCAGTTCCGCGTTGAGCTCTTCAACGCGCTGAACCGGGCGAACTTCGCGACACCAGCCACGACGATCTTCGACGACAGAGGGAATCTGACGGCGAACGCAGGGGTCATTACGACGACGAGGACGTCGGCGCGGCAGATGCAGCTGGGTATGAAGTTGTTGTGGTAGGGGTCGGTCAACGTAACGAGGACCATATGACAAGACGAATTGTGATTGTGACGGCGATCCTGTGTGCGACGTTCGGACGTCAGACGTGGTTGGGTGTTGAAGCACAGATCAAACCGTTTGAGATTGTCGATGCCACCATCGAAGACATCCATACCGAGTTCAAAGCTGGGCGGCTGACCTCGCGCGCGCTTGTGCAGGCGTATCTCGATCGCATCGAGGCGTACGACAAGAACGGGCCGAAGATCAACTCGGTCATCACCGTCAACCCGAAAGCGCTCGAAGAAGCCGACGCGATGGATGCCGCGTACAAGAAATCAGGGCCGGTCGGCCTGCTTCACGGCATCCCCGTCGTGCTCAAAGATCAGATGGACGTGGCCGGGCTGCCGACGACACTCGGATCCGTGGTGATGAAGGACAACGTGCCGGTGAAAGATTCGTTCGTTACCGAGAAGGTGAAAAAAGCCGGCGGCATCATCCTGGCCAAGGTCACCCTCGGCGAGATGGGCGGCGGCGACTCCTACGGCTCGCTCTACGGCGTGAGCCGGAACCCGTACGACCCGGAGCGCACCGTCGGTGGATCGTCCGGCGGCACAGGCGCGGCCGTCTCGGCCAACTTCGCAACCATCGGCATCGGTCAGGAAGGGTTCGCCTCCATCCGTCGCCCCTCAATCTGGAACAGCATCGTCGGCATGCGGCCGACGCCAGGGCTCGTCAGCCGGAGTGGAGTCTGGGCGGGCTGGCCTTCGCGCCGTGGATCGCTCGGGCCGATGACTCGGACCGTCACTGACATGGCGAAGCTGCTCGACGTGATGGTCGGATACGACCCCGAAGATCCAGTCACCGCGCTCGGCGTGGGGAAAGCTCCCGACAGCTATACGAAGTCGCTCGACAGAAATGGACTGAAGGGCGCGCGCATCGGGATTCTGCGGACGCCGATGGGCTACGACACCTCGCCCGATTCTGAGGACTTCAAGGCGGTGACGACACTGTTCGACAAGGCGGTTGCGGATCTCAAGGCGGCGGGCGCGACGGTGATCGATCCGATCGAGATTCCGCGTCTGAACGAGCTGCTTGCACGTCGCGGCGCGGGGGACGGTGAAGGGGTTGGCGACGGTGCCGCCATCTACTTCGCGCGAAACCCAGGTTCCACGTTCAAGACGATGGCCGATGTGAGGAATTCGCCGGACTTCTCGAAGGTCGTGAGGCGGAGACCCGCCACCGTTCGAAGTGAGCCTGGGCCTGGCCTGTCGGAATCGGTGGCGCGAGACGAGTTGATGATCGAGGTGATGAAGGTGATGGCGGATCACAAACTCGATTCGATCGTTCACAAAGCCGTCGAGCACACGCCGACGCTCATCAAGGACGGCATCAATCCACCTTACACGAATCAGAAAGGGGCGCCACATCTGAATACGTTCCTGATCTACGCGGCGTCGATGGTGGTGCCCGCAGGCTTTACGTCCACTGGTCTCCCGGTTGGGATCACGTTCTTTGGACGGCCGTACAGCGAACCCACGCTCATCAGACAGGCGTACGCGTATGAGCAGGCGACGAAGCATCGGGTGCCGCCGAAGACGACTCCGTCGCTGGGAGTGAAACGAACCAACTAGAGAGAGGCCCAAAATGCTCAAAGGAACCAGGCTCATTGCACAGGGCGTTCTTCTCACGGCGATACTGTTGATGCCGGCGGCGATGGCGCAGACGCCGTTTCGGATAGAGGAATCGACGATTGAAGGGGTGCATGCCGCGATCAGGTCGGGGCAGACGTCGTGCCGGCGGGTGGTGCAGGCATACATCGATCGCGCGAAGGCCTACAACGGCAACTGCACATCGCTGGTGACGGCAGACGGCTCGCCCGTCCCTGCAGTCACTGGACCGGTGAGGGCGGGAGCGCCGCTGAAATTCCCGACGATTACGGTACCTGTGTCGAGCGTGTTTCCGAACTTCAAGGAATACACGGGCCCGACGCTCGAGTTCGGGCGCATGGAGCCGACGATCTCCGACCCGAGCGTGCAGCAGCAGTTCGGCATGCGTGTTGGAGTCCCGAACGCGGGGCAGCTGAATGCGCTGGAGGTCTTGAACATCCGCGGCGAGCGATCGGCGACGTGCAAAGGCGATTTCGATAGACATCCATCGGCTGGTCCTCTCCCCGCCGGCGCTCCGGCAGTCTGCGAAGAATTCCGCAAACAGCCGGACGCTCTCGAACGTGCGGCAGAGCTCGACAAGCAATACGGCAACAAACCAGACCTCGACTCGTTGCCACTCTACTGCACGGTGATCTCGATCAAGAACTGGTACGACGCGAAAGACATGCGGTCAACCGGCGGCAACGACGTCAACTTCGCCATGGACGCGCCGACAGTTGACTCTCCTGACGTCGCCGAGATGCGAAAGAAGGGCGCCATCATCTACGCGGTCGCCACCGCCAACAACGTGGGGGGATACGGCGGTGCCGGCGTGAAGGCGAAGTCGATTCTGCCGGACGGTAATCTGGCCTACGGGCTCTGGGGCGGGCAGCCGTGCAATCCGTACGACACCGAGCGCGTGCCGCGCGGAACGAGCGGCGGCTCCGGTGTGTCGGTAGGCGCCAATCTGGCGGCCTGCTCGATTTGCGAGCAAAGTTCCGCCTCATGCAAAGGGCCGGCTTCGAGAAACAACGTCGTGAACCTGCTGACGACTAAAGGCGTCATCATGGACGGCGGAATCACGAGCAAACACTCGGGCGATCGCGCGGGCATCCACTGTCGCACGGTGAAGGATGCGGTGACGGTGCTGGACGGCATCAAGGGATACGAATCGGACGACATGTTTACATCTATCCCCAAGGCGCTGATTCCGAAGGAGCCCTACGCGAGTTTCCTGGTCGCGGACAAGGAGGTGCCTGCCAAGCCGCTCAAGGGGATGCGCATCGCCATCGCGCGTGAGTTCATGGTGAAACACACCAAGAACGACGAGGCGATCAGCGATCAGATTGACAAAGAGATTAAGTCCGTCCTGCGCGACAGGCTCGGAGCGGATCTCGTCGAGTCAGTGGATCCACTCTACAAAGACGACCCGACGGTTCCGAACATGAAATACACGTTCCAGCAGGCGTTCGCTGAAATCCTGCCGCACAACGTGCCTGAATATTTCTTTCAGAAGACGCCCTCCGGCGAACTGGAGTTCGCGGTTCCGGGGTGGGATGTGACGACGGTCGACTACCTGGTCGCCCTGGCGACCGGCAAGGCGCCGCTGTCGGACAAGCTGACGCTGCGTCGCATCGCGCTCCGCCTCGGGAATCCCCGCAGCCCGTTCATCATCAATACGTACCTTGCCGAGCGTGGCGACACGCGCGTGAAGGATTGGGCGAGCTGGGTGCCGAACGCAAAGTTCGAAAGCGAGGCCGACAAGATTGGAGCGCAGAACAGCATCGCCGCGCGCGATCCGCGGGCAGCAGCGGACAGCGTCAGCTATCTGAAGATGCAGGCCGTTCTGCGGATGATCATTCTCAAGGTGATGTATGAGAACAAGATCGATCTGTTCGTGAATCCGGAACAGACGACGCCGCCGTACAAGCTTGGGTATGCGGGTGAACCGGAGATCAACAATCGGCCGACGATCAGCTGCTGCACGTCATTCACGGCGCTTCTCGGCGGACCGGAGATGGACGTGCCAGCGGGCTACACGCAGGTCGCATACGACCCGCAGTACGTCCTGTCACCGGATAAGAAGGAATATCTCATGGTCACCGGCACCGTGGAGACCAAGCTGCCTCACCCGATGCCGATCAGCATGATGTTCTGGTCAGCGCCGGGCAGCGATCCGGATGTCATCAAGGCGGCGTCTGCGTACGAGTCCGCGACACATCACCGGAAACCGCCTCCGGCGTTTGGACCGGTGGCGACGAAGGCAACGAACTGATCCGGAAGGTTCCACAGCCGGAATTTTTCATGACCGTCCCACGCTCGCGCCTAGGGTGACGAGGAGCTCGTCCAGTTGCTCGAGCTGCTGGGGCAGCCCATCCGCCGCCCCGGAAGTGAGTTCACCGTCGAGAGCTTCCTTCGAGGGATAGAGGTCGTGCTTGACCAACAAGGTCTGGCCGCCCTTTTCCTCGAACGTCAACGTGGTGATGGCTCCCCCCTGATCACCCTCCTCATTGGTCCAGACGAGGCGCGAGTGGGAGGTCACTTCAATGTACTTGCCGAAGACCTCCATCACCTTCGAGCCACCGATGCCGAATACGAGGCGGTACTTGCCCCCGACACGAACATCCATCTCGCAGGTGAGCAGGGACATGCCCATCGACTTCGGCACCCACCATCGCTTGAACAGCTCGGGCTTGGTCCACGCCTCGAACACGATGCGCGCCGGAGCGTTGAAGGTGCGCGTGACGACCAGCTCGCGGTCGGACTTCCGTTCCGTTGTCGTGTGGTTCTTCATGGGGGCGGGTTCACTCTCTCTTCTTGCGTCCATCGACCATCTCCTTCTGTTTCTGTTCTTCGATGACCTTGTCCAGCTCGTCGAAGCGTGAGGAACAGAGCTGGCGGTACCTCTCGATCCATGCCGTCTCTTTCTCTAGTCGGCGCGGGCCGAGCTTGCAGGTCCGCACGCGTCCGACCTTCTCCGTGGTGACGAGCCCGGCCTGCTCCAAGACGCCGACGTGCTTCTTCATGCCCGTGAGGGTCATGTGGAACTTGTCGGCAAGGTCCGTGATCGAAGCGTCTGCACGTCCGAGCTGCTCCAGAACACCGCGTCGGGTGGCGTCGGAGAGCGCGGCAAACGAGGCATCGAAACGGGTCGGCGAATACTGAACCATCTGGTTCAGTATAGCATCCGGATTGGCGGCATGCAAGGCGAGGCGTCCACCCATCTCGGCTTCACCGACTACTTCCGCGTGGAGCTCGCGGTCAGACGATCGACAGCATCGCTACTTCCACGTAATCTCCATGCCAAAGAAGTGCATGAACACTTCACGATTGGGGCGATTCTTGGGATTCTGCTGCGGGCTGCGGATGTAGAAGTCGATCTGCTGCGTCGCCGGGTTCACTTCGCCAGCGGGCTGCGTCTTGTTGGCCATCGGGTAGTTGACGCGGAGCGTCTTTCGATCGCGGATGCCCTGCGTGATCATGAAGTGCATTTCGTAGTTGTCGTAGAGCGGCTTGCCGTTCAGTGTGGCGTGACCGAAGCCCCAGCCTGCCAGATACACGAACGTCTTCGGCCAGTTGTTGTCGCCGCAGCCCGAATCCGTTCCGTGCTCGTGGAGGAAGCCAACGATCCCGCCGTTCTGGCATGGGTTGAATTCGTTGAACTTGTCGATCGCGAGCACCAAATCGCCTTCGGGGATCTTCAGTCGCGCCTCGAACTTCCCAGTGTTGGTGAGATCGTTGACGTCGATCTCCGCCGTACCGGACACGGGCTTGACGGTTTTGGCCTCGTTGTCCATGTGGTCCCATCCCACCGGATCACTCAGTCCGCCGACCATGTGGATGCGGTTCGCCGAGAGCACGTAGTGGCCGTCGTACAAATCGTGCTGTTCAGGCGCAAACATCGTGATGCTGGCGCCCGGTTGCTGGCGCGGGTTCGCCGGCTGCTGCGCGGTGATGGTCGTGGCAAGCAGCAAAATAAGAAAGACGACGCAATACCGCATACATGCCTCCAGAGCTATTCAGTTCACGAGCATCCAGATCCCGAGCGCACCGATTGCCCCGCCGATGGTCTGACCGAACCGGCGCGGCGAGAGTCCCAGTAGCAGCCGCTCGCCCACGATGGTGCCGATGAGGACTCCGACCGTGGCGACGATGATGGGTGCCCAGAGCGTGAGCAGCACCGGCCCCGAGTGCCAGATGTAGACGGGTGTTCGCGCCGCATCGACCAGGAGGCCGGTTGCCGTCGCAGTTGCGACGAATCCAAGCGGTGAAAGGCCAAATGCCGTCAACGCGGCAGAGCGCAGACCACCCTGATTGCCGGCGATGCCGCCGAAGAAGCCAGATACGAGGCCAAATAGCGCCACAACTGGTCCATGCGGTTGCCAGCGCGACGCCCAGCCCGTAAGCTGCGCCACCGCGGTCAAGAGCAGGAGACCACCGAGGACGCGCGTGAGCGTGCCTGGGCCGAGTCGCGTGTAGATCAGCGCACCTGCCAGCGCGCCGGTTGCGCTGAGCAGGCCGAACCGCACAAGGACTGGGCGATCCACATGGGCGCGCAACCGCCAGCAGCGGACGGCTGTCGCCGCCGCGTGTGGCACCGTCACGAGTGCCACGGCTGTTGTGGTGCCGAACCTGATCGCGAGCAATGGTGTCATCAGGCTGCCGATCCCGAATCCGACGACAGTGGCGGTGGCGCCGGAGAGGATCGCGACGACGAACACCGCGACGAAAAACATCGAGCGATTCTATCGCCGCCAGGTAACAAGCAATTGCTCGGCTCAAGTGAGGTCATCGGCGAGCCGGCTCGAACAGTTCGATCGGGTTCCCGTCAGGGTCCTCGATCTGGATTTGGCGACCACCGGGACCGGTTTCCATCTCGTTGCGAAAAGGAAGTCCCGCCGTCTTCAATTCAGCCATGAAGGCTGGAAGATCGGTGACCTGCAGCACCACCCGATTCCACCCGCCGGGCTCCTGCTGCTCTCCGTTCGGCATAGGCCGAGAGCCCGATGCGCCAGGACCACTGAGCAGAATCTGTGCGTCACCAAGCGCAACGTTCGCGAACGCGGGGAGTTGCTGATGTTTGAGCGTGAACCCGAGGTATTGCGTATAGAACACGGTCGAGCGAGCCACGTCCTTCACCTGATAGCGAACTCCGTGAACGCCCTTCACGAATGCATGCGGTGCGGCCTCGCGGGTGATGTCCTGCATCATGGCAACTGCTCTCCTTTTTCTTTACGGCCCCTGAAGCCATTCTCGTCCAGAATCGCGGTCTTCGGAAGAAATCGCGGGCGCCGAGGGGCACGCCCGTCGCGTGGCGCCCCTGCGGCAGCAACTAAACAGCGGAGGGCTAGGTGGATCCATGACGCGGTGAAAGGCTGACCTCGGCGGGGGAGCGCTGAGGTCGAGACAGTCACCGCTCCCGGACTGCGTAGGTCAGGTGGGTCACCCGCTGCGTCGGCTCCGCGCGGACCGGCTCCAGGACCACGCGACCCGCATCCACGCCTTCGAACAGGCGGATTCCGGAGCCGAACAGCACGGGTGAGAGCGCGATCGAGAACTCGTCGATCAGACCGGCGTTCACGTATTCCAGGATCGTTGCGCCGCCGCCCGCAATTCGGACGTCTCGGTTGCCGGCGGCCTCGCGGGCCTGGTCGAGCGCGGACTCGATGCCGTCGTTGACGAAGTGGAAGGTGGTGCCACCCGGACGCACCCAGGGATCACGCTTCTCGTGCGTTACCACGAAGACCGGTGTGTGGAACGGCGCCTCCTCCGGCCACGCCGGCTCGCCGGCGTCGAACATGCGCTTGCCCATCACGCTTGCGCCGGTGCGCTCGAACGTCTCCCGCGCGATGTCGTTGTCGCGCCCTTCCTCGCCGCCCTCGCCGAGCTTCAGGTTCTCCCGGAAGAACCGCAGCGGGAATACCCACGCTTGCAGTTCCATCCACTGCTGCCCCATCAAGTCCCCGAGGGACGCGGGTGCGATGAACCCGTCCAGCGACATCGACACACTGAAGAACACCTTCCCGGCCATCAGCTATCCGCTCCCTTCCGAACGATCGCGGTGACATAGGCAGCCAGCTTGCTCAGGGTCTGTTGGCCGCCCTCGATCGCGTGGTACCTCTCGACCGCCTCGTCGCGCAACTCCTTGGTGGGGAACACCGTGCGCATCTCGACTCGGGTCGCCGCGCCGTCGGGCTCGAACGTCAGGACCGACTCGAAGGCGTTCGAGTCAGCGCGGGACTCACCGTGGAGCATCGCGATCCGCTCCGGCGGGGTGATCTCGGTCCAGGTGATCCACTCGGTGTAGTTCGTCCCGTCCGGTCCGTGCATCACGAAGTTCCACTCTTCGCCGACGCCGAACTGGAAGGACTGCGTGGTGGTGGTGAACCCCTCCGGTCCCCACCACCGCGACAGGTGCCGGACCTCGGTGAACGCTTCGAACACCAGCTCCCGTGGGGCGTCGATGACCCGGGAGATGACGATCTCGCGGTCAACTGTCGCGGACTGCGCCGGTGTTTCTCGTCCCATCGCGCTCATCAGCTGCTCCTCCTGCCTTGCCTGCTTCAGGTCCTGCACGTACGCGTCCAGCCGGTCGAAGCTCTCGTTCCAGAACCGCATGAACCCGCCGGTCCACTCGTGAACCGGTCGTAGCCCGTGGGCGTCAAGGCCGTACAGGCGTTGCTTGCCTGCCTTGCGATCCCGCACCAGCCCGACCTCCCGGAGCACCCGCAGGTGTTTGGACGCCCCCGGCTGAGTCATCCCCAGCTCCTGGGCCAACTCGGTCACCGGCCGTTCACCCGCCCGCAGCAGTACTAAGATCTCCCGGCGCTGCGGCTCGGCGATCGCATTGAAGACGTCCGACGTCGTCGCTGCTCGTGCCATGGGCACAATTATATTCCTATATAGGAATTCGTAAAGCTTGATGTGAGGCGCTTATTCTCCGCATTTATGCGGAGAATGATCGGTCTGCGGAGAATAGAGCTATAATCTCCGCATATGGAGCGGAGATCATACATCCATGAGCTTGCTGACTGGCCCAAGTTCCGATGGGAGCGGGAGCATGTAGCCGGCGTCCTGGCGGACGTCCGTCATGAACAGGGGCGGCTAACCGGGCGTATGGAAGGCCTTGGCTTCAACCTCCGTCAGGAGGCCGTGCTACAGACCCTGACATCCGACGTGCTCAAAAGCAGCGAAATCGAGGGCGAACATCTCGATGCCGCCCAAGTGCGCTCCTCCATTGCCCGACGACTCGGAATGGACATCGGCGCCCTTAAACCTGCCGATCGAAATGTTGAAGGCGTAGTGGAAATGATACTCGACGCGACAGGGCAGTACAAGCAGTCGCTGACCAGTGAACGGCTGTTTGCCTGGCACGCCGCACTCTTCCCGACCGGACGCAGCGGCATGAGCAAAATCGCTGTCGGCGCTTGGCGCGACGACAGCGGGGGGCCGATGCAAGTTGTCTCAGGACCGGTGGGGCGTGAGCGCGTTCACTTCGAGGCGGTGCAGGCGCCGCGTCTCGCTGCGGAGATGTCAGCCTTCCTGGAATGGTTCAATCAGCCGCCGGACATCGACGAAGTCCTCAAGGCGGCGCTCGCTCACCTGTGGTTCGTAACAATCCATCCGTTCGATGACGGCAACGGCCGCATCGCGCGCGCGGTCGCCGACATGACTCTCGCGCGCTCGGAGAACAGTTCGCAGCGCTTCTACAGCATGTCGACCCAAATCCAGCAAGAGCGCAACGCGTATTACGACATTCTTGAGAATACCCAGAAGGGAACCCTCGATATCACGGCCTGGATGGAATGGTTTCTCGGATGCCTCTGGCGGGCCATCGAAGGCGCGCAGACGACACTGGCTGGCGTGCTGCAAACGGCACGTTTCTGGGAGCGGCTCCATGGCCTCCCTCTCAACGAGCGCCAGACCATCGTCATCAATCGGCTTCTCGACGGATTCGACGGCAAGCTGACGACGTCGAAATACGCCAAGCTCGCGAAATGCTCGCAAGACACGGCATGGCGCGATATCTTGTCACTCGTCGACCACGGTATCTTGCTGCGTAATCCTGAAGGTGGACGCAGCACTAGCTATACGCTCGCCCTCCAATCACCGCCCTGATGCTTCAGATTGAGGTAGTATCTTTCGCTTTTGTTTCGTCTATTATAAGCGAATGAAACCTGCCATCCATCGGGGCATATCGACGCTTTACTCTGTCGCGGCATCATCGGTTTTTCCAGCGCATTCCGCGTGGCAGTTGCGTGATCTCGTTGGCCGCTTGGTGGAACTGTCCGGCCAGCGGGCGGCAGCGTGTCTGACGGCGGCGTTCGGTCTCGTGCTCGAAACGCAACTCAGTGGTGATCGGGCGGCGTGGGTTACCTTCGAGCAGAGCGCATTTTTCCCGCCTGACGTGGCGGCGGGCGGTGTGGATGTCGAATCGCTGCCGGTGGTGCGCGTCGGCAACGCGCTGGCTGCGGGGCGAGCCGCCGAACACCTCGTACGCTCGGGCGGCTTCGGACTCGTGGTGGTCGATCTGTCCAGCAAAACGGAACGCATCCGTCCGGAGAAACCGCTGCACTCGCTTCCCGTGCCGCTGCTGACGCGTCTTCTGGCCTTAGCGCGCATGCATCACACGGCGGTGCTCATGTTGACGGAGAAATCACCGGACGCGGCATCGCTGAATTCATTGATTTCGCTGCGCGCCGACGCGCAGTGGGTCGCGCGCGACGGGCGCTACGACGTGTTCGTCCGTGCCCTCAAGGACAAGCGCCGCGCGCCGGGATGGAATCACGTGGAGGCGTGCCGTGGATCGGTGGGCATGCGTTGATATCGCCGCGTTTCCGCTTCAGCTCCTGCTGAAGGCCCACTCAGAGTGGGCGCGTCTGCCGTGCGCAGTGGTCGAAGACGACAAACCGCAGGCGCTCGTGCAGTTCGTGAACGCGCGTGCCTATAAGCATGGCGTGCGTCCCGGTCAACGCTATGCGACCGCACTCGCCCTGGCGAGCGATCTCCAGGCCGGCGTCATGTCGCCGTCACAGATCGAGCAGCACATGCGTGTGTTGCTCGATCGTCTGCGATGCTATTCACCGCACGTGGAGCCGTCGGCCGACACGCCTGGCGTCTTCTGGCTCGACGCGCAGGGACTCAACCGGCTCTATCCCTCGCTGCGCGACTGGGCACAGGCTGTTCGTCTCGAGATGCAGGGCGCGGGGATGCGAGCCACCGTCGCCGTCGGATTCACACGATTCGGCGTCTACGCGCTGGCGAAATGTCATCAGGGCATCACCGTGTGCGAGGAAGTGGGCGAGGAGCATGCCGCGGTCCAGCGCGTCCCGTTGTCTTCCATCGATCTCGAGCCTGATGCCCAGATGCGCCTCGCCGTGCTCGGCATCGAGACGATGGGCGCATTTCTGCAACTGCCGGCCGACGGTATCCGGCAGCGATTTGGCGCCGCCGCCCACGCCTTGTATCAGCTGGCGGGCGGCCACCGCTGGGCGCCGCTCGTGCCGGCCCCGGTGGAGGAGCCGCAGACACGGCTGATCCACTTCGACACGCCGGAAGTGAGCACCGAGCGGCTGATCTTCATCGCCAAGCGTCTGCTCGATTCGCTGCTCTCCGCGCTCGTCGCGCAGGCGCACGCCGTCGTCGAGCTCACGCTGTGGATGAAGCTCGACGATCGAACGACGCGGACAGAGCAGGTACGCCCGGCGGCGCCCACCCTCGACGCCACGCAGCTGCTGGCGTTCATACGTCTGCGTCTCGACACGCTTCGCCTGTCCTCAGGCATCGTGACGCTGCGGATCACGGCCACGACCTGTCCAGCCACGTCCGAACAGCGCCGGCTGTTTCCGCATCACGCACGGCGTGATCCCGAGCTGGCGAATCAGGCATTCGCGCGTCTTCGCGCCGAGCTCGGCGAACGCTCCGTCGTCCGCGCACGCATCGGCAACGCGCACCTGCCGGCCGCTCAGTTCGAATGGGAGCCGCTCGATCGGCTCCCGCTGCGCGCGTCGCCTGTCGTGGTGACGACGCGTCCGCTCGTGCGGCGGATTTACACGCAACCGCTGTCGTTGGCCCCAGGCTTCAGGCTCCAGGACGCCGTGCTCGGTCCTTACACCGTGTCGGGCGGGTGGTGGGGCGGCGGTGTCCGTCGCGACTACTACTTTGCGTCGACCGGCGACGGCAACCTGGAGTGGGTGTACTACGACCATCGCCAACAGCGTTTTTTCCTTCAGGGATGCGTGGAGTGATGTCGCAGACCTACGTTCCGCTGTGGTGCAAGAGCAACGGCTCGTTTCTCGAAGGCGCTAGCCACCCAGAACAACTGGTCGAAACAGCAGAGACGCTCGGCCTGGAGGCGCTCGCGCTGACCGATCGCGATGGTCTCTACGGCATCGTTCGTGCGCACGTGGAGGCGAAGCAGCGCGACCGGCATCTGATCGTGGGCGCACAGGTCACGGTAGGTATCGACGATGCGGAGAACGACCCGTCCACGATCGTCTTGCTCGCGCAGGATCGCGATGGCTATACGAACCTCTGTCGCCTCCTTACGGTCGGCCGTCGACGACGACCGAAAGGAGCGTCGCTGGTTACGTGGAACGAGGTCTGCGGTCATGCCGGCGGACTGCTGGCGCTCTGGGGCGGCGACACCAGCATGATCGTGCGCGAGTCCGACGTGGAGGTCGATGCGATCGCCGGCAGGATGCATGATGCGTTCGGCGATCGGCTGTACGCGATGGCCGTGCGTCATCGCCGAGACACTGAAGTCGCGGAGGAGGGGCGCATGCGAGCACGGTCGGCTCGCTACGGGCTTCCAGTGGTCGCGGCCGTCGAGGTGCTGTATCACCACCCCGTGCGCCGCTCGCTGCAGGACGTGATGACCTGTATCCGTCACGGCGTTACGGTGCATTCCGCCGGCCGGTTGTTGAAGCCAAACGCCGGGCACGCACTCCTCAGCCAGGACGATTTTTCATCGCTCTTCGCCGACGACCCTGCGGCGATCGCGCGCTCGATTGACATCGCGTCACGCTGCGGCTTCTCGCTGGGCCAGCTCCGTTATCGCTATCCCGCTGAATTTGTGCCGGGCGGGATGACGTCTTCTGCCTGGCTTCGCCAGCTGTCCTTCGAGGGAGCGCGGAAACGGTACGGCGGCGAGATTCCTCACACGGTGGTCGAACAGCTCGACAAAGAGCTGCAGCTCATCGACGAGCTCGACTACGGCGGCTATTTCCTGACGATGCACGACATCGTCGCCTTTTGCGAGACGAAGGAGATTCTCTGTCAGGGACGAGGGTCGGCGGCGAACTCGGTTGTCTGCTATGCGCTCGGCATCACCGCGGTCGATCCACAGCGGATCGAGCTGCTCTTCGAGCGGTTTCTTTCCAAGGAACGTGAAGAGCCACCGGACATCGATCTCGACGTGATGCACGAGCGGCGCGAAGAAGTCATTCAGTACATCTACGAGAAATATGGCCGCCGGCACGCGGCGATGGTGGCGAACGTCGTCCGCTATCAGCCGCGGTCGGCGGTGCGCGATGTCGGGAAAGCGCTCGGCCTGTCTGAGACGACACTCGACCGGCTGGCCAAGCTGTTGTCCCATCATGCGGAGATGTCGACCGAAGCGCTTCGACACGCGGGGCTCGATCCGGAGGCGCCGCTCCATCGGCATCTCCTGCAGTTGAGCAACGAGATTCTCCAAGCGCCGCGGCATTTGTCGATCCATCCTGGCGGCTTTCTCCTGGGACACGAAGCGGTGCACGACATCGTGCCGATCGAAAACGCCACGATGCAGGACCGGACGGTCATTCAGTGGGATAAAGACGACGTGGAAGCGATCGGGTTGTTCAAGGTGGACATCCTGGGGCTCGGCGCGTTGACGCAGCTCGATCGGATCTTTCGCCTGCTGGCGTGTCATCGTGACGTGCACCTGTCGATGGCCTCAATCCCTGAAGGCGACGAGGCGACCTACGCCATGATCTGCGAGGCGAAGACGATCGGCATCTTTCAGATCGAATCGCGTGCGCAGATGTCGATGCTGCCGCGGTTACGTCCTGAAAATTATTACGACCTCGTCATTCAAATCAGCATCGTACGGCCTGGTCCAATTTCGGGAGGCATGGTCCATCCGTATCTGCGCCGGCGGAAGGGCGAGGAAAAAGTCACGTTTCCTCATGAGTGTTTGAGACCTGTGCTCGCGAGAACGTTGGGGGTCCCGCTCTTTCAGGAACAGGTCATGAAACTGGCGATTGTCGCCGCGGACTACACGCCGGGCGAGGCGGACCAGCTGCGCCGAGATATGGCCGCGTGGCGTCGGTCCGGCCGTCTCGAGCAGCACGAGCACCGGCTGATCTCGCGGATGGAGGCCAAGGGCATTCCGTCCGAGTTCGCACGGCGCGTCTACCAGCAGATCCAGGGCTTTGGCGAATACGGATTTCCGGAAAGCCATGCCGCCTCGTTCGCGATCATCAGCTACGCGTCTTCCTACCTGCGACGGCACTATCCGGTGGAGTTCACGTGCGGGCTGTTGAATGCGCAGCCGATGGGGTTCTATTCCATCGCGACGATCGTGGAAGACGCCAAGCGACAGGGTGTGGAGGTGCGGCCGGTGGACGCGCAGCGGAGCGCATGGGATTGCACGCTCGAGGATGTTGAACGGCCAACGCCGTGTCGCTGCGGGACTGCGGACGCTTCTCACGATCGCCGATGTGCGGTGCGGATGGGACTCCGCTTCGTAAAAGGATTCGGCCAGAAGGATTACGACCGCTTTCTTGCGGCGCGTGAGGTCGAGCCGTTTACGTCGCTGGCCGATGTGGCGCGTCGAACAGGACTCAGCCAGCAGGCGCTCAGCGCGCTGGCCGAAGCCGGGGCGTTCGAGAGCCTCGATCTGTCGCGCCGCTCTGCGCTGTGGGAGGTGCCTGGTGCCGTGCGCGATACGCGTCTCACGTTGTCGCTTGCCGATTCTGGTGATGTGGTCGTGCCGGAATTCATGCCGCTCGACGCAGGGGAGACGATTACGTGGGACTACAACACGTCATCGCACAGCGTGAGGGGACACCCCATGGCATCGCTGCGGCCGGTTCTCCAGCGACAGGGGTTGCACGACGCGAAGACCGTGTACGAACTGCCGTCTGGAACCGTCGTGCGGTACGCCGGTGTCGTCACTCACCGCCAGCGTCCGCAGACCGCGTCTGGCGTGACGTTCATGACGCTCGAGGACGAGACCGGCTTCGTCAACCTCGTGATCTGGGATCGCGTGTTCCAGGCATTTTCGGTGTTGGTGCGGACCGCCTCTTTACTCGGGGTCACTGGCACCATCGAGTCGAAGGACAACGTCGTCAACCTGATCGCCAAGCGTTTGTGGATCCCACGCGCCATCAACATACGCGAATCGATCAAGAGTCGCGACTTCCATTGACGTCTGACGCGACATTGCCGTGCTGACGAGTCAGATGGGTCACAGTTCAGTCCATACAGACGTATGCTATTGTTTATACAGACGGAGAGAAAAATGGCAAAGGCATTAGTGACCAGACGCCGGACAAACGATACGCGGCCGCGTGGCTCCACCAGACGGGCGGGATGGGTTCGCAAGAACGTGGTGATGGATCAGCGCAAGCTCGACGTTGCTCGCAGAGCCTTGGGCGTCGATACCGAAACAGAGGCGATCGACCAGGCGCTGGATTTTGTCGTGTTTCGGGAAGAGCTCGCGAAGGGGTTCGCGGCGGTTGCACGTGGCGGTGGTGTTGAGGATGTCCTCGAGGGTCGGCGAAAGGCGTGAAATATACGCTCGACACGAACGTCTTCATCGACGGATTTCACAACGAGCAGGCGCAGGCGGACCTCCTCGCTTTTCTCAATCGCGCGCTGCCGTTCACGTACCTGAGCGCTGTCGTGATGCAAGAGCTGGCGGCTGGTGCACGTACGGCCGAGGCGGTTCGGAACCTGCGGGTGGGCGTCTTCGAGCCCTTTGAGCGGCGAGGCCGTGTGTTCGCGCCGTCTGCTGGCGCGTTTGTGGATAGCGGGCGAGTCCTCGCACGTGTTGCGGCAAAAGAAGGCCGGCAGGTGATCGACGAGGATCCTTCGCTGCTCAACGACGCTCTGATTGCGGCGTCGTGCCGCGAGCAAGGCATCACCGTGATCACCAAGGATAGCGACTTCGAGCGCATTGCGCCTTTTCTCAAGGGGCTGCGCTACGTCAAACCTTGGCCATCGGCGCCAGGTGCCAAGGCTTAGTCTCCCGATGACCATTTTCTTGTCACACGACGACATATTCGCAGGCGATGGCGATATGAGTGCCCTCATGCGTGTCACGGACTGGTCGAGGACCAGACTTGGTCCGCCGGAGCACTGGCCGAAGAGTCTGCGGACCATGCTGGGCGTGGTCCTCGGCAGCCGTTTCCCCATGCTGCTGTGGTGGGGCCCGGAGCTTCTCCACTTGTACAACGACGCCTATCGCCCGATCCTCCGAGACAAGCACCCTCAGTCCCTCGCCGCACCCGCTGCTGAAGTGTGGGCCGAAGTCTGGGACGTTGCGGGCCCGATGGTAAAACGGGTGCAGGAAGGCGGACCTGCGACGTGGATCGAAGACCTGCAGCTGTTCGTCAAGAGCGGCGACATGGCGGAGGAGACGTACTTTACCTTTTCGTACAGTCCCGTGCCCGGCGACGACGGACGCGTCGGCGGCATTTTGAATACCGTTCAAGAAACCACGGCAAAAGTCCAAGGCGACCGCGAGATCCGCATGTTGCACGACCTCGTTGCTCGGGCCGCCGATGCCCGTTCCGGGCACGAGGCATTTCGCGTCGTGGCGGAGGTGATGGCAACCAACGAGTTGGACCTGCCGTTCACTCTGCTGTACGTCTTGAAGGACTCCGGAGACGTCTTCTCGCTCGTGGGTTCGACCGGCTGGGGCAACTACGAGGGGCCCGCCAAACCACCGTCGATGGCCTTGTCCGAGCCCACGTCACGGGGCCTGTGGCCGCTTGCCGAAATGATGCGGAGCGGTCGGCCTCTGCTCCTTGATGACTTGGCGGCGCGATTCGGCGCGCTGCCTGTCGGCACCTGGCACGCTCGGCCCGAGCGGGCCATCATGATTCCGATCAGTCGATCGGGCCAGTCGGCGCCGTTCGTGGTGCTCATAGCCGGACTGAGTCCTCATCGCACGTACGACAGCCGTTATCAAACGTTTTTCTCGACGCTTGCCGGTCAGGTGACGACCGTTATCGCGCATGCCCGCGCCTATGAGGCGGAGAAGAAGCGTGCCGAAGGGCTCGCGGAGATCGATCGCGTCAAGACGACTTTCTTCAGCAATGTGAGTCACGAGTTTCGTACGCCGCTGACCCTGATGTTGGGACCCCTCGAGGATGCCTTGGCCAGTCGCAGCGAGGTGCTGGGGAGCGAGCAGCGTGCGAGAGTCTTGCTTGCACACGACAATGCGCTCCGATTGCTGCGCTTGGTCAACGCGCTGCTCGATTTCTCGAGACTGGAATCTGGACGACTACGCGCGCGCTACGCGCCGGTCGATCTTGCGAGCTACACGCGGAAGCTCGCCGGGATGTTCGAATCCCTCTGCGGAAAGGCTGGCCTTCGATTGATCATCGACTGTCCGCTGCTATCCGGACCGATCTGGGTCGATCGTGATATGTGGGAGAAGATCGTCCCGAATCTCATCTCCAATGCCTTTAAGTTCACGCTTGCCGGTGAGATTTGCGTGCGGCTCCATGAAACGGAGAAGGCCGCGGTCCTCGAGGTCAGCGACACCGGAGCTGGCATCCCCGAAACCGATCTGCCGCTGATCTTCGAACGGTTTCACCGCGTGCCGGACGCGATCGGGCGCAGCTTCGAGGGCACCGGCATTGGCCTGTCGCTCGTGCGTGAGCTTGTCGAGCTCCACGGCGGCTCGGTCGCGGTTGAAAGCGCCGTTGGTCGCGGCTCTATATTCCGTGTGGAAATACCCAAGGGTGTCGGGCACTTACCGGTCGAAGCGGTGGCCGACCGTGAACCGGAGTGGGAAGACCTTCGGCACGCGGAGCGGCTGGCGACCGAAGCCTCGCGCTGGGCGGTGGATGCCACACCATCTCCCGCGGCGCGCAGTACCGAGTCGACTCCGCACCGCCCCTCGGGCGGGCGAGTGCTGGTCGTTGATGACAATCCCGACCTCCGCTCGTACGTCGTGGGGCTGCTGTCGTCGGATTTCACTGTGATCACTGCTTCCGACGGTCTCGTGGCCCTGCAAGAAGCCAGGAGCGCCCCGGTGGATCTCATCGTCAGCGACGTGATGATGCCGAATCTCGATGGCTTCGGCCTGGTGCGCGAGCTTAGAAAGGATCCGCGAACCGCGTCGCTGCCCGTCATCCTCTTGTCCGCACGGGCCGGCGAGGAAGCGGCCGTCGAAGGCCTGGATTCCGGAGCCGACGACTATCTGGCCAAGCCCTTCTCGGCGCGCGAGCTCATCGCGAGGGTCAGGACCCACATCGAGCTCGCTCGGATGCGCCACGAATGGACATCAAAGCTCGAGGCCGCGAATGAGGAGCTCGAGGCCTTCAGTTACTCCGTGTCCCATGATCTACGAGCGCCGCTTCGTCACGTCATAGGCTTCGCGAAGATTCTCGAGGAATGCGTGCAACGCGGTAGCGCCGACGACATCCTTCACTACGCCAACCGTATCGCCAGATCCGCGGCCGGCATGTCGCGGCTGATCGACGACCTGCTTGAATTCTCGCGCCTGGGTCGGTCACCGGTCACCAAGCGTCCCGTCGCGCTAGATGAGATCGCGGTGAGCGTCCGAGACGAGATCGCCGCACACGTCGATGCGACGCGCCGAATTGAGTGGCGTTTGCATCCGCTGCCGATTGTCGATGCCGACTCATCGCTCATGAGACAAGTGTTGGTGAACCTGTTCGCGAACGCGGTCAAATACAGCGCTCGACGCGAGCACGCGACTATCGAAGTGGGGACAGTCGAAGGGTTGGCCACGGAAGAGACGTTCTTTGTGCGCGATAACGGTGCAGGCTTCGACGCACGCCATGCCGATAGGCTGTTTGGTGTCTTCCAGCGGTTGCACACCGACAAGGAATTCGAAGGGACGGGGATCGGCCTGGCGAACGTGAAGCGCATCGTCACGCGACATGGAGGTCGCGTGTGGGCCGAAAGCGCGCTCGGTGAAGGGGCGACGTTCTACGTCGCGATACCGAAATCCACCAACTGAGGCCAGGGGCGAGCACGCTTTGTGGATCAGCGCAGAACGTTCGAAATGACGATCGCCAACACCATGGCGCCGAGAATCAGCCACGACCACCTATTGCCCATGTTCAGCGTCCAGCCGATGCCCATGCGCCTCTCCACCAGTAGCGCCGGATCGTTGGGGTTGTAGTAGAAGACGCCGCCTTTCCATGCGGCGTCGGGCGTGGCATCCCCATACATCCCATCGCGTGCATCCGGTGCGATGGCGCGTTGCCCGCCCTGACCACGCCAGATCATGACGAGCGCGAAGCCAGAGGAGAGCGCGACGGCCGCACCGAGCATGACGAGGGTGGATAGGGGCAGCTGGTCCGTCCCGCTGATTGTCGGGGCGACGGAGAATGCGGCGCTCAGCCCGGCGGTCGCATACGCGCTGCACAGCACCTGCAGCGCGCTCACGTGTTTGAACGTCCGCTCGCCTGCTGCGGCGGCCCCGCTAATCGCAATCTGGCGCGTGCGGGAGACTATCGTCCAGGCCACCGCCAGCATCATCAAGACGACGCCGGCGCCGACGGCCAGCCCGGTATAGACGCCGCTCACGCTCTTCGTTCTAAAGCCGGTCGGCGTACCATCCGCAGACCAGTGCGACGGCACACGATCGGGAATCACATCCCAGTTCAGCCACAGGAACAGGGCTGCGGCGGCCAGAATGATCAACGGTCCTGCCGCGAACGAGGCACCACCGGGAAGATGGGTGTCGCGCGGTGCGAGCGTTGCCACACGAATCGCCTGCTCGGACGCGGCGTGCGGTCGCACGCGCCGGTTTGCCCATGCCCACGCGCCAAAGATCGCCGCAATGTGCATCCCAACGAACGGGGCATGGGCGTCACGGGCCGGCAAGGCCAGCAGCACGCCCACCAACACGAGCGTGGAGAGCCACACGACCGTGCGATACCGACGCACAATCGCTGCGGCGTCGCCGCTCGACGCGAAGACGCCAGGCACCGTGACGGAAAAGAGAATATCGGGCCGGCTCAATCGTGGGAGCGCGTGAAACATGAGCGCATTGACGGCGACAACCAGCAACATCAGCCAGAGATCGGCACTCATGATTCCACTCCTTCAGCGAGTCGGCGCAGTGCGGCAGAGATCTTCCGGGGCGGTACACCCGCGCTTCGCAGCTCGGCGGTGACCTCGCTGAGCCGCCGGAGGAGGCGGTCGACCAGATCGCGCTGCGGCGCGACCGGGGTGTCGCGCTCCAGCACCAGCGCGCCGCGGCGGCGGCGCAGATCGAGCCAGCCTTCGTCAGCGAGCGAGCGATAGGCGAGTGCGACAGTGTTGAAGTGAACGCCCAGGTCGAGCGCAAGCTGCCGGACTGGCGGCAGCAGGTCACCAGGCGTCAACCGGCCCTCGACGAGGTGCTGGCGCAGCCCGTTGGCGATCTGCCGGTACACAGGCGCGACCGATGCCAAATCGATGGAGAGCCGGGGCGCCGCTGCCATTTGAATAATGTATATATACAATATACAAATTAGTTTCAAGCGTCGAGGAAGTCGCGCGCGAAATTGACGTTGAGGGCCTCCGGTGGGATAATCCCACCATGGTCGTGACCCTTGATGCCAAGCGACGCCTGACGGTGCCCGCTGCGCTCGCCCCAGCCAAGCCCGGCGACTACTTCGACGCGCACTTCGATGCCGAAGAGGACGCCATCGTCTTCCGTCGCCTCGCGGGTCGGGAGAGTTGGCTGGCGGTCCTGAAGGCATGCCCCGTCAGTCCGGACGATGTGCCTCCCCGCCGGCGGATCCCGGCCAAGCGGCGCAAGCTATGAGCTGGCTGCTCGATACGGACGTCATCTGCCAACCGGCGAAGAAGAGAGGCGACGCAAAAGTCATCGCTTGGCTCGAAGCAGAGCAGGGCCGGTGCTACACCAGTGCCGTCGTCATCGCGCAGCTCGCGTACTGGGTTCGGACGAAGGAAGGCCGCCAACGACAGGCGCTGCAAGCCTGGCTCACGCGTCTTGTTGACGCGCTGCACGGACGAATCCACGGGTTCAACGTGTCGGTCGCCCACGTCTGGGCGGAGCAGGAGCGGCTGCTCGACAACGCAGGTCAGCGCATGCCCGTCGAGGACAGCTACATCGCGGCAACCGCGCGCCGCCACGGCCTCACGATCGCCACAGGGAACGATCGGGACTTCAAACGGCCCGGGCTCAAGGTCTTCAATCCATTCAAGGAACTGGCGTAGACATGCCCTGTTTCAACGCGATTGGCAGTCCCGCAACCACGAGTATCACTGACTGCGCTTCAGCGGCCAGAATCTGATTGGCCCATCCCTGTAGGTCGCGAAAGCGGATCGTTCGCGCCGTGAGCGAAGGTGCCTGGCTTGGCCTGTACGAAGCCGGTTGCCGGCAGCGGGCCGATCGCGGCCGGAGACTCGTTGATCGACGAGAGCGCGTTCGACCCGTAGACCCGCACTGTCGCCCGGGCAGACGCGCCCAGCAGCACGCTGCCTCGTCCTTGAACCGACGTGTTCTTCGCCGCATCGTCTCCGTCGACGCCCCGGAGCGTGCGTGTGTGGCCGGCGCCAAGACTGAACGTTGCGCGATCCCCGAGCGCGCTGCCTGCCGTGTGCGCTGTCACTCGGCTGAAACCAAGGCCGCCGGCCTCGGCGCTGACGCCTGCGGTTGGCCGGCTGGAGCCACTGGCGGTGATCAGGTTCACCGCGCCTCCGATCGCGTGCGATCCGTACAGCGACGAGCCCGAGCCGCGAAGCACTTCGATCCGGTCGAGATTGGCGATGAAGAGCTCGCCAACAAACGCGGTCGCGTCGCCCTGTGGCGCCGCCGCGTCGCGGAAGCGGACGCCATCGATCAGGAATGCTGTGTCCTGTTCGCGCAGGCCGCGCAACTTCACCGACGCGAAGGACCCTGGTCCGCCGAGCTGCTGAACGGTCGCCCCCGGCACCGTGCGCAGCGCGTCGGCGACGGAAAACTCATTCCGCGCCGCGATCTCTTCCGCGTCGACCACCGTGACGGCTTTCGACACCTCGGACGCCGTTTGAAGATGACCGGCGCCCGTGACGAAGACGTGCTCGATCACCGCGGCCACGTTGAGGGAGATGGTGATACGCGGCGTGTCAGCGCGAACCACAATCGTACGCGCGGCGATCGCGAAGCCGGGTGCGTCGACGTCGACGACATAGGTGCCCGGTGACAGCGTCTCGAATCGGGCGTGTCCGGTCGTGTCGCTCACTCGGACGACAAGCAACCGGTCGTCGCGCAGCGCCGCTGAGACACGGGCGCCGGCGACCGGTGCGCCGGCTGGATCGGTGACGTGTATCGTCAGCGAGTGTTGCGGTGACTGCGCGCTGGCAGGCAGCGAGAGGAGCAGCGCGAGCATGCAGCTCCAGAGAACATCAGACAGACGTGGCGCGGACATGGTTCCTCCTCGCCGCCCCTCGCGGCGCAAGGATGAGCCGATCCGAACTGAACAGGGAAAAGGAAGGACGCCTGACGTGGCGTAACCTCCCACCTCCCCCTCGGAGGTTCGGGTCGGCGATGACACGTCGGCAGGTCTTCGGACTTACGGGCGGTGGCGTGTGCCGTGCCTACTAGCGTCGCTTCCCAGCTCGTGAGAGCCAGTGCTGTTGACGCGTTCGTTCCCGATTACCGCTGCGGGGCAGTCCCGGCATTTAACCGGGTTCCCTCTTGCGACGCCTGGAATGCAGGCGAACCGACGCAGTGCTGAGCACTTTATGAGTGCGATGGGCCTGATGTCAAGGATGAGGCGGCAATGGAAGGGTAATGGCGCTGTTCAAAAGCCCGACGTGAGCAATCGCGTCGGGCTTTTTTGTGTGTGGCAGGGCAAGAGAGCCAAACGGTTATCAGTGTGCGCGGTCTGTGGTCAGTGCGTAATTGATCGCCGCGTCGAAGAGGCGTAAACCCTCGGCGGTCATCAGGTTCGCCGTGCCCGTTTCGTTGTCGTTCTCGATGAAGTATTGGATGCGCAATCCCGGGGCGGGGGTACCGTCATACAGTTTTGCGCCTTTGCGAACCATGTAGATCAATTTCGCGGATGGATAGTCCGGTAGGGTGGCGATGGCTTCGGCACTCGGGGCGGTATCCTTGCCCCAATTCATTTCCCGCGGGAAGCGATAGACCTGCACACGACCGTTCAGTGCCGCCGCCAGCGGATGACCCGGATTCGTGATGGTGATGGCGGTTTGTTTTTCTATCGTGCCAAAAGCAGCCGCGTCTGGAAGGCCAGGGTCGACGGATTCACCTTTCGGGTTGACGAGCCCAAATTCGTCTTGAAGAAACGCTTCCGAGTTGAGGATGGGTGTTGGCGTCGACACGATCTTGGTCCCGACCGTTCCCGAGCCGACCGACTCGACAATAATCACCAAATCTGCTGCATTTGCCGCCGCAAGCATCTTTTTGGCGTCGGCGTCGTGCGCCATTCTCGTGACCTTGTGGCCCATTTCAAGCTCAAGACGGTTCTTGACAAACACATCGCTGATGCTGGTGCCCATCATGACGGTGGCATTCTCATCGCCACAAATCATCAAGATGTTCCGACCGGTGGGAGGAACGCTACCCTGCTGTTGCTGAGCGTACGCGTGTGCTACGACCAGCAAAGATAAACAGACCGCAGCGCTTGTGACGACACGACTCCTACTCATATGCGTGACTCCTCGAGAATGTGATCATGAGACCGCTCAGCAGTCTCAGTAATAGTAATCTGATCGCGCATAAAAAAACGGCCAGGGAAGTCACCTTCCCTGGCCGTCCAGTCGAACCGATCGCGCCCGCCTAGAAGTTCACCTTCCAGACGAACGTGAAGAACCGCATGATGCTGTTGGTCGACGTCCTTACTTGTCCGAAGTTGGTGCTCGTTGGATCCACGTTCGGGTTTTCATACAGAGCCTCGTCGAACAGGTTCTGCACGTCGAGGCGGAACTGCACCGAGCGACGGCCGCCGATGCCGAAGGTACGCCCGACGTTTGCGTTGACGAGGAAGTACCCGGGCCCGCGCAGGTTGTCGACTCTGAACGGGAACGCGCGCTTCTGGTAATCCGCCGGCCGGTTCGCCGCATTCCGCTCGAAGCCCTCCGTGTTGAACCAGTACTTCGTCGCGTCGATCGTGCCGTCGCTCTGCAGGGCGATTTCCGGATTGTCCTTCGCGATGCTGTTGATGTCGCCGTTGAAGAAGACGTTGTTGGTGAACTCGATCAAGGCGCCCGGCTGATGTTCGAACGTGCCGCCCAACTGCCAGCCACCCACGAGCTTGCTGACAAACCCATCCTTGAGGAATGGCTTGTTCGCGCCAAACGGCAGTTCATACACCGCGCCGCCGCTGATGCGATAGGGCCGCGAGGTCAGGCCTGGCTCCCACGCCGTCGGCTCGCGATCGAACGCTTCGACGACACGGTTCTCAGTCACCTTGTTCGCCGAGAAGGCGAGGCTGGCGCTGAGACCATTGGAGTACCGCCGCGCAACGCTGATCTCCAGCGAGTGCGCTTTCAGCACGCCGAGTGGCCGATTGTTCATCTGCAGCGGGTTCTGGTCCGAGGTGAGCAACGGGTTGCCGCTGAGATGCGGGAACTGCCGGATCAGATTCGCCCGCTGCGTCGTCGTCGCCTGGAAGAACGAGTTGTTCGCCATCTGGTTGTAGAGCGCCGGGTCCGACGTCTTCAACGACGCGAAGTTGCTGATGTGGAACGGATTCGTGACATTCTGCGTCAGCAACGACTGCGCCGAATTGTCGCGAACCTGGCCGCCGACGTAGAACGACTCGGGAATGTACGAGCCCGCGATCGCACGCTCGAGACGATCGGCGTACTGGCCACTATAGGCGACCTCCACCGATGTGTTGCCGAAGAACTCGCGCTGCACGCCGAATCTCCAGCGCTGCACCCGCGAGTGCTTGTGGTTCGGGTCCTCCCACCGGAACCGCTGCTGGCCGACGATCGCGTTCACACCCAGTGCATCTTCGAGGGGCGCCTCGAAGCGCTGGCCGTCCGCCCGCACCGGAAACGGGTTGGATATCGGCAGAATGCCGGCAGCCGGATTACCGAGGAGCCAGGTTTGGCCGAAGTCGGTACTCGACACGTTCACCGTGGACGACGAGTAGCCAAGCTGGTTGAAGGTCGTATAGTCGGCGGCGTTCAGCGTATCGAAGTACATCCCGTACCCGCCCTTGACGACCGTGCGCTCGCCGAGCTTGTACGCTGCAGACGCGCGCGGCATCCACATCGACTCACCCGCCCAGCTCTTCCCGGTCGCGCCGGGGGCACCGGCATAAAGCGATCCGCCGCGCACGCTAAACTGGCCGACCGGGACTTGCGGGATCGGGCTCCGCGCGTACGCCTCCTGCGCCAGCTGCGTAATGGCCAGCTGCGCGTTAGGATCGAACTCGGTGATCCACCGGTCATCAGTTTCCGTGATGCCGTCCTCGAATTCATACCGGAGACCGAGGTTCAGCGTGAGGTTCTGTGTGAGCCGCCACGAATCCTGGATGAACCCGCCATAGTACGGATTGCGCAGCGAGATCGCCGCCTCCTGCCCAATCGATACCCGGGTGGGGATGCCGAGCATCAAGGCCGCGAGCTGCGGGCCGATGTTGCTTGCCGGAAAGTTCGTCTCCGAGTCGGCCGCACGCGTGAAATCTCTGGTGAATTCGTAGTTCGACGACACGTCGCCCGCCGCAATGAGGTTGTTGCGACGCATCGCGAGGCGCAGGTCAACGCCGCCGCGAAGGGTGTGAGCCCCTTTGATGGCCGTGACGGTGCTCTGCCCCTGCACGTGCGTCGCATCCAGGCCGCCGTTCGCGCTGTTTGAGACGCCCTGGTAGTTCGATCCCGAGCCCGTGAACTGGATTCTCGGCAACATGCACTGGCTGAGCCCGCTGCAGAACGCGTCGAGGTAGCTGGGAAGACCGAGGTCAGTCGGCTTGAATTGGTGCAGGTTGCGGCGTTGCTGATCTTCGAAGAACCGGTTCGTCGCGAACTGCGTGTCGAACACGACCCCGCCCGACGTCACCCTGGTCCAGTTGCCGACATACGACCATGAGTAGCGCGTTTTGTCGCTGGTGTGCAACCCGCGGTACTTCTGCGTGGGCGAATTGTACGTCCAGTCCCCGAGCTGTTCGAGCCACGTCGTGCCCGAGTAGCGGAAGAAGAAGCGGTCCTTCGCGGACGCGTTGAAGTCGATCCGTCCGCCGAAGCTCGACCCGGTCGTCGCATTCGGTTCCGCGGCCCGGAAGTAGTTGCTCTGCGGAATCGAACCCTGCTCGACGAAGTTCTGGTTCGGCGCCGGCACCATGTCTTTGTAGAGCGCGAACAGCGGACTCTTGTAGGAGCCGTCCGGGTTCATGAACCGATCCTTCGGGATGATGTTGTTGGGGAATGGCGTGCGGATGAATCTTCCCGGATTTGCGGGGTCGGGTCGCACGGTCAGCGGGTCGTAGATCCGGAACTGTGCGGTGTTGCCCGGCAGGGTGAGGAGATCCGAGAAATCCCCTTCCAGGTGCTTCGGGTTGGCCGGCACCGTGGAGGTATTGGAGTTGCGCGCCACCGAGTTGTCATAGTTGCGCTGAAAGTTGGCGAAGAAAAACAGCTTGTTCCGGCCGTC
>DATEEI010000033.1:0-10709 GCA_035281225.1 Vicinamibacterales bacterium
GGGATAAACACGCAGGCACGAATCCACACCACGGAGTTAAAAAATGAGCATAAGGCTTACAACCATATCCATGCTCTCTATCGCATTCGTGTTTTCAGGACCTGTTCCAGCTGCGGATATGAATGGGGTTGAGGTGACAACACAAACTCCCATCTTTATCGCAGCTTCAGACCTGAGATGGACCGAACTCGATCCCGCCGGAGCCCCCGGTGTCATGGTAGTGGACTTGTGGGGCGACCATCAGAAAGGTCCGTTCGGTGCATTGTTTCGGCTTCCGGCAGGATTTGCGGTTCCGCTGCACACACATACACATGCAATGAAGGTGGTGTTCCTGTCTGGCACTTACATTCAAGCGCCGGAAGGACAGCCCGAGGTTCGATTGGCTCCGGGTTCTTACATGATGCAGCCAGGAGCAGAATACCGGCACATGACAAGCTGTGATGCTTCATCCGACTGCGTGTTCTTCGTTGAAAGCGAAGGAGCATTCGATTTGAAGCTGGTTGTTGCCCCACAATGAAATGTCGATGCCTATAACGCCTGTGCGAGGGACGCTCATGAGCCCGAGAATGACACGGCGCGATTTCGTGAAAACTGGTGCGGCGGCGGGGATGCTGACCGCCGGCCCGGCGTCGGCGCAGGGGCCGGTCGTGATCGCCTCCAAGGCCTCGCGCCCAGTCGTGATCGCGTCCGCCAACGGCAACGTGCACAAGAATGGCGGCGCCCGCACGGCCGTGCACGAGGCGTACGAACGGATTATGCGCGGCGACGACGTTCTGGACGCGCTGGTGGCTGGGGTCAACATCTGCGAGCTCGACCCGGCGGACGACAGCGTAGGCTACGGCGGCCTGCCGAACGCCGACGGTGTCGTGCAGCTCGACGCATCGTGCATGCACGGGCCCCTCAAGCGGGCGGGCGCAGTGGCGGCGCTCGAGGGGGTGCGAACGCCGGCAAACGTCGCGCAGGCGGTCCTCGACCAGACGGACCATCACCTGATCGTCGGGAAAGGGGCGCAGGACTTCGCGCGTTCGCTTGGCTTCAAGATCGAGGACGACCTCAACAGCGAGAACTCGCGCAAGCAGTGGCTCGAGTGGAAGCGGCGCATCGACTCCGAACACTGGCTCGATCCGGGAAAGCGCGCCGAGGAGTCCTGGCGCGTTACCCGGGAGATGATGGCGGAGGGCCGCATCGACACCGAGCACGTGTACGGCACCATCAACTGCAACGGCATCAATGCGAAGGGCGACATTTGCGGTGTCACGACCACGAGCGGCCTTGCCTGGAAGATCCCGGGGCGGGTGGGCGACTCGCCGATCCTGGGCGCCGGCTTGTACGTGGACGGCGACGTCGGCGCGGCCGGTTCGACCGGGCGCGGCGAGGCGAATCTCTACAACCTCTCGTCGTTCCTGATCGTTGAGAACCTGCGGCGCGGCATGCACCCGAAGGATGCAGGGATGGACGCACTGCGGCGCGTGAAGGCCAACACGGTCGAGAAGCGCCTGCTCAACTCGAGGGGCGAGCCGAAGTTCTACGTCAAGTTCTACATCGTGGACAGGCAGGGGCGCTACGCGGGTGTCGGCATGTACGCGCGCCAGAACGGCGTCGACCAGAAATTTGCGCTGTGCACCGAGAAGGGCCCCGAGTCGCTCCCCCTCGAGGGCTTGCTGGGCGAGGCCGCGCCCGAATGAACTATGTGGCATCCCTCAACCCGGGCCTTAAGCGTCACTAAAGGAGCAGTACTGTGGGTAGCAGATATGCCGTTGTTTCTGGCGTGATCTTCGGCCTCATAGCCATCGGGCAGTTGCTTCGTGCTATGAATCAACTGCCGGTTGAGGTTGGCGGTCTCCAAATTCCTGTCTGGGCGTCCTGGGTCGCAGCTGTCGTAGCCGGCAGCATGTGTGCGTGGGCGTTCGCGTCGCGAATGCAACGCCGGTGAAGCGCATTGATGCGTTGGAGCGGTAAAAGCAGCTCAACATGAGAAGAAGATCCTTTCTGCAGACGGCTGGGGCGTCGGCGCTGATGATTGGTGGCGGCGTAAAAGCTGCCGGTGCAACCATCCCCACGCACAATTGGGATGGGCATGATTTCGGGTCTGGTCCGGCAGTGAAGGATCGGCTGTATCAGGGACCGTTTCCGCAGTACGCCCCGGAAGCGTTCATCGCCGGCAGCGAAGTCGTGATGACGACGACCCCATCCCGCGAAATCGTGCCGAATTTCGGCATGGGATTGACGGTGTACGTATCGGGCGACTACTGGCCGCCGCGAACCAAGGACGATTCTCTGGAAGCCTATTGTGAAAAGTTGATCAGGCTGCCATTCGCTACCAAGGTTTACATACGTCTCAATTGGCGGGACGTCCACAAGCGTCGCGGCAAGCTGGATTTCCCCGAGGGCTGGCAGGTCACTTTCGACTTCGCGAAGCGCTACGGCAAGCGCGTCGGCTTTCGCATCATGCTGGAAAATCCCGATTACCCGGAGCCGGGGATGCCGGAGTTCCTTGTCGGCAAGGTCCCGTACGTCAAGCCGCGTGGTGAATGGAATCGCGGGCCTGCGCACATCCGGAAGGACTACAGCATGCCGCGCTACGATCATCCCGAGTATCAGGCGGCATTTCGCGAGCTCAATGCCCTCCTGGCGGCGGAACTGAACGGCAATCCACTCGTGGAATACATGGATACGATGATGTATGGCTTCTGGGGCGAGGGCCATACCTGGCCATTCGAAGGGAACCCGTTTCCCGACAACCTGGTGGCGGAGCAAACATTCGTTGCCATGTTTGAGGCGCAACGAGAGGCCTGGAGCCGGACGCCGCTGGTTACGAATACGCAGCCGGACTGGAGCATGGTCGGCAACTCCGAATTGCTGGATCGCTCCATTCGCACAGGCAACTGGCTTCGAACGGACACGATATTCATCGAGAACGAGCAGATCGAGGCTCTCAGCAATCGTCCGCCGTGGGTCGCGGCGGTCAGCGAAGTCGGCATGACCAGGGCCGATCCCGAATCACTGCGCATCGCAGAGGGAGTGACCTATACGGAAAACGTGATACAGCATGTCATCGACATCGGTGCCAACTATTGGTCGCTGTGGCACTGGCACGACATCGATGCGAGGAACATCCTCGAGTACTACGAGAAGTATCCGGAGCACATTGACCTGATCGCGCGCCGAATCGGCTATCGCATTCGGCCTTCGTGGATCTGGCAAACAGAGAAGGATGGGCTTCCGGGCCTGGTGATCGGATTCGTGAACGATGGAATCGCCTGCGTACCCGGCGTCCTGCGTGTCACGGTGTCAAACGAAGACGGCCATGTTCACGCAACCGGCTGCCTCGATCCAGGCTACCCGCTGACGCGTGGAGTGAGGCAGGCGCTGTTCATGCTCCCGCGAGGAACAAATTGGAGTGGTCTCCGACTCAGTGCCGAGCTCGAGGTCAAGAGTGCACGATATCCGGTGCGCTGGGCATGCGAGCAGAAGTTGAATGCGGATGGTTCGTTAACCTTGCGCCCAAACCTGGCGGCGTGAAGGCCAGTCGGGGAGCGCGCTCGACGCTCCGATGAATCGCGCGTCACTCGAACAAACGTTCCCAGTACCCGACATCGATCCATCGATTGAACTTGAAGCCGACTTCGCGAAACTGCGCGACTTGCTTGAATCCCAGCCTCTCGTGCAAGGCAATGCTCGCCGCATTGGGAAGCGCGATGCCACCGATGGCGGCGTGGTAGCCGGCGTCCTTGAGTAGATCCAGAACCTGCGTGTACAGCGCGGTCCCAACGCCCCGTTGCCAGCTGCCTCGATCGACATAGACCGTCGTCTCGGCCGAATAGCGATAGGCGCACCGGCCTTTCCATTTACTTGCGTAGGCAAACCCGACGTGCTTCCCGCCGCTCTCGGCTAAGAGGAAGGGGAGGCGAGACCCGGTAATCTCCTCGACTCTTGCCGCCATTTCTGAGGCGTTGATCGTGGATTCCTCGAAGGTGACCGTCGTTTCGAGAACATACGGGTTGTAGATATCGGCAATCCCGGCCGCATCTTCTCTCGCGGCAGGTCGAATTCGCAGGTCACGCACTGGAGCACCAGGAGCACTCATTGCCGGACCCTCACCCCGATTCCTCAGAGCAGGCAGAGTACGCCGAGCGCGGCGGCGCCGGTCATGGTGACGAGGTACGGCAACGCCATCCAGACCATCCGAAAATAGGATAACCGGATCAGGGGAGCCAGGGCTGACGTGAGCAGGAACAGGAATGCGGCCTGGCCGTTCGGAGTGGCGATGCTTGGAATATTCGTGCCCGTGTTTATCGCGACGGCGAGCGCGTCGAACTGCTCCGGCCCAACGGCGCCGGTGAGCAGGGCGTCCTTGACCTGAGTGATGAAAATCGTCGCCACAAACACATTGTCGCTGACGATGGAAAGGACTCCGGATGCGCCAAAGAGCGCGATGGGCTGGTGTACCGGATCGAGACTCAACACCCATTCCAGGAACGGAGCAAACAGGTGTTGTTGGTGAATCACGCCGACAATCGCGAAGAAGACGACCAGCAATGCGGTGAATGGAAGTGCGGCCTCGAATGCCTTGCCGAGCCGCCCTTCCTCGACGATGCCGGTGAAGGCCGTGGCGAGCACGATTACCGCGAGACCTATGACCCCGATCTCGGCAATGTGAAATGCCAGCGCGAGCACCAGCAAGACAGCCACGACAGACTGGACAACGATGACTTGCCTGTGCCGCGCGCTCATCTGGGCGGATTCCCGTCGTGCAAATTCCACCAGCTCCTGGCGCACTGCCACCGGCACGGGCGACCCGTAGCCAAACCACCTGAATCTCTCGACCACGAGGCAAGTAGCGAAACCGGCAAGCATTGCCGGAATCGTCACCGGCGCCATTTCAACGGCGAACTGCATGAACTCCCAACCCGCTTCCTTGCCGATCAGCAGGTTCTGGGGTTCGCCAACAAGAGTGCAGACACCGCCTATGGTCGTTCCTACCGCGCCGTGCATCAGCAGGCCCCTCAGGTGCGCTCGAAATTCCTCCAGGTCCGACCGATGGGTTTCCCGCACGTGATCGTCATTGGCGGTCTCGTGCGCAGGTTCGCTGTGTTGCTTTCCGGATGCCACGCGGTGGTACACGGCGTAGAACCCGCCAGCAACCGTGATAATGACGGCCAGGACGGTCAATGCGTCCAGGAAGGCGGATAGCAATGCGCCGACCGCGACGAACAGGAATGCGAGCAGTGTCCTCGATTGGACGCGCAGGAGGAGCTTCGTGAACGTCACGGCCAGCATCTCCCGCAGGAAGAAGATTGCCGCGACCATGAACATGAGGAGGAGTATCACCGGCAGGCCGGTTTCTATCTCCTGCTGGATTCCCGCGGGTGTTACCAATCCGAGCAAGGTGGCCTCGATAGCGAGAAGTCCGCCGGGCTGGAGGGGGTAACAGCGCAATGCCATCATCAGGGTGCCGATGAACTCGAGAAGAATCGCCCAGCTCGCCGTGGCCGGACCCCAGAGGGCGAGGACCAGGGGATTGATCGCGAGCGCGGCTAATACAAGCCATTTGTACCAATCGGGCGAGTGACCGAGGAAGTTGTCCCAGAACGCACGACCGTGCTCAGCGGGCATTGATCAGGATCCCGGACTCGACCTGGCGGAAGTCAGATTGTCTGGAATCTGGTCTGGCGCAGTGACGCGGCGAAGCCATACATCACCTCGTTGACCTTCGGCCAGCTCGGCAGGCTCTTCATGCGGCCGAGCCAACGCTGCACGTTCGGGTAGCCTTCAAAGGTGCAACCGATCATTTCGCCCGCCGTGAGCAGGCACGCGCCGAAATAGTCGGCGATGGAGATCCGGTTGTTCGCAACGAAGTCGTTCTGGCCCAGCATGTTCCGGTCGAGAATCTCCAGCCAGTTCATCGCCTTCTTCTTGCCCCATTCGATCGTGCCCTGCTGCTGCTCTTCGGTCGGGCGCCTGTGGTGCGGAAAAACCTGGGGATACACGAACCCGTAGCCGAAATCCCGGTAGAACTGGGTGTTGAACCAGTCCATGGCCTCGTCCACCTTCGCGCGTTCCTTGACGTCCTTGGGGTACTCGGGCGCGTCGAACTCGGACGCCAGGTATTTGAGCATCGCGGAGCTTTCGGCCATGCGGAAATCGCCGTCTTCGAGCACGGGCACCAGGCAACACGGATTGAGCGCGATGAAGGCGGCCCCGTGGTGTTCGCCTGCCATCAGGTCGACGAACCGCTCGGTGACGGGCAGTTTCTTCTCGGCGATGAGCAGGCTGACGGGACGGCACGCCGTCGAAACGGGATTCATGTAGAGCGTCGCACTCATGAGTCTTGCTCCTGTTCGGCGGAATCGGGCGGGGCGGCGCCGGCCGGCGGAGATTCCACGTCGAGGTCGAACGGTCGCTCGCGCGGCGGCACGAAGTCCTTGGGGAACCAGACGAATGAAAGCCGCATGATCCGGGCGACATCCGGGATGTCGTCGATGCGGGTGAGGTAGATGCCGAAGCGGTTGCCGCTCGGCAGCAACGTGTTGTCCGAGAACGGGAATGAATAGGGCGAGAGCGTGAATTCGATCGGCGGCGTGTGCGTCTGCGATTCGCCATTCGGCCCGAGCAGCACCGAGTAGATGCCCACGGTCTGTGCAGCCCAGTTCACGGCACGCACATTGATCTGAAGCCCGTCCTGGCCGTCCGGCGATACGATCTGCAGCGGCACGCCAATTGCCGTGCTGGAGCATTGCAGCGCGACGGAGGCCGACTCCGGGGCCGCGGAGCCTTCGGCCAATGCGCAGGAGATTGCCTTGTCGGCGGGCTCGGTCGCGTCCGAATTCAGCGATAGCTCGAGGAACGCCGGGTGCTTCTGGCTGGTTGAAGTGGCGGACGACAGCAGCGGCGCGAGCTGTCTCGAGATCACGCGCCTGGAGGTGTTGCGCAGGCGCTGTCGCGAGTCGTCGGTCTGTCCGGGCAGCGTGTCGACGTAGCGCAGCAGCGGGCCCAGCTCGAAGTGCTCGTGAAAATTCAGGGCGAGAAGCTCGGCCAGCAGCGCGAGCCGTTGGGCGCGAGGCAGGTCGGCCTGGTCGCCCCGGGCATGCGCCTCCGTCTCGCTTTGCAGCAGCGGGCCCACGAGCTCGCGGAACATCGCCGAACGCAGGTTCGTCTCGGATTCCTCGCGCTGGTTCCGCAGCGCCTGGGCGTTGTTCTCGGTCGCGATCTCGATTTCCCGTTCCTTGAGCGTGTTGGTCGCATAGATGCCGACCGCTGTGGCTGCAATGGTCAAGAGCGGGATCGCGAGGCTGTTGACGACGCTCGCGACGAACCGGACGTTCTCGCGCCAGTCGCGGTGCGTGCTGTCCGCCCGATCAGCCACAGTCGAGGTTGAACGTCACAGGCTCGGACAGCACGAGCACGTCCTGCTCCTTGGCTTTCGGCGCTTCGCACCTGGCCTTGTACTTGCCGACCGGCAGCTGCAACTGGTACGCGCCGGGCTTGAGCTCGGCAACCACCTCGCCCTTGGCATTGACCAGGCTCGCCTTGGCCGATGCCGGCTTGAGCGTGCCGGTGACGATGTCGGCGACGGCGACGTACGACGCGATCATTGCGATTGAACCGGCGACCACGGCCGTGACGCCGTGACGGAAAGAGCGGGGGTGGATGCGGTGCATATGGACCTCGTCTCAGGCGGAACGGGGGTACGACGTTACCGGCCGGTCCGGGGTCGTGGCAACAGTTATCCGGTATCCTGACGTCGGCGCCGCGAGGAGTCGTAATGAGCAACGAGCATCCACTGGTCAGGATAATCGCCGCCTACGGAGAGGCCTGGAACAGCCACGACGTCGAAGCGATCCTGGCCATGCATACGGACGACTCGGTCTTCGAGAACCACACGAGCGGCGGCAAGGGGGTCGGCAAGGCCGCAATCCGCGGCATTCTCGAGGGGGTCTTCGCGGCATTTCCGGATATTCGCTTCGAGGCTCGCCGTACCTATGTCTGCGATGGCTTGGTGATCCAGGAGTGGACGGCAACCGGCACGCTGGCACTCCCTTACACCCGGGGTTCCGCGACCGTGCAGCCGACGGGCAGGAAAGTGTCCTGGAAAGGCGTCGATGTCATTCCGTTTGCCGGCACCCTCGTGGCCCGCAAGGACGTGTACGTGGATTCGATGGAATTCCTGAAAGCCCTGGGCTTCACGACGGTGACCCTATGATCCTCCGCGCGCTCGTACTCGCACTGCTGGCGGCGCAGGTGGCGGCGGCAGCCGATGCGCCGGCCGCGGCACCGCCTGATTCGATTTTCCGCAATGGCCGCATCCTCGTATTCAGCGGTGTCGAACGCCACGAGCGCGCAGAAGCGCCGAAGTTCGAGCAGGCTGTCGCCGTACGCGATGGTCGCATCATCTTCATCGGCACGAACGAGCAGGCCGAAAAACTGGCCGGCCCGAAGACCGCGGTGACCGACCTGCGGGGCCGCATGGTCATGCCGGGCATCGTCGATGGGCACTTCCACGGGACGCGCGTGCCCGACTGCGCGATGGGTTATGAGGGCGGCACGGTCGAGCAGGCACTCGCCAGGCTGCAGGCTTGCCTCGACCGTCCGGACCAGGCCGTACACAAGGGGACGAACGTCGGGCTCTATGCGAGCCAGTTCTTCGGCGATGCGATCGAGCCGCGCGGAGCCGCACTGACACGCGACGACCTCGACCGGCTGGTCACGACCCGGCCGGTCCAGGTGCGCAATGCCGACGGCCACAAGTTCTGGATGAACAGCCGTGCGATCGAGAACGCCGGCATCGATGCGACGACTCCCGTCCCGCTCGGCGGCCAGATCGGCCGTGACGCGAGCGGCCGGCCGAATGGCTTCTTCGCGGACATGGACGTCGGCAAGTGGGGCGACACTGCGGAGGTGCCCGAATCGGAGCTCGTCGATCGGGTGCGGCGAACGATCGCCGATGCCAACCGGATGGGAATCACCTCGGTCTTCGTCCCCGGTGGCAACGAGGGACAACCGATAGCGCGCTGGGCGAAGGTCCAGGCCGAAGGCGGCATGACGCTGCGCGCGAACCTCGTGTTCTCCGCTGCTTTTGTGCATGAGACGGTCGATGCGTCCGAGCTGCGGAAGCGGATAGCCGCGCTCGACGGCGATAGAAAGCACGCCCAGGGATTGATCTCGGTCACGAGCGTCAAGGTCTACTGCGATGGCGTGATGGAGTATCCGGCCCAGACGGCGGCGATGCTGAAGCCGTACAACGTCAACTCCGGAAGTACGGACAAGCCGGTCTGGCGGCCGGGCACGGCGAGCGGTCCCGAGCCGGCCTGCTCCAACGCGAAGGCGGGTTTCATCGAACTCGACAAGGCCGGCTGGCAGATCCACGTACACGCGATCGGCGACCGTGCGACGCGAGAAGCGCTCGACAATTTCCAGGCCGCGCTCGACGCCAACGGGGCGCGGGACCTTCGCCATACGATCACTCACCTGGAGGCGATCGATGCCGCGGACATCGCCCGCTTCCCGCGACTCGGCGTGATCGCGAGCATGTCGCTGCAATGGGCGAGGCGGGACGCCTACACGGTGGACAACACCATCGGCTACATAGACGACGCTCTCTACGACCGGCTGTTCCCGGCGGCGGAACTGTGGCGCGCGGGCGCGATCGTCGCAGGCGGCAGCGACTATCCCGTCGACCCATTGCTGCCGATGGTGCAGATCGAAACTGCGGTAGATCACACGGGTGAGGCGATCCCGGGCGTGCTGCCGGGCGCGCTGAGCCCGCAGGAAGCGGTCGGCGACCTGCTGGCGGTCATCAAGATGCACACGATCAACGCCGCCTATCAGATCCACATGGACCGGGACACCGGGTCCATCGAGGTGGGCAAGTACGCGGACCTCGTGGTTCTCAGCCAGAATCTGTTCGAGGTGCCAACGGAACGCATCTCGGATACCGCCGTCGTGCAGACGATCCTGGGCGGCAAAGTGGTCTATAGCGCGGAGTGATGCCGATGCAGAATTTTCCGGCGCTCCTGTCCGCACTGATCTGCCTGGGCTTGGCTGCACCAGCCGGGATGGCCGCCTCGGCGGAGCCGCTCAAGGTCTTCATCTCGGTGGACATGGAAGGCGTCAGCGGCGTGGTGGACCGGGACCAGACGTCCTCGACCGGCCAGGACTATGAACGCTTCCGCAAGTTGATGACGGCGGAGGCGAATGCGGCGATCGACGGAGCCCGCGATGCCGGCGCCACGCACATACTGGTCAACGACTCGCACGGCAGCCACCGCAATTTGTTGATCGAGGAGCTGCATGCGCCGGCGGAGCTGATCAGCAACAACATCAAGCCCATGGGGATGATGGCCGGACTCGACAGCAGCTACGCGGCTGCAATCTTCATCGGGTATCACGCCAAGGCGGGCAGCGCGGAAGGCGTGCTCGCCCACACCGGCAATGGCAGCACGATCGCGGACGTGCGGGTCAATGGACGCTCGGTCGGGGAGGGTGGCATCAACATTCACGCCGCAGGCGCGCTCGGAGTGCCGGTCGTGCTGGTCAGCGGCGACCAGGCGGCGATCGCGGAGGTGCGTGAGCTGGTGCCGAACATCGAAGGCGTGCAGGTCAAGGAGGCGATCGGCACCGCCGCCGCGCGCTCGGTGCGGCCCGAGGAGGCGGCGCGACTGATCCGCGAGGGAACCGCCCGTGCTGTCCGCCGACGCGGCGAGGTCAAG
>DATEEI010000034.1:0-3150 GCA_035281225.1 Vicinamibacterales bacterium
ATCAGGAACGTGGCGGCCCAGATGAACGCAGCCGCGAGGAAGGCTTCGCTGAAGAACGACGTGCCGTAGGGCCAGAGGACCGTGGCACCACCGAGCAACACCGACAACAGCAGGGCCATCGACGGCGCGGTCCCCAGCACGATTGCCGCACGATGGAAACCCACCACCGCCAGCGCCGCCGCGGTGGCCGTCGCCAGCATGGTGACGCCGCCAACCAAGATCACCCAGGCCAGCCCCTTCGCGCGCGGCAATCGCTCGATGCCGAGCATCGACGCCAACCCGCGCCCGGCCAGATGATGCGGCACGGCGAGCACCGCGGCCAGCGGACCATACGGCGCATACGGCTTGCCGTCCTGTCCGACCCGGCCAAAGAAGATGGACTGTGTGGAGACGACCTTGCCGTTGACAACGACCGGCTGGCGGATCTCCTGCGCCTGCGGTACCGAGAGATCGCCGGCGTCGATCAGGTGTTCGGTCTGGAAGTAGACCTCGAATTCGTCCGGGATGCGGAATGCATTGCCCGACGAAGTCAGCGCGTAGAGGGCCTGAAAGAAGACAAAGAGGCCGATGCCAATCGCGCGGCTCATCTGCCGTGGTATCGGTCATCCTGGCGTTCGGCCTTAGAGGAACGAGGGGGTTCGAGTACTACTGGAGTGCCAACTTCAGAGCAGAGATGTCTACCGTGTCGCCTACAGTCACGCTGAATTGAGTTTTCATTCTTGAGAGATCTATATAAACTCGGCAACCGCTCCAGCGTAAATCTACGGCTCGTCGCCCCTCTCGTACTTGAGCCGCTAATTCAGACTTCCGACACGAGTGCGGGCTCGTGTTCTTGCATGGCATCGCTCGAGGTGCGTACATGTACGGACACCGCTTTCTCCCCTCGGCTCTCGCCGTCTTACTTGCTTACGGTCCGTCCGCAGCGTTCGCGCAGCAAGGCCATCCCGCCTTCGACGCGCCGGGATTGCACCGGCATCGAGACTACTTCTCGCAGATGCCGTTCGAAAACATCGACACCCTGTCGGGCAGTCTGGTCTTGAAGTTCACCGACCTGGTGCTGCCAGGCAATGCGGGTCGAGAATTACGGCTCGAGCGCACCTACAACAGCGAGACAGGGCGATGGTCTTTCGGAGTAGCCGGAGTGGCGATGCGGATTTACACACCGCCGGCGCCGCAATTCGGAGGTCCCGAAGTGACCACCCCGCAAGACTTCGCACCGGTGTTGTACATGAGCGACGACAGTCGGCGGCAGTTGGCGTGGTATGAATTCCCGAACGTTAACAATCCAAGCACGTTCAATCGGGCGATCTCAAGTGACTTCTGGCTGTTCGATCGCACCGGCAGCACTCGCAAGCTCTACATCCCCAACGGTGACGTTTGTGATTACGAACATGACATCACCGACTTTGTGCGGGTCAAGAGTTGCCAGGATGCGTACGGCAACACCGTCACCTTTCAATGGCTGTTGTCGTCGGATCCGCGGGGATGTCCCTCCGGCTGTTGAAATTCGGCGGCGGCTCGGTTGACGACTACGCGATCTGTCGCTCCTCCTGAGCGACGCCGAGACCGAGCTGGCGATCACGCGCCCGAAGCGCTGTCACGAGCATCGGCATGTCAGCATACCCTTTCACACGACGGAAGCCCTTCACGGCTTCGAGGATGCCGGCGGCGACCCATCGGAGCATCATCTGCCCATGGCGCCAGCGTTTGACGTTGCGCTTCACATGACGCGTGCGACTGAGCAGACTCTCCGCGGCATTGGTCGTGGCCAGAGACCGGCGCAGACGTGCAGACAGTTTCAGCGTGAGCACGGTCAGGGTCTCGTCGAGGCCCTCGCGCACGCTCTCGGCGGCGCTGGGGTACTCGGCCTCGAGCCGGCGCGCGAGATCGAGCAGCAGCCGCTGCGCCAGCTTCGCGTCGGTGGTCTGGTAGGCGCGCCGCAGAATGGCTTGCGCCCACGGGCGGTCGCGGTCGCTCAGGTACTCGAGGATGTTGCGCATCTTGTGGACCTGGCAGCGCTGCACGAGCGCGGCCTCGCCGAAGGTCGCGCGCACGGCCTTGCGCAGCGCCTTGGAGCCATCGAGAATCACGAGCAGGCTGCGGTCCGTGCGCAGACCGCGACTGTGGAGATTCGCCAGCAGCCCCTGGCACACGGTCGCGTTTTCAGTCGATCCGTCCCACAGCCCCAGCGCGTGCTTGTGCCCGTCGGCGGCGATGCCCAGGGCGACGATCAGACAGCGATCGCCGAGGTGCACGCCGTCGATCAGGAGCGCGACCAGGTCGAGGCCGTCGAGTGGGGCGCTTTGCCAGGCCGCGAGCTGTGCCGTCGTCCGAGCCACAAAGCGGCGACTGACGGCGCTCTTACTGGTGCCCCGACTCTTCATCTCGGTACCGAGGGGCTCCAGACTGCGCGCGTACTGCCGCGTCGCGACGCCCACGAGCATCTGCTCCACGACGCGGCGATCGAGCGGATCCGTCGTGGCCATGGTCTGGAACGTCGGCAACGCGATCTCGCCAGCGGCCGTGCGCACACGGGGACGCTGGATCGCGACCTTTCGCCCACCGAGGACGACCTCGCTGCGCGTCGTGCCGGCTCGGCTCGCCGGCTGCTCGGGCTGGTGGGCATACCGCGGCCCGCAGAGGGCGGTGCGATCTTCTTCGAGCATCGTGGTGAACACCTTCAGCCCCGACCGCAAGGCCAATTCCAACAGCTCGGTCTTCGTGTCGACCAGCAGATCGACCAACGGCAGGTGACGCCGCGTGGATTCTGTGTGGGGAACGACGGCGGCTATGCGAGACTTCTTCATGGCGGCTCCTTTTCTGACGAGGCTTGCGCCTCGGGTTTGGTCACCACTCGTGTAACACGAGCAGCGACGGAGCCGCCGCTTCAATTTTCAACAGCTATTGGGACATCCCCACGAATCGCCAAAGCATTGGCTGCTGCGGCCTTGCACGATGGCGACCGCGTGTTTGTGGAATCGCTGATCCTGTCGTTCCTGGACCATACCGATCCCTTGGTCCGCGGAGTTGCAGCTGTCTCCGCTGGTCACGTTGCTCGAATTCACCGATCGCTCAGCGTCGATCAGATTGTTCCCAAAATCGAAGGTCTGAAGATGGATTCGCGAACGAGCGGTCAGGCTGAAGAAGCGC
>DATEEI010000035.1:0-85398 GCA_035281225.1 Vicinamibacterales bacterium
TCGCTCAACGGGCGCACGCCGCAGGAATTTGCCCGGATCACGGAGGGCGCTCGGCGGCTGACGCCGCCTCGCGCTGATCAGGAATTGTTAACCGAGGTGCCAGTCACATGAACGACTGGATCACATTCGGGGGGCACGTCACTGCGTCAACATGGTAGAAGGCCCGGTAAATCTGGCAAAGGACTGCGCCGAAGGCGATATAGCGACTAATCCAACCACAGGCCAAATTGTAGGCTCGACAGTCACCTTTCCACCCCAGACGTTCACCTGGCCGCAGAACTTCAATGACCGACTTGCATTGCACGAGCTGGGGCATCACTTGGGTCTGAAGGAAAATACTAGTGGAAGCTGTTCCAGCTGGAACTCTGTCATGAAGCGGGTAACTTGCGGTGCAACTTATGGGTATCCAACCGCGCCGACTGTGAGTGACCATTTACCGGTCGGCTGGACTACCTATCAAGGCGGAAGCATTGCGACTTGCCAATAGCTGGAGGAAGGATGGGCGAACCATGAAAATAACTACAGCAAGCCTCATCGCTTTGTGCACATTTGGCGTGGTTACAGTTCTTGGGCAGGAGACGTTGCGCGAAATGGTGCAGAGAGAAAAAGGGCCAATCGAGCAGATTGTTACGCGACAGTTTTCTCCCGTTGATCTCAAAGAGATTGCCAGGGATGTCGATCTCATCGCTGCCGTGATTTTCAGCGATGATGGCCGCAGTCATCTGTCAGGAAACGGTCGGCGGATAGAGACAGATTACGCAGCTTTGATAGTCGATCAGTTCTTTCCGCGACATCCAATCAAACCGGACACCAGTATCGTCGTCTCTAAGCCAGGCGGAACGTTGTCGATTGACGGCCATATGGTAACCAGTTACGAACAAGACTTTCCGCCGTTTCAAGCCGGTGAGGAGTACATCCTGTTTCTACGCCTCGATACCTCCACTGGACACTATGTTGTTACGCATGGCGCGCAGGGCGCATTCCGAACTCTTCTTGGTGCTGTGGAGCAAGTGTCTAAGGGAGGAACATGGAACGAGACACGAGGTCGCGTGTCCGCCGTTGCGTTTGCGCAAGAACTTCACGGCATACTCAAATCGCGCTAGTTGAAGGGGACCCATGAAGCACCGCCCGTTAGTCGTTGGATTATTTGTCCTTTTTTTACCAGCAAGTGCTCCCTCGCTTGCTCAGCAGCCGGGAGAGAAGCTCTCAGCTGAGGAGCGACTACAGAGAATCGAGAAAACCCTGCAGACTCTCAGTGGCCAACTTGAGGAGTTGACTACCCGGTTGCGACCGCAACAACAAGTTGCCGCTAGCGAGGCTCTAGCGCCGGGCCTGGATCTCACGCTCGCGGGTGCGCCTCGACGAGGATCCAGAACGTCGAAACTTATGCTTATCGAATTTTCCGATTTTCAGTGTCCGTTTTGCGCAAGACATGCGCGGGGAGCATACGAGCAGATCCAGAGGGAGTATGTCAATAGTGGGAAGGTTCAGTACGCGTTTCGCCATTTCCCGCTCGAACACATCCATCCCCTTGCTCGACAGGCCGCCGAAGCCGCGGTTTGTGCGGACGAACAAGGAAGATTCTGGGAGTTTCACGATCGGTTGCTCTTGAACCAGCAGGCCTTGGCTAAGGAGAATCTCAAGACCCATGCCGCGGACGTTCACGTCGACTCTGCAAAGTTTGACACTTGCCTTGCCAAACCGCAGACCGCGGCCCGTGTAACACAAGACGTGTCCGATGCCCGTAGGCTTGGTCTTCGCGCAACTCCTGCTTTTATCATTGGCGAGTTGCAAGAAGGCGGAACCGTACGCGCACTGCATCGAATCGTGGGCGCTCGGCCGTTTGAGGTATTCAAGACTGCTCTCGATGCCCTGATAGTTGCTGATCCATAGTCGATTCAATCCGCGGTCTACCGAACGCCCGCGTCCTCTATACTGATCTCATGCACCTTGGCCTGGCGCGGCTCTGTCTCGATTGTCACGAAGTGCACGAGTTCGACCGGTGCCCCGCCTGCACATCCGAAGTGTTCGCCTTCATCACGCGGTGGATCAAGCTCGACAGTCCACCACCGCGGCAGCACCCTAGCAAGGCTGGCGATGCGGCTGCCGCCGCTGAGAAAATCAATACCTATCGCCAGATCCTGCAACCCACGGAGAGCGCTTCGCGCACGGCCACATGGCTCAGGAATGGCAGCCTGCTGGTTGCGGCCGCATACGTCGCTCGATGGACCTGGCACCTTGCCAAGAACCGCGATCACGACCCTATCGACGACAAATCACAATCATCCGTGTAGCGTCCGTGCCGGCCGGGGAACGCGCGCCGATGACCCTCGCTTGGGCGGTTGATTCCTCAGCGATACCCGAAGATTGGCGGGAACACGACAACCACAAGCGCCGCCCACACGGCGTACACGGGTAAATAGGCAATCTGCCATTGCTCGAGGTCGGCAAACGAGCCCCGGTGGCGCAGGAATCGGAAATAGAGCCACGCCGTCCACACGAGGTTGACAAGCAGAATGAGATTCTCGCCAAGCGCCGCCACGCGGTTCGGCGTGAAGCCAAACTCGGAGATGCGCGCGGCGATCGCCGCGAGCGCGACGCCATCGACCACGAGCGCGCTCACCACGAGCACCAGTTGCAGGACGTCGAAGAAGTCAGGCGCTGCCTGCGGGTCGCGCGCGGAGGCCGCGTAGAGTACCAGTCCGACGACAACCGCCAGCAGCAAATCAAAGCCAATCAACACCTCACGTTCGATGTTGATAGGACTGCCAGTCCATACCATCGTCGCCAAAAACGCCAGGAGCAATACGGTGAACAGCGGCGTGAACAGCCTGGTCAGCACCGGCGCCATGTTCTCGATGACGCTCTGCTTCGCTTCCACCAGCCACGATCCGACGATGACGGCCCCCGCCGCCCCACACGGGAGCAGCCAGCCGCCTACGAACCAGTCGGGGTTCATCTTGATGGCCCCGAACATCATGAACGTGAAGGCGGTGACGACCCCGCCGCCGAGCGCGATGAGCACGTAGTAGATCGCCAGCTCGCCAGAGAACCGGACGAAGTTCATGCGCCCACCATCTTCGAACCAGCGGTTTCGGACGTACGCGAAGCCGACGGCCAGCCACAGGGCGATTGGCAAGTGCAGAATGGTCAGCACTTCAGTATCACTGCCGTTTGGCACCTTGTTGACGAGAGCCGTCTGCCACGGATAGACGTTCGCGAAGACAGCTCCGGCCGCGAACGGCAGCGCCAACCAAAGACCGCTGGCAATGCCCGAATCACGCTTCCACAAGAAATAAATCGCGAGGAGCGGGAACACAAATAGGCTGGCGTTACGGAAGTAGAAAGACGGCACTTCTGCGTTAGGGCTGAGCGGAATGCCGAACAGCGCCGGCGCCTTGACCGCCACGCATGCGGCAAGGACAAGGCCCAGGACGACGAGCGTCTCGGTGGAAGAGGTTTTGGCCGACTCATCACCGTCGGGCGCCATCACCATCTGCTTCCACAGCCGCTCGGAATGCGCGCGGGCGAACTCGCGTGACAGCGCATCGAGGCTGCCCATGCGCTTGACCGCGACCAAGAACGCTTCATCCCCTGTCAGGCCGGCCTCGGTGAGCGTCACCAGCTGGTCGCGCAGGTGTCCCTCGAGCTCCTCTACATCGGGACCATGAACGGCCCGGCGGCGGCGGAGGTACGCTCGCCACTGCGCGATTTGCTCCTCGAGTGGTTGATCGGCGAAGGCCGTCATATCGTGCACGCCTCCATCCAGATACCGCGCAGCGTACCGTCTACGGCTTTCCACTGCTGCCGCTGGGCCGCGAGCTGCGCCCTGCCCTCTTTCGTGATCCGGTAGTACTTGCGCCTGCGGCCGTTCTCTGAGGCAGACCACTTCGCGGCAACATGACCTTGTCGCTCGAGGCGGTGCAGCACCGGATAGAGCATCCCGTCGGTCCACTGCAGGTGCCCGCCTGATAATTCGGCCACTCGCTTGATGATGGCGTAGCCGTAGCTGTCGCCTTCGGCAAGGATGGCGAGCACGAGCGGCGTGGCCGACGCGGCAACGAGGTCCTTGTTCATGTCCATACGTAGAACCTTTATACATTGCAGTTCTATGTATGTCAAACGTGGGCATCGTCGCTCGACACCTTAGTCGGTCGTCAGAATCGATATCGCAGCGACATCTGGATCGTCCGGGGCCCAGCTTGATCGACGGACTGCGTGGCCGTAATGCGGCCGAATGCGCTCGATGTAATCGCCATTTGCGACGGCACGTCGAGGTTCTCGATATTGAACAGGTTCGAGAACGCCAATTCCAACCGGACGTGCGACGTGTTCCTGAGCGTGATGTTCTTACCGAGCGTCATCGAAAACGTTCGCGTGCCCGGACCGATGAGACTGCCGACCTCCGCGTTCCCGAAACGCCCGATGTTGTCTGCAGGACGGACGAACGCGCTCGCGTTGAAGTACGCCTCGGCAGTGGGATTCGAGATATTTCCGTCGCCCACGGCGTCCGGGCGCTGCGTGGCCGTAAATCCGCGCACCGTCGTGCCCGTTCCCGACGGGTCGCCGTTGCTGAACAATGGGGTCAGGAACGGTCCCGACTGGATCAACAGGACGCCGGCGACGTCCCACCCGCCGACGACCGCGTCGAGTGCGGGCCCGATGTCGCTAAGTCGTGCGCGCGAACGCCCGACTGGAATCTCGTACACCCACGTGCTGACAAACCGATGCCGGCGCGTAAACGCGACGTCGCCATAGTCTGCATCGCCCCGAAAGAGATCCGCCGTCGTCGCGCCGTTCTCTGCCGCAAATGCGGTCGGCACGGTACCGCCGGCGTCGGAGAGATGCCGCGCGAGCGTGTAGGACGCATTGAACGCAAAGCTGTTCGAGAATCGCTTGTTCAGCTCGAGGCCTAGACCGTCGTAGCGCGACTTCGGACCGTTGTCGCGCGTGGTGACGACGTTCCAGTCCCGAAACGGCCTTGTCTGGGCGACCGCTGCATAGCCGCGCGAGTTCGCCGGCACTTGGTTGAGGTCGGGACTCCAGATCAGATCGTTCGTTTTCGATCCGATGTAGCTGATCCGCGCGCCCATGCTCCAGCCGAGATCGCGCTCAAACGTGACGTTCCACTGCACGGTACGCGGGTCTTTCATGTCGATCTGATTGGCACGTCGAAAGTCGAGCGTGCCCGGAGGCAGCGCGCCTTCGGCCGTCGCAGCCGATGAAATCTGTGGAAACACAAACGGCGCGGCCGCGTTGTTGGCAAAATTGACGGCGGCCGCGGTGACCGTTGCGACCATCGAGTAGTTCACCGAGCCGAGGAGCGGCACGGTGTAAAGGCCAACACCGCCGCGGATGACGGTGCGCGAATCGCCGAGCGGCCGCCACGCCACGCCGAAGCGGGGATTCACGTTGTTCTTGTCAGCGCGGCGCAGCGACTTCGGCAGACCTGCTTCTGTCGCGGTTAGAAACGGCGTATTCGGCACGGATTTGCGCACGAACTCGGGTACGAGGGCGAGGCCCGCTTCATCCGAGACAATGACGCGACCTCCAGGAAAGTCGCGATCGAAGTTGCCGAGCTGGTTGGTGCGATCGAGCATCGGCGGCCGGAGATCGTAGCGGACACCGTAGTTGATGGTCAGCGTCGGGGTGGGGCGCCAGTCGTCCTGCACGAAAAGCCCGTAGTAGGTCGAATAGGGATTCACGTCAGGCGCCGGGAGGATGTATCCGGTCGAGCGCGGCACACCGAGCAGGAAATCGGCGAAGGCATGTCCCGTATAGAACCCGTCGAACTCATAGCGCCCAAATTCCTCGCCGTCGAAAAACGAGATCTGATCCTTGTATTCCACGTACTGAATATCCACGCCACTCTTCACGGCGTGCGAACCCGAGAGCCATGTCAGCGTCTGACTCCCCTGGACGACACGGGACAGAATGTTGAACGGTTTCACCCCGCCGGTCGCAATGAACGATCCGTCGCCAAAACGAAATGCCGGAAAGCCGCCGCCGGCGGGCGAAGGGGGCAAACCCGTGAGGCCCGCCTGTGCCATGAGATCGACGCCCTGCGTGGCATTCGTGTAGCTGGTCTTTTCCACAGTGTTCGACCAACCGCCGCGAATCTCGTTCAGCAAAGATGGCCCAAGGGTCCAGTTGTGCGACGCGGCGATCTGGCGTGTTTCCGTGCGCTTGAACGAATCTCCCTGTTTCGTGTTCCAGTTGCCGGTCGCGCCGCGCTTGTCGACGTTCTTCGAGCTCAGGCGCGCAAACACCTTCTGGCTGGGCGAAACGACGTAGTCGCCACGCCCGTCGTAGCCGTTCACCGTGAATTCTCCAGGTGCGTTGATGATGAAGTTCGGCTTGTCGATCGCGCCGCCCGTCGGTTGATTCTGCCGCTCGTAAAACAGATCGAGGATGCGGGCAGACGCGGCATTGACAGGGATCCGATTGCCGGGAAACGGCTGCCCCGTGGCCGGATTGCGAATGGCGGAGGCGACACTCGATAAGTCGCCCGTGCGCCACGCATCGGGCGGAACGATTTGGCTCAACGTGGTTTCATTGGGCTGCCGCACGCCCTCGTAGGTCGCGAAGAAGAAGAGACGATTTCGCACGACGGGCCCACCCGTCGATCCGCCGAAGCTGTTCGTCCGTACTTCTGGTTTGATCGGGTTGCCCGCGGCGTCCTTGGGAGTGAACCGCGTCGCGGCGGTCATGCCGCTGTCCTGAAAAAACCAGAACGCCGATCCGTGCAATTGATTCGTGCCGCTTTTGGTAATCGTCGTCAGGTCGGTTTCCTGCATGAACTCGGCGTTGTTGCCGGCCGTGGTCACCTTGAACTCCTCGATCGATTCCACCGACGGAAACAGCTCGCGCGACGGGCCGCCACCGCGAATGCGCTGCGAAGAGATGCCGTCGACCGAGAACGACGTCATGAACGGCATCGCGCCAGCCATGGAGATTGCCCCTGTACGATCCTGTTGGACGCCTTGCGCCAGAGTGGCGACGACAATAGGACTGGTATTGTCGGTGGCGCGAAAGTTCAGGGCGAGCCGATCGATGTCCTCACCCGATCGCGAATTGCCGATGGTCGAGCGATCGGTTTCGATGACCGGCTGTGCCCCTCTCACCTCGACGCGCTCGGTCGTGCCGGCGATCTGGAGGGCCACCTCGATGCGCACAATCTGCCGCGCCAGCACGTCGACTTCGCGGACGTTGTCCTGAAATCCCTGAATGCTCACGGTCAGCAGATAGCGGGCGGCGTCGATGTTCGGAATCTGAAATGTACCCATGGCGTCGGTGACGACACTGCGCTCGACTCCGGTCGCCAGGTTGACCGCGGCGACGCGGGCTCCCGGCACCACAGCAGCGGACGCATCCGCGACAGTCCCCGTCAAGGTAGCCAGCGTGGATTGTGCGTGGGCGCCTGTCGCCGTCAACAACAGGCACGCGAAAGCGCAGATGAAGCCGAACGATCGAAGCGTACGCGAGCGACGCATGGAAGCCTCCTTGAAAGAGCGGACGTTGAACACAGCCGAGACTCTACGGGAGACGCGTGACACCAGTTTGTCGACTTGACGGCGATACCGTGACTTTATGTAACCGTCACAGCCAGCCGTTACACTCCGCGGCCATGCAGAACTCTCTTCGCGGATTCGCCGTTGTGCTGTGGATGATCGTCGCAGCCACCTGGAGTAACGCTCAGATTCCAGACACGGCGACGAGTAACGTCGTGCTGATCACCCTCGATGGCGCACGCATCGAGGAAATATTCGGCGGCATGCAGATCGAGATCCTTCGCAGCACGCTCCGCGCGGAACAGAAGGTCGAAGACTCACCTGTCTATCGCCGCTTCTGGGCCGAGTCGCCGCAAGCGCGCCGCGAGAAGCTCATGCCCTTCTTCTGGAAGACGCTGATGGCCGAACACGGTTCGATTGCGGGAAACCCGCAACACGGAAGCGCGGTGCGGCTAGGCAACAACCATCGCTTCTCGTATCCGGGCTACGCCGAGATTCTGCTCGGCGAGCCGCACGATGCCGAGATCAAGAGCAACGATCCGAACCGCAATCCCTTCCCCACTGTCCTCGAGGCACTGCACGATCACCTTCGTGTGAGCACCGATCGCGTCGCGACGGTGGGATCGTGGGCCCACTTCAACGCCATCGTGGAACGCACCGAAGGCGCCACGTTTGTGAATGCAGGACAGGAAGCGTTCGCGTCGGGGGCCGATCGCCAGCTGTTGAACGCGCTACAGGTAGAGACGTCGATTCCGTGGTCCGATATGCGGCACGACGCCTTCACGTTCAGAGGCGCCATGTCTCACATGGCAACGAGCCGGCCGAGGGTGCTATACCTCGCGCTCGGCGAGACGGACGACTGGGCACACGACGGGCGCTACGATCGTGTTCTCGAGGCGTACGCGCAGTCCGACCGTTATCTCGCGCAGCTCTGGAGCTGGCTGCAAAGTCAGCCGGACTACAAAGGCCGGACGCATTTGCTGATCACGACCGATCACGGTCGTGGCCGGACGCCGAGCGATTGGCGCGATCACGGCGCTAAGATCGAAGGCGCGCAGGACGTGTGGATGGCGTTCGCGTCGCCGTCGATGGCGCAGCGCGGTGAATGGAAGGCACATGCGCCGCTTTCGACCAGCCAAGTCGCTGCAACCATCGCGAGCTGGGTTGGCCTCGACTGGAATCAGATGCGACCGCGAGCGGGCGCACCGATCCGCTGAACCCTCCTACACGCCTTACTCGGACGATAGTCCAGGCAGGTGCCGCTGGTGCTCCACGCGCAGGGCAATCAGATCCGCATGGTCGATGCGAAGCTCATTGGCGATTCGATGAATCTCGCTTTCTTCAGCCGTCGAGATCGCGTCGTCTGCCACTGACAGCGCAAACAGACATCGCATGAGCGCAAGCTTCTGCTCGTAGCTCGCCAGGCTAGAGAACTCGCGCGCGACAAGAAAGTTCGCCGTTCCACCGAACAGAAGATTGCTGGCCTTCGCAAGCTGCACAACGACCATCGCCTGATCCTGCGGCAGTTGCCCTTGTTCGTGCACGAGCGCTTCCATGGCACGGGTCTCGTCCGGCGACACGTGCTGGTCGGCGTGGGCGACGCGCCCGAGTAAATAGGCAAACGCACTGAGGTGGCGTGCCCGATTCGGCTCGAGATGATCCAGCGCGTCGAGTGTCTCGCGAAGGGGGGCAAACTCAGGCGCAGTTTCCGACGTATTGACGCCCAACCAGGCGCGAATCGACTTCAAGGGCATATCAATCACAACGCGCTAACGCAGCGTCGTGCCGTCTCCCGTCGTGAATGCCGTCTCGCCGGCCGCATAGCCGTTCACCTGGAGCATGTAGGCGATGAGGCTCGCGTAGGTTTCGTCCGAGAGCGAGCCCGGATTTGCCGGGGGCATCGTCTTGGCACTGTCGAATAGCGCGCGAACGGACTTCCCCGTCCACGCGGTGTGGAATGCCTCGCCCGCGAGCGGTGGCGCCATCGTGCCGTTCCTCAAGGTATTCCCGTGACACACCGCGCACTCGGCATCGAATGCCGTCTTGCCCGCGGCAGCCTGCGCGGCCGTATATTGCGGAGCAGCGCCCGCCACAGCCGGCATTGCTGGTTTGACCGGGGCGACCGTGCTCGTACGCTGGGGCTCAACCGCCGTCCCCGTCCCTTCCCCAACGTAGGTGAACGCGAGGATCGATCCCTTGTTCGTCATCGTGCGCGTCGGGCCGCCCGTCATCGCCTCGGTGAGCCCGCGAGGATCGGTCGCGATGTAGATCGTCTTGCCGTCGGGGCTGACAGCGGTATCGCGATAGCGGTTTTCGGATTGGAAGTAGCGCGAAAACGGCCCCCGCACCCGCTGCCCATCGTCGCTGAGCGCGACCACGTAGAGCGACCCGCGTTTCAATGTCGTCACCAGCAGCACTTTTTCCCAACCGGGGATGCCGCCGGTGCGTGGGGCTCCGTAGTATTCGAGGCTCGACGGGGCGACCGTCGGCCAGCAGGCATAGTCGGTGCCGCGGCACACCGGATCGCTGAAGTTGTACCCGGTCGGCACGGTAAACATCGTCGCGATCGGCTGTATGAATGGCTTCGTGAACGCGGATTCCGGCTCGTGCGGCACCGTCGAGGGAATCGCCAGATCGCTGAATTTGATCTGCGCGCACGGCGTCGTCGACTCCGCCCACCGGGCGTACTCGTACGCCTGGTCGTCCTTCAGGCCCGCCACATGCGGCCACCCGTAGTTGGCACCCGCCTTCAGAATATTGATCTCGTCGTCGGTCTTCGGGCCGTGCTCCGATTCGTAGAACGTGCCATCCGGGCCGAAGTCGATTCCCTGCGGATTGCGATGGCCGTAGCTGAAGACGTGGCTTCGCACGCCTGCAATCTCTGGATTGTCGTTCGGAATCGAGCCGTCGAGATTCAGCCGCAGCACCTTCCCCACGTACGAGGCGTAGTGCTTCGCCTGGATCTCCGCCTGCGTCGGCAGCCGCTGCGATTCGATCGGCGTGCAGGAATTGCCGAGTTGATTGTTCCCGAGGTCGCCGATCGTGTAGTACAGCTTGCGATCCGGCCCGATCTTCATCCGCCCAGCCAGATGGTCGTTGCCCGCGGGCATTCCAGCAATCAGTGTGACCGGATTACCCAGCGTCTCCGTCGCCCGATCGTAGGTCAGGCGCACGATCTTCGTGTAGAGATAACGATACGGGCTCGCGGGAGCCCGCATCTCGTGCGGCGGCAAGCTCCGGTCGGTGTACGTGTAGGCCGTGTAGACGACGTGGTTGTCCAGGTCGAGGGCCAACCCCATCAGCCCGTCCTGTCCTCCTGGAGCGAGGACCTCATCGATGGTCGCCGCCACCTTCTGCTCGCCCGTCGCCGGATTCACGCGAGTGATGCGCTTGCCCGTGCGCTCGGTCACCCACAGCATATTGTCCGGGCCCCACGTCAGTTCCCATGGCCCGGCGAGTCCCGTCACCACTTCGGTCTGGCGGAACTGCTTCGTTCCGCGCACCACGGTCTCCGGCCCATCCTGCGCGATCAGCCCAACCAACACCAACAGGCCGCAGACGACTGCGGCAACAACGGTTCTCATAGCGCCTCCCGGCAGCCGTTACTATCGCATATTGGGAAAGGAGAATTTATCAGCCGTGAATCAGGCGGCGGGAAGGGCTCTACCAGGGGAGTGATTGCCACCCGCCCGCGTGTTGCCAGGCGTCTTCGGTGTACCAACGGATGTCGGTGAAGCGCTCAGTCGATCGCAGCCACTCATCCAAGAACTCGGACAATCCAAGATTTCCGCGATGCACAATCAACCATCGATCAGGTCCATCAACTGGCCGGATCGTCATTGGATGGAAATGGTCTTCGGACCATGCAAGCGCGAACGATGCTTCGTTGTTCCGACGTTCAATCGGTTTCGTGCGAATGTCCGAGTACGGACGTTCTTTCACTGCGTATTCGGAGAACTCCTCGAGCAGCCGCGAAGCATCCGACAGTGAAGGATTCACCTCCGAAATCGCAAACGTGACGACGTTTCGAAGCACCACCGCGATATCCGCGGGCGCGTGATCGCATACATGAGCGTCGCCGGCTTCGGCTAACCTCCGGATTATTGCTGCGTCATTGCCACGATAGTGAATACAGTCGACTTCCTGCGATCGGAGCACTTTGAGCATTCGGCTTTGTTCGTCGGCGGTGACCGGCTGTTTGCTCACCCAGCAACCGGTTTCGCTGTCACCGAACAAGTCTGGAGCAATCGCCCACGGTATGCCGCACATGAGACAGCAATCTCTTTCTACGTAGAAATCGCCAGGCACATTTCTGGGTTCGTCGTCCCGTCGGTCGGGCCGTTCGCTCTTCACAAGTTACGGTATCCGTGCATGGCAGGCAGGTTAGCCGGACGATTGGGGGTTGTCAAAGGATGAAGGAGGTTCGAACTTCACGCGATCCCTGCGCACGTTTCCACAGACTCCGCCGCAATCCATTTTCCTTCACGTTTCTCTAACATGAGCTGGCGATACTCGTAGCAGTGCCGATAGGGTGGCTGATTTTCCGCTGTGGGGAAACAGTCGTACTGCACTGTGACCATGGCGCGGGTCTTTTGCTCGTTGAAACCCACAACAGAAAAGGCCACGAGTCTGCCGCCAGGAAAATGGCGAAAGACTTCGGTGCCTGGCGACTGTTGGCCTGAGAATTTCGACAGGTCATAGCCGGCCTTTCGCATCATGGATCGCAGGTCCGCCATGCTCACCAAGGAGTACGGCCGTCCCAGGTCAGCATCGGACCGCAGTGTCCGGATACGCGCGTTTTCCTTCCTGTGGCTCGCCACGACGTGCCGCCATTCAATCGGGACGGTCTTCTCATCAGGGCATGTCGTGACGGCACGAGTTTCCCCGAGCAGCGTCACCCGATCCGTGGGCCGGCCGCTGTCCGCAGAGCCGACCGTCAACGCCGCTGCGAAGACAGCGTACGACTCAGGGTCGGCAATGACGTCTTCTGATTGCGCCCATGTGCGACCCCGCTGATGAACCACGATAAGGCAGATGCAAAGAACGCACGCTGTTAAGTGACGTCGGAGTCGGTTCAATGCTTCTGGTCTCATGACAATGATCTCCTCACTCAATGTCACCATTCTAGTTGCCTTCGATCGATTCGGAGATCGTGGTGTCCAATCTAAACAGCACCGCGATGGACCGAATCAGTCGCCCGATGACGGTTTTAGTATGGTCCGATCTGTCTTTTCATCTGGAACGCTCACGGGTTCCCGGGTACTTTGTTTGCAGCCGCTTCGATAACTTATGATGCCGCGCACAATCGTCGCGCTTGCGTGTTTGGGACTTGCGTTGTGGCCAGGGAGAGCCGATGCCTGCTCATGCGCCGGCTCTGGAAGCCCCTGCGAAGCAGTCGGACGCGCCGATACGGTCTTCGTGGGACGGGTCGTGTCGACTGACGCCGGTCAGGTGGATTTCGCCGTGGTTGAGTCGTTGCGCGGTGTGCAGGACTGGCAGGTGCGCATCAACAACAGCGGCGGTAACTGTGGTTACCCGTTCACCACCGGCGAATCGTATCTCGTCTACACGCACCGGACGCCCGACGGCCAAATGTCGACGAGCATGTGCACGCGCACACGCCCGGTTGCCAACGCAGCCGAAGATCTCGCGTACTTGCGTTCGCTCGCAGCGATTCGCCCGGGAACCCCGGCGCGCGTGGCCGGCAGGGTGCGATTGATGGACCGGTTCCGGGCCACGAACGATCAGGTAAAGCCCGTGCCGGGCATTGCTGTCAGCGCCACCGGAGAAGGCGGTACGTTCTCTGCGACGGCGAACGAACGCGGCGAGTTCGTGCTGACCGGCTTGCGCCTCGGTGCGTACCACCTCACGACGAAGGTGCCGGACGGCTATGAGAGCCAGCCAGCCAGGGTCGAGATCCACGATGCACGCGGCTGCGGCGAGGTCGGACTCGTCGTGTGGTACGACGGCCGCATTACGGGCCGCATCGTCGATCGCAAGGGCTCGCCCGTCAGGCAGCTCCCACTCGAGCTCGTGCCCGTGGGCGACGTCAATAATGTGCGCGCTGGCGAGCGCTTCCACAACGGGGCGCGGTCGAACGATGACGGCACGTTCGAGTTGCGGCGCGTCGGACCAGGCGACTACATCGTCGCCGTCGCCGGAACGGCTGCACCGAACGTCGGTATCGCCGATCGCGAGCTCCGCCCCGACGCTGGGAACGCCGCCCGCGCCTCGACTGTCACGGTGGGTACAGGTGAGCAGGTGAGTTTCCAGAATTTCGTCATCGCGGACAGCCTGAAGCTCGTCACGATTACCGGCGCGGTCGTGGACGAGAAGAAGCAGCCTGTGCGCGACGTAGAAGTCTCGGTCGGCGGACGCGAGACGGAAGGCGGCTCCTCCGTTCGACTCCCGGCAGCTTCGGACTCAGAGGGCCGTTTCGTGCTGACGGTTCTGGAGGGCGGGCAGTACGTGGTCTACGTAGCGCGTCGAGCTGGAGCAAGGCCGTCGCAGATAGGCCGGATGCCATTCACCGCAGCGTCGGGTTCGCCAACTGTCCAGGTCGTGGTTCAGCCGAGCAGGTTCTGACGTGCCGCCGCTTCGTATCACGCTCGCCTGTGTCTTGACGCTCAGTTCGGCCGTGAACGGCAACGCATTTCAGTCGCCGTCAGAGCCGGCGCCGTCGCCTGCCGGTGTGATTACGGGTACAGTGACTGATGGCGGTGGTAAGCCTGTAGTCGGCGCGAAGGTCCAGGCGGCCGTGCGATTCAAACGTTGGGTCGGCGCGTACTACGAGATTGCCGTCGGTCCGACGGATGACACCGACGATCGTGGGCGCTTCCGCCTGCACTCGCTTCCGCGGGGTCAATATGTGGTCGTCGTCACGCTGCAGGACCCAGCGGGGCCAACGCGGCGCGATTCCACAGGCCAGCGTCGTACCTATCATCCCGGAGTCCTCTCACTCGACGCCGCCACTCCTGTCGCAATCGAGCCTGGAAACGAGCTGGATGTGTCGATCCGGTTCGCACCTGTTCGCCTGTTCTCGATTGCGGGCGCTGCGACGACGTCGGCCGGTCTCCCAGCCGCAGGCTTCAACGTGTCGCTTCGAGGCATTCCGGCAACGATTGGATACACCGGCGTCCCAGTCGGATTCATGACGACCGTAATTGCCGGGGCGACTACCGCGTTGGATGGCTCATTCTCCCTTGTGGCAGTGCCACCCGGCTCGTACACGCTGACGGTCACCAACGGCTATGCACGACGCGAGCAGCCGCTCGAGATCAACGAAGTCCGTGTGGACGTGAGCGCGCCGGTGACTGGGCTGAAGGTGACGACGGCACGTGGGTCCGTTGTGTCGGGCCGGCTGGAATGGGCGGGGACAGGACCGTCACCCTGGCCCGGCTCGAAAACCTTCGTGAGCATCCGGGCCACCGGGATCGGACGCGAGTCGAACTTCGGGTCGATAGACACGGACATTCAGCCGGATGGCACCTTCAGGTTTACCAACCTGTACGGGTTGAGGCGCATCCACTCGACGGTTTTGGCCATTCAGTCGATCGAAGCGCCGAAAGAGGCGATGACGGGGCCGAACCTCAACATCACGCCGGGTACCGATGTTACCGACGTCAGGCTTATTGTCACCAATCGCACGGCGACAGTCATGGCGACGCTGGTGGATGAGACCGACAAGCCATTGAGCGCGTCGCTCGTGCTCATGCCGCGTGACGAAACCAATCTGGATCCGCTGGGCTGGGGGTTTCGCGTGGCGCAGAGCGCTGGATCGACCGGCGGTGTGCCGCACCACACGATGGGGGGCGTGCTGCCGGGTTCGTACCTCATGATCGGCATCGACGTCGGTGTGCACTTGCTTTCCGCCGACGCGGACCTCATGCAGCGCGCCCGCGCGGCCGCAACGCCGATCGAGATCACTCCCGGCCTGACACAGCGCCGAATGCAAATCGTCCGCTTACGACCGTTCGTTCGCCCGCCTTTGAAATAGGCGCAAACCTTCTGGCGTCCGCAGGACTGCTCCCGATTACAGTCTTGTGGCTTGACGGAACGGGCCTCGAACCCTCACGATCGTTTCACGATGTTCTTCTCCCTCGTCTAGTCCTGCCTGCAAGTGGACCGTACTGCGTCCGGTGGGGCGTGGTGCATCTGGTCCGCACACGACATCGACTGCGCGATTCAGGCGTGGCCGACATCTGCAGATCCAGTTACTAGAACGAAGGGAGGATATCGTGTCTTCGGCTGAACGTTTCGTTCGGCATCACAAGCAACAAACCGACCGCGCGATCAGCCAGGCGTACGCACGCGTGGCCGCAAGCACGCGCGCCTCAGCAACATTCCGCGCGCTGCTGCACGGCGTTCGGAATCGAGCCCCACGGTTGCTGGACGCGCCCGTGGTCAATGGCCACCATTCTGGCGTGGACGCGCTCGTCAATCTGTCGCGATTTAGGTGGGCACACATCCGGGCGGTCGGCGACTGGCAAGGGACATCGGCGTCCTGGCGACCGGCGGTGTATTCGCTTGCACAGCATTTGATCGGCAGGTACACCGTGCCGGCGTTCCTCGCCGCGTCTTGGTATGCGGTCGATGATGTGTACGCGGAGAAGAAGCGCGAGTGGTTCGTTGCGCATGCGCATGGCGCCAGCTTTCGATCGCTCGACCTGCCGATCGAAATGACCAGGAAGATGGAACACATCTTCCTCACGTCACGCGATCACCTGGCGTTCGAACACGCGATGCGGCGCGCGGAGCTCCTTGCCCTTGGCGGGTCCGACGAACTTGTCCGAGCGGTGTTGGCGACACGATCGGCAACCGACCTTCGCCACGGTGCGTTCTGGCGGACAGTGTGGATGTTCCTGATTGCGAACGCGCGTGCGATTGAGGCGTCGCAAATCGGACCGATGATCGATTTCATCCAGGCGATTCGGCACGAGCGGGTGCCCGTTGAAACGCGGGACGGAATCGTCCTGCGGGATCCGCCACAACCGTCGTTTTCGATGAAGGGGCGAACGGTGCGATCCATGATGCGGTTGATGCAGGATTGGCATCGCAGCCTTGGCCTCGCAAACGGTGGGCTCACGTGGGCACCATCACCACTGCAGCCGATGATGATCGAGGAGCCAAGCCAAGACGCGTCTGCACCGCCGAGCGTGTGGCAGCTGATGGAGCTCACGAATGGCGCGCAGCTGCGGGCGGAAGGCACGGCTCTGCGTCACTGCGTGGCCAGTTACGCTGACCGGTGCTGGCGAGGCGCATCCCGGATTTGGGCGCTCCGTGTCCACCGAGGTGAAAAGGTTCGCCACGTGCTCACCGTCGAAGTCGACATGAAACGGCGCACCGTCGTCCAAGCGCGTGGCTGGGGCAATCGTGCGGCGTCTGGAAAGCCGCTGCGGTTACTGCATGATTGGACCGTACGTGAGAGGCTGCGGCTGGCACTCTGAGCGGTCTGATACTGTTCGTTTTTCTTGCCTATCCGTGGTGGTCTTCGATGGGCGTAGTTCTTCCTGTCCTGTTGTTTGTTTCGGGAGTCGCAGTCGGGGTACTTGAGCAGCTTCGACAGCAGGAAAAGGAATGGGAAGAACAATGAAAGCCGCGGCGAGCTTGAAAGAAGATCTGATGTTACGGAATCATCGGATTATCCTGGAGGGCATCGGCGTCGAACCTTTCCCTCGATCGAAGACAATGCCTGCGCGCACGAACGGGCCGTCCTGGATCAACTGGGTGGGCGCCGTCGGATCCAGGCGTCGATATCCGCAATCGATGCGGAACCAGCTGTAGTCGCCGAGTTTTCTGACGATCGCACTCACGCCGGCTTCATAGAAGGTCACGCCTGTCGGTCCGTTGATCCATTCGTAATCGACAACCGCAACTAACGCCCCATTCTTCATTAGCTTCCGCTCCATGGCCACGGCAATGGCGTCGGTCGAGCTGCTTCGTTTCGGAAAGAAGTTTCCGTGCAGCCATTCAGCGGACAGTACGTTGATCCGATTTGTGCTGGCCGCGCTACCCCCAAAGCTGAACTGCCACTGGTGGAGCGCCGCCACTCCTCCTGCATCGTCTCCATTTCGATTCACGAATGTTACTTGGGCTTCCTTCAGCTTGTCGGCGGAGACTCTCGATACACGGAGGGCTTCCATGACGCCATCCCATCTGAGATCCTTCCGACCGCGGTCGGCTAGCGTGAACTCCGTCCGTCCCCAGGGCTGATCGATTGAGACGCTGAAGCCGAGGACTCTGTCGATTTCCGAAATCTCCGAATGTATGGGCTTCCCGTCACCTTCATAGAGACGCTTGTTGTTATCGCTGTGCGCCGTCGCGCGGATGTCTCCGACGGTGAACTCGAATCGCTCCGAGAATTTGTGCTGGATGTACACCTCTTTCATGCTGCTCTGGATGTTTGACGAGGTAAGGGTCGGGTTGACGCGCTGGCCGTTCACTTCGCGGGGGATATAGTTGTCGAGGTAGAAGCGAAATCGCAGCAACGTGCCATCGCTTGTCGTCCAACTCGTAAGCACGTATGAGCTGCGGGGCCCGTTGTAGTCCGACGGGTCGTGGCTAAAATTGACTCCGGCTGGTAACGAGAACCGCAGGTGCTCCCACACTCTGCTCGGCCCCGCATCTTCGGCCGTCGCGGGCTTGACCTCCTCAGTGGTCCCTATTGCCTTGTCGGTGAGAAGGGCGCTCTGCGCTTCGGCCGGAGTTGCGCTCAGTGAAAACGCAAAGACCCAGAGAAGGACCAGAAGCGGCCGACCTAGGAGTGATTCGGACGCGATCAGTTTGCCGCCGTCGATAAAGCTCTCTACTCGATTTCGCATCTGCACGTGGGCCTGCGCGTCACTGCCCGCGCCGACACGCAGGATACTATGGCATCTCTGACGTCTCGTTGCCAGCAGCGCACGTATTCATATGGAAATACGCCTGCGAGAGTGGCGAGACAGTCTGGAGAGGTGTCGGATCTGGCGCGGTCGGCAGTTTATCCGCACCCATGCGGCGCCAGTTGAGTGGCCCACAGGAGCGGGAAAATCTTCTGCGCCATCTTGACGTACTCGGGACGTTGTCGCTGCTCCTTACTTGAGGAGGCGCGGATCGATCGCGTGCTCGCTTACTTGTATCACTTCCAGCTGCCCAGCGTCCGCATGGCCGGGATTCAGCAGAACATTGAACGTCTCGGGAACCACGGCCGATGGCACACGCAGTAAGGCCGAACGACCGGCCTGCAGCCAACGATCTCCGATAGCACGTGTGCGGTCCGTGTGTTCGAGCCAGTCCGTCGGAAGATCGGCCGCGATCAGCTCTTCAACGACGAGCGCATCGGGCGCACGAAGCTTCAGCAAGCGGTAGCGCGTCGGCAAATCGCGAACGTCGATCTCGAAGTGAACCAGTATCTCCAACAGCGCCGCTGCCGGACTCTCGCTACAATAAACGACTCGACGACCGCGTGTGTGCCAGCGGCCCGACGCTCGCATCCCGCCATCGCCGGCGAGCGACACGTGGTTGCTGATTCGCCACAGGAGCACTTACGCAGCCATGCCCTCGTCGATGCGATAGAGCAGTTCTTCGACGAGCCTTGCACCCGCCTCCGTGACAAGCAGATCGAGCGGTGCCCGTCTCTGGAACTGACGCTTGGCGTCACGAAGCCAGCGCCAGCCGCGCTCGGGTTCGCCGAATACTTCTTCACACAGTGCCAGCACCCGTGCCACGCGAACGACACGATCTGATTCATCGCGGCTGAGCGCTTCGCGACGAGCGCGGCGATGAGTGAGCGTTCGGCGAGGCAGAACGAGGGCGTAGACCTCTTCGTCGGTCAGTCCGGAGTGTCGCAAGCCGTCAATAGCGCGGGCGGGCAGACGTTCCTCCACGAGCCTCATGACATCCTGGTCCGTACGGAGACGTTGCACGCCGAGGATCGCTTGGACCCGTTTGAGAATATTCGGGGACTCGAGTGCGGCGGTGTCGAGCGTTATTGCCTCTGTCATCTCCCCTCCTGACCGTGGCATAATTGCTCACCATTCTATGGCATCTTGCCATTTCAGTCAAAATGCCAGCAATTTTTGGCGGCACATCAACTTCGAGTCGCCCCATAACGCTGTCGAATCGTTTCTGCCAGCCCGATCGTCCAGCAAACCGGGCAGCCGCGCATAGCCACCAACGCCAGCAAAGCCGCCAACAACGATGCGACAGGGTGCAAATGCTGCTGGTCGATGGCAAGGTAGAGCAGGGCAAACGCCACAGCACCGCGGATCACATGACCCGTCAGGGTTTGTGTCGCGAACAAGCCAGATGGACTTTTTCCAAGAAATTGCTTCATTTCTTTCCTCGCGACTCATCGCCTTGCAGGTACTCGCGTAGAAGAGCTCGGCCGCGATGAATACGGCTCTTGCATGCTTCGCGAGTGATGCGCAAGCGATCGGCCGCCTCGACGATGGTGAGCTGCTCCATATCGCGCAGCAGGATCACTTCGCGGTAGATGTCCGGTAGCGACTCCAGCGCACGGACGACGTCGATACGCAGCTCGTCCTTTGGAACCTGCGCAAAGTACTCGGCCACGTGCCGCTCCGTCAGTTCTTCCGCGCCCCGTATCAGCCCCAGCACGGGAAGCATGCACAGCCGGGTGACCACGCGGAATATCCAGCCCGCTATGGCCAGAGGGTTGCGCACATTGCCCAGGCGGCGGTACAGCACGATCAGCGCTTCCTGAACCACGTCCTCAATGGCCGTCGTGCGATGGCACTGGCGCCTTGCATAGCGGCGGATGTCGGGCTGCAGTTCGAGCAGCATCCTCTCTAGAGCGACCGGATCGCCCGCCTGGGCGGCAGCAAACAACGCTGTATCGACCCGGATCACCGCGGACCTTCGAGCGACTTGCGGCCAGCCATGGCACACGCCGGGCAGAAGCCAATCAGCCCCGTCAGCGCCGTGAGCACGCCACTTGTGGCAAGCACCAAGCCGAGCAGAGTCAGACCGATTTGGGTGAGTGAGCAGGCCACGATCAACGCACCGCCGATCACCCGCGCCCAGCTTTCCTTGGAACCCATGTTCTTGCGGTAATACATCTCATCACCTCGATCTGCCCGATCACAGCGAGCATCGTAGACAAGGAGGGGCATTCGGTCGAAAAGGATTCATTTCGCCGCGATGCTGAGTGCCGCCACAAATGTAAAAGGTCGCCCGAAACGGGCGACCTTTCGCTGCAAGTTCAAATGGTTGCGGGGGCTCGCAACCACCATTATCTGCTACTTTGGCGGCTAGCGGCTTAAGCCACTGGCGACTCCAACATCTCCACATCCTGCAGGGTTTGCGCCGTTTTCAGAGTAGGGCTCACGAACGGCAGCGAGCCTCCTTCGGCCCTGTTACCCTGTCCACGATGCCATTCAAGGATTATCTCAGTTCGATTCTCGACGTATTCTCGAGGCACCGACGCATGGCCGATTCGCCTGAGCTCGCCGCCCCCACTGCATCCCCTAAAAACCACCATTTCGTCCCGCAGATGTACCTGCGCGCCTTCGCCGACCCCGCCTCGAAGCAAGGGGAGCTCTGGCGCTACGGCCCGGGTTTCAAGCCGCAGCTGAGGGCCCCCAAAGGCGTCGCCTGGCAGGACTACTTCTACGACGTCGCCGGCGAGTTGCCGCCGGAGGACAACGACATGGAGAAGTTCTACGGCGAGACGGAGACGATCGCGGCGCCTCACCTGGAGAAGCTGCGCGCCGGGAACATTAAGCTTACGCCCCAAGAGAAGAGCGAACTAGCCACGTTTATCTCGCTGCTGCGAACCCGCACGCGCTCGTACCGCGAGCAGGTGAACATGATCTTTTCGAAGATGCACGTCCAGGTGGCGAAGGAAACGCTGGAGACGAAGGGCGGCGTCGAGGATCTGATCGAGTCGAACGTCAAGCTCGGGGGCGAGCGCCTCGAGGTGGAGCAAGTGCGCTCCGCACTCCAGGCCGTCATCGACGGCAGCGTCATCGTCGAGCAGACGAGCAAAGCGTGGACGATCAAGCAGGCGCTCGAAAGCTCCGATCAACTCGACGAGCTCATCGAATCAATGAATTGGAACCTTTTCGAGGCGCCGGATGGTTACGCGTTCATCACCTCCGACAATCCGGCGGTGATCAACGACCCGCTCGGCCGCGCGCTCGGGCCGAAGGGATATCGCCCGACGAAGATGACGCAACTCCACTTTCCGGTGAGCTCGAAGTACCTCCTGATGGGCGACTTCCTCGGGCCGAACGAGACGGTGCAGAAGGCGTCGGCTGACCGGCTGGCGAAGTACAACTACAACCAGATTGTTAGCGCGCACAAAGAGATCTACGCGTCCTTTAAATCAAACGAGCTGCAGGCGGATGTGGACCGCGTGTTCAAGGAGAAGCCGCCACTCGTCCCGGACCTGACGGCCACCCGCTGAGGACGAGGCCCGTAGATCCGCCGCCCGCCTTAGCCCGAATCAGGCAATCGCGCGTGCAGAATGCCTCGACGCGCCTCGTCCAACAGTTCAGTCGGTGAGACCAGTTGCGCGGCCTGCACTGATCCTGACATCACGACGTGTGCGCGTAGCCGTTCGTCGCCGGTGCAGATGAGCACCGGCAGCGCTAACGCCTGGAGCATCTCCAGGTCGAACGAGTCGCCTCGCCGCTTCAGTGCGTCCGCGTTGTAGGACATGCCACCGCCAAGGGCAAGTGCAATAAAGCGAGAGCGACTACGGATGTAAGCGTCGTTTTGCCGGCGAAGGGTTGCTTCGTCCGGGCGACCACCGAAGAACGCGTGGAACTCAAGTTCCGCGACGTGGTCTTGCGTTGGCTGATATCCGGCGAGAGCCTGCTTCATCTCGCGAATCATGCCTCGCCATCCATCGCGATGTTCCTCCGACAGCCTTGTGGCGAGGTTCTCCGAACTCGCGATCCTGTACTGAACGCCATCAGAGCCCTCAAAGGTAGGTCCCGCTTCAAGGTCGGATGGCGCGCGCGCCTGGGACAAAAAGCGCCAGATCGCGATGCCATGCTCGCGGCGAGAAATCGAAGTACGTCGTGGTGGAGCAAAGAACAGGGACTGCGATTCGTCGTCGCTTGGAAAAAGTGGGGATTCTGGGTCCAGCAACGCCGTAACGACACCAACCCGCTCCGACCAGCGGTTCCACGCTATGCGTCCTTCAAAGAGCGCCAGCGCCAATTCGGGCACAGCGTTGTTCGCAAGGCACACCGATATGCCTGCCTCCTTCGGAACAAGTCTGTCAAAGTCTCTATATTCGGCATCGGCATACAAGATGCCGCGAACCGCCGACGTATCGAGAAGCACACGCAGCAGCGGCACCCGACTAGATCCCTGTTCTTGTTCTTGCGGCTCTAGGTGACGACGCATTGGAACCACTCGATGCCCTGCTCGGCACAGACCAACCGGTATTGGGGCGGGATGTACTGGCAACAGATTGCGACGCGAACGCGTTCCTTCGCAATACTGTTCTGCGCACAATACAGTTGCCTGTGCCACAGGATCTGTCCAACAGCTTTGGCAAGTTCGTCAGCCTGAACCTTAACCTCGACGAGCATGAGTCGCCTCTCGCTGTCCTCGAACACTAGATCGACGAAACCGATCTCGCTATCCTGTGCAACGTGGACATCTCTCCCTTTCAGGGTGAGACCGGTTTCAAGAAGGTGCGGCTTAGAAGTGACCTGATCGATCAAGAGTTTGTGGATACGGCCTTCCATCCCCTTGCCGGAACGAGTTGTCCACGGTTGGCCTCCGGCGATCTTCTCCAAGTACTCGAGAGGCTCGATCTCATTTCCCGAGATGCGGCAGGGAAACACTTCGCATAACCGCGTGCCATCGTTAACAAGCAGAACCTGCTCTGGCAGCCATGCGAATGCGGATTTGCGGCTGCCAAAACTCCGACTCAGGCCGACTTTGCGTCTGACGGCGAAATCACGTAGCCCAAGCTTCTCGAGCCAATCGCGCTGCGCCGCGTACGTGGGAAACCGCGTGTCGGCGTCCTCCGTTGCGACCTCCCATCCTTTCGACTCAAGCTCGCCGAGCAGATGGCACATCCGGTTATGCGAAGCCTGGCGATCGGGATCCGAAAGAAGCGATGGCCTGTAGAAATAAGTGATTCTCATTGGCTGCTCGATACTTTTCGGCCGAGCCTAGCACGGGGTATCACAGAAGCCGTACGTGCTGTGACCACGACAAAAAGCGGCTGAAACCCGAAGCGACACCGCAGCGGGCGCCGCCCAGAAACAAAAAGGGAATATGCGCTGGCCAAGTGGGATAGAGGAACCGCACTGGCGCCTGGTCGCCGATCACCGTCACACGGCCCACCACCAGTTGGATCGGTAAAGCGTTACTCCCGGTAGTTTCGTCCAGTTTCGCTGCTCCCACATGTTTCGCTTCGGGCTTCCTCCCTCTTTTGAGGACTCATTCATCCTCTCGTAAACGTCAGCGGTGATCCACGTCGCAAAGTCGCCTTCGCGCAAATTCGAGAGTTTGGCGGCGTAATTTGCAGCCCGCCCCACCCACACAAGATCGTTCGAGCCGCGGATGCCGGTTCGGGCCACAAAGATCTCGCTCAGGTCGACACCAACGGCGTGCGTCAGGTTATACGTCGAGTCCGGATACTGCTTCTTGATTGCCGGGTTGATGATGTGTCGCACTGTATAGTTGATCTGCAGCCCGCATTTGGCAGAATTCGTCCGTTTGTGGTCTCCGACAAAGACAGCCATGATTCGGTCGCCATCAAAGGCCGTGATCTCGCCATCTCGTTGGCGAACAATCTTTGACGCGCAGTGCAGGAATGCCTTATAGACTTCGGCAGCGAACGAGTCGCTGTGCTCGTTCACAAGGGCTGTCGACTCTGCCAGATCGGCGTAGAGAACGGCGGCTTCTTCAAACTTGACCGCGTCGTTGCCGAGACCCACATCTTCGGCTTCCGGAATGACGTATCCCTTCCGTGTGTTCCACCTGGTTGCGAATATGTCTTGGACCTCTGCAGCGAGTTCTTCTTTCAGGCCCATCGGAGTCTCTTCGCTCTCCCCATACGCGACCATTTCGTCGAGTTGTGACTCGAGTCGATGACCATATTCATATCGCCTTCCAGGCGACGTATGTCCAACCGATGATGATGAGCCCAATACAGAACAGCAGGATCGCCACCTTGATGTTGTGGTGCTTGCGCCCCGCAATGCCTGCCGACAGGTGGATCTGATAAATCCAGTCTTCTCGCAGATCCGCAGGACTAACGCTGTTGAGGCGTTCGCGGTAATCTGCGAGAGTCACGTCGGCGATATGACCGAAATAGGTGATGGACTTCGGGCCTCGATCCGGGTGCTCACTTTTGGCCCAACGCCACAATCGTATCCACCACTGATCCGAAGTGCGCGGAAACAGCGCTTGGAGCGACTTCGTCAGAGCGACGATTAGGAACCCGAACCCGACCAAAAACCACAACTTGTTCTCGAACGAGTTGTGCGGATCCTCAATCCACGCGATCAGCGCCGGAATCAGCAGCGCCAGAACGCCCGCTTCAACAGCCGTAAGAATGTCGACCTTAACGTCGGCGGCACGCGTCCACTCGTGAATGCGATCGAGGATGGGTTCCAAATCTTCCGTTTCAATCATGCGATACCACGCGAATCCTGCGTCTGCCGATCAACAGAGAGCCTCAACATGCATCACCCTGCGCACATCCCGTAGTCGCGACGTCAGTTGTTCGGGCCGAGATCGTTGATGATGTCCCTGATCCGGTTGCAGGCAGGCCCCATCGCAGCAGGCAGATCCTTCGGGTCGTACTTGTATGCGATAGCTGTGATGCCGCTGAGGTCCGACGGCAACTTCACCTCTTCGCCGCGCGGCTCCAGTAACAGCGACCGGTGCCGTCCAAGCCGTCCCATGAAGAATCCGAGCTCGAAAATGACGTTGTCGCGGGGCGTGGGCTTCGCCTCACCGCGGCTCTCCGTCAGGTCGTCGGGTTGCGCGATGGCGATCGCGAAGTCCGACTGGTCAAGTTCGCGTTCAAGGCTTTCCACTGGATAGCAGGACGCCCGAAAAACGCCGTCGGTCCAGATGACGACTGTGAATGGATCGTATTCGAATGCATTCTGAACGCCCCGTGCGATCGGCAGAGCCTCCACGGACGAGATGATAAACACGCGGATCTTCTCGCGCCGCGTTGTGATGAGCAAATTGCGCTGCATGAGGCGGCGCGCCAGTTCTTTTGCGATGGCCCGGTAGATATTTGGGTATTTCTGTCCAAGGGCCGACAGCTGCGGTTCGGTGAGTTTTAGTACAACCGAGGGTTCCGCCGCGACGACCGTGGCGGAACGGCGCTGCGAGGGCTGAATGGCGGCCATCTCGCCGACACAATCGGTCGGACCCCGCATCGCGACCTTCTTGCCATTCACGAGAATCGTGAATGAACCGGCGAGGATCAGAAAGCAGTCTGTATCCTGGCCGTTCTGGTCGATTATTGGGGTATCCGGCACGATCTCGCGGAGCTCGCCGACGGCGGCCATCTCCTCGGCCAGCGCTTCGTTGCCGCCTACAATCTTCTGCTCTTTGAGCACGTCGACCAGGACGCGGCGTCCGTGCTCACCCTCGAATCGATCCTTCATCGCCCAATCTCCTCCAGCCGCCACGGAGTTCGATGCTTTCGTCGTGAAGTGGCTTAGCTCTTTGTCGAACGCGACCACTCGCTCATATATCGAAGTAGCTTACGCAGGCCGCGAACTCCAGAGTGTTCGTGCTCGTAGTGGATCGCTACGGTTACTGGCAGTGCATTGGGAGTAAAAGCCATCGCCGAGACATCGATCCTCCTGCCTGCGGTAAGCGTCGCGATAAGCAGTATGAGGAAGTTGGCGCCCACCTTCGGATCCTCAACGAGGGACTGCATGGTCGCGATGTCGACCGCGCTTGGCAACGGCTCGAACGTCGGATGCGAATGCCACTCACCGAGATAGTTAAAGCGCGTGAAGTCCTGGCCCGTGCGAGCAAAGAACGATCTGAGCTGCACGTCATGGTTCGCTGGATCACGTACGAACTGTGTGTGCGACCCACCGGATCGCTGCACTGACACGTCGACGACGCGAAACACTCCCTCGCGGACATGCTCACCCATCATGAGTCCGCCGATCTCCTGCGCCCCCGCTCGCTTGAGTTCCCGACGAATTCGCTGGAGGATTCGAGCCGGCAGGAGAAGCTGCATTCTGGTAGTCCGTTAGCAACTGGATAACGGTCGCGATCTCCGCTGCCGCTTCCGGGGAATCGGTGCCCGCGTCTGTGCGCTGCGGCTGGCCGACGTCGATTGGATACGTATCGAATGGCGCCTCGAAAATCCAGCCTTTAGAGAGACCGATCAGGTAAACAGAATTCGGGAACATTGACGGTGTCCGTGCGAGAAGCGTGTCGATTGCCAGCCGTGCTGCATGTGCTGCGAGCACCGTGACATCCGCATCATCGGCAATCAGAGGTGCTTCTTCGGCGCCGCCGTAGTCATTCGCTGCGCGAGCGATCGGCTTGCCCCGGTCAGCGCACCAGGCTTCAATCATGCGGCGCATCGACGCCGGATCAGGTTCGTGATCGGGCCGGTGGCGAGCTACCAGACCACCAAAGCCGCCGCCGAAGACCTCCGCCCAGACCAACGCCCTCTTACCGAGAGCCACTGCGGCACAAAGGTAGTTGAAGGCAACCGGGTTTGCGGTTGCATCCACGATGAGATCGCATCCCGCGAGACTTTCGATCAGCGTCTCGACGCTTCCACTTGCTTCCTGGCCACCGAGGCGGTGCCGGCGCCGTTCGCAGCTCGCTCCCGGGTTAACCAGCTGAATTCGACGTGCTACGCTGTCGGCTTTGTGAGTTCCGATTTCGCGCCAATCCAAATCATGGCGCACGAGATTGTCGGGCAACATCATGTCGTCATCGACCAAGAGGAACTTCTTCGCTCCTGAACGAGCCAACATCACCGCGATCTTGCTGCCGATTGAGCCGCACCCGATGACCGCAACTTTTCCTTCCGCCAAGGCCGCATGATCCGGGTCGAGTCGAGGCGACGTGGGCGGAAGCACGATCACGGCTGGCTGCCAGACCTGAGCATCTTCGTCGCCAAGACCGTAAGCGTGTATCTGCGATCCCTGCAGCAGCAACACATGCGAGACGTTCGGAATCGACAAGCCGCGTTCGCGTGCTCCCGCTCGAAACTCAGCTGACGTCTTCACCGACAGTCGCCGGACGCCTTCCGGCCACCTGAAGATTGCGATCTCCCGCTCCCACCCTTCAGCGCGGAAAGGCTCTGGCATTTCATGCTCGACCCACGTCTCGCCGCTCGGCATCGCAATGGAACTAATGGCGTTGACCCATGACTCTTCGTGCAATGCGCCCACAGCTTTGGCCGAGACGACGACGTCGTCGTCGACCCTCGCTAACGCCTCGGCCGCACCACGCGTGATCACGAACCGCGTAAACCTGTTTCGCAGGTCCTGTCCGAGAGTGGTCTTGTGACGAGACGGGACGAGAGCCGCTTCGCCGGTGATACTCTCGCTGCTCAGCAGTCGATAGGCGCTGAGGATCATGTCGGCGCCGGTAATCTCCGGATGCCAATTGTCCGGGCCATATTCGAGACACAATTCACCGCCCGGTCCGTACTGGTGCGACGACCAATGCTCCGAGTCACCGCGTGGAAGGACCACAGGTGGTGAGTGCGGAAAGTGATTGGGGTACCGCAATGACACGGGATAAGTACGCTCGTGCGTCGAAAGATCAATGTCCCAGATGAGACGCAGCGATTCGTCGACCCTGAGCCCGAGCGGCGTCATCCACGTAACCTGTGACGCGAGCGTTTCGATCGCTTCCCGTTCGCGTTTGCTGCGCGCGGGATTGTCGAAATACCAGATCATGCAAACCCATCCGGTTTCGCGGGACCTGCCGGTCGACTCGGGAAGGTGAAAGACGAAGGCGCAGGCGTTGCCGGTTTCAGCGACCCGGCCGCGGCCATCGCCCGAGCGGCTTTAGCAGTGGCGTCATTCTTGTCGGCCAACTCTCTGACCGCGATGTCGTAAGTCAGCCCCGATCGCTTCCGCGATTTCCCGAACACCGCGCGCACTGCATCGTTACCGCTGTCGTACGCGATGGACCCAATCGCCGTTTCCGTGCCGGCGCAGCGCGACTGCTCGCGTTCGGCGGCAACAACGCCGCGGCTAGCCGAACAGCGTACCAACTCGCCCTTGATGCCAAGGCGCGTTACGTTCATCGGTCCGTACTCGAATCCGATGGCCAGGCCAAGACTGCTAGCGTCGGTGCCATTCGCCTTGAGCTTCGAGATGGCGAGCTCAAAGCTGCTGCGCATGCCGCCGGCGCACAGCGTCTGGTTGCTGATGGTCTCGATCTCGTCCGACGTCTGCGCTGTGCCCTCTACAAGGAGCCCATGAACGCAGTCGCCGATAAACCGCACTTTCCGGCCGGCGAAGTCGGTGTGAAGCACAGCGTCCAGTTCACTGCGCAGCACATGCAACGCGCGCACGACGTGTTTAGCGGTGGCGTCAGTTGTGATGTTCTTGGTCACGTAGGCGGTGAAGCCGTCGACATCGGCATAGACCGTAGCCGCATCCTGACGTCGCGTGTTCTTCACCGACAGCTCTTCGATGTCGAGCGTGCTGAAGGGCGGCGTATGCCCGCTGAAGCCAAAGGCGCCGATAGGACTATTCTTGAGATCGTCCTTCCATTCCTTCACAATCTCGTCGGCCGTGACATCCAAGGCCGCCTTGTCTTGTGACTTCGAGATCTCCTGGGCGGTGAGCGGCGTGGTGTCTTCGTTGTCGACGCGCTTCAGACCGAGCGTCTCGCGGGCTTTGTTCGTCAGATAGATTCCCGTCGCCGCCCCTCCCGATGCGCGCTTCGCGGCTTGATTCGCTGGCTCTCCAAGGAACAGGGGTTCCCGATGGCCTCGGCGTCCGTTGTTCACGGCGAGGGCTTCACCGGTGTCGATCCCCACTCTGACCTTCGCGGCAGGATGGTCGGCGTCCTCGCCGGTCTGCGCGAGCACGTCGATGATCAGCTGCGCCACGGCGACGGCCTTGTGAATGCGGTCGATCTCCGAGTCATACGGCTTCGCGATCACCGAGTGCAGACGCTGATTGTGAAAGTCGACAAAGATGGCGTCCACCCGCTGAAGGGTCCGATGGACGGCTCGGTAATGCAGGTTGAGGAATCGGAGCGTCCGCCGGTGGCAAGTCTCGCCTTCCACCTCGGTGACGTGAAGCATGTCCGCTAGGTTGAGAATGTCGGCGTAGAGGTGGACGCCGTGGAGGCGGTACGCGATGTTCCGAGGCAGGCTGGTCAGGTCCGTCTCGCGCACGAACTTCTTGATCACGATGTCGCCGATCGGAAGGTCAGCGATGCAGGCATCGATGCGCTTCGCGGCTCGGTCTTTGTCCCAGGTACGTGTAGCCACGTCTTCTTCCTCCAGGTAGTTCACCCTGCTCGGCTGTGCTTCGGGAGGTAAATCCTGCGGAAGCGGGCGGAACCGGCTCAATGCACGGTTGACCGATGGTGCCGATGAGCGTACTCTTAAATGGGCCTAGTTTCTAGGACCAGTATAGTTAATATACCCATTCTGGCAGTGCTCAGCAAGGGGGTTTTTTTGGACAATGATCGTCGGCGTCGAGGGCCTGAGCAGCGCCTTGAATTCATCGAGTTCCGACTGTATTGGGAAGGGGCGGTAAACCGGAGCGACCTCGTTGAGCGGTTCGGCGTGTCTGTGCCCCAAGCGTCAAATGACCTGACGGCGTATCGGCAGCTAGTACCCGAGAACGTGGCCTACGATTTGAGCGGGAAGCGATACGTCCCTGCCACGACCTTCCGCCCGAAGTTCCTGAAGCCGAATCCAGACCGATACCTCGCCCAGTTGAAAGCCATGTCCGACGGAATCCTCGACGTCACCGATACATGGCTCGCCAGTCAGCCTGACACCGGCGTCTTGCCGATCCCGAACCGACGCACAGACCCGTCAGTGTTGCGGGCTGTGCTGATGGCCGTCCGAGCAAAGGGCAGCGTCCACGTGGAATACCAATCAACCAGTCCTGAGAATCCGGACCCGATTTGGCGGTGGATCACTCCGCACGCATTTGGGTTCGATGGACTGCGGTGGCACGTCCGTGCGTTCTGTCATCGTGACAATCGCTTCAAGGACTTCATTCTCGGCCGCTGTCTCGCCGTCGGCGAGCAAGGTCCCGCCGCCGCAGTGGCCGAAAAGGATTGGCAGTGGCAAACGTTCTTTGAAGTCGTTCTGCAGCCTAACCCAGATCTGGCGGACGGTCAGCGCCGAGCGGTTGCTCTCGACTACAACATGATCGAGGGGAGGATCGCAGTCCCCGTACGCTTTGCTCTGTTGTACTACTTCAACAAGCGCCTACGCCTGGATGTCGCCGAGCGGTTTGACAAGCCACGCGAGCGCCCAGTCGTCGTGGCAAACCAGGCGGACTTTGAAGCCGCACTGCAAAAGGCAGACGCCCCGTTATCCACGTCAGAGAGAGTCGCGCAGCAAGCTGAAGGTGCCACGGCTTCTAGCCACTTGAGTCCGTGATGGTCGCGAATGGGATACTGGCCGAAGAAAGCGGCTGGGCCCTCAGTTCCGCAACGTCCGCGCGGATGCATGCCCGCGCCATGTCACGCCACTGACTTACGACGAGCCAGCGTCCTCGAGCATGAGCTGTCGGTTCACGGTGGCAACGAAGTCGTAGAGTTCTCCAGAGCGGACGACCTCCGCTCCAAGCGCCAGTTTTCCTTGCGCAGCACGAATCACCGTTTTCATCGTCGCGTCGAAACCGATAACGATCCACCACTCCTGACCGTCAACCTCCGTAGACCAGGCTGTGTTCACGAACTTTCCCTTATCAGTCCGGACCTCGGCGGTCATCAGACGCCAACGATCTGGATCGAAGTTCTGAAGTTGTTCGAGAGGAGCGCCACGTTCATAGCTGCGGTCTTGAACATGGCGAGCGTGGGTCTTCAACACTCGCACGTCCCGCATTTTGAAGCGAACCCGCTCAAAGAGTTCTGGTGGGCCGGTCAATGTGTGGAAACGAGCAACATGAAACTTCGGCATCAAGCTCCGACGACTCGCTGAGAAGCGGCGTCCATGGTGACCCACTCGACGCACTTGACATGAGTCGTGAGGAATTGGCGTTCCTCGTCTTCAACCTCAGCGTCGAAGACTGTGATCTTGTCCGAGGCGCCAGAAGGGACGACTTCGAGAGCGATGCGAACACGTGGATCGAGCGCCGAGCCGAGGATGACGAGGTCACCGGGACGGGGCGCGCGACCGGACTTCCGGACCGCCTCCGGGGTCTTCTCGACATCGGCCAAAAAATCTGCCAGGCGAAGATGACTCGCGACCCAGGAGTTGCCGTCAGCATCTCTTCGCGCTGTCCGACCGACGGCCTGGCTGAGGGTATCGCGCGCTTCTAGGTCGCCAGCTAGCTGACCGGCGATCGCGGCAAACACCTGAATCGGGTACCACGGGCTGTCCTCCTCCTCCAGGTCGATTGGGCTAGTCCGGTTGACCGCGGCCCTAACGTTGATCTCCATTTCCCACGCTAACCACGCTAGCAATCCAATCGCGAGGGATAGTTCCTGGAATGGCTCGCCATCCCCCTCCTTTAGCGATCTTGGCGCTAACGATGAACCGCCCCAAGTGAGCGCCAACCCGCCAGCTTCGAACAGCACCCACTCATCATTTGGGTCCACGAGCGTCAGATGCTTCGAGCGCCACTCCGTCCGCTGCTCCATGGTACGAAGGGTGTGCACGACGCTGAGGACTGCGGCAAGCTGCACGACTGCACGCCGAGCGACACCATCGCGCGCTGCATCGAGCTGTTTCACCATTCGCCTAATCAGCCGACCGACCTTACCGCGGCACAAATCCGCCAAGACTTCGTACGGAGGGGGAGGCGGTGGAGGCTCCTCATCTCCGGCGTCGTCGTCGGTGACGGGCAGCACTTCTTCAGCTGGTGGACGCGGCGGCGCCGGCGCCAACAGGCCCTCGCCGAGCCGGCACATCAAGGCATCCAACAGAACGAGGATGTCGCCGCTGGCCAACCGTTTCTTCTTCCGACCGGAGCGTCGGCCAGCCGCGTCCACGGCGAGCGACTCTGGGCCGGGTTCATGGGTCTCTGCACGGTTGGTCTCCGTCTTTCGACGGATGGCAGGTTCGGGAGTGACTACGTCGTCCGAGTCGAAGATTACCTTCTGTGTCAGCTTCAGGAGCGCGTCGAGCTGTGCAGGATCCTCGTCGAGTGCTCCGAGGAGTTGTCGCAATTCACGCTGCCGGTCACCGCCAACGTTCCTGGCAACTTCATCAGGTCGATGGACCAGCACCACCACCCGTTTCTTTCCGGGACCGAACCCACGCAAGGTCTGTGCGGCGTCGCGTACGGCATCCGCTGCGTCGATGGCCAATTCGTTACCCGTGCGCGTGAGTGCTTGGCCCAGGTTGCTGCCATCTGCAGCGAAGGCATCGAGCACGATTCGCGGGCCTATCGGTCGCTCGAGTGCAAAGCCGTCGTCTGAGGGGACGGCAAGCACTACCGTCCCGCGGCCGTCCGACTTCTCCTCGACGAGGTCGGCCTGCCTATCTGCGACTTTGGTCCATTCCTTCGCTCCAACACTCGGTGCAGCCACGAACGCGTCAATGCCGAGTGCCTTCGCGGCTCCTTCGCGACGATCGACAACCACAGCTTCGGCGTTTCTGAAGTGGTCCACCGGCAAAAAAGCCGCTTGCGAGGGATTTGCACTACCGGTCACGAGGAGCTCACCTTCAGAGCCCTCGAACCAAAGAACCTTCGCGTGCAGATACGTCGTGGCGGACTCTCGGCGATTGGGCACGCGCGGGAGTCCCGCAACGTTTACGAATTCGGCACCACGGAACTTTCGAACCGACGCAGGGTCGATCTCGACTGACTCTGGGTCGATTCCGACGACAAGCCTGCGCGGCTTCACATCATCAAGGAGCTGTTGCAGAAATCCGAGCTTCTTGTCGAAGTACGGCCCGCACACGAAGGCTGTCGATGGTCGCTTGGGAACCATGGGCCTAATTCGTGACCACAGATCCGCATCATCACCGGTTGTTGTCAGAAGGATTCGTTCGGTCGATTCAACGGCCATCGGACCGTCAAGCCATGGAATGTTCCGTCCGACGGAAGCGAACACCTGGTCCATGTCGGTGAGCCCGGTCGGCACGAATGTCCGCAGGTAGTCCAGCGCTGCGCGAATGACCGCGGCCCCTTGGCGGGCTCCCGCTCCACTGGTTCTGAACTCATTCGTGATCTCGTCGTTCAATCCAAAGCCTGCAAGTGTCGTGTTATGGCTGCCGACGAACAACGCACCTTTCGATTTTCCGAGAGCGACGATGAGTTTCGGATGAAACGCTCCGCGGAGATGAACCGGAACCAGCGTGTAGTCGCGGCCGGCGCGCTTAGGTCGCGTGTCGTCGCACGCGAAAGCCTCAGCACACAGAGCGGCGTCGACAAGCAAGATGTTGTTGGTGCAACCCCGGTCCAGCAGACGACGAAGTACGACCTCCTCGTAGAAAGGAAAGTAGCAGCAGTACGTGGCTATTATCGAAGCCTGAAAGCCGGTCTCGGAAAGTGCTTCGAGCAATGAGAACGACGCTGCCTCACGAGGCACGACATGCCTCCAGCTCCTTCCGCCCGTTACTCGTCAGGATCGGCCATGCGTCAGCGTCGAGGTCTGTCAGGTCGAGGTCACGCAGAATCTGAAATGCTTTACCGAGTCGAGGGACTGTCGCGGCGGGGGGCGGTACTTCGACGACACGAAGTTCTTGTTCCAGTGGACGGATCCTGAACGTGTCGCGGCGCTCCCCTCGAAGCTTGCGAAGAGCCACGCTCAGGTGACGCTGAATTCCCCAATGCACAGACAACCATCGAACCCATTGCTCGACCGTCATGTCCGCCCACGTGGATTGCCACGCCTGCTTGAACGAGAGCAGGTGGACTTCCCTGGGGTCGAAGTAGTCAGGCTCGAACTCGAACTCCGCGTACGGATTTTCGTCAAGGCCTCTAGCGAGCAACGACAGCAGGATCTGGATCCCTTCCTCGACCTGTACCTCAAGCGCAGTTTCGTCAGCGTGCGTCTCGAGAATCTTCCAACCGCGCTGGATCTCGTGACCGTCGTTCTGCCACGCGCTGATGTCAGGCAAGCCCGACGCAAGGTCCGAGACGACGTCCGCGAGACGGCGTTTACGAAACCGGCCAGACGAGGGGAGGAGATTTACGCAGATATCACCTGCCGCCGCGGCGGTCGGCAGTCTCCCCGAGTGGTCGCGCTCTATCGCGCGAAGAACGGCAGCAAACAGGGCTTGCAATGCGAGAGAGAGCAGTTCGTTCTGTTCGTAAATCGCCCAACCGCCTTGAACGCGGAGAAATGATGAGGGCACATCCCACGGCTTGCCGTCGGGAAGTGCCCTACTGTATGTCGCTGCGCGGAAGACACTCTCCAAGCTGTAGCCCTCAAGCCGACTACAGCGGTCGACGAGGTCCAAGGCCAATGCGAGGGTTACGCGGCGGTTCGTTGACTCCGCCGACTGGTACGCTTCCGATCTAACGAGAAAGAGATCGAGAAGCAGCGTGCGCTCCACCTGACGGTTGCGTAAGCTGCACGGACAGAACTCAGCGAGGCCATCAAGCTCGGACCAGCGGATCTTCGGCCTCTCCAGTAGCCGGAAGAACTCATCCTCAGGCATTCCCGTCGCAAATGCCTCGGCTAGGGCGCTACCCCGCACTTTGTCATAGCCCGGGATTGCTCCGTCTTTCTCGGACGTGTAATCGAGGACCCGAAGATCGCGTAACGCACCGAAGTAGTACTGACCCAGGCCTCCAGCTGGATTCTTGAAGTACCGACTGGAACCCTCTAAATCTGCATGGTCGTCCAGTCTGATCGCGTCGGAGTCTTCTGCGATTCTAAGCAGGCTCTGTCTGCCAACCATTCCAAGACCATGGCGTCCAGCGTCACGATCGTTCAGCACTCGAGCATGACGAATTGCTATCAGGGCGAACAAACACTCCGCCCGGCGCAGAACGCGACGGAACTCTTCGATGGAGTGGTCTCGATAACGTTGTTCAAACGACCGAATCAGCCAAGGATTAAAGCTGTAATACCGCGCGCGGTCGGTAACGTTAGTGATGCCCGGAACCAGCTGGGAGTACAAGGCGATGCACGGCGCCTGCACGCCGAGGTGATCAAGTCCCCTAATGGGCTTCGCGGGCTCTACCCAGCCGAGGTCGGTCGGTCGACTCATCGAAATCGCACTCGAAACTCAATCCTTCTCAAATCCTTGGCTCGTGAACTTCAACGTCCGCCCGTTCTCGGTCACGGTTCTGACAACCTGATCGGGAGCACCGTCGGGCATCTGCGCTTCGATCTCGAGCGTCACTTTGACGTTCGCACCTACCAGACCCGTGAGATGGGAGATAACCTCATCGGCCACCCGGCTGGCGTCACGTCCGACGCGCGTTGAGTCGAGAGCGACAGTCCCATGGAACCGCTTGGGTTTGGCAGCGGTCGGAGTGACGACTGCTGCGCCGCCCATGCCACCGGCCACAACAGATGGGACAGCTCCTCCCGTTCCAGTTGAAGATGATCCGCCGATGGCAACAGCGGCGGCCGCAGCGTCCGCGTCCTGCTGTGTCTGTGCCCGCTCAGGCCGGACCAGTAGTCCGCTCAGATTCGACGCCGAGACGTTCACCTGCTGGCCACATCTGAGCCCACGATATCGCCCCGCTGCTTCGTCGAAGCTGTCGGCATACGCGAAGGAGTCCTGCATCCACAGGAGTAGCCCAAGGCCCTCGCGGATGGCGTCCAACAAGACGGCGGTGTCGCGGAGGCGCGGCAAGTACGCGTACCGTCCGAAGTCGTCGACCAGTTGCTTCAACTCGACGTGATCTCCGCGCCACAGCGGTACGCGATCGAGTTCCATTCTCAGACGGGTCGATGCGAAGCCGGTGACAAGCAGTTCGTCGCTACGCAGCTTCTTGCTGGCCCGTACGGCGAGGGCGTCCTGGCCGGAGAGTCGTATCGCTTGCCATTCGACCGCAGCTTGGGGCGAGCTTTGGACTGGAACCAACAGCCACTGATACGCCTCAGGAATCCGTGCCGTGACAGCGCCGTCGGCGCTCGCGCGCTGCGTCTCGGCCTGCTTCACCTGGTGCGGCGACAAGTCGAGCGTGTCTTTCTCGGTGAGGATCGACTCCCAGGCGAGATACCGTCGGACTGCTTCATCGAGATCCTGAAGTCGGGTCTTGTCGACGGCGAGGAACACAAGGGCGTTCCGATACAAGCGCGGAGAGTTGCCTCGTGACTCGAGAATCGTTTTGGCAGCTGCTTCGCCAGCGTTGCCCGGATCCTTGCTGTAAGGGTGGTCGATCCCAAGAACGACAAGCCGGGCGTCCGGATCGTCTGGCACGTCTTGGCCCGACTGCGGCAAGGGATGGATCCGACTGAAGTCCCCAGCCTTGCGGAGATCGACCCTCAAGCGTTTGTCGAGCTCCTGAGCAACGGCGTCCGGGTCACGTTTCAATTGCTCCGCGCGGTCTTCAGCAATCTTCGTGACTGTGGGCTGCGTGGAGTACCAGTAACGCGCGGCGTCCTGATACAAGTAGGTGGCTGCCGCACTTAAGCGTCTCAAGGCGTCCCCGAAGATGGCCGGCGACTCGCCGGGCATCACACATCCGAGCTTTATCTGGCGGTCCTCGATGCCGCGGTTCGCGGCTCCCGCCGTCGGGGCTGAGCCCAAATAGATCGTACGGGCGACGCGGCGAGAGGCCGCGAACTTGCCTAGGTTCGGGACTTCTCCGTCGAGACGTAGCGGAAGCGCGCTTGGGCCGTCGACATCCTTCTCAATCACGGGAACCCAGTTATCGGACAAGTAACGCGTCAGCTCAAACTGCACCCGCGGGTCGTCGATTGGAACATTGGCGGGCAGAATCAGCGGATTGCGGTCGCCCTTCTCCCACAAGCTGTGAATAACGGCCGCCATCAGCCGCAACACGCCGCGCGTTCGCTGAAATTTCACAAGTGTGGACCAGTCGTTGTACAGGCGATCGAAGACCTCCGGATGAATCGGATAGGCCGCCTTAATGCGCTTCTCATATTCCGGGTCGTGGCATTCAGGGGGGAACTCTTGGTGCTGCGTGCGATAAAGATCGTAGAAAGCACGTGCGACAGTGTCACGGGCGACAAACTGCGGTTGTTCAACGATGGGCTCGAAAAGGCGTCGTCTAACGATTTCGAAACCCTCCTCGGCGCTGGCAGGACGCCACGATGCCTCTACACGACCGACGGCATTTCGAAGTCGATCGAGGGCGGCGCGACCGCGCTCTCCACCGACTTCGACGTCGCTTACAGGCGCATGGGGTGAACCAGTCGTATCCGAAGCGGGCAAGCTGATTACGAGCAGGCAGTTGCCCGCGAGTTTCGCCGACTCCGTAAGCGCCTGAGCAAACGTAAAGTGCGTTTCAAAACTGCCAGCCGGGAGGTCTCCCTGGTCGTGCAGCTGGCGGGCGTATGCCACCCATTCATCAACGAGTACGAGGCACGGTCCGTACTCGTTGAACAACTCGCGCAGCACGTCTCCCGGACTCGTCGCCTTCTCGTCGTCGGCCTTCACGCGCGCGAATGCCCTTTTGCCCCCCAGCTGCCAAGCCAGTTCACCCCACAATGTCCGGACGACGGTGCCGTCCGACTTCGTGCTCGGATTTCCAGGGGAGATCTTGTTGCCCACTAAAACGACACGCTTTACTGTCGGCAACTTGCTAACGCCAGCTTCAGCCAGGATCGCATCGATGCCGAGCAGTTCGCTGGGCGCGGCACCGCCAAACAGGTGATACAGCGCAAGCATCGAGTGCGTCTTGCCGCCACCAAAGTTGGTCTGAAGTTGGACGACCGGATCGCCCTGCTGGCCAGAGAGACGCTGGACAGCGCCTACGAGCAACTGCTTCAAACTGTGGGTCAGGTAAGTGCGACGGAAGAACTCGACCGGCTTCCTGTATTCGTCGCTCCCTTCGCCGATATGGACCTGCCACAGATCAGCGGCGAACTCGGCCTGCTGGTACCTGCCGGTCGCAACGTCCTTGTGAGGTGTAACGACTTCTCGCCATGGCTTCAGCGTCCCGGTCGCTTGACTTTCGATCGCGGTGCCGGCGGTACGGCGTTTCTCCGTTCGCATCTGTTCGTCGAAGCGAAGGCGGAGCAGCTCCATCTTCATCTTGTCGAGCTCGTCTGCCTGTGGCGCGGACACCGCGAGCAACAGTCTGTGCGACGAATCGAGCGCCCGATACGCGTCGTCGCTCGAAAACGGGTTCTGATGCGCCCAGCGGTTGCGCACGTCGCGAAGTTCACTGACAAGCGTCCTCTCGGCCTGCCCTAGAGTCTTCCGGAACACGAGCTGCCACTGGTTCCACATCACGGCCAAGAGCGATGCGGCGTCCCACTGCGGTTCGCCAGCCTTCTTGAACAAATGGGACTGCGACTCGCTAACGGCGCCGCGAGCTTCTTCGATCCACAGCTGCGCGTGCTGGGACTTCATCTCGCGTTCGACGAACGGCTGGAGTCCCTCCTTAACGAGGTCAAGAGCTTTGCCGACACGCTCGTGATTGCTGATGGCCATTAGCTATTCCTGATCAAAGAGCGCCGCTTGTTGCTCGCCCTTGGAAGCGTTCTCCTGCGCGAGCCGCATGATTTCCGGCCAGCTCTGGACGAGGGCATTGTAAGAGGTGGCCTCTTGCGCCCGCTTCTTGCGCTCGCAGAGTGTATAGAGGCGGTAGGCGAGTTCGCGAACGACTTCGGCTTGCGTCCCGTACTTGGCGACGAGCTGCGCGGCGGCGGACTCCCCTGCGTGCTCAAGAACTCGGATCATGTGGTGCAGCATTTCCCAAGTGTTCGTGTGGCGGTCGTCCTCAGGATCCCAGTCAACTGGCAACTCATCGGGTCTCAGCAGTCGCACCTTGCCACGACCGGCCGACAAGATGCCAGCCTCGACCATCCCACCAACACTGGTATTCTTCGCGGTAGAGAGAGTTTCAGCGACCCCATAGTCGCCTTCCGAAAAGCCTGACTGCTCGAACCACGCCAGTGCCCAACGGCTATCGGCGTCGAAGTCTCCCTCCTGCTCCGCCAGTGCTTCGTCCAGGGTCTGGTTAATGAGCCCCAGCGCCTCGCGCACTGAGAGCGGCTCGCCCTTGGCATCCAGCACCTTGGCGTAGCGCGTGTAGACGGCCATGCCAGGGCCGATGGCGGCCTGCGCAAGATCGACGGGGGCGATGTTGCCCCGTTGAAGATGCGCCAGGGCGGCGGGCAGCTCTCCCTTGAGTGCGGTAACAAAATCGCGTCGTGCAGCAGTAGGGGCATCGGCCACCCGGGGACGGCAGACAAGGACAATGCTGGAGGCGAGGGCGTTCGTGCCGGATCCAATCATGCGGTTGCTCAGCTCGGTTCGCATCGGCCAAGTTCCGGTAATCGAAAACCCAGCACGAATCACCGCATCGAGAAATGTGTCCCAGCCAGTGCTCGCGGTGCCGTCGTCTTCATCACTTTCGGCTTGCTTGAAGGCATAGTAAATCGTGACTGGAAAGGCCGCGTGTGCCTGTTCGGCGAGGCGGTGCATCGCCTGGGTCATCCCCTCAAGGAAGAACAACTCCGCCTTTTCTCTGCTGCCGTGCCGATAGGTTGTTGCAACCAGCTCCTCCGCCTTTGGCACCGCGAGTGTTGCGAAGAGATCGGGGAAGATCGCCCTGAGCGATGTGCGCAGCCACACGTAAAAGAAATCCGACAAGTCCGCATAGCCGATGTTGTCGTAATACGGTGGATCGGTTGAGATGACTTTATCTTTTGAGAGTGTTTGCGTGGTTGCATCAAGCTGCCGACTTGTCCCGAAGCGAGATCCGTAACCCGCGGCGACGCCCTCAATGCTTTCAGCGGTCCAATCGACAGCACCGACAAAACTTCCGGTTCCGCCCAATAACGTATTCAGCTCCGCGTAGTCCCAGGTCATCGGGATGCTTTGCCGTGCGAAAGTATTGCGGGTCGAATCTCTGTCCGTGAACCACGTGCAGATCGTTGAGCCTCTGTCGGCCAGCTTCGAAATGGCAAACGCCAGATACACAGCAACCGCATCGCCGTAGGCAGACGCCCCTGCACCGTCAGCAGCCAGAGCTCTGCCATCATCGGCAACGCCGAGTTTCGTTGCGTCGTGTGAGACTCGGGCGCGAACCTCTGACACGAGGTCTGCGAAAGTGGTCAAAGCTGTCAGCTGTCGAGCAGTAAACAAATCCCGCCATCGCTGCAGCCCGTAAGGGACACAAGTCCCGCCAGTGAGGCGCGGAGGTACGTCGCCTTCGGGGTACCATTTTGGTTCTGCGGACCTAGCGATTTCCTCCAATGCCGTCGTTGGCGGCAGGTACATGCGACGGCGATCGCCCTCGACGACCACCGCCATCAGACGGGCGCCCATGCGCCCCGCTTTTCCTTCGGCCTTGATGTACTTTCCATCAACCAGGGCACCCGACATCAGGCATCGAAAGTTCGCGCCACGACCGGGAGCCTTCGTGCCGTTCTCCGGCATTGAAGACGTCGGTGTGCCCACCTTGACTGTGAAGTTATAACCGTCGCCATCAATCACCGGTTCGACGTAAATCTCCTTGCCCTTCTTGGTTGAGAGCATAAACGTCGAGGTGAGGGGGATATCGACCTGCGCAAACGCAGGATTCGGACTCTTGACAGTGCGAGCCCACAGCCACGCAACCGCAGTGAGGGACTTGCCCACGTAGGGCTTCAAGTCCGGTCGGCCGGCGGCGACTGAGGCCGTGATATCGACCTTGGGATAAAGGTGACCGATGCGCTTCTGGGCTTCATCGCGCATCCACCTACCATAGAAACGGACGTCGTCAGCTAAGCCGGCCGCACCCGGCCATTTTTTCTCTGTGAGTAGAGACTCGGACCGCTGAGCCTCTGGATTCACTGGCGGTCGCCCCGCGAACTTCGGCGGGATCTCAATCATCGCCTTGTTGATTAGGACGGCGACTGGGTTCAGATCACTCGCGAAGCTGTCGAGGCCAAGTCGCTGCGCTTCCAGCGGTAGCGCTCCGCCGCCGGCGAACGGATCATGGAAGGCCGGCAGCTTCTGCCGGTTGAACAGCTCTTTGGCTCGTGGATGGTCTGCGTTCTCTGCACAAGCTGCGCGCCAACTGCGCCAGATCTCCTCTCTGGCAGCCTGAAGCACCGTTTCGTTAGTCGTGTTCTCCCACAGGACCAGCTCCTCGATAATCCGAAACAGGCGTTGACGCTCTTTCTCTTGCTTCTTCTCGGATGGAAAGAGATCGGGGTGAGCCGAGGGATCGTCCACCATCTGCGCGAATATCACCGCGCGAGCCGCCGCCAACGGACGGCGCGCCCACCATAGATGAAGCGTCGATGGATGTCCGTGACGAATGGACTTCTCTCGTGCCGACGCCACGTTGATGGCGTCCAGCGGCAGAGCGACTTCGATCAACTTCTTGTTAACCTTCATGATCAATGAGCCGGGCGTCCGTTCCGTCGAAGCAGCTTGTGGCTTACTGTCGACTCTGGCGCTAGGATTCCTTGTCCTTCCTGACCTTCATTCGCTCGCGACCCATCTGCTCGATCAAACCGGCCGCCTTCAAAACGCAGTCGAGGCTGATAGCCGGCGTCTCTGGGTTGCCTTTGACGTATCCGGACAGGTACTCGTCGGACGGATTGTCGATGCCGAGCCTGCTGCAGACGAGAAACGCCACTGATTCCGCTTCGAATTCCCGAACAGCCACAGGGAGCCCCCGACGGTCCGGCCACCAATGCTCGTTCGGCGTTCCCAGATGTCCACAGTACAAATGGGCGAGCTCGTGAACCAGCGTGACGTACTTGGCCTCTGGAGAGTGTTTGGCGTTCAAGAGGAGTTCGTACCTCACGGCGAAATCACGATACACGGGCTCCGGACGCGACTTTATCAAGAACTTGACCGACGCCCCGGGTTTCGCGATGCCGATCTGCCCGGCGCTCTGCGAGCCGGCATCTCGCTCCACGACACGAACGCCGTCCCGTTTCGCATTCTCTACGGACCGTCCGAGTTCATTGCCCACTCGTCCACCTCGGACCTCGAAAGGCTTTTCGACATCTCTCGGCAGAGGCTTTGCGTCGGGAAGCGGCTCGGTGTCGCTGACATCGAATGCGAACATCACGGGTCCCATCGGTTGGAGGAGGACGACGGGGCGCGCTCCCGGCTTGATTCGACGTCCGTAGTCGCGCGTCCATCGATACGGTGGCGCGACGAACGTGGCACCAGGCATCTGAATGTGCGCAAGCATCGCGTTGAACGGCGAGTAGAGCCGAAACCGGGCGATGAAGCGCATCAAACCATTGAACGATTCGCTACTCGTGTACTGGCGAGCGAACTGAAACAGTTCGTCGAGCGATCGCTGCGCGCTGTTTCGATCCCACTCCGCCGCCCCCGCCTCAATGGAGTCCGCCTCCTCGAACAGCGACTCCTGAGCTACGTGATTACCAATCGTCGAGTCTGGCCCGCGGCCGGGTACCTTGGGGCTAGGGGTCATGCTTGAACACCGACGACGAGTCGATAGGCGGCCGGATAGATCTTTAGCTGTCCCTGGGCAACCATCGCCCGCAACGATGCCCCTGGTACCTCGATCGGATCACCGAAAGGGGAAGCCAACACCAATGAGTACCGGTCAGGAAACTTGTCGATGAGCCCCCAGAGGTCTGCACCCAACTGGAGTGGCTCCTGGTCCAAGCAGTGCTCCTTTCCCCAGTACGCACGCACTAGCTCGCCACCCGCAGTGCGTCTCTCCCACGGGAACGGCGCACCACTGATCCGGGCGATCCAAGCACCGTCAGGGTGGTAGAAGCGATCATCGCCGTCTTTCAGGAACCCCAGCGACCGAGCGAATCGGTCAATGATTGAAGGCTTCTGGGCTGGATGATGCCGGTGACGAGCCGGCGCTTCTTGTGATGTTGCGACACTGTCAGCCTCAGCATCCACGCTGCCACTTGCCGCTGATTCCTCGGCCGCGACCTCCAACGTCGATGGCTCGGTCTCGGTGCTATCCGTCACCCGCGGGCTTATGTTGGCAGCCGGCTCCGTGGCTGCGGCTTGGGAACCGTCCGAGGTGACGACCGTTCTAGGAACCAGATTGAAGTTCTCTTCCATGTAGTCGGTTACGAAGTCCGGTGGACGGTCGAAGCACAACTTGATCGCATCCGCTATGTCCTGGCGACGAAACGTGCGTCCTAACTCCTGGGATACAACACGAGCGAGCCGCGCGGCCGGACGGCGCACAACATGGAGCGTCCGATCGGCCCACACTGCGTCGGCTCTCCGAGGTGTCCCGGCCGGCGTGCCGCCAATGTACGGAACCAACTCCAGTTCCGGTCCCTCCACCCACACAGTCTGCTCGAGCCGCTCCGCCAACGTTGCGATCCACGCAACCTCGGCGCCGTCATCCAGCTGTACCCGACGCAGTTCCACTCCCAATTGCGTAAGCCAAGTCTTCCGCTCTGGCGTACCAACCACCAGCAAAGCCATGTTGAGCCGTTCTTCGATGCTTTCGGCGAGCCGCGGAATCGCGGCGAACGGCGGGCCGTCGGCGATCTCAGTCGAGACGCGCTGCAGGTCCGCCGTGGCTTGCTTGACCCACTCATGAAGGTGGCTCCAAGGCACGAGCGACTGCATCGTAAGCGCGTATGAAAGGTCGGCCACTGGGGCCCATTGTGCAGCCAGGTTAAGCCAATGCCCTGTCTCGCTCCAGACGCGCCCCGGATGTCGCGCGAGCAATGCCCGCACTCGTCGAAGGTCGTCCTGAGATAACGATTGCTCTGACGTCAGTTCGGACAACCACCTCAACGCGAGGTCGGCACTCGGGCGATCAGCCACACCGACCTTATGCCAGAGAGCAAGATCCTGCACCGAAGCGCGGACGATCGCAGCACCTGGGACGTCCTCCTCATCAGCGTTCAAGAACACGCCACCCGCTGTTGCCCATGCGCCGCCGTCCGTGAAGATCAGTTTCTCGGTGCCGAATACGTTCCGAATCTTCGCGGCTTCGGTCGTCGATGCGGTGTCAAGCATCTGGTCCAGCCGCCGATACCACTTCTCGACTTCTGCGACCGGTGGCTTGTCGACAGCCGCCAACGCGCGAAGACAGTTGATGAGACGGTCAGGCGTGGTGGGCGTGTCGCGAACGCCCAGTAAGGTAAGGAGCGGGCGCGCTGCTTCCACGTCGAGAACCGCATGAACAAAGAACTCGACGTCGAGAAAAGGCTCTGTCTGTGGCGTTCGGCGAAGGAGATCGCCGGGCTTGCGGGGCGTTCCCCGTGTGTCGCGCAGACACGGCAACTCTCTGAACCTCAGAATCCACGACGGAATGATCGGGTCATAGGTCGCGGGCTTGGTGTTCCCTGTTGTGGCGGTCTGAAGCGCGCGCGCCGTCCTTGCCTTCGTCGTATAGGTATCCGGCTGCGAGAGAATCCGCTCGACGAGGTGGCCCCACAGCGCCGAGTCCTGATGCGCGAGCGTCGCCCAGTGTTTCCACAACAACTCGTCGAAGTCCCAGTCATCGAGGCTGAAAGACGACGTGACGTACGGTGGTGAAACCGTACCAGCGAACGCGCGACGCAGAAGCTCGTCATCAAGCTGTCGACGGCTCCAAAAGTTCTGGCTCTTTGGCCGAAGTGGCGGCAATGTTGAGAGCGCGGCCCGACCTGAAGTGATCCACTTCGTCCATTCATCCGAGGTGCACGAGGCGAATTTCGCGTAGTCCTGGTGCAGGCAATGACTGGCGCACCAGGCCTCAGGAAGAATCGCTTCCAATGTGCCGTCGACGTCGAACAGCACATCTTGGTCGATCCCTCGGAGCTTCAGATCCCGAGTCGCAAACCGAAAGCTTTTATTCGCGGCGGCTCCAAGCTTGGCAGCTATCTGTGCGAACTGAACGCAGCCCGCAAGCGGTATGCTCTCGCTCGCAAAGAAGTCGGCGGCGACGCGATCGAGAACGTAGCTGGCGTCGCTGGAGTCTACGAGACCAAGCGACGAGAGGACCGCATATGCAGCTTCGACGTCAGTGCGGTTTGATCCTTGATCCTCCGCCAGCCGACGCTGTTCTGCGAGAAAACGCGTCCAGTTCTGGTTTAGGACAAGAAGGTGCGCCGCAAGAAACTCCCAATCGGCCTCCGATTGCAGAAGCCGCTTCTCGCCAAGTCGCACGACTTCAGTGGCGCTGTACAAGACATCCTGGCCCTGAACCGGAGCAATCCGAATGTGCTGTTTCGTAGCGTAGTACTGGTAGTGCGTGAGCTCCGGCGCCAAGTACGCCCACAGATTAAGCAGGTGTCGCCACGATTCAGGCTTGGGTACGTGTGTTGTCCGAAGGACTTCCAGCAGCTTGGCCTTTGAGATGGCCTCGATGACGTTCCAGCGACTGAGCTTCTGCTGATCGGCTGCCGCGATCTGCCGCGAAAGGGCGGGACGGGCCGCAGCGTCCAAGATCGCCGCGGCTTGGGCCTCGGGCCACACATCCAGCACGGCCGCGGGAATGAGAACGGCGCCGCCAGCCGGCTGGAGGTCGCCGGATTCAGTCAGCAGGAACGCGGTTCCGGTAATGGCAGCGTCGAATGCCTCCTCAACGGTTGCTCCACACGACCCCTCCAGTGACGTGTCTTCGCGGTCGACGTCCGGAAAGACTGAGTACGCCTCTGCGCGGGCGGCGACGGAGCCCGTCGAAGGCTTCAGCCATTCCAACATCACTGCCGCCGCCAAGCGACCTACACGTTCGAGCAACCATTGATTCGTCGGCGATGTCTCGGGATCCTTGATCTTGAGACGCGCCGGATCTTGAATGAAAGGCGCATTGCAGGCGAACGGCAGCGGCGTTTCCACGCCCGTTGGCAGGACAACATACAGCTGTCCCTTGACACCAACCACGATCTCGACCTTGCAGGGAGGGAACTCGGTCTCGTGGTCGACGCTGAGCAGGCGTTCCTGACGGATCTCGTTGAGCGCTTCAGCGGGGAATGCCTCTGCCTCTGACGTGGCGACGAGGTACGACTCGTCGGGATCGTCGTGAAGAGCCATCCATTCGCTATCGCGAACCGGTCCGGGACCGAGACTGCCCCAGTGGACCTCGTCTTCCCCGATTCGCATTCGACGAATGTGCTTGAAGAACAGCAGCGACAGTGGGCTCTTGAGCCAATCATGCAAGTTCTTCTCGACTTCACGACGCACGTGATCGCTCGTGAGGGCGACGCGTATCGTTGTCTGCTGCCCGGCCGCCAGCTCGACGGCGAGCCAGCGCGGTTCAGTGAATCTGGTTCGGTCGAAGGCGACCGACAGAGTCGGTGTGTGCAGTTCAACGACATCACCGAGACTGAAGGTGCTCTTGAAGCCAATGCCGCGAAAACCGATCGTGTGGAGTGCTCGCTTGTTTGAGTACCCGAAGCGGCACAGCGACGCGAAATGTTCTTCTGTGAAATCCTCCCCGTTGTGCGTGAACACGAAGTACCCGCCGTCGATGCGGACACCGGTCTCGGTCGCGCCGGCGTCGTCGGCGTTCTGCAGCAGCTCGGACAGAACGTGTCGCGGGCTTTGGACCTGCTTGAACAGCTGATGCCAGGGAGCCGCGAGCTCGGGATCGGATTCCAGTTGGTCCCATCGGCTACGCGACCGCCTTCGGATTTCGTCGAAGTAGGCCGGGCAGTTCATTAGCTCGGTGCCTCCGCCCGGACCAGCAACTCGGCGAAGTCGTAGTTGACGCTTGTGACGCCGAAGTCGGGTTCTCGTTGAAAGGGCCGGCGAACGTAGTGAACCGTGTGCGAGTGTTCGTCGTGGAACTCGACGATCCCGAGGATGAAGTCATCGGGCTTGTTCAAAGAGTAGAGGATCTCGTTGCGAGTGACTGTGATCGTGGAGGCACCCGCGATCCGGCCCTTCACCTCTATGAACCGAAGTCGTCCGGTACCGGGGATTGCGCTCTCGATGTCGTACCCGAGCTTGTCCGCTTCCTTGTCGACTGGGTCGAACCCCAACCGTCGTTCGACGTCCATGATCGCCGCCCGCGCCCGCGCTGCAGACGCCAAGGTGTCCGGTGCCACGGAAACCGTGGGTCGGCCTGCAATCGCATTCAGAAGCCCGAGCGGAACGACCAGGAGGCCGCCAAGAACCACAGGCGGAAGTGGTGAAAGCTGCCGCTCAAGCCGCAATTCTTCCAGCCGCTTTTCAAGCCTTCCCTGCAGCGAGTCCGCGCGCTTTCGAGCTTCCGCTGAATTGAGCTTCGCGTTCGGTTTGCCGGCGCGCTCTTGCAGACGGAGTTCCTCGGCTCGGTGGTCCCAGTAGTTGATTTCCTTCGTCAACCGATCCTTGACGGCGGCTTCTGTCTTCTCAATCCTCGAAACCGTTCTCGCGCGAACCTCGCCGATGTGTTCAGGCACAACTGTCGCGATGGCGTGCCCCTGTGCTTTCGCTTCCAACTCGCGTGTGATCCAGGCGCACTCGGGCCGCGCGAGGATCGTCGCAACGTCTGGCTCGCTCGCTTCGAGGGGGCGGTAGTCGAGGTACGGGGCGTATTGGAGGTGCTTCGCGTTGCCCGAAGCATCGAGTTCCACATAGAGCATCCTCTTGGACACGATCCGTCGGTCGCCGGCACGAGTGGGAATCGCGTCCTGGATCGCGTGCTCAAGATAGAACACGACGCGAGGTGAGAGGCCTGCGTCTCGCTCATCGACCAGCACAGCTCCACGGCGAAGCAAGTCACGGTGACGCTCCAACGTGAGATCGATTGTGGAGTCGAGCAACGGGTGGCCTGGAAACACGTACGCTGCGAGCGGCTGCCCCTGAGGCGCGACAAGCGATTTCTCGAATGCGATCCGCTCGTAGCGCGGCAGGACCGGCTCGCCAACTCCGATAAGTCGGTCGCGATTCCGGACCGGCGCGGGCACGTGTGTAATCTCGTACCGCCGTGTTTCCCGCTGCTTGGCCGTGCCTCCAAGGCGCTGGAATGCCTCAAGGAAGAATGACTCGATATAGTGCGGTTGGAGTCGACGAGCATCTGCTCGCTCCATGTCTTCACGGATGCGATGGACTCGACTAGCGTCCATCGAGTCATGCGCGAGCGCTCGCTCTTCCAGCAAGTCCTGGATCTGGGTCCGGTCGAAGGCATTGGCGACTACTTGAGAAAGTCGGCCACGGACCTCGGGCTGCTCTCCGTAGCGGATGGCTTCGATCAAGAGCTCTCGCAGAGGGCGGCCCTCGAACTGGAGCTTACCCAAGACGTCGAACACTTGGCCGCCAAGTGCCTTGCGCGCTTCGTCCAGCTTCTCGAGGAGGGTTCGATAAACCTCTCCCTCCCTGGTGCCTTCGGCAATCAGGTTCCAGAGATGGCACACTTCCGTCTGGCCGATTCGGTGGATACGACCAAATCGCTGTTCTATGCGGTTCGGATTCCAGGGCAGGTCGTAGTTCACCATCAGGTGGGCGCGCTGCAGGTTGATGCCTTCGCCCGCTGCATCCGTCGCCACGAGAACTTGAACAACCGGATCGTGCTTGAACGCCTCTTGGGCCTTCGTTCGGTCCTCTCGACCCATCCCGCCGTGGATGACGACGACGGCATCCTTGCGGCCAAGAAGCGTCGTGATTCGCTGTTCGAGATAGTTGAGCGTGTCGCGTTGCTCTGTGAAGATGACAAGTTTCTGGCTTGGCGAGGCAGCGACGCCAACCGCTGACGCGCTCGTCGGCGTTGTCGGGTCTTCGTTTGCTGGCGATGGCGTCACCGCGAAGATCTCACTGAGAAGACTCGCGAGCTCGCGCCACTTTCGATCCTCGCCGCCGCGCCGAACGACGAGCGCCAGATTTTCCAGCCGCTTCAGTGTTTCGATTTCCGCCTGAAGTTCGGCGATCGTGCGCGCGGCCGTCGCCTGATCGACGACTTCTTCGACAACTTGCTCTTGTTCTGCATCGGGGGAGTCTTCGATGTCTTCGATGTCCTCGTCCGTCATCTCCGGGAGCGTTGCTGCGGCGTCCAGGTTTGCAAGCGCACCGCGCTGGAGTTGTTCCTCCTCCCGCAGACGCTTTTCAAGCCGTTCTTTGCGGCGCCGGAGCGACTGATAGATCGCCTCCGGCGAAGAAGCCAGCCGCCGCTGGAGAATTGTGAGCGCGAAACCCACGGTGCCGGCTCGCTTGTCGTTCTGCAGCGCCTCTGCCCGATTGAATTCCTGGCGAACGTAATCAGTGACCGCGGTGTAGAGTTGAGACTCCGCAGTCGAGAGCTGGTACGGAACCGTGTACGCGATGCGTTCAGGGAACAGCGGCGTCGCGTCAAACTTCAGCAGGCTCTCTTTGACCATGCGACGCATCAAATCGGAGACGTCCGCGGTGTGCACGCCGTCCCGGAAGCGACCCTCGAAGCGATCGCCATCGAGCAGAGCCATGAACAGCTGAAAATCTTCTTCCTTCCCGTTGTGGGGCGTGGCTGTCATCAAGAGGAAGTGCCGCGTCACCGTCGACAGAAGCTGGCCAAGCTTGTATCGCTTCGTGTACTTGATTTCGCCTCCGAAGAACGTCGCCGACATCTTGTGCGCCTCATCGCACACAACGAGATCCCATCGGCAATCAGGAGCCGCCAGCTTCGCCTGCACATCCTCATTGCGGGAGAGTTTGTCGAGCCGAGCGATAGCGAGGTTGGTTTCGAAAAACCAGTTGCCGGTTCGTGCAGCTTCGAGCTTGTCGTTGGTCAGGATCTCGAACGGCAAGTTGAAGCGGCGGTACAGCTCGTCTTGCCATTGCTCCGCGAGCATGCCGGGGCACACAACCAGGCACCGTTGAAGATCGCCGCGTGCGATCAGTTCCTTGATCAGGAGGCCAGCCATGATGGTCTTGCCGGCTCCTGGGTCGTCGGCCAGCAAGAACCTCAGAGGTTGTCGCGGCAGCATCGAGCCGTAGACTGCCGTGATCTGGTGGGGCAACGGCTCGACCTGCGAGGTATGCACCGCCAGAAGCGGATCGAAGAGGTGTGCGAGGCGGATGCGGTGAGCCTCGGACACGAGTCGAAACAGGCCACCCTCGCCGTCAAAACTCCATGGTCGGCCCTGTTCCACCACCTCGATCCTGGGCTCGTCGTGGCGGTACAAGAGCTCGTTGGCCACCTTGCCAGCAGCGGTCTTGTAGGTCAGTTCCAGCGCCTCCGAACCGAACCACTGAGTACTGACGACAGTAACCAAGGCGTCCGGCAAAATGCCCTTTACGGCCGCATTTGTTCGAAGATCTTCGAGTTTGCTCATCTTGGGCTCAAACCCACAAAGTCGGACCTCGCGCATCCGCGAAGCGCGACTGTAACGTTAACCGAAACGAAGAGATCCCGAGAGTCGGAACTGACGTCGCCCAGTGCTACGGCCGTCGCCGTTGGGGTACCGCCAGATTGAACACAACAGAATATCGAAGAGGGTGACAGGCTAGGTCACACGCGTACGAGCGCCACGATGGGCGGCGCATCAGGAGCTGAAGTCACTGAGCGGGGTCTTCCGACGCCCGGCGTGCGCCTGCCTTTCGGCGTGTCGAGCCACGATAACGCGCCCGGCGCGGCAAAATGTACGAGTAATTTTTTCCGGCGTGTCAGCCTTCACGACACCGTCTTGGCGCCGACATTTTGATTCTTGCCTGTTTTGTGAAGCGCGCGCTAACAGCCGAGCGGTACTCTTCTTGCCTTTTGACGGCGCACGCGGGACCGCTCAGTCAGGGATTTCCCGTTGCAATTCCCTCCCCGGTAACCCGCCACAAATCAATCTCTGTCCGCCAATTGAATTGGAACCGCTAATCGTCTGTCCGCGCGGGCCGACAATACGCACGCGTGTATACATCACAATACGTAAGCTTGTATACGTTATGAACATTCGTGAACCGCGGTCCGAGATGGAGTCCGTTTAAGTCTTGTCTTGTTTCCCGCGACGCCGCTGCTTGGCCCATCTTGCCTGAACGGCCCGCCGGAGAATCTCACTCCGCTCCTCCGCGCTGACGTTTCGCCACCTCGCCGCACCAAGACCCACGGCAGTGCGTTTTATCGGTTCTGGCGCGAGTTTTTTGCTCGCAACGTCAAGCAGTTCAAGGGCGAGATCGAGCAGGACTTCTGCCGGCAGACCGGTGTGTCGCATCACGGCGCGAAGCCGGGTGCTACGTCGGACGCCGAGCGCGCGCGAGAGATCTGACGCCACTGCGGGATCTGGAACTTTTTTTGCTAGCGTCGGCATACAGATGCTTGTATGGTAACAGAGGTTAGACTTTCTAGCACGGAGGTTCTAATGAGCGGCAGACTCGTTCCACTGAGTCGCATCGGAGTCGCGACGCTCGCAATTCTCGTGCTCGCTCCAACGATTGCCCTGGCGCAGGGATCGCCTTGGGAGCGCGCGGCGAACAACCTCGCGCTCACTTTCACCGGGCCACTTGCCCGGTCCCTTGCGCTCGTCGCCATCGTCATCGGCGGACTGATGTTCATGTTCGGCGAGGGCGGGGCCAAGCGACAGATTTCAGGAATCGTGTTTGGTGGGGGACTCGCGCTGTTTGCCGGGCAGTTCCTCTTGTGGTTGTTCTGACGATTCAGCAGCAGGTTCTTCGGAGATCGGGTTATGAAAGACCGCCCGACGTACAGGCCCGTCTACAAGGCCCTTCATCGTCCGCTCACCATTTGCGGGGTTGACCGCCGTCTGTTCTTCCTCGCGCTCACGATGGGCGCGGCGACCTTCAACCTCTTCTACTCGTTCCTTGCCGGCCTCCTGGTCGCGGGCAGTCTCTTCGTGTTCGCGCTCTGGGCAATGAAGAGAGACCCGGAGATGCTCCGCATCCTGTTGTCTTCGTCGCGGTTCAAGAGCCGCTACGACGGCGCGAAGCACGCGCGCGTCGACATCGAGGTGCGCCCATGCTGAGCCTGAAGCGGATCGTGCGGGACTACGAGCAAGCAGGCAGCGTGAACAGCCTCCTTGCCATCTGGGGCTTCGTCGATGAACACACGTTCCTGACGAAGGCCGGTCACGTAGGCATGGTCTACCGCCTCGCCGGCGTTGACTACGAATGTCTTGACCAAGCGCAGCGCCGAGACGTCGTCCACCGCTTTGAAGCGGCATTGCGACTGCTCGACGAGTCCTGCCGCGTCTACCAGTACCTGTGCAAGCGCCGTATCGATCCCATCGAGGCCGCACTCTGCCGCCAGCCGATCGCCGACAAGGCGATTCAGGGCCGCGTCGACTACCTGAATGGTCGGCGGGCGGAACTCCACGAAATCACGCTGTATCTGGTGCTTGTGTACGAAGGCGTTCGAACCGGTGCCGGCACGAGCACGCGCCTGCGGGAATTCTGGCGACAGCCACGACGCGCGATGCAGGAATGGCTGTCAACGAAGACGACGTGCGCGCTGCTCGAGGCCGAACTCGATCGTGCGATTGCGCAGCTTCATCATCGTGCCTCCGCCTTCGAGGTGCAGCTCGCTGATAGTGTCCGGCCGTCACGGCTTGGCAAAGCCGACGCTTTCCAATTCCTCCGGCGACTGGTGAACTACGCGCCGCACAAGGCGACCGGAGCGGCGCTCAAGTACGACACGCACCTGGATTATTTCGTCGCGGATTCATCAATCGACTGTCATCGCAGCCATCTCGAAATCGATGACGTACGCGCCAAAGTCCTCACGATGAAAGAGGCCCCGAGCACCACCTTCGCGCATCTACTCGAGGACTTGTATACGGTTCCGGGCGAATTCATCGCGTGTCTGGAATGGCGTCGGATTTCGAATGACCGGATGCGCCGTGACATCCAGACCCGGCGCCGGCATTTCTTCAACAAGCGCGTGTCCCTCGTCAACTACGTGTCGCCCGACACCCGGCCGGAGGAAATGCTCGTGGACGAGAGTGCGAGCGCCACTGTCAAACAGTTAGGGGACGCACTGACAGAGCTGGACGTCAACGGCCACTTCTTCGGAGAGTGTTCGCTTGCCCTCGTCCTCTTCGATCGAGATGCGCAGGCGTTGGAGCGCATGGCCGCCGAAGCGATCAAGGTGATGGCGGCTCACGACGGGGCCGTGTTCGAGGAGACGTACAACCTGCTGAACGCGTGGCTGAGCGTGATTCCCGGCAACAGCGCTCACAACCTTCGCCGGCTGGCGCTTCTGGAGACGAACTACGCCGATCTGAGCTTCCTCTTCACGCTCGACGGCGGCCACCGGCAGTGTCGTCATCTGAGGCACGATGCGCTCGCCATCTTCGAGACGCGCCACCAGACACCGTTCCACTTCACCCTGCACGTCCAGGATGTAGGCCATGCGCTTGTGCTCGGCGCGACCGGCAGCGGCAAAAGCTTCCTGCTGAATTTCCTCCTGACGCACGCTCAGAAATACGACCCGATGACGGTTGTCTTCGACCTCGGTCAGAGCTACCGCAAATTGGCCACGCTACTCCAGGGCAGCTATCTGGAGCTGGGCCTGCGTCAGCGCGGGGTCACGATCAATCCGTTCACGCTCGACCCGACTCCCGAGAACCTCCACTTCCTCCATGCGTTCGTCCGAGTGTTGCTCGAAGGATCGGACGGCTACCAGCTCAGTGATCTCGAAGACCGCGAAGTGTACGACGCGGTCGAGAACCTGTACGTCCTCGACCGGACACAACGGCGGCTATTCACGCTGGCGAACCTGCTGCCTCGAGCCCTCTCGAACCGACTCAGTAAGTGGATCGAGGGCGGCCGTTACGCCGACCTGTTCGATCACCTCGAAGACACGCTCAGTATTCAGCAATTCCAGGTCTTCGACTTCGACGCGATGCGAGCTTATCCCGCCCTCATCGAGCCGCTGCTGTTCTACGTGCTTCATCGCGTCCGAGCACGCATTGATGACTCGAACACAACTGGGCTCAAGGTCTGCGTCATGGATGAAGCGTGGCGCTTTATCCAGCACCCCACTCTCCGTGCGTACGTCGAGGAAGCGCTCAAGACCTGGCGCAAGCGGAATGGCGCCATCCTGCTGGCCACCCAGTCCGTCGACGATTTCGCATCTGCAGATCTCTTGCGCACGGTCGTCGAGGGGTGTCCGACGAAGTTGTTGTTGGCCAACCCGGCGCTCGATCGCACGAAGTACGCCGAGCTGTTCCAATTGAACACGACAGAGCTCGACCTGCTCACGGAACTCATCCCGCGTCGTCAGATGTTGCTCAAGCGTCCGGACCTGGCCAAGGTCCTCAACCTGAATGTCGATCCGCGGTCCTACTGGCTCTACACAAACACGCCATTCGACAACGACCGTGTCGCTGCCGCGTTTCGGGAATACGGATTCGAGGCTGGTCTCGACCAGTTGGCCGCCTCGGCTTGATCAGGAGGTTGTCGTCATGCGTGCTCAAGTCCTCGTCGCTGCTTTGGTTCTTGCTCCGATGGGCATCACATCTCTCGCAGCCCAGACGGTCGGCATCCGTGAAGTCACCGCTTCGGAGCGGAGCGTTGTTCCACTGAACACGAAGATCCGCTACACCACGATGATCGTGCTGCCGGACGACGAGGAGATCCTCGACGTCGTCTGTGGCGACAAGGACTTCTGGGTGATCTCGGCGACCCAGAACATCGCGCACGTCAAGCCCGCAAAGGAAGGCGCCGCCACCAATCTCAACCTCGTGACGGCGAGCGGCATGGTCTATTCGTTCCTGCTGACTGAAGGAAAACAGGCGCAGCCGGATCTCAAGCTGTACGTCGCGGCCGACCCAAATGCGAAGAGGGGTAAGCCGAAGTATTTCTCCGCGACGCAGGTCAGTGCCCTGCAGGCTGAACTGACCCAGGCGCGCGGCGCGATTGAAGCAGCCACCCACCGGAGCAGTGATGCAATCGCGAGCTTCAGAAACGAGTATCCGGCGCGCCTCGCCTTCAGCTACGGGACGCCGAAGTACGAGAAGCCGTTCTTCGTGCGCTCCATCTGGCATGACGGCGAGTTCACGTACATCAAGTCGGACGCGCGAGAACTGCCTGCGCTATACGAGTTGAAGGACGGACAGCCGTCGCTGGTGAACTTCCAGGTCCAGCAGGGCACGTACGTCGTCCCGAAGGTACTGGAACGGGGGTATCTCGCGCTCGGGAAGGAGCGCTTCTCCTTCCAGCAAGGACAGTAGCCATGGCCGACACCGCTCCCGGAACAGCGCCCGTCACCGACAGTCGCATCGCTCCGCGCGGCGTGCTTCCGCGCAACGCACAGACGTATCTGATGCTGGCCGTCGCCGTGGGCATTCTCGGCATCATCGTTCTGACCGGCAACCGCGAGCCGGAATCGCGTCCGGTCTCACCGGCGACTTCGCCTGCCACGATGGCGTTGAATTCCGATCGGCTGCGGGACTATCAGGATCGCTTGCGTGTCCTCGATGACCGCGCGCGGCAGGCGCTCAATGAACCTCGTGTCGAGCAACCAGCCCGACTCGGCGGGTATCAGGAGCCGGCCGTGTCTGCGGCTCCTGATCCGCTCGAAGCAGAACGAAAGCGACGGGAGTACGAAAGCCTCTTCTCGAGCAACGTCGTCCTGAGCCGGCGGCCCGACGGCCAACGACTCAGCTCGAATGACACCCCGGCGCGATGGACGCCCTCCGCAGCACCGGACCAAGGCATTCCGCCGCCGCCAACGATCGATCAAGTGGCGGATGCTGTTATCCGCGCAAGCTCGCGGTACGGGCAACCGACCGCGCCGCACACGACAGCAGTGACGGCTACGTCCCCAACCGACATTGGGGCGCCCTCGTCACCGCAAGCCACATTACGTCCTGTTGCCACAGGCCCTATCAGCTCTAGTGGCCCTTTGCATCCCGTCCTCGAGGGAACGTTGATGGATGCCGTCCTCACAAACCGTCTGGACGGTAGTGCGGCCGCCCCAGTCAACTGCCTCGTTACGAATCCGATCTATTCGCATGACGGTCGATTCGTGTTGATACCCGCGGGATCGCGCGTGTTGGGCGAAACCAAGCCTGTGCAGACGTTCGGCGATACGCGTCTCGCGGTGTACTTCAATCGATTGGTGATGCCTGACGGGCGCACGTACCGCCTCGATCAGTTCATGGGCCTGAACGACATCGGCGATGCGGGTCTGCGCGATCAGGTAAACCAGCACTACAAATCAACGTTCGGTGCATCTGCCGCAATCGGTCTCATCAGCGGCTTGGCCCAGTTCCTCGGCACCGCAGGCTTCAACCGTGGGGATGGGGATCGCACTGTCATCATCGCTGGCGGCGTCGGCGACGCCACTTCGCAAGCCACCGCCCAGGCGATGAATCGCTTTCTCAATCGACCGCCAAGCATCACGATTCGCGAAGGGCACCGCGTCAAGGTGTATGTGACGAGTGATTTTCAATTGCCAGCGTACCAATCGTCGGGACCAGGCAGCCGCCAAGTGTTGGCGGTGAATCGCTGAGGAACACGAATATGAAACCCGTTCTCCTCGTCGCCATCCTTCTCACAGTCCTAGTACAACCCGCGCGCGCGCAATTGGTCGTGGTCGACCCAGGCAATCTCGCGCAGACCGTTCTGATCGCTGAACGTACGCTGCGCGAATACGAGATCTTGTTTGCGCAGTACCAGACGATCGTTCGCATGGCGCGGGGCCTCGGAAACATGGAGGGCTATCGCATTCCGACGATTGCTGGCGCACGCCATGACCCAAGCCGCTGGGAGTATGGAGGCGAATGGCTGCAGGCCCTGAACAGCGGCGATGCGGATGGTTCGAAGTACTGGCGCAGTACGCGGCAGATCGAACGGCCTGGTACCACGCTCCGACAGTTGCCGCCGGCGGCTCGCCGCGCCGTAGAACAAGCGTACGCGACCGTCGAAATCACCGACTCAGTCGCTTCGATGGGCGGACACCAGGTCGCACTCGTGCGCGGGTACGGCGGAGAGCTACAGCAGGCAATTGACGCTCTCGAAAGCGACGTGCTGAATGACCTGCCCCGCTTCCACGAGATCACGGCCATTCTGGACAAGGTGGCAGCCGGTGAGCTGCTCGGCCGCCGCCAGGACATGGCCACCAATCAGTTGCTCTCCCATACGCTCGAACAACTACTCGTTCGAAGCAAACGCCAGCGAGACACCGAGGCCGCCACGATGAACATGCGCCTCGTCGGCCTGCGCAGTGGACGCGCGGCCAGTGAAAGCGTGGTACGAGGCGCCGCTAACGACTTACGGACATGGAGGCAGCCATGACCCGCGGTATTCCATGGCGTTATCGCCGGATCGTGTTCGGCGTCTCTGTCGCGGTCTTGAGCGTCGGTTTGGGATCTGCCTGGGCTCAGATCGTCGTCACGGATCCAGTCACCACGGCTCGCAATGCGATGACTGCGGTACTGAAGAGTCAGATTGTGGAGACGCTAATTGAGCAGCACGGACGCGTTCGCCGCATGGCGCGGCGGCTGAGTGCATTCACGAATCTGGACAAGTATGCCGTTCCGGATCCGCCAAAGTGGCGAACCCACGGATCGGACGACTTTCTGTTTTCACGGGATTACAACGACGCCTTGATCTTCGGCGATGCCGCAGGAAGCGCGTATCTCGGCATCAGCCGCTCCGTCGTCGCTGCTCAGGATGCGTTAGCCCGGCTGAGTCCGTCGGCACGCCGCGCGCTGATGGCGCAGCTCGCCACCCTCGACCTAACCGATGCGACGGTGATCGCGGGAACCCATCAGACCGGACAATTGCGGTTCAACGGGCGGAAGCAGGAGTTGCGGGCAATCGACCTGCTCGAAGCGCATGTCATCGATCCTTCGGACGAGCAGAGTGCGACGGCAGTCCTCGACAAGATCAGTGGTGCGGTGCTGATCGAAACACGGCAAAAACAGGCGCGGCTTCAACTCCTCACCGCGATCGTGGAGCAGCTGGTTGTCGACAACAAGCGCACGCGCGATACCGAAGCTGCTGTCCTGAACATGCAGCTTGGGCGGCTGCGCGCCATCGCCGACTGGAGTGAAGGCGGCAGCGGGTTTCTGAGCGGAGCTGGTAACGACCTGCGTACGTGGCGTCAGCCATGAGGGAATAGCCATGGAACCACAACCACGCCTGGCCATCGTTGGGAGCATCCAGCAGGCCATCACCGCTCTGCTGACGACGTACGAACCCGAGTTCCTGCGGTTTGGGTACTCACTGTTCGTATCTTTCGCTACGATCCTGATTGTGTGGCAGGGCATCAAGATGATGCTGCAGCACGACTCGCTCGGCGACAACGTCTTTGACTTCGCGAAGCTGCTGCTCTTCATCTCGTTCGGGTATGCGCTGATCGCCTTTTACGAGTCGCCCATTCCGGGTATCGGCGTGTCGTTCAGCAACCTGATCACCGATCAGGCCCACGTCTTCGCCAACATTCTGGACGCACGATCCCTCGAACTCGTATTCGACCATCTCGACCAGCTGTGGGGTCATTTCGTTCAGCCGGACGCCTGGTCGATTCTTGCGAATCTCCTCTACTGGCTGCTGCTCATCGTAGTCACTCTGGCAAAGGTTATTTCGTTGGCGATTGTAGCGTTCGGCCTGATCGCGAGTGCCGTCTGTGCGTTGCTGGGGCCCATCTTCGTGCCGTTTTTCATCGTGCCGAAGCTCGATTGGCTGTTCTGGTCGTGGTTCAAGGCGTTCATTCAGTACTCGTTCATGCCGGTCGTTGCGTTCGCGTTCCTGATGATTTTCGAGCGGTTCATCTTTCAGTACCTGACGACGCTGCCGCAGGGCATCACGGAGGACTACTACCTCGTTTACGGGCTTCAGGCGCTCGTGATCATCGGCGTCTTCGCGGCTGGAATCCTGCTCGTGCCGACGCTCACGACTTCAATCTTCTCCGGTCGTGGCGGCGGGAGCGTGCTTCCCGAGCGCCTCAGCTACCGCCTGTGAAGGGGGGACGAGATGCGTTATCAGCGCGAACTTGACACCACCGCCGGGCCGAGATTCACACGTTGGTACGTGAAAGCCTTTGGCATCGCTGCCGCCATCGGGCTTCTCCTCGGCCTGGTCTGGGTCATCGCCGGCCTGTTGCACTTCAACCCGCTCTGGTAGGAGCCATTTATGTCCGCCACCGTCGCCGACCTCAACCCGAAAACGATCGAAAACGCGAAGCGACAGTTTGTCGAGCTGTACGGCTCCGCATTGGTGATGAACACTTACCTCAAGCTTGCCTTGCTCCTCGCCTGTCTCCTCGCCCTTGGTCTGCTGGTCTTGAACTTTCGGACGCAGGCCGCTGCCGCCAACGTGAAGCCGCTGGTAGTCCGGATCGACGACGTGGGAAGGGCGGAGGTGGTGCAGTACGACGCAAGCGCGTACCGTCCGCAGGCGCCAGAGCTTCGTTACTTCCTGACGCAGTTCGTCGTGAAGCACTTCAGCCGTATCCGAGCGACGGTTCAGCGGGAGTATTCCGATTCGCTCTTCTTCCTTGATGGGCAGCTGGCAGACGCCACGATCGCCCAGAACGAACAGAGCCGCGCGATGGAGACGTTTCTGACGAATCCGTCGGCCGACGAAGTGGACATCATCGTTCAGAACGTGAGCCTGAGTGAGCTGACGAAGCCTCCATACAAGGCATCTGTAGCGTTTCAGAAGGTTTTCTACACCCCTGGGACGCGCACAGAACGAGGGCAGCAGACATACGTCGCTCAGATTGACTTCGTGATGCGGGATCACGTGCCCAACGAATTCGTGCGTGTGAACCCGCTGGGACTCCAGATCACGTACTTCCGCGTGGACCAGGCCTTCGAGGAGATACGGCGGTGATCAAGAACACGGCCTTCCTCGCGGCGCTGACAGTGTTTCTGCTTGCATCATGGCTCGCAGGTGAACTGAGTTTTCTCGCCCAGTACAAGGTCGCCCTCTTCCGGTATTACGGCATGGCCATCGCGGTTGGGGCTCTGCTCGTTTTCTTCAACCTGTGCGCGGCCTACTACGGCCTCGCACGATGGCTCTTTCTGCGCGATACCGGGCGCAAGCTCATGCACGTTGATCGACAGCTGATTGCCTCTGACGGCGTCCACCAGGACTTGCCGGTCGAGGAATGGTCGGCCCGACGGTGACGACGTATGTGGGACGAACTAGACCCTCGCTCTTTCGACAGCCGGGACCGCGAGAACGATCCCCGCGACGCTGAACCAGTCGACCCACGGGACGTGTTCACCCAGGGACTCGATTTGCCTCGCGGCTTGGAACGGGAGCGTGTCCACGTGCACGACCACGACTATGAGCTGCGGGGCTCGGAGGTGCGGACTCTGGCGACGATCGGCGCGTTTCGCGTCGTGCCTCTAAGCGATCTCCACAACCACGACGGGCGCGCGGCCGACCTGTGGCATGGAGACCTTGATCGCCTCCGTTCGGCGGGACTCATCAGGGTGGCCGGGCATCTGGATCATGAGGACCGCACGCCGCTTCTGACGCTCACGGAACGCGGCCGTGAGCTGCTCGACAGCCATCGCACGCCGGAGTACGAGCGGGGCCAAACCTTCTATGCCGGCCTGGTCAGAAGCCGCGAAGTGCGGCATGACTCGCACGTCTTTCGAGCCTATCTACGGAGCGCCGAACGGCTTCGTGCAAAGGGCGCTCTCGTCCATCGCGTCGTCCTCGATCACGAGCTCAAGCGTGAGTACCAGCGGTTCCTCCAAGAGCGAAATCGCGATCGGCCGGACAGTGACGGACGTCCTGACCGCACGCGCGAAGAGATTCAAGATTGGGCACATGAACACGACCTGCCGATGGACGAAGACGGCGTGCAGTTTCCTGACGTGCGGATCGAATACGAGCTGCCAGACGGCCGCCGGGATGTGGAAGACGTAGAGGTCACGACGCCGCATTACCGAGGTGCACACGCGGCGGCGAAGGCCCGCGCGGGCTTTAGTCGATATCGCGCTGGCGGCGGCCGCGTTGGCGGTCGGAGCGGCCGTGGCGGTGGGCGGTCTTCAGATGTACGGCTTGCGGAGGAGCTGCTGGAATGACCTGGCAGGAGCGGGTCGATGCCGTCCGGCTTATGGGGTTCACGGAGCGCCAAGCCGGCTTCCTCGTCACCGTGATGCTCTATGCCGGCGTCTGTTTCGGCCGGCACTACTGCACCTACGGGCGAATTGCGTACGGCCAGAAGATGCATGACTTCTTCCAATCTCTGCTGTCGCGGGGTTTCGCAACGGCGCGAGGCTGCGGTCACAACCGCGCCCGCCTGTACCACATCCACTACAAACCTCTGTACAGGGCAATCGGCGAAGCGGACAACCGCCATCGCCGGTCGATAAGCCTTGGCCGTGCCCTCGAGCGGCTGATGGTGCTCGACGCGGTGATCACCGACCCAGACCGGACGTGGCTGGCCACCGAGCAAGAGAAGCTCCAGCATTTCACGCTCACGCACAAGATCCCTCGTCGCGATCTGCCAGTGCTGACGTTCCGCGCCGACGACGCCGAGACGCCGCGGTACTTCCCGGAAAAGCTGCCCGTCGGTTTCGATCGGGAGCGAGGCAACCACATCTTTCTCTATGTCTTGACGAAGGACCTGCCGATCGACTTCCGCGCCTTCTTGGAACGGCATGCGGAGCTGCTCCGCGCGTTGCCGGCCTGGACGTTGCGGCTGCTGGTGCCGCGCCATAAGACCCAGGCGATTCCCCAGTATCAGGCAGCCTTTCGCGAACAGCTGACAAAGCCGCTGGAGCCGTCAGTGCTCGACGATCTTCGTTGGTACTTTCACGCGCGTCGAGCACGGCTCAAGGGTCCGCACGAACGATTCGATCAGGCGGCGCGAGCGTTTCGCGCCCCGCGGTTCAAAGCGCTGTATCGGGCCTGGCTCGAGCGCGGTGAACCTGCACTCGATGCCACGTTATCTCCCGTCCTTGGCGACCACGTCGCGTGGGGAACGGGTCAGTTGGAGTGCCATGTCCTGCCTCACCCTTATGCGCGTCTCTTGTCTCTCGTCGGCACGTCGTAACGCTGTGTGGCTGAAGAGACACGGGAAGAGAACCGGGGGGAGTCTCTTCCCTTGGATGGTGGGTCTCCATCGCGATCCGAGTGGGTGCTGGACAACCAGCATTCGACGGGTGCGAGCTGGCGCTTATCGTCACGCCTTCACGAAGTTAGGCGCCGCAGCGCGCCCGTTCTCCGCTGCGAACGGGCGGCGTTTTGTGCCGCCCGCGATTCGGGCGATAGGACAGCAGACAGGACGTGAGCGACCCCGCCTCTTGAACGCGCGGTCATCCCAGACGCGATCCGCGGGGTCGCTCACGTCCTGTCTGCCGGTGTTCTTCTTATCTTCCTGCGGCTCGGGACCCGCTCGTCATCGTGACAGTGAGCCCACCCGCAGACCGGCGTCATCCGCTACGCCACATGGCCAGCGAGTGAGGCGCCAGACCCGTCGTTAGACCTGTTTGTGAGGAGCTGTTATGTCGCTCATCAAACCGAGGACACGAGGCAGACAACGCGTCCAGCACCGCACTCGCCTGGATCGCGAAAACCACGAGACGTTGTACGCATATGCCGCGTTCATCAATGAAGACTCGGAGTATGTGCTCAACGAGCTGATCGACACGGTGCTCGCGAGGGACAAGGACTACATGAAGTGGCGCGCTGAGCACTCGGAATCCTTTGCGCCACGCGGCGTGGCTGCACGCGCACGGCAGCGTCCCGTGGCTCGCGACGCAGCTACCGCGCGCGCGTCGGCCTCCGGCCTAGGTGACGCTCGCGTCTAGAAGAGCTGTCGTCATGCTGCACGCAATTCTCGGTGCACGCGTTCTGTTAGCGATGGTCGTGGCGGCCTGTGTGGGCACTTGGGGCCTGCTCGTGTATCCAGTTCAACCGGACAACGCGTTCCTGGCGTTGATTCAACTTGAACGGCCCCTCGTGTTCCACATCCTCTCGTACGGGTACGCCACGCTCTGGTTCACGACACCGTTCCTCATTGCGTCCCTCCTCACCTCCGTGATTGCGATCGTGGCGTACCGATACCCGCAGTCGACGCCGACGCGTGCGCTCCCGCCATACGCACCGCCTGAGTCCAGGCCGGCTCCCAGCCTGGTGCTCGGCGAGACGCATTTTGGGCGACGGCCGGGTCGGTCACCGGCGCCCACGTGGCTGACGATTCCGCAGCGCGGCTTGTACACCGGCGTGATGATTCTGGGCGCCGTCGGATCTGGCAAGACGTCGGCGTGCATGTACCCGTACGTGCAGCAGCTTCTGCGGTGGCGCGCGGACGACCCCGCACAGAAGCTTGGTGGGCTGGTGCTCGAAGTCAAAGGTGACTTCTGCTGCCAAGTGCGCAGCATGCTCGCAGCCGCGAATCGCGAAGGCGATTATCTCGAGATCGGGCTAAACACTGGCGTCTGCTACAACCCACTGCACAACGACCTCGATCCGTACGCGGTCGCATACGCCATCGGGAGTCTGCTGAACAACTTGTTCGGCAAGTCGAAGGAGCCATTCTGGCAGCAGGCATACACCGATCTGCTCAAGTTCGTGATCTCGTTGCGCCGCATCACGGACGGGTACACGACGCTGGCGGAGGTGTATCGCTACATCATCGAGGACAGCCGGATCGACAAGAACATCCGCACGCTCGAGGACCAATTCAGGGAACCGGCACCGGTGATCGTCATCGAAGCCGAATGGCTGCAGGGAGATGTCAAGCAAGCATGGACGTTGTGGACGTGGCTGGGCCAGACGCACGCCGCGCACCCATACGATGCGGAGTTGGAATCGTACCTCGCCGAGCGAGGGGTCCCATTTGAGGTCCGAACGGGCAGCGCGGCGATCTCTGCAGATCGTCGGCACCGTCTAGAAGCCATTCAGCGGTGGTACAACCACACCTGGAGAAAACTCGATGGCAAGGTGAAGGCCTCCATCATCGAGGGCATCGTGGTATTCCTGTCGCTCTTCGACGAGAGCCCGGATGTGTACCGCGCCTTCTGCCCAGAACGGTCCGCGTATATCAACCCGCCTCGACCCGGGGAGCCTCGACCGCTTCCACCGCTTGAAGATCTCCTTGAGAGTGGTCATGTCCTCGGGTTGAACTTCCCGGTTGCCATGAACCCTGCGCTGGCGCGTGGCCTCGGCGTGATGCTGAAGCTGGACTTCCAGCGCGCGGTCCTTCAACGCATTCCTAAGATGGGTGCCAAGCCGGAAGGACCGTGGCGGGACCTACTGTTCATCGCCGACGAGTACCACGCGTTTGCGACAGTTGGTGAAACGGACCCTACCGGCGACGAACGCGCATTCGCGTTGTCTCGTCAGGCACGCCTCATCCCCATCGTGGCGACGCAAAGCGTGTCATCGCTTCGCTCCGCGCTCGGCAGCGATGAGGGATGGCGCACCCTCATGCAGTGCTTCCGTACGAAGGTCTTCCTGGCGACGAGCGACGAGTTCACGGCTCGCACCGCAGCAGAGTTGTGTGGCCGCGCGGACCGACTCAAGGCGCGGTACTCATTGACGGAAGGCGGACAGGACGCGCACATCTCGCTGCTCACCGGGTCCGCCACTGCAGCTAAGCACAGTCTGAGTGCGAGCAAGACGTACATGGTGGAGTCGGATTACGTGTTTCAGCCGCGCGTGTTCACGGAGTTGCAGCACGCGCAGGCGATCGCATTGCCGTATGACGGACTCAATCCTCTTCCAGCGCAGTACTGCTACTTGAAGCCGCACTACCTGGATGTCCAAACCAGTTACTTCGATCACGTGGCTGGAGGGACGTTATGAGCAGCCTGGACCGCATCCTGCCATTCCTCAAGCCAATCGAGGACCTGCTCGTGGATCCAAGCGTCACGGAGGTGATGGTCAACGACGGTGGGCGGCGTGTGTTTGTCGAACGGGACGGCGCGCTGGCGACGGTACTTGACCGGACGCTGGAGTCCAGAAATCTGACCGTTGCGATCAAAAACATTGCACGAGCGTGCGGGGACGAAATCTCGGACGCGCAGCCCATCCTCGATGCACGGCTCGAGGATGGCTCACGCGTCGCCGCGATGTTCCCGCCGTGTGCAGTCGGTGGACCAGCCCTGACGATTCGGAAGTTCACGCGCCGCTACACCCTTGAGCAGTTGGTCGCCGTCGGTTCAATCACGCCTGACGTCTCAGCTGCGCTCGCGGACGCGGTCACGTCGCAGCAGAACATCCTCATCTCGGGAGGAACTGGAACTGGGAAGACCACGCTCCTGAATGCGCTTGCCGCGCGCATCCCAGACGACGAACGCCTCGTCGTCATCGAGGAGACGGCTGAGATCCATCTCGCCAAGCCCAATCTGCTGCGATTTGAAGCACGGCGCGCGCAGCTCCCAATGGGCCAGGAAGCGCCGTTGCCAGCCGTGACGATTTCCGATTTGGTCCGGGCATCGCTGCGCCATCGACCTGATCGCATTCTGGTAGGCGAGGTCCGCGGCCCCGAGGCCTTCGATCTGTTGCAGGCCCTCAACACGGGCCACCTGGGGAGTCTCAGCACTATCCATGCGAACTCCGCTGAGCAGGCGCTGACGCGTCTAGCGCATTGCGTGCTGACCGCCAACGTTGGGTTGCCTCACCGCAGCACGCGTGAGGCGATCGCGCTGGCCATCCACCTGATTGTGCATGTTGCACGCGTTGCTGGACAGCGACGCGTGACGCAAGTCCTGACCGTCCGTGAATACGACGGGCAAGCCGATCGGTTCCACCTCGATCCGTACCTGCCGAACGTTCCCGTCCAGCAAGGAGCATTGGTATGACCGTACGTGCACTGCGAAGCACGGCGACGGTGCTGTCGCTGTTAACGATCTCTGCATGCGGGGGCTCCTCATCTAGCCCGACCGCACCGTCGGGCGGACAGTCATTTCTCGCCGGCACCTGGCGCGGAACGGTGACCATCCAGCCGAACGCCGATGAACCGAACGCGCCAGCCGCGACGAGTGGCGCGACAACGTGGACGTTTGAGGTCGTGCCACAGACGAACCTCCAATCGTTCCGGGCGAGCATTCGCTCGGAGCACTCCTGGCTTCCGATCAGCACGATCGCTACGGCAGCGATTATTCCCGGCAACACCGCGCCGGCGCAGATTAGCACTCAGGGGGACTATACGTCGCCGCGCGGCTGTCGGGGCACGTTTGGCAGCTTCGGAGTCGCAGAGGCCAGACGGATCGACGCGGACTTCACGGGCGTCGATTGCAATGCGACCTTTAGGGGCCGCGTGGTCCTCACAAAGGACTGAAGGCGATGCCGATTGTCGATCGCCAAGCGCCGCTACGCTTTCTGGAAACGGCATACCAGCCTGACGACTGGGTTGCGGTGTTCTTGAAGTCGTACGAGACAGGCAGAACCGCCCAGCGAGTCGGTCCAGTCTCGTTGATCGCTGATGCCCGCTTCCAGGCGTGGTTGCGAGCCGAGAACGCCGGCCACGCAAACGTGTACATCTCGGTCAATGCGATTACACCGGGTAGGCGTTCTCGCACGCGTGATGCGATTCGTGCCGTTCGGCACGTCTTCCTCGAAGCAGACACCGACGGGCCGCTGGTATTGGCGGCGATCGATGAACGTGCCGACCTGCCGCGGCCTTCCTATATCCTCCACTCGTCACCCAACCGCGTGCATGTGTTTTGGCGAGCGACGCACTTCCCGATTGATTTGGCGGAAGCGTTGCAGAAACAACTGGCACGCGAGCTCCACACAGATCCTGCGGCTACGCCGTGCTCACAGACGACGCGGCTACCGGGTTTCTTCAATCACAAGTACGAGCCGGCCCATCTCGTCACCGTCGATTACCGAAGTATCGAGTGCCGCTATACACCAGCGGATTTCCCGCGCCCGGTCGCGTTCGCCACGCCGATCCGGCGCACGCGCCCAGTGCTCCACCCGCTGAGGCCCGACGTCATGGCGCGGGCGCGCCGGTATGTAAAAGCTGTTCCACCGGCGATCGCTGGCCAGCATGGTGATCTGCATACGTTTCGCGTGTGCTGCCGGCTGGTGCGCGGGTTCGCGCTGACGGATGCGGACGCCCTGGAGCTGCTGGCTGAATGGAACGCGCATTGTCAGCCGCCATGGTCCGAGCGAGAGCTGTGCGACAAGTTGCGGCGCGCGCGGCGATATGGCCGTGAGCCGATCGCCGGGCTCTTAGAGGCGCAGTCATGAACACGCGCCAACGATCTTTCGTCGACGCGCACGCGCCACACGGCCGTGCGTGTAACCCCTGTTCGCACGCGTCTACATCGACCCGTGCGAACGTAGCCGGCGCCGTCGGCCCCAGGCCCTCGGCGTCCTTGGAGGATCCGTATGTCCAAGAACACAGGCGAACTCGTGTCCGTGAAGATCATCCCGAACGACAAAGGCAGTCCCCCAGGAAAACTGGCGGATGCCGAGGTGATCTTCGAAGCCGACGCAGGCCCGCTCAGCGGGATGAAGTTGGTCGGCTTCGCAGTGTGGGAACGTCGCGAAGGGGGAAAGAACGTGACGTTTCCCTCCCGGCAGTACTCCGTGAACGGAGGCCGCCGGAGTTTTGCGTTGCTGCGCTCCTCGACCGAGGATCGCACGACGCAAGACGCAATTCGGGATTGCATCCTCGACGCGTACAACCGCCTCGAGCCTGCTTCCTGAACGGTCTACTGCTGTACCAGGTGGCGGGCACATCGCCCGCCGCCTGGGGCCGTTCTGCTCATGCCGTTCGAACGCAATACGTCATTCACGTTTCAGCTATTCACCGCATTCGGGTTTCGGTCGCCCGGCTGATAGCCGATTGAAAGGATTCGCGATGGATACCGTGGCCTCAATCGCACAACGTCGAGAAGAATTGGCAACATCCGCGGTCCCGACCGCAACGATCGAGGCGAATCGGACCCTTGTGGTCACCGCGACGTATCTGCTGTCAGAGGACGGTCGGAAGGCGTCGCTGTTGATGGGTGGCGATGGCCGCGCCGTGCAACAGCTGACTGTCAATGTGCCGACCAATCGGCTACACCTGGTCAGCGTTGACGCCGACGGGGTCGCACGACTGAAGCTGCGTCCTCGCTATGATACGGATGGTGAACAGCGCCTCGTGCGAATCGACGCGCCGCCGACGTACGATTCGCCGCCCGATATTGAGGCGCTGTTCCGCGAAGCAGCGCGGAATCATCAACTCGAGCGCGCGTACGAGACGGAACGCCGGTCTGCGAAGGCCAAGCGTCGCGAGGTCGATCGCGAGCGGCGGGCGCAGCTCGCCACCGCATTCCTGAATGACCCGACACAACGCGCTCTCGTCCATCCGGCGCCGACGCCAAAGCGTTGCTGGCTCGGTACGGCTACTGGCCGGGTGGTCTTCGACACGAACACCGACGAAGCGCCTGCGCGGGAGGTGCCGCTTGAAGCGCATCGCCGCTTCCGCGCGGATTTGCGCTGCCGTCGCGAAGAGAACCTGACCCGACGCGCCGAGCAGTTGGCGCTGCACGAGGAGAAGAAGCGCTTCATTGCAGAATGGATTGCGGCCCATGGCTCGCCGGAGCAGCAGTCGCGGCAAGCCGCTGGCGTGCTCCCGATCGATGAAGCGATCGAGGCAATGACCGACCAAGCATTCGCCGCATTAACCGATCGGCCGCGTTACAGCCACGACGGCTTCGAGAGGCTGCAAGCGCACCTGCGGCAGTATCGCCAGTACGCCGAGGCAGTCGTCACGCGGGACGAACTATTAGTGAATAGCGCCAACGCGGGACAGGCGACCGCGTCGCAGTGGGCGCTGGTGAAAGAGTTTCAGGCATTACTGCCTGAGGCGACAGTGACGCTAAGAGTTCATAAGCTGACCTGGAAGCAGGATCTCAAAGCGCCAGCGTTAACAGTTCTTGGTGTGCTGCTGACCCAGAAGTTCGGACCGTTTACGTTGCGGCGTGAGTATGCGCAAGCGAACGTCGATTGAGGTGACACGAAGTTCGTCTAATCGTTTGTCAACTCAGGGCGCAATAATTTGCGCCGTTCCCACGGTGCGCGGCTCAGCGCGATCGTTAGGAGTGATAACGATTCGCCGCCGCTGTCAACGTCAACTAGTGGAACGCTCAATCGCGCGTCTCAACCGAGCACTCTCCTTATCTAATCCTGCTTTCTGTAGGGCGTACACCGCATCCCACACGAGCCGTTCGAGACGCTGAATCTCTGTGTCGCGCCGAGCGATTGCAGCGTCCTGTCCGGCCCATTGCCTCAGCAATGCCCATGATGCGCGGAATTCATTCAGCAAGCTGACCATATGCTTTTCGCCAGGCAGAGCTGCTTCGCGCGCCCAGTCCTGCTCGGTCGCTTCAATGCTCGCAAGGATGACGGCGGGTTCAGCAGCGCAAAACCGACGCGCAATTTCTACGGCTTCGTCGAAAGGTATGTGAATCGTGGCGGCTCGATCCGTGTAGGCGTACGGCGAGGACTTGTCGACAGGCATTCCTGCTCGCGTCTTAACACGCGCCAGCGGCTCGGGCTTGCTGGTCAACACACCACGGTAATAGCTGACATCGTCGCCTACGTTCTCAAATACCTGATAGAGCGCTTGATCAACCGGCGAGTCTTTCACCCACCCGCACTCGACGTTGTGTTGCCTCAGTCGTTCCGCATCGGATTCTTCCCGCAGGAATGCCTTCAGCTGTTTCCAAGGGCAAAGCAGATGGCCGGACTCCACGTAATGGACCAGACCCGAATTCGGATCGATCCACTGCGCCTTCCATCGATTGCCGCGAACATGTTCGAGGATCCGCACGCGTTGGATGGGCGCCTCGCGCTTCTCGCGCAAGGCATACTCCGAGTCTCGCACGATGGTCGATTTGTACACGCCGCTAACGACAGTAATGTGAGGCACTTCGTTCCGTCAACCGGCCGGCCCAGGGCCACAACTGAGATGAAATCCGCGTCGATTGATCCTCGAACGGTTTCGGGATGATGGTCAGGTCAAGTTCATGCGGGTGAAGGCGAGGTGCGCCCACCATGGGTAACACGGCGCAGTCGGGCCGTGCGCTCGACGCGTCATCGGCCTACGGGCACGCTCCTCGACGCAACCATCATGAAGTCGGTCCAGATCGGCAGGGCAGCCTCCGCGCCTGTGAGACCGAGAGGCGCGTTGTCGTCTCGTCCGACCCAAACAACCGCCAGAAGGTCGCCCGAGAAGCCCGCGAACCACGCGTCGCGCTGATCATCGGTCGTGCCTGTCTTGCCAGCCGCTGACGCGATAAAACCCATTTGCCGCGACGCACGCGCCGTTCCGACCTCGAAGACTGCGCGCATCATCTCGGCGACGTTCCTGGCACTCCCGGCACCAGCAACTCGAATCGCCAGCGGCGCCGGCATATGCGCCACGCCGTTCGGCCGAACCGCATCACCGACGAATCTAAGCGGTCGGGCAATTCCTCCGTTCGCGAACACCGTATACGCCTGCGCGACTTGGGCTGGCGTCGCCTCGGTCGCACCGAGGGCGAACGATGGGTAAACTACGTCGACGGGACGGCCCGTTGCCCTGGCCCAGAGTGTCGCCACCCGCTGAAAACCCGCCCAGGCAGAGACCTTTACGGCGGCCACATTCTTCGAGTGCGCTAGTGCGTGCCGCCATGTGATCGATCCGCCGTACTGGCCGCCGTAGTTGCGCGGACTCCATGGCATGTTGGCGAACCGAAAGACTGTCGGCACGTCCGCAACGATGCTGTCCGGCGACAGCGCCACGCCTTCTTCGCTCCCTCGCTCGAAGGCAGCAAGATAGTCGTAGGGCTTCACCAGCGACCCGACTTGCCGACCGCCCATCGTCGCGCGATTGAACTGCGACACCTGATATGAGCGACCGCCCACCATGGCTCGCACCTCGCCAGTACGAGGATCGACCACGATCAACGCGACCTGGACGAGCGATGCGGGCGACTTTCCAAGCCGCTCCTCGAGTCGCGCTACACCCGCAATGACCGCGAGGTCTGCTGCGCGTTGAAACCGGCCGTCAACTGTTAGATAAGTTCGCCCCTCATCGCCGGAGGACACGAGCGGCGCAGCGTGATCCGTGAAATACGCTGCGTCCAACCGACGACCGTGCGGAACGTGGTCCGCGAGAAACGAAAGAGGTTGCGCCTGGGCGTTCTGGATGACGCTGGCGGAGTATCGTTCAGGAAATCTTGCTCCGGCGAGGCGCAGGACGCGGTCTCGCTGGGCTTTTAAGGGCGCAACATTACCGGCGCGAACTTCAGCGATGTATCCGTCCGGGCGGTTCAGCGAAGCGACCAGCGTCGCAGCCTGCGCCAATGTCAATCGCCGGAGATCGCTGACGCCGAGCAGTTCCTCAGCTGCGACCGCGAATCCGCGCAACTCGCGACCACCAAGCGTACCAAGGTAGATGCGCGTTACGTAGGCATCGAGAATCTCGTTCTTGTCATACTTCCGGTCAATTGCCATCGCTAGACCGATCTCTGCGAGCTTGCGCGGAACCGTCCGACTACGCTCGTGGAGAACCGTCTGCCTTGCGACTTGCATGGCCAGGGTGGAGGCGCCGGTGCCGTTCACCACAGCGCGGACCAACCGCAGCAAATCGACGCCATGCTGTTCGTGAAAGCGGCCCTCCTCGCTGGCGATGAGGGCGTCAAGCAACGTGCCACCGCGAAGTGCTGCGACGGGCGCCGGAAGCTGCAGGATTTCATGTTCGACGCCGTCCATGCCCACGTCCCACGCCTGGAGCGTCTCGGGCTCGATGGTCATGACATCGAGCGCCTGGCCTGAAAGGTCGTGAACGCTGGCGACGCTGGCGCCCGACCAGCGGATGGTAGCCGCGCGGAACTCCGCGAACCGCGGATGAATTGTGATCGAATCTTCGGTTACCGAATAGGACGCCGCGGACGGGACGGCGCTGTCGTAGTACCCAATCCGCCGGAGGTGCTCGAGGACTTCGGCACGCCCTATGGGCTCACCCGCTCTTAAAGATAAAGGCGTGGCAAGGAGCCGCCGACCCCCGTCGTGAATGTTGACCGCTTGCAGCCGTCGAATCGACGTGGCGTAAAGAGCCGCCGTCGCAACCTGGGCGAGGACCGCCGCCGCGCAGCAGACGGCGAGACCGGCAGTGACTCCACGGCGAAGGTGCCTCAAGCGGCCTCTTCCTGCGGCGTTGCGACGACGGTCTCGAACCACACGACGGCCTCGTCAATCGGCGCAGCCGGGGCATGGGCGAGTCTGGGCGCCTTTGCGCCGGCCACTGGCGGGCTCACGCGTTTTGCTACAAGTTCGGGCGCGAAGATCACCCGTCGCGGCAGGGCAATCGCGACAGCCGCAGCGATATTCAGCATCGCGACGACACACGAAACCGCGTACGGGACCGGGACGCCAAGTTGGCGGTCGGCGGCCACAAGGGCTGCTAGTGCGGCTATCGACGCCAAGCCGCTCGCGGCGACGGTTACGCTGACAAATCTCAAGGCTGAACCTCCACACGAACCACGAGGGGCCGACCTTCCAGTTGTCCGAGCAACGGCTGATCTGCCTCTATAAGCTCGCCGCTCGCTGTGCTTAAACCCACGATGACGGCTCTCCCAGAAGCGCGCCTCGGAACCTCCGCGATCGCCTCTTCAAGCCTGGGCATGCAGTCGCGCGCTGTTGACGAAGGAAGGAGCCGTGCTCGAAGCACGCCCTTCACTTGAAACGGTTCCACCAACATCGGCACATTGACGAGCGGAACACGACCGCGAAGCACATCGTGCACGTCGCTAATTCGGCGCCGCACTTCCAGCAGGCGAACCGCCATCGGAATCTTGCGGCCCCCTCGGAACAGTGCCACCAGCGGAAGGATTTCGATGAGCGCGGCCGTCGTCCACGCCAGTATTGCCGGCGCGGATCGCGCCAGCGTCTCGCGCACGACAACGCTTTGAAGATCCGTGCTCGGCTCGGCCAGCAACTCGTAGGCCGGCACGTTCGGTACCGCGTCGATCACCGAACGAGCGTCGGCGTCAAGGGCGCGGAGAGATTGAAAGGACGCGCTCAATGCGCGCAGAGCCTCGGCGTGATCGTCCGGTGGTTCGGCCGGTGGAGTCGTCGCTCCCACCACACGAGTTCGCACCGACGCAATGCCCGCTGCTCTCCGGCGAAGCGCGCGCAACCGGTCTGTCGACACCGGCAGTTTCTGCGCCCGCGCCGCCGCGACGGTTCGCTGTTCCGTGTCGATGTCGACGGTGAGACTGGTTGCCTGTTGTTGAACCGCCGTCTGCAACGCTCCGAGGTAATGGGACAGCTTCGACGTCTCGCGCGCCCAATGCTGTCGACGCACCTGCTTCCCCTCCTCCACGCCGAGCGTAGGTGCGATCGCGGAGAACGCCGTGACGGCAGCGAAAGCGGTGGCGACCACAAATAGCGGGAGCCAGCACAGGAATACCAGTAGCAGGTTTTGCTGAGGCCGGATGCTGTTCAGACGCTCGATCAATCGTTTGTCGAGAACGTAGGTCGCCGCCGCCACGCCGGCGCCCAACATGAACATCAGGACAGGCGCCTGGTTGCGGAGCAGCATCGCGCCATGCGCAACGGTCGCCGCGCTGACGATGCTCAGCACGACGCCCGGAAGATCCTCAAGATTGGCGCGCAGAGACTCGGAAATCAGACGACGCATTTTCATTCGACCTCCAAGATGAACGTCTGAGTACCGTCAGCGTTTCTTAACTGCGTCCCGCGCGTTTTGCGGCGACCTTCTTCTGGCGCAGCCGTTCATGCAGCACACGCTCGACTTCTTCGAGCCGCATGCCTCCAGTCAGAATTCCGACTGTGTAGCAGCGAAGCAGACGGTGGCGACGGCCCCACTTGACAACGAACGGTCCTTCGAGCCGCTCGCAAAGACGCTGAAGGGCTTTCGTTGTCGTGACGCCGGTGGCGGCGATGACGAACTCATCGCCGACTGACCACCGCGCGACGAAATCCGTGGACTTGATCGACTGTGTCAACGCAATAGCGAAATTAGCCAGAAGCTCGTTTCCACGCTGCAAGCCACCACGCCGTTCGTTGAAGCGACCGAAGCCGGCAATGTCCAGCTCTATTACTGCGAGCGACCGACCAAGACGGTGAGATCGCTGGTAGAAGAGCTCGAATGCAAAATGGTTCGGCAAACGCGTCGTCTGATCGATCAGCAGACGCGTGGAGAGACCGCGGCTCATCGCGCTGCCAAAGCGACGGCGCGCTGCGCGTTCGATCGAGGGGAGTGTCTGCTCCTTCATGCTCATTAGCGTTCCGCCCTTGGCCAGTTCTCGATTTCCGCCTCTCCGTGTAGAATGTGCCGCGCTCGCTGGCCCTGACACACCGCGCGCGTTGCCTCTGAGGTCGGTGTGATTCGCGGGCGAGGACGCGGCATTCAACGACGAACTTTAGGGCAGCGATGACGGTTACGCGGCCCGTCGCGCGTGTGCCACACGTGTCGCGGGATTGTTCACGGCGAGGTGATCGATGTGGCGGGCAGGCGTGTTCTACAAAGCAGGCGGGACTTTTCGCCTGCCGCTGCTAGCTCACGGTGGCGGATATCTCATTTTTGAGTACGACGGCTCCAATGCCTCGTTGATCGAGGACGATGTTCGCGATATCGCGTTGTGGGCCGATCTCGATAAGACGGTCGATCAGCGATTGCACGCGACACATCTGCTCGGTTCCGTCGATCGATTCAACGAGTTCATAACCCTCATAAATCTCTTCAACGATCGACATGCGGGCTCAGCGCCGCTCCCGCACACTAAGTACATTTCGGTTCTCAATTGCGCTCACGATGCGCATCCGACTTTTCGCAAAGAAGTAATCGAGCCGTGGCGAGAGCAACTGGAACTGGTAGGACACTTACAGTGGGCCTGGCACTATTTTCGTCTTCATGAAGACTCGCTAGCCAAGCTTCACGTTGAGGAGGGACTCGCGTGCGCCGGTCGAGCAACGCCATCGACGTTCCTGATGAGCGTCGCTCGTCTTAACGAACTCCGAGACGCATTCGTACTTCTGGGTGCGCGTATTGGTCTTCGACAGGAGATCGAACAGGGCGAGACTGAGCGAGGCATAGCAATAGCGCACGCAGCCCTGAACTCTGTTCAGACAGACATTCGCGCCACGCGCCAGTACACGGTCGCCCTGTACGAACTCGCGCTCGCGCACGAGCAGAATGCAATTCGGCTGTCGATTCTGCTTCCCGCTGATGCTTCGCGGAATTTGCTTCAACCCGCGCGGGACCTTCTCGAAGAATGTGGGCGGCGGGCGGCCGGTTCGCCTCTCGCCACTCGCCAGAACTACATCCTCAGAGCAGCGGTGCATTTAGGTCTCGCACGAATGGTCGACCGAAGTGGCCTTGCCGCTCAAGGTGCCAGTCCAGAGATTCGGACTTCCCATCTGCAGCAGGCATTCGAGCTCCTAAATGCACCGATCGTTACGACGGTGGACGCTTCCGCTGTTGGGCGAAACATGCTTGGATGCTGCTTGTTCGAAATGGACCGATGGACCGACGCGGTCGACACGTGGAAGGTCCTGGTGGCAGACGAGACTTGCGACGATGGCGTGCGCGCCGCGGCCGTTTACAACATCAGTCTCGTTCAGTGTCTGCGCGGCGAGTACGTTTCAGCAATTGCTGATATCGAAACGCTCGCCACACTGGCTCCAGGGTACAAGAGTGGCTTCTATGCGTACGTGCTCAGAGTACTCAGCCGGGCGGAGCACGGCGATCGCAGAACGGCAGCCGACGCTCTATTTCGGCACGTATATTCAACGCCACACTCCGACGCGAGCGTACTCGCCCAGTCGCTTGGGCGCGCGCTTGGTTCGCTAGCCGAGCAGCAGGTGCCACCACCACTGGTCGCAGTCCAAGCCGTCGGCGACATCATCCGAAGCCGTCAGACAGAGGCGCCGCCTCAAGACCTGCTCCTCGTGAAGCGTGTAATGCAATGGCTAGAACAACGCCTCGTCGCGCTTAGTTCCCGCCTGTCGTTGGATGGCACGCACTTGCCACCAGCGGCTTGGAGACACGTGACAAGTAACACCAGGTGGGCGCTGTACCACTTCGGTCTAGAGGACCATCTCGGACTTGGCGGAGCTGAGAGACTGCAGGCCTTGCTGAGCGACACCCTACTGTCTGAGTACGAGAGGCACGTCCTAACCCCGCTTCGGATGACGCACCGCTCATCGGGTTTGGGGAGTTGGCCGTTCATCGCCTCTCCCTCTGCCCCGGCTGTGCGTGAATCGAAGACGACAATCGCGGCGTCGCCGCGACTCGTCGTCAAGCATCCTGATGAGGACGATCCGAGCAACTACGATTGGGTGTTCACACCAGCCGATCTCTATACCGGCCGATTCGAGTGGAGCCTCATCGAGATGCTCCTGCGAAAGAACCCGCGGCCGTTCGCGGCCCAGCTACGGCAAGATCTGAAGGACATGCGGAAGAGCCAGCCCGACCTCGTAGCCGTCGTGATCGGACCGGTGGACGTAAAGGACGGCTTCTGGAATGGAACCTACGACGACAGGCTCGCTGAGACCAGGCGCCTGAGGAGCGGTGTAAAGCTGATGAAGGCGATTCGCGACGCTGACGCCCACAATTTGATCGGTAACCTGGCGAATGGCTGCGAGCAGGCCAAAGAGGCGTGGGCGTATATCCTGTCTACGATACTACTCAGCCGAGGAGTGTTGACGCTCGGGGACCTCGGAAGCACAACACCGTGGCACTACGGAACTCAGGATGTCCGCCGGCATTGGGCCGCTCGCTGTTCTTAATCTTCTTCGTAAGTCACCGCCGCCGCTATCGCATACCCGCGCTTTCGCACGGTATGAATCAGCCCCTTCTCCGTTGAGAAGTTGTCTCCGAAGTAACTGTTTAGGGGCGCGAGATAGCGTTCCCGCAGCTCTTTGACCTTCCGTCGCTCTGACCCTGCCTGCGCATCCAGCCGAGATGTTTCTGGATCTGGGGGACGGCGCTTCATCTGCCTCTTCGGGCAGTACCCGAAATGGGTCTTCTGAAAGCAGTCAAATCCCTCTTCACCCAACGAAGGCGCAATCCCTTCGCGCTGCCACTGACACAAGATGTCGTTATCCACACGGCACAGATCCATGCGGCGAGCGTGCCGCGGGTCATCTGAGAGCAATCGAATCTCGTATCGCCGAAGGAACTCGCGCGTATCGTTGATACCGTACGGAGCGTACTCTCGCGTCCCGGTTCTTCGTCGGTTGATTGCTGTCATTACCTGACGGCCGGTCACCACGCGCCCCTGACCGGCGATAATCTCCGCGAAGACGATCGCATGATCGCCTTTGACTACGATTTCACGGCTTGTGGAGTTTTTTTTTCATCGATGCGCACGCGGAGCTGCTTTATCCACCCCTCGTCGCCTGCGTCATCTAGCTCTTCGACAACAGCAAGGTCGTAAAGGTCTGGCACATGCCGTTCGGCCTTCAGCGTATCGCGCATTTCAGTGATGACGTTGGTCAAGCGGCGACGCGCTGCCTCTGCTTCCTTCGGGCACACTCCTGCATTTGCCAAGTTGTTCAGAAGCAGTACTTCAACAACAGGGCCATCGGCGGCAAGGTTCGTTAGGGCCATTCTGACTTGGCACTTCGCAGCCCGAAGGACGGCCAGCAAGCCAACACCGTAGTACCTTTGTTCCAACCACGTATCAACGTGCCGCTCTTTCATGAGTTCCGCGTCGATGTTCGCGTAGGCGTCAAGGCCATGAATCTTTGCAGCCTCGTCAAATCGCTCTTTGACGTCTCTAAAGGATGGATTGTCGGCATCTCGCCCAGAGATGTCGATCACGCCAATATGCGGCCGATACCCTTCAACTAGTGCTTGAAGCATCTCCGCCGCGGTCGAGAACGCCCTAACCTCGCAGTTCGGCTGTGCCTCGAGCCAGGCCACCGTCTCGCGCGGGCTCTCGCCGTCTTCTGTGTTCAGGACGTCGTCATAGAAGGCGATTCGCACGTCAATCACGACAGGTCTCCCAAGCGACGGACAATCGTCTGTGTCACGATAGCTCCAGTCTCGTCGACTACTTTCTTGAGTCGAACGGAACAACCGAGCAACTCCAGGATAACTTGTGCCAGCTTGGCTCCGCGCAGTGAGAACTCGGTTTTCACATCTCCGACAAGTGGATCGTAAAACCCGCGCGGGTTGCCTTCGGCCGTCCACGTGTACGACATGTCATAGGTCCCATCAAGGAGCACGGCCGAATTCGCCATGACCAGTTCGTCGGCTGACTTTGACACGCGTAGATCGAATCGCCGCGGCTGCTTGAAGTTTAGGAGCCTGTCGTCTTGCCACTCGTCGCCGCATCCCTTGATGGCGTTATCGAGTAGGTTTTTCAACGCTATCACGCACTTGCCAAAGTTGCCTTTGATGTCTGGGGCTATGGCGTCCAAGGACGCGATCGAACGACTATGCTCGGCCAAGAAGGTCGCCACGGCCCCGGTGTCCTGATGGCGATCCTTGTATTCAGAGACCGTATGGAGCGTATGACGCACGCGAAACCACACGAGAGCGCACGCGCATTCAAAGGCCTTTGCCAGATCACAGGGACTGTCGTCTTTATCCACAGCTTCGTTGAGCGCGTCCGCGACCTTTCGCATCAGGACGACGGAGTCCTTGATCTCGATTGCGAGAGCCTTCATCGCATCGGGATCGGCTGGAGCTGTGGCGATCTGCTTTCGAGCGATGCTCTCAATTTGACCGGCAAACCAGCGAACCTCGTGAATCGAACCACGGCGAAGCGCGGCTTGGCGAAGTTCGGTGTCTCTGGTCGCGATCTGACGCACAAACGTTGTTACTACGGCGTGGTCGAGATCTCGCCGCAGCGAGTGTAGGCGCTTGTCCGCTTCTTCGTCCGGTAAGCCGGCAGCGAAGGCGCCCAGCGCGAAGAATACACCTCCTTGGACAGAATGACTGCCGGCGGAATCATCAGTGTTGCCATGACGGCGGGCACCTTGTGGTGCGTCGGATTCAAGCCGCTGAAATGGAACGGCAACGAAATCGGATGCGTTCGATTGATGTGCGACCCCGTCTTGCTGCAACTGGAGTGAAACTCGCTGACAGAAGTCCTTTATATAGTCGGCCACCAACTCGGGAGAATCTGCCGTCCCCTCAACGACCAACGGATGCTCAATGAACCGCAACACTCGGTGGTCATTGACCTCTTCTGGCACTGAAGAAGGACGAGATGCGCGATCGACAGAATGCCAGAACGGGCGCTCGTACAGCGCCGGCGATGGTGTAATCGGTTTGTTGTCGGTAAGATTCTGAAGAACTGTGTTCACGTATGTTGCCGCCGCAGGCTCGCGGGCGTAAATCGTCGCCACGAACCCTTCGACAACCGGATCCGAGATCCCGAAATGCGATAGCTGCACAACTGTCGCGTCAAAACCCAGTTCGCACAATCGGCGGACAATCGCTTCCATCATTTCGGTACTCGCGCGTCGTTGCGCGACCGTAAAGCGCTCCGGATTCAGTAGGCGGCCACCAGGTGGTGGGCCAGAAGCCGGGTTCGAGAGAAGGACTACTGGGAGTGGGGAGGCTGGCGGCCCAGCGCTCCAAAAGCCAGTCGGTCGAACCTCAAACTGTGGTTCTGGCGCTTCACCCACGTGCCACCATGCGAGCACGATCGTCGAAGCGTCGAGCCCCTTGCACGTGTTGGCGAGTGTCGCCTGCGACGAATGCTGTAATCTCGCCGACAGTTTCTAAAAACTCGCGGCTGGCCGGATCGCGGGGCCTCGGAAGGTCGACAGAGAACGTCCGGGCGATACCCATCGGTGACGGGGTCAGCACGTGGATTGAGTCGCTCATGAAGACCGCGTCTTCGACACTGTGCGACACCATCAAGACAGTGGCAGGCTGCTTCGTTAACGCGCGGAGCAGTTGCTCCTGCAGCGCACGCTTTGTAACGATGTCGAGTCCGCTGAATGGCTCGTCGAGCAACAAGACCTTCGGCTGATCAACGAATGCGCGCGCAAACGCAACGCGGCCCGCTTCGCCCCCGGAGAGCGTTTTGGGCCAGGCGTCCCGGCGACTCGCTAGCCCAACGAAGTTCAACCATTCTTCGGCGCGATCATGGGAATCGTTTGAGTTCTGGCGACCTGCGAATCGGATGTTCTCGTATGCTGTCTTCCACGGCAAAAGACGATAATCCTGAAACACCAGTTGGACGTCGCGCGTCGGCTTCGCTATTTCCGCCATGTCCAAGAGGATCTGTCCATCGAATCGCCGTTCAAGGCCAGCAATGATTCTCAGCAGCGTCGTCTTGCCGATTCCACTAGGACCGAGCAGCGACGCGACACTCTGAGGCGCCAAACCCAGTTCAAGGTTCTCGATGAGAGACGGCCCACTCACGCTGTGCCGCATAGAACGAACGCGGATCTCGAGTTTGCCTAACATCATCGAATCCCGTGAACGATTGACATCTCCAGAGTATCGCTCCACGCAACGAGGCGACGCTGTAAGAATCCCAAGGCCCGATCGGTGGCGAACGCCATGATGGCCAGGAACACCAACCCGGCGAACTCATCCTCAACGCGGCCAACACCGCGGGCATCAGAGATGAACCACCCTAACCCTTCACTCCCGCGCTGAGCGGATGCATACTCGACGAAGAAGATCACGATCCACCCGAGGCCGAGCGTCACTCGAACCGCCGTCAGAATCGTTGGCAGCGCCGCCGGTAGAAGTACTTCTCGGATGGTTTCAAGCCGAGTTTTTTCGTACATCTCCGCCAGTTCGACAAACTGCCGACCGACGCTTCTGATGCCGTGGCTAGCATACACGTGCACCAGGAAAAACGATGTCACAGCGGCCATTGCAACCTTGAACTCCTCGCCGGTTCCCCAGATCATGATCCAAAACGGCATCCAGACGATGGCCGGCACACCGGCAAGCACCTGAATACTGGGTGATAGCAGGCGATCGGCGCTACGACTCCCGGCGAGCCAGAGGCTCGATCCAACCCCAGCTAACGAACCCAACGCGACACCCGCGACCAAACGGGCAAGACTTCGCATCGTGTGCTCGAACAAGTCACCTGAGACGAGCAACTGCCAAAGGTTGACAGCAATCGCCGACGGTGCTGCGGATTGAGACGGAGGCAGCATCCCGGCTCGCACCGCGCTTTCCCACGCCAAAACCACGGCGGCCGGAACCAACCACGCGAATAGTCGCTGCTGAATCCGGCCGTCGACTCGAATCATTTGACGCTCGGTAGGAAGCGCGTATCGACGAGTTCGCCGCGAACGTCAAGCTTCTTGCTCGCGCGCGTCTTGTCTTCGTCAGCCAAGAATGTCGCTTTGTCCTGGATGTCAGAGATCAACTTGTCATTGAGTTGGACTCCCCAATCGTGCTTTGGCCACGCCTGTTTGACGACGGCGGGATCGAGACCCAATTCCTGAGCCATGATCTTTTGTGCCTCGTCCGGGTTGGCTTGGATCCACGCCTTTGCGCGCTGGACGGCGGCCACAACGCCCCGAGCAGCAGCCTCGCGCTCCTGGATGAATCGCTGCGACAACGACATTACGCTGTTGACCATCGCGTCGCCGCCGAGAACGAGCCGGCCCTTCCCGGAAACCTCCTGCTGCTCCACGAATGGCGCCCACACCGCCCAAGCCTCGATCTGATTGGTCTCGAATGCAGCCTTGGCTTCCGCCGCCGGCATGTACTTGATCGCGAGATCTTTCTCCTCAAGCTTGTACGTCTTGAGGATCTTCAGCAATCCGTAGTACGAACTGGTTCCCTGCTGGATTGCCAGGGTCTTGCCTTTCAGATCAGGAACTTCCTTGTATGGGAGGTCGCTCCGAACAAGGATGTTTTGGCCGACAGTCGCAGAGATGGCTGCGATCCGGATGTCGTTACCTTGCGCACGGCAGAGAATTGACGGCACGTCAGCAGAAAAGAGGACCTGGAGTTCGCCGCTGTCGAACGCCGCACTGATCGTCGGCCGATCGTTGTACTCCTTGTACGAGATCGCGACGTCTTTGAGGTTCGGATCGGCTTCGAACCATTTGAAGTGACGCGCGATGTAGTACGGCGAGTTGCCGAGCGCCTTGGAGAACGTGGCGATCGTGATCGGTTGGGGCTTCGGTGCCTCTGGGGCCGGGCCGCCGCAAGCTATCGAGATCCCGAGGACCAGACCCGCTACCGCCGCGGCGAACCGCGCCGGGAACATTCGTCTGCTGATCATTCAAACCTCCTGGGCGGCTCCGAGCCGGCCCGCTACAGACATTGTCGGCGGCGGGACACGTTCTGGTGCGTCGTAAACGTGTGACTCACGTGTGGACCGCGTCGGGCCGCAACGGGGCGCTGGGGCTGCGCTCCACGATCTCTCGATGCAGGACCACGCGATCCGACCATGTGGCCGCAGGCCGGAAGCACCTTCGCAGCTTCTGGCTTCTGTAAACACCACCTAAGTTGTTTATTTCGTAGTAGATAAGACCAAACATCGGCCAACGGCTAGACACACCGGCGACGTACGCCGACACCTGGGCAGCGGTGGGCCGACCCCGATCGGTCCGATGAAGATAGGTGCTGTACTGCTCTCGAAGAAACGGTCCCGTTGCGGTCTCAGGGGCATCGAGGATGTCGCACCAGCCCATTTGGCCTCGGCTGCGAAAGGCCCTCTTTATCCAATGAAGGGCGTCCCAGTCTCCCGCCCGGCCGACAGTCATCTGATTCCCGATGCACCAGCCACCACGTTTCAGAACTTTCGGCGCCAGGACAATCTGCTCTCTGAAAGCGCGTTGAGCGTCCTCGCCGCTCTCCGCATGGATCGCGACGCGTACACCCGGACAAGTGGGATTGTACGGGGGATTCAGGAAGACGAAGTCGAATGCGTTCGCACACCGCCGGGCCGAAGCAAACCCAGGGCCGAACTTCAGTTGCTTGAGACAGATCGTGCCCGGTCGGAGTGAGTCAAAATCCCGAACGACCGGTATTCCATTGCGTTCAGCGTTCTCGGCAGCAGTTGCGAGCGCGCGCGAGCTCACATCGATCCCCAGGACCCGACACCCGCGCGCCGCCGCCCAGATAGCAAACACGCCGCTGCCAGTGCCAACGTCCAAGGCAAGCGGGCCTCTCGGAACCTCGCATAAACGGCGATCCATTTGTCGACACATGAAAATCTGCTCTTCTTCCATCACTGGTAGCACCCGGTCTCTGCGTGGATCAGTGATGGAATCGGCGCGGATCTCAAGCCCGTCGAAACGCGCGAATCCGTCAAAGATCGACGCTGTTAGTGTCCTGCTGCGAGTAGGCATGGACAAGGTATCGACCAGTAAGAGCCTCCCCGGAAGTCCGCGCCAATCCTCGCACGTGAGGCACACGTTTGAGACCAGGAGCTTCCGACAGTTCGCGGCAGAATGAGGGCCGCAACGCGCCGCAGGGGGCCGAGAAGAAGAATGGAGGACGCAATGGGACTTGCCATTTCAGCGTATGTGGTCGACAACGTCATTAGGGACATTCGGGCGAACAGAGCAATCTCCGCTGCGCTGTGCAATGAGATCTACGACGCCGCATACCACGACCGGTTGCGCGCGGAATTGACACACGACGACCTCGATGCCCTCAAAAAGCTGTGTGAGTCCAGCGACGGAGCGGTCCAGACGCTCGGTGTCAGCCTACTGCGACAACTGGTCCAGTACGACGAAGTATTCTCATATCTCCAGCGGCTCTGACACGCGGAGTTGTTTCGGTTCGTCCTCGAGAACTGGGATGCGTGGCTCGCTCTATGCGCCGGATATGCCGGCGGTCCCGCAAACGTGCTGGCTTGGTGCGCGACACGGATCAATGATGATCGATTTCCACCATCGAAGAAATGGACGTACCTGTGCATCGCAGCAGCTTCAGGCGACCAGGAAGCTGCTCGCACCTTGCTGCGGCAACACACCGGAGGACCGTCCTTCAATGCAAGAGTCGCCGAACAGACTCTACTCCGCATGGGTGCGTGAATCAGCCGGCGCGGTGCGTTCGTGACGCACGTCGGCATCGCACGGCGTGCGTACCGGGACCGATTCGCCGCGGCATAGCGTCGATCGACGCCAGTTGCACCCGCGGCTTTGGTCTCGGCACGGTTCTCGGACGCCGCTGGCGACTTCCGGAGACGTACCGCGACATAGGGTGTAACATCGCGCCCAAAACTCACCAAGACATACCTTTATAGGTATAATGGTATAATATGATACGCGGGGATCTCCCAAAGCCGAAACCGGTCGTGTGGATGGGCTCCTCACGCGTTGACCTGAAGACGTTTCCCGAGGACGTTCAGGCGCACATCGGGTACGCACTGTATGCCGCGCAGTGCGGTGAGGAATACGCGACCGTCAAAGCACTCAAGGGCTTCGGCAGTCGGTCGGTGCTGGAGATTGTCGCGGACCATGAGAGCGATACGTACCGGGCCGTGTACACAGTTCGGTTCAAGGATGCGATTTACGTGCTTCACGCGTTTCAGAAGAAGTCAAAGAGGGGCATCGCCACGCCAAAGCCGGATATGGATTTGATCCGGCGACGGCTCGCAGATGCGACGCATCTTCACGAGCAAAGGCGGAAATGATATGGCCAAGAACCGGCGCAAGATCGACTACGAGGAGAGCAGCGGCAATGTGTTCGCCGACCTCGGACTGCCGAACCCAGAACAGGAACTCCTCAAGGCAAATCTTACTGTGCAGATTTTCCGCGCGATCAAAGCGCGGAAACTCACCCAGGCGAAAGCAGGAAAGATTCTCGGGATTGCACAGCCGCACGTATCGGATCTGATGCGGGGCCGCGCCCGCGCGTTTTCCACCGAGCGGCTGATGCAGTTCCTGGCGGCACTTGGACATGACGTGGAAATCCGGGTGAAGAGAACGCGCAAGGAGCACGGGCAGGTGTCTGTCGTGGCGGCATGAAGCGCCGCATAGTCCGACTCAGCGTTTATTGTCGTTGACAGAGTGAACCGGCCGTTTTAGGCTCGGAGTATCTCGCTGTGGCCG
>DATEEI010000036.1:0-25434 GCA_035281225.1 Vicinamibacterales bacterium
TTCCGCCACCGACTTGATCGCGGCGCGAATCCGCTGATAGGTGCCGCATCGGCAGATGTTGCCGGCCATCGCCATGTCAATCTGCTGGTCGTTCGGTTTCGGATTACTGCGGAGGAACGCGACGGCTTGCATGATTTGCCCCGTCTGGCAGTACCCGCACTGCGGGACGTTCGCTTTGATCCAGGCCTGCTGCACAGGATGCGACCCGTCAGGGCTGAGCCCTTCGATCGTCACAATCTGGCGGCCGGCCAGCGTGCGCATGGGCGTCTGGCACGATCGAACGGCCTGGCCGTCGCGATGCACCGTGCACGAACCGCATAGACCTGCGCCACATCCATACTTGGTTCCGGCCAGACCAAGCTCATCGCGCAGATACCAGAGCAGCGGCATCTCCGGATCACCATCGAAGGATCGCTGACTTCCGTTGACGGTCAGATTGATAGGCATGGGGCCTATATTACCCTCGAAGGGGTGGGGTGGATCTTGTATTTTAAGACCTGCCTTACTGGGGTTTGTCGGCCGTCCGGGACGTGTCATCTATCGTCGCCACGACAAGCGCGCCCCACTTCTGTTTGCGCAGTCCACGGCCCGTCGTGCCCGTCACGGCGGGCCGTTCGCTTACCGAGCGAAGGTTGACGCCCTCAATGCGGAGCCTGTCGAAATCCTCCCCCATCATAAGGAGGTACCCGCGCTGGGATCGGCTGAAGAACTCGTTCACCTCGCTGGTGTGCTTCAGACGGCTGACCGGCCGCTGGAGGTAGTACCGCAGGCTGAATTCCCACTTTTCGAGCCTGTACAAACCGACGTGATCGCCGGAGGCCAGTTGCGATCGCAGACCCTCCGCGACAGCTTCGGTCGGCCGGGCTCGTTCGAGGATTGGCAGGCCAATCGTGACGACGCTGGTGTAGGTCAGGAGCAGCATGACGAGCACGGCGCCAAACAGTGCAGGAGAGACCGCCCGGCGACGGAAGATTGTGATCGTCAGCACCACGCCGCCCGCCGCCACGCCGATCGGCGTGAGCACGGCCGCCGGCGGAAGCTCGAGACCGAGGTCGAAAAGAGAAAATGCCGCGAACGCACCGACCGCCACCAGGATGAAGCCAAGCGCGGCGACGGCCCATCGGGCACCGCCGTTATCGCGCGCGAGTGCCAGATCGGCGCGCGAAACACTGACGCTCAACCACGCCCTCGCCGCCAGCAGACAGCACGCTGGCGCGGCCGGATAGACGTACCGATCGACCTTGAATCGCGCCAAGGTGAAGAAGAGGAAGACCACGCCGACCCATGCCCACAAGAGGCGCTTTTCGGGCGGGAGCTTCGCGCTCGATCGCCAGCGCTGCACGGCATCGATCGCGCCCCCCAGCATGACGAAGCTCCACGGGAAAAACCCGGCGAGCAACGTCCCAATGTAGAGCGGGTGATTCACCCCACGACTCGAGAACGACTGTGGCTGCGTGACGTAGTACAGATTTCCGGCCAGCGCGTATTGATGGACGAAATGGTAGCCGAGCACGTAGTACATCCAGACGAACCACGGCAGCGACAGCACGACGCTGAGAACGGCGCCCGTCTTCCAGCGCAGCGACAGCAGCGCCGTGCGGCACTCCTGTCCGCACGCGAGCCCGGCGAAGAAGAAGAGACCCGCCAATAGCAGAGCCACAGGCCCCTTGGTCATCACCGCGAGGCTCAGCAACACGTACGCGACATATTGGAGACGAGATCGATTCCGCAGGGCCGATACCATCGCGACGGCGATCGCCCCGAACAGGAACGCCGTGAACACCATGTCGAGCAGGCCGATGCTGCTCAGCATGAACGTCATCGGCAGGGTGGCCAGCATGAGCCACGCGCGCTCGCCGGCGCGCCGATCGAACAGCTGCACGCCGGTCCAGTAGGTCAGCCAGAAGAGCACCAGCGCGGCAACCGCGCTGGGAATACGCATCGCGGCTTCGGTCTCGCCAAGTACCGTGATGGCGATCCCTTGAAGCCAGTGGAACAGCACCGGCTTGTCGATGTACGGACGGCCATCGAGCAGCGGGACCATCCAGTTTCCGGCCTGCAACATCTCGCGCGTCAGCTGGGCGTAGTGAGGCTCGTCCGGGTCCATCAGCGACGGCGCGCTGAGCTTCCAGAAGACCACGACCCAGCACACACCCGCCCACGCGGCAAATCGGAGCCAAGCGCGCGGATGTGCGAATCGATTGTTCAAGGAGGCCACGAGTTATATCGCTCCTCTCGTCATTTGCGCAAGTAGAATAGCCCGCATGAAAATCCTCAAGACTGTCACTAGTGTGCCCGGCGGGTTGATGGTCGTCCCGCTGTTCATCGGGATGGCGCTGAACACGTTCTTCCCGAACCTGTTGCGAATTGGGGGGTTTACCCAGGCATTGACGGGAGTGGGCTACCCGACTGTGCTCGCGATGTACCTGTTTACCGTTGGCACGAAGATGACGTTCCGCGCCGCGCCGCGGATGTTGCTGCGCGGCGGCGGCATCCTGGTCGCCAAGGTCGGCACGGCGACGGTCTTCGCCATCACCGTTGCCCGATACTTCGACGGCAGCGTGCTCGGATTGAGCACGCTCGCGGTGATGGTCGCCATGAGCGACACCAACGGTGGGATCTTTCTCGCGCTCACGAGCGTGATGGGCGACAAAGAAGACTCGGGCACGTATGTCGTGCAAAGCCTCGAAACCGGGCCCTTCCTCACGATGCTCATCTTCGTCGGCGCCGGGCTCGCCGTCATTCCGTGGCTCACCATGCTCTCGGTGATTGCGCCGATCCTCGCCGGCGCGGTTCTCGGTAACCTCGACGACGACATCCGGGAGTTTTTCGGATCGCACGAGGCGATCATCGTGCCGTTCATGGCGTTCACGCTCGGCCAGACGATCAACATGAGGTCGGTCGTCACGGCAGGTCTCCCAGGCATCCTGCTCGGCTTCACGGTCGTCGTCGTCACCGGCTTCGTGTGCATCGTGGCCGACAAGCTCCTTGGAGGAACGGGTATCGCCGGCGCTGCCGCGTCGAGCACGGCCGGGAATTCCGTCGCAGTCCCACAGGCGGTCGCCATCGCCGACAAGACGTACATGCCGGTCGTCGAAGCCGCAACCGTTCAGGTCGCGGCGTCAGTGATCGTGACGGCCATCCTCACCCCTCTACTCACGTCGTGGTGGTATAAGAAAGTCACGAGAGAGCGCTCCCGCATTGCGGCATGACCCGGAATCTCCAAGCGAAGATCGACGAGCTCTATCGCCTTCCTCTCGAGGAATTCACACAGGCACGCAACGCCCTGGCGAGGACGCTTTCAGGACGCGACAAGAAGGATGTGAGCTCGCTGGCCAAGCCGTCGTTGCCGGCGTGGGTGATCAACCAGACGTATTTTCGCGACCCGCCAACCTATAAGGCCCTCATCGACGCTGCCGAGAAACTGCGAAGCGCGCACCGCGCAGCACTGAGCGGCCGCGCCACCGACACACGAACGCCCGATCAACTGCACCGGGCCACCGTGGAGAAAGCGTTCGCAAAAGCGATCGCCGGCGCAGAACAACGCGGGGTGCGGATCACAAGCAGCGTTCGCGACACCGTACGCCGAACGCTCGCAGCGCTGCCGGGGGACGAACCGGCAGGACGACTCACCCGCCCGCCGGCACCGGCAGGGTTCAGTCTGTTGGCGGGGGTGAAGATCCGAAGTCCAAAGTCCAGAGTCCAAAGCCCAAAGTCCAGAGCCCAAAGTCGAGAGTCCAGAGTCGGTAAGCACCATGCTGAATAGCGAATTCGTCCATGGCCTCGAGCGCATCGTCGGATCGGCGGGCATCCTCAGCGATCCGAATGAACTGCTGACCTACGAATCGGACGGCCTGGCCCGGCTGCGCGCCACGCCTGGCTGCGTCGTGCTGCCCAGCACCGCGGAAGAGGTCCAGCAGATCGTTCGGCTCTGTCACGCGCGGAACATTCCGTTTGTCGCGCGCGGTCATGGAACCGGTCTGTCGGGGGGAGCGCTGCCGCTGCCGAATGGGGTGTTGATCGGACTCTCGAAGCTGAACCGCATCATCGACGTCGACATCCCGAACCAGCGGATTACGGTGGAGCCGGGCGTCATCAACCTCGACGTTACGCGACGGGTGGCGCCGCACGGGTATTACTACGCGCCCGATCCGTCGAGTCAGCTGATCTGCTCGATTGGCGGAAACGTCGCGGAGAACTCCGGCGGCGCGCACTGCCTGAAGTACGGCTTCACGGTTCATCACGTGCTGGGCGTCGAAGCCGTGCTGCCAAACGGCGACATGGTGCACCTCGGCGGGCCGGCGCTCGATGCGCCCGGCATCGATCTACTGGGCGCACTCGTCGGCTCAGAGGGCACATTGGCGATCGTGACGAAGATCACGCTGCGTATCCTGCGAGTGCCGCAGGCCGTCAAGACCATCCTGGCCGCGTTCGATTCGACGGAAGCTGCAGGCAGCGCCGTATCGGAGATCATCGCCGCCGGAATCATCCCGGCCGCGGTGGAAATGATGGACCGTCTCACCATCGAAGCGGCCGAGGCCGCCGTCCATCCCCATTTTCCAATGGCAGAAGCCGTGCTCATCGTGGAGTTGGACGGCGCGCAGTCCGAGGTCGACGGGTTGTTCGAGCTGGTCGAAGCGATCTGTCTTCGCACGGGCGGCACCGAGATCCAAATCGCCCGCAACAACGACGAGCGCGCGCGCATCTGGAAAGGCCGCAAGGCCGCCTTCGCCGCGATGGGGCGCGTTTCCCCGAATTACTACGTGCAGGACGGCGTCATCCCGCGGACGAAGCTAGGCGAAGTGCTCGGGCGCATTCGCACGTTGTCGGAACGTTCCGGCTTGCGGATTGGCAACGTCTTCCACGCCGGCGACGGCAATCTGCACCCGCTCATCTGCTACGACGAACAGGTTCCCGGCCAGGGCGCGCTCGCGGCGAGTGTCGCGTCGGAAATTCTCATGTACTGCATCGAAGCGGGCGGATCGATCACCGGTGAGCACGGCGTGGGCGCCGACAAATCGGCGTCGCTCGGGAAGATGTTTACTGAAACGGATCTGGCGACGATGCAGCTGCTGCGGCTGGCGTTCGATCCGACAGGCATCTGCAATCCCGGAAAGGTGTTCCCCACTCCTCGGCTGTGTGGCGAGGTGCCCGGGCCTTATCGCCAGCATCCCGCAGAGCGAGACGGGCTAGCCGATCGAATGTAGGACAGGGCTAAAGCCCTGTGCCACCGGAACAGGGCAGAAGAGACAGAGGTGGCACAGGGCTTTAGCCCTGTCAGAGTCCGCCGGGGCCGCGGCCGGCGCTGAGGATGCCAGCCGGATCGAGCTCCCGCTTGACTGCGCGCATCAAAGGCAGCCCATCGCCGATCGGTCCCCACACATCCACAAGCGTCTTGAGCTCTGCCGAGCCTCGCACCAGGACAGCGCTACCTCTGCCGAGAGGCTGTGCGTTGCGCAGCGTCTCAATCACGCGCTTTTGAAGCGGCACGTCGCCGAGAATGCACAGCAGAAACACGCCGAGGCCCGCGCGCCCGGCGGCAGCGTAGCCCCTCGCCCCAGCCACACCGTCAATCAGCTCCAGCGTGCCCGCGAGATCGGCCGGCAGCGCGCTTACTTTCAGCAGCGCGCACCGATCCACCGCCACAAACCTCGCATGCTCGTTCCAGAGCGCCTCCTCGTCCGAGCCCGCAACGGCCCGCACGCTGAAACCGCTCTCCCCGATCAGCGTCTCCGCTATGGCGCACTGTTGCTCCACGGACGCTTCAATCGATTCGAAGCGCACCAGCAACCGCAGCGGGTGGGTTGCAAACTCGAGCGCGGTCGGCGTCAGGGGACTCGAGAGGATCCGGCCGGCGAGAGCTCCCAGATCGGCGGCCGTAGGACACCCAACGACGAGCGTTCTGGAGACCGCGGTCAGCGGATACAACTTGAACGTCGCGGCCACGATCACACCCAGGCTGCCGAACGAACCTGTCATCAGGCGCGGAAGGTCGTACCCCGCCACGTTCTTCACAACGATGCCGCCACCTTTTGCGAGCTTGCCGTCGGCTCTCGCGAATTCAACACCGATGATCAGATCGCGCGGCGCGCCGTAACGGTGCCGGCGCGGGCCGCTGTCGTTGGTCGCGACAAGGCCGCCGATCGTCGCGTAGTCGACCGATGGTGGATCGAGTGGAATCCACTGGCGATGCTGGGCGAGCATCCGGTTGACGCTGCCAAGCGTAGCGCCGGCTTGGATCGTTGCGGTAAGGTCGCCGTGACGATGAGCCACGACCGCGTTGAGGCGCGCCGTGGAAATCAACACGTCGATCTGGCGCGGCGGGGAACCCCAGTCGAGCTTCGTTCCCGAGCCGCGGACGAGGACACCGAGCTTTTCGCGCGATGCCCATTCGAGAATCGCACCGACGGCTTCTGCCGTCGCGGGCTCCGCAACAAGCCGCGGAACAACCCCCTCGATCGCATCGTCCGGAGCACCCAACCGTACCGCCGCTGCGCCGAGCAGCGACGCTGCGGCTTCATGCAGCGTGGCGCTAGGCATTCGTCCAATCGACTGAGGCGAACTGCGCGTAGCTGTTCCGGTTCGAGATCGTCTTGTCGCCAACCGTCGCATGGTGCTCGACGCAGTTGCCGATCTCGGCTTCCTTGTACTCGAAGCCGTTCGGAAGCTGGATCCGCGCGCGGTGCTCCTCACCCGTCACCGGATTCTTGATGGGTTCCGCGCGAAACTCTCCGAGACCAGGCACGGTAAGGCGCGCTTTCCGCGACTCGCGATCGGTCTCGAACTGAATCGGCACGAAGATCGGATCGAACGCCTTCGAGACGACCAAGGCAAAAATTTCGAAGAACGTGCAGCCTTCTTTTCCGCTCGCGATGTTCAGCAGCGCGGTGCGCTGTTCCGGAGTGGCCTTTTCGTCAATCGCCAGCTGGACCATCCCGTTGCCCTCGTGAATCGGTCCCGGCCACCAGTACGCAGCCGCAAACGACACGCCGTCGAGGCGCGTCGTGCCGTAGTGGCCGTCACGAATGCGAACCGCGACGAGGGCCTCACAGCGGCCGTGGGTCGGCAGCGCGTTGAACTGGCACGGACACCCCCAGGCACAATTACACGTGACGACTTCGTCAGCGACGAGGCGAAAAGGTGTTTTTGTCATCCGCCAATTCTAGCGCGAAGAACCAGAAGTATTCCTCCGGCGATTGCGGCCACACCTGCGACGGTCGCAAAGGCTTCGCCGTGCCGCCACTGCTTCTCGAGGAAAATCACCACCGCCACTAGAACCATGAGCGAAACGCTCATGATACCGAGCGACAACTGAATCGCCATCAGGCCCCAGCAGCAGGCTGCGCAGTACAGACCGTGATGAAGCCCGAACCTCCACGAGTCGCCGGCCGTGCGAATCTGGTGGCGTGCGAAAAAGTCGAGCGGCGATCGGCAATGTCGCAGGCAGAGGCGCTTCCAAGGGGTCAGCTGATACAGGCCCGCAACGATCAGCGTGGCACCGGTTGCGATCGGCACGAACAGGCTGACGCGCTCATGACGCATGGCCGCGACAGAGATCGACATTCCTATCGCATACACGATCAGGCCGAAGAGCGCCCACACCGCAAAGTATCCCGCGAGCAGAAGCAGGTGCGAGCCCGCCGCCGTGTCTCCACGTTCGATGCGAGAGACGATGAGCCGTCGATGCAGCAGCACGGCCGGCATCACCGAAGGTAGCATCATGGCGATCATCATCACCGTCCACATGATGATGAACATCGCGGCGTGCGCGAGTCGCGACTGCCCGCCCATGGCCATCCATGCCATCTGCATCTCCCACCCACCAGGCATGGGCATGCCCGACGACATGGAATCGGCGCCGCGAATCGTGTAAATCCAGGCCGCGATGGTGACGAGCGCAGCCAGGACAAGCGGTTTTCGCACATCACGCACCTATCGCACCTATCGCACCCATCGCCCCTATCGCACCCGCTTACCCTCGCGGATCGATCGATCGATGACTTCGACGAGGTGCATGATGCGCATCGGGCGTCCGGCGGCTTCGAGCCCGGCCGCGATCTGCAGGAGACAGCCCGGATTGCCTGACACGATGGTGTCGGCTTCTGTCTTCAATATGTGCTGAACCTTGCGGGTGCGGAGCTCGGTGGCCGCCTCGGGCGCGAGCAGGTTGTAGATGCCGGCAGATCCGCAACAGATTTCGGATTCGGCGATTTCGCTGACCTCGACGCCAGGAATCCCCTGAAGCAGTCGTCTCGGTTGAAGACGAACGCCCTGCGCGTGCTGAAGATGGCAGGCGTCATGGTAGGCAACACGCAGATCCACGCGCCCACGCGGCGCCCGCGGCTCCAGCTCCGTCAGGACTTCAGAAATATCACGGCACTTCAAGGCAAACGCCTTCGCGCGATCGGCGTATTCGGGATCGTTGCGCAGCAGGTGGCCGTAGCGTTTCATCGCCGAACCACAGCCCGCCGCATTCACGACGATCGTATCGACGTCCACCGCTTCGAATGCCTCGATCAGTCGCCTGGCAGACGCCATGGCGGCCTGTTCTTCGCCCGAGTGCTCGGCAAGCGCTCCGCAGCAGGCCTGATTCTGCGGAACGATCACCTCGCAGCCTTCCGCCGCGAGCACACGCACCGTCGCTTGATTCACCCCGCCGAAAAACACGCGCTGCACGCACCCTGAGAGCAGGCCGACGCGGCGGCGTTGTTCCCCCTCCGCCGGAATTCTCGCTGGAAGATCGATCGTCGGACCCGTGATCGGCGGCAGTAGGCGTTCCATCGACTGCAGGCGCAGCGGCAACAGTTTCAGCAGACCAGATTGACGAACGAGGCGCTGGAGGCCGAGCGTCTGATACATCCCGAGCGGCCACGATAGCCACCGCAATCGGCGAGGATGGGGAAACGTCGCAAAGATCAGGCTGCGGAAGAGACGATCGCTGAGGCCTCGACTGGCCTCGCGCTCCACCTGCGGACGGGCCGCTTCGAGCAGCGAGTCGTACTGCACGCCCGAGGGACACGCGGTGACGCACGCCATGCAACCCAAACAGGTGTCGATATGCCGGACGAAGCTCGGCGTGTCGGTATCGCGGCCGTCGCGCCGCATCTTCATCAGATGAATGCGGCCTCTGGGAGAATCGGCTTCCTGTCCCCACAACAGGTACGTCGGGCACGTCGGCAGACAGAAGCCGCAATGCACGCAGTCGTCGAGGAGATCTCGCACTGCGCGGATTATACCTAGCGGCCCATCCGCTATTGCACCAGGCTCACATTGAAGCTCGTCGTCTCGCCCGATCGCACGTCGATATTGACGTCGAACGACTGAAACCCTGGCTTCTCGACGCGAACGCGGTGCGCGCCTTCGCCCAGTTGGATGACGAGCCGATCTTGTCCTTGAGGGCCTCGCCAGAGCTCACCGTCGATGTACACACTGGCGTCCGCCGGCTGCACGCGAAGCGCCAGCGTACCGACGCGCGCCGACTGCATCCCAGGGATCGGGATTCCTGTCATCGGGGCGCCAGGCGGGAGCGGCAGGGCGCGCGGAGACGGCTGCGGCTCGCCCACTTCTCCCGCGCCCAGCGGCTCGAGGGTGTGCTTGATGGTGTGGCTCGAGCGCGGGTTCAGATAGAGGTTCTGCCGCAGCACGCGATATCCCTGGAGGTACACGACGATCTCGTGATGGCCGGGTACAAGCTGCAGGCGCTGAAAGACTCCGTCGTAGTCGTCGACGATCCCGGCGGCGTAGCCGTCGACGTAGACGAGCGCTTGTCGCGGTGAGACCTGGATGCGAAGGCTGCTGTAGTGATCCCCCGGATAAAAGCCTGGCATGGGCGGGAAGCCGATCCCCGGATAGGGATGCCATTGCGTTAAGACCGGACGCGCATCGGAGGAAACGGAGATCAGCGCGAGCAACACGCCCGCGCAACCAAGGATGAGGATATTTTTGTAGCGCACGTCCGCGCTGGAGCAACGGTCGTACCACATCAACGCTACGGATTTTGCTGGCAAATCGCCCAGCTGCGCGCGGGTCGCGCGTCGCCGCTACGCGACAGTCTGTCTATATGGGAGGACGATCAGGGCTTCTTCACCTCGACGGCGGACGCCTCTTCCGTGATCTGGACGATCGCAGAATGATCCAGATCGCCCTTACCGTTGTTCATCAGGTCGATCAGCATGTTCTGCACGGCGCTGGTGAGCGGCAGCGATACTTTCAACGACTCGGCCGCGAGCAGCGCGTTGCGCAGATCTTTCTGATGCAGGCGGATGCGGAAGCCCGGCTTGAAATTACGTGAGTACACCATAGGCGCCTTCACATTCAGCACGGTGCTGCCCGCCAAGCCGGCTTTCACGGCGTTGAAGACCACTTCAGGATCGAGCCCGGCTTTGGTCGCGAGCGCAAGCGCTTCGCCCATGCCGGCGATGTTGACCGCCACCATGATCTGATTGGCCAGCTTGGTTACATTCCCTGCGCCGATCTTGCCGGTCAACGTCACGGTTGCACCCATCGTCTTCAGGATGGGTTCCATTCTGTCGAACACTTCCTGCTTGCCGCCGACCATGATCGCGAGCGTGCCCTCGATCGCTTTCGGCTCTCCGCCGCTGACAGGCGCGTCGAGAAATTCAATCCCCTTGGCTTCCAGGGCAGCGCCGACTTTCTGGGCCACCATTGGGCTGATCGAGCTCATGTCGACGACGGTCGAGCCTTTTTTCACGCCTTCGATGACGCCGTTGGGCCCGAGTATCGCCTGCTCCACTTCTGGACCGTCGGGCACCATCGTGATGATGATGTCCGTCTTGCTCGCAACGTCCTTCGGCGAAGAGCCTTTCGCGGCTCCAGCAGCAGCCACGTCATCCATGCCAGCAGGCATGATGTCGTAGGCGATCACGTTGTGACCGGCTTTGAGGAGATTCTTCACCATGGGCCTGCCCATGATGCCGAGACCGATGAACCCAATTTGACTGGACACGAGCGCGCTCCTTGAGAGAAAGGATGCCTATCCTAACACCTTGCGGGAAAGATCGGCCTGAGCCCGACCTTTCCCACTCAGTCACTGACGCGGATCCGAGAGAAGTCTACGAGGGCAGGTATGAGTACGGGCGGAGGTTCGACGTTCGTAGCACGTTCGGGGAAAAGGCGCGCGTCAGTGAGGCTGCATGGGAAAGATCGGGGTGCCTGATAGTCACGCCACACATAACAGCAAGCGACGTACCAACGCGACATGCCGTGTGCGATGAAAAATAGGCCGAAATGCGTGGAGAGTCGAAATCGCGTTCCTACAAACCTGTCCAGGCCGAACGTGAAGCACACAATCGTGTTGGAGTCTGGCAGGACTGAAGTCCTGCGCCACCGAGGCCCGCGGTGGCACAGGGCTTTAGCCCTGTCATCGCACGCTCAGAATCTACAGAAATGTCGCGTGACATCGCCAGACCGACGAATTCGCGTGTTATTTGATGAAGCTGACGCCGGCGTACACGAAATTAAAGTTGGCTCCGGGGTTCGGCTTGACGCGGCCGCCGTTCGAGATGTGCTGAAACCGGTAGCCGAAGAGCAAGGCATGTCGGGCGCCCGCCTCGATCCGCACTCCGAAGCCGGCCTGGTCGATGAAATTGAAGGTCGTCGTCCGGACGGGTACAGGTTGCGAGGTGAAGAGCAACCCGCCCGCCACCTCCGCGAATATTCGGGGGCCGCGAGCGCCGGCGGGCGGAAAATTCCACCGGACAAAGAGCGGCGACACCGATGCTCCCCGCACGATCTCCGGCTGACGTACCTGGAAGAACGGAGTCACATCGAGCATCAGCTGGACGTTATTGCCATTCGGCCCGCCCGACATCACCCGGCCGATCTGAAACGACGCCATCGTGACATTGTGATCGGGGGTGGCCCGAAACAGCGCGATCGGAAGAGACGTGCCCCCCAGTACGCTGATTTCGACCGTGCCTTTCTCGAACGGCATGGACGCGCGAGGTGGCGATCCGGCCTGCCCCGAGGCAGGAGGTGAAGCAACGCCGAGGAAACACAGGGCCAGAACCAGCCGCAGGATCAGCACGCGCGGGTCCAGCTTATCAAGTTCTTCCCCATTCGCGCGAAGACGGCACTAGAATACGCGCGTGTTCAATTAGAAGGAGCGCGCATGGCCAAGAAACGCCGGACGAAGTCAAAACCGAAGGCGAAGTCCCGCAAGTCCAGCAACAGGAAAATGTCCCGGAAGAAGAAAGCATCGCCTAAAAAAAGAAGCACGCGCAAAACCGCACGCCGCCCGGCAAAGCGTACGGTCAAACGCGCGGTCAAACGTCCGGCCCCGCGGCGAGCCCCAGCGCCGGCGCCCGCCCCTATGAGCGATACGGAGCAAATGCTTCTGCTCGACGACGTGGTGCTGCCATAGTGGAAAGGGCAGAGAGCAGAGGGCATAACGCACTCTTTGCCCTCTGCCCTCTGCCCTCTGCCCTCATCCCTATCTGCGAAGTACCGGCGATCCGTCCTCATTGAACTTCGTTCCCAGCAGCAGACGGATCACCTCTGCGTAACTCCGCAGACCCGCCTCGACACGATTCGCTTTTAGATACCGATCGTAAAGTGCGTAGCCCGCGCGGCTTGCGACCGGCACCATCTGCCTCTGGACGCGATCTCTGATGGCTTGAAGGTCTGCGCGCGGCCCGGGAGCGAGCGTGCGCGATATCTCTTCGCGATCGGCGCGTGGAAGCGAACCCGTCACCGTGAAGTAGAGCGACAACCACCCACTGTAGCGATCGGACGCCGAGCCCCGCATGCACACCAGCCAGCCGAGAAAGTTTGCCTCGGACTCGTCGGCGTACCCGGCGAGGTGGCTCCACTCGTGAGCGACCGTAGCTGCCCGCTCGAACGGCAGCAGACTCTGGTTCGCGAGCGTTTCGAGAAAGAACGGATCCGTCATCCCATCCACTGACACGCGCGTAAAATAGAAATTGAGCAGCGAGCGCTTTGGCAAGCCGGGCTCGGCTCGCCACGCCATCCCGAGGTCCTGCTGCGCCCGATCAAACGCAGGCGCGAGCGCGCCGGGCACCGCAGCGAGCTCGGGCCACCCGCCCGTGTGGGCTTCCTTGTGTAGGGAGTTGAGCGATTCGACGTTGCGGCGCGCGAGGTTGCGCAGGTTTTCGCGAGTGATGCGATCCTCGTGGAAATCGAGCTGGGCGCGAAGCGGCTCGCGCCGATAGTTCAGTCCCCACGCAGCGAGAAACCACAGATACAGCACAGCCCCTATGGCGGCGGTCTCCACCACGAGCCCGCCGAGCGTCCTCCACACGCCTTTCTTTCTGCGGCGGAGGCGCACGCACCACAACAAGACGATCGTACACGTGCTGATCACGAGCATTGCGTCAAACCATGCGAATGCGGTTCTGTTGGTCAGCGACGTGAGTCGCGGCTGCACATACGGATATACGCCGCGCGAATACAGCTGCTCCACGGCCCCACGCGGAAGCTGGAGCAGCGCAATGACGGCCGCAGTCAGCAACACGAAGAATTTCAGGACGCGCCCCATCCTGGCTTATGCTGACATGGAATGGCGCGAGAAGATTCGCAGAGTGAATTCCCCGGATCCGAAACGGTCGTCGACACCGCCTGCCCGCTCGACTGTCCCGATTCGTGCAGCCTGGCGGTGACCGTCAGCAACGGCAAGGTCGTCAACATCGACGGCTCCACGCTGAATGCGCCGACCGGAGGCTACATCTGTGCGAAGGTCAGAAAATTCGGCGATCGGGTCTACGGCGACGCACGGCTGCTGTACCCGGCAGTACGCACAGGCCCAAAGGGGCAAGGCCGGTTCTCGCGCGTCACCTGGGATGAAGCACTCGAGCTGATCGCCAGCCGGATGCTCGACATCCGCGAGCACTGGGGCAGCGAGGCGATTCTTCCGTTTTCGTATGGCGGCTCCAACGGTCTGCTCACCCAGGACACGCTCGACGCCGTTCTGTTCCGGCGATTCGGCACGTCGCGGCTCGCGCGGACGGTGTGCGCAGCACCCACCGGGGTCGCGGCGCAGTCGCTGTACGGAAAAATGCCGTCGGTGACGTACGAGGATTATCCCGAAGCCCGGCTCATCATCCTCTGGGGCGTCAATCCTTCAACGTCGGGAATTCACCTTGTCCCCTTCGTGCGCGAGGCACAGAAGCGGGGCGCGCGCCTCATCGTGATCGATCCGCGCTCGACGCCGCTCGCCCGCCAGGCCGATCTCCACCTTGCACCGCGCCCCGGCAGCGACGTGGCGATCGCGCTTGCCATTCACCGGCATCTATTCGAAGAAGGACTCGCGGACACGGCCTTTCTTTCGTCCCACACCAAAGGCGCAGACCGGCTGCGGCAACGTGCCGCGGAATGGACGTTCCAGCGCACCGCTGAAATCGCGGGCGTCCCGGAGACCGCCTTGCGGCGGCTCGCCGACGATTACGCAAGCGCTTCGCCCGCGCTCATCCGTTGCGGCTGGGGCCTCGAGCGCAACCGCAACGGCGGGAACGCGGCGATGGCCGTCCTGGCGCTGCCGGCAGTCGGCGGAAAATTTGGCGTGCGCGGTGGCGGCTACGCGATGAGCAACTCGGCCGCCTGGAACATCACGCGGCCCTGGCTCGGCCCGGAACCCACCACACGCATCGTCAACATGAACAAGCTCGGACGGGCGCTGATGGATTTCGACGATCCGCCCATCAAGGCGCTCTTCGTCTACAACTGCAATCCTGTCGCCACGCTGCCCGATCAGCAGCGCGTATTACAGGGCATCGCCCGTGAAGATCTGTTCACCGTTGTGTTCGATCAGGTGATGACCGACACCGCCGTGTTCGCCGACGTCATCCTGCCGGCGACGACCTTTCTCGAGGCGTACGACTTCGCCCGCGCCTACGGGCCGCTCAGCCTGCAGCTCGTGCGGCCGGTGATCGACGCGGTCGGTGAATCGCGATCGAATCCCGACGTGTTCGGCGAGCTCTCGCGGCGGCTCGACGTGCTTCGGTCCGATGAGCCGGACAACGAACTGGATATGCTGCTCAATCTCTTCAAGACGCTGCCGGGGACGGTCGGCGAGCAGATGGAAGCCAGCGGCCGGGCGATGCCGCCCTTCGGGTTCCATCCCGTCCAGTTCGTCGACGTCATGCCGAGGACACACGATCAGAAAGTCGATCTGTTTCCCGAAGCGCTCGAAACGGAAGCGCCCGCCGGGTTGTACAGCTTCCAGCCTGATCCCGCCACCGACAGCTTCCCGCTCGCGCTGATCTCACCGGCCAGCGACAAGACCATCAGCTCGACGCTGGGCGAGCTCGAGCGCCCGAGCGTCGCGCTCCTCATGCATCCTGCTGATGCCGCTGCTCGCGGCTTGAAGGATGGCGATCCCATCCGGATCTTCAACGATCTCGGTGAAGTGCAGTGCGCGCTCAGACTCGAGGCGACCATTCGGGAGGGGACGGTGTCGCTGCCGAAGGGGTTGTGGCGGAAGAGCACGTGGAACCGGATGACCGGCAACGTGCTCGTGCCCGACTCGCTCACCGACCTCGGCGCCGGCGCCTGCTTCAACGACGCGCGCGTTGAAGTGGCGCGCCTGCCGACGTAGGGTGTCACGGGAAGATGCCGAGCTCTTCGTAGACGATCGCTACCTTGTTGATGGCGATGACGAAGGCGGCCGTGCGGAGATCGCCGATCTCGGGCTGGCGTCGCAGCACCTCACGAATGTCCTGGTAGGCGACGATCATCGTGTCCTCGAGGCCGGAGTTGACGATCGCCAGCTCGTCGGTCACTTTCACCAGCGACTGACGCTCCCCCTCGCTGAACTTCCGGCCCGTCGCCATTTCGATCGCCTGCAGCATGCGTGTCTCACTGGCGGCCTGGCGACGTCGATCCATCCGGCCGAGGCGCACGTGCGATAGATTCTTCAACCACTCGAAGTAGGAGACGGTGACTCCGCCGGCATTCGCGTACACGTCGGGGATGATCAACATCCCCTTCGTGCGGAACACCTCGTCTGCTTCCGGGGTCGTGGGACCATTCGCAGCCTCGAGCACGATTCGCGCCTTGATGCGCGACGCATTTTCGGCCGTCAGCACGTTCTCGAGGGCGGCCGGCACCAGCACGTCGCAATCGAGCTCGAGCGCGTCGGCGCTGCGAAGGATGTCGGTGGCGCCAGGAAAACCAAGGATCGAACCTGTCCGCTTGCGATAGTTGAAGACCTCGTCTTCGTTCAACCCTTTCGGATTGTGAATCGCCCCTTCACGCTCGGCGAGGGCGACGATGACGGCTCCTTGCTCGCGGCAGAACTTCGCCGTGTGATATCCGACGTTTCCGAGGCCCTGCACGACGAGGCGCTTTCCGTCGAGTCCGACTGACAAGCCGATCGCCGTCATGTCTTCCGCCGAGCGGCAGGCTTCGGACAACGCGTACATCAGCCCGCGCCCGGTCGCCTCGCGCCGTCCGTGGATGCCTCCCTCTGTGACCGGCTTGCCGGTCACGCACGCGAGCGCTTCGAGCTCTCCCGTATGGAGCTGCCCGTAGGTATCTGCAATCCACGACATCTCGCGCTCGCCCGTGCCGTAGTCGGGCGCCGGCACGTCGATGCCGGGACCGATGAACTGCTTGCGATCCAACTCGTGCGTGTAGCGGCGCGTGATGCGTTCGAGCTGCTCGACGGAATAGCGCGAGGGATCGATCTGCACGGCACCTTTGGCGCCACCGAACGGGACATCCACGATCGCGCATTTATAGGTCATGAGCGCGGCAAGAGCCCTTACCTCTGACACGTCCACGTGCGGGCTGTACCGGATGCCGCCCTTGGTCGGCAATTTGTGATGGCTGTGCTCGGCGCGCCAGGCATGCACGACTTCGATGACGCCGTTGTCGTGCCTCACGGGAAACGCGAAGGCGTATACCGAATTGCAGGCCTTGATCTGATCGATCAACCCTCCTGCGTGCTTGCAGAACTGTGCCGCACGATCGAAGTACGCGTTGACGTTGTCTTCGAATGTGCCCAGTGGCGTACGGTCGACGGTCTGTGAGACGGCCATGCCGGCATTATAGGTGGTAGGATTACCGCATGGCACGCACCGTGTTTTGCGCGAAATTGCAGAAGAACCTTCCAGGCCTCGAAGAGACGCCGTGGCCGGGAGCGCTCGGCAGGCGGATCTACGACACTGTGTCCGCCGAAGCGTGGAAGATGTGGGAAGACCGCATGAAGATGATCCTCAACGAGTACCGCCTGATGCCTTGGCAGAAAGAGGCCCAGGCGCTCATGGCCAAGCAGATGGAGGATTTCTTCTTCGGCGGGAACGAGGCGCTGCCACCGGAGTTCACACCGAAGACATAAGAGAGGCAATGGCGCTCGAGAAGTACCGGGAAAAACGCAACTTCAAGAAAACACCGGAGCCGTCCGGCACCGATACGACATCGCGGAAGTCGGCCGCTAAAAAGACCACACACTTCTTCTGCGTCCAGAAACACCTCGCCAGCCATCTGCACTACGACTTCCGCCTCGAGCACAACGGCGTGCTGCTGTCATGGGCGGTGCCGAAGGGACCGTCGCTCGACCCGTCGGTCAAGCGCCTCGCCATGCATGTCGAAGATCATCCCGTCGAGTACGGCGATTTTGAGGGAGTCATTCCAGAAGGCTACGGCGCGGGTATCGTCATGCTCTGGGATCGTGGCACCTGGACGCCTGAAGTCGAGGACACTGACGCGGCGCTAAAGAAGGGCGATCTAAAGTTCACGCTCGACGGCGTGAAGCTGAAGGGATCGTGGGTGCTCGTGAAGACCCGCGGCCCGCGCGACCCCTCGGGTCGCAGCTGGCTGCTGATCAAGCACCGAGACGACTGGGCCGGCCCAATCGACATCACCGAGTTTGCGCCGCTCAGCGTCAAGACTGGCGGCGACCTCGAGGATATCCTCGCCGCGGACACGCCGGCGATCTGGACGTCCAATCGTCCGGCCAAGGGCGGCGCAAGCGGAGCGATGCTGGCGGAAATCATCGAGAAGGCGGCCGCCCTGAAAGGGCAGAGAGCAGAGGGCAGAGGGCAGAAGGAAAAGGGCAAAGGGCAGAGGGCAAAGAGCAAAAAGAAATCTGCCAAGCGCTGAGCCCTCATCCCTCATCCCTCATCCCTCTGCCCTCATCCTTCTGCCCTCCGCCCTCTGCCCTTTTAGTTCTCTTATCTCGAAAGAGCCGTCTTCCCAACGCGAGGCTGACGGCGTAGGCGAGCCGCTGCCGATCGTGGCGTGCGATGTTGTCGCACCAGAAGTCGCCCTCAATCAGCTCGCATTCCTCAGGCAGTTCGCCCAGCTCGAGCGGACGCTTGTGCTCGGCAGCGTACCGATCGAGCACCTCGGCAGACGGCCCCGCGGTGTTGTGCACGAGCACATCGATCGGCCGGCCGATCGCCTCGCTGATCTGCCGCGCGCCCTCGCATGCCGTGAAACCTTTCATCCCGCTGCCTTCGGTCAGCAGGTTCGAGATCAGGACAACTGGACCGGGGACTTCGCGCAGCGCGTCGCGCACGCCCTCAACAAGAAAGATCGGGAGCAGGCTCGTGTAAAAGCTGCCAGGTCCGATGATGACGGCATCGAATTTCCGGATCGCCGCATCGACGGACGGATGAATCTGCACCGACGGCTCGAGCCAGATCCGCTGAACGAACTGCCCGCGGCTCTGACCGAGATCGACTTCCACTTCACCTCGCGTCTGCACGCCCGTGCTGTACTCCGCGCACACGGTCGCCGGCTCGACGCTGACCGGCCATACGTGCCCGACGCAGCCTAGCAGCGACTGGAGCCCGTCCACCGCCGAGAGGAAGTCGCCGCTGTAGCGCTCCATCATCGACAGCAGCAGGTTGCCACCCGTATGGCCGGCCAGCCGCGGATCGATGGACGGCAGGCGCGACAGCAGCACGCGCCGCACCTCGGCCTCGTTGCGGGCAAGGGCGAGCGCGCACTTCAGCACATCGCCTGGCGGAAGAACGCCGAGCTCGTCGCGCAATTGCCCGGAGCTGCCGCCGCTGTCGAACATGGTGACGACGGCGTTGAGACTGAGCCAGGGATTTCTCTTTAGACCTCCGAGCAAGCTGGGGAGGCCGGTGCCTCCGCCGAAACACCCGACGTTCAACTGCCGCATGCGCATGGGAGTGGATCTTAACCGTTTACCGTTTACGGTTCACGGTTCACCGTTCACCGTTTACCGAGGGCCGACGATGAACGGTAGACGGTGAACGGCAAACGGTAAACGGATAACCGGTTAACATTGCTCCATGTCCTCGACTGACACGCTCGCAGTTGATCTGAAGACGATTTTCGGCGAACGACTCAAAATGCTCGTGGCCTTTGGGGATAATTCCCACAGCTGTGCTGTCGTCGAAACTTTGACACTCGACGACCTCGATCGCTGTGCCGGCTTGGCACCGAAATGGCAGAAACTCAACCTGGATGCTCCGTTGTTTCTGCTCGAGCGCGAGTTCGAGCGGGCGCGCGACGCATTCCCGCTTGAGCTCAGCGAGATTGTCGCGACCAGGCGGGTCATCTTCGGCGCGGACCTCTTCGAAGGTGTAGCCATACAGAAAACGGATCTGCGGCGCGCGTGCGAGGTGCAGGCTCGCGGACATGTGCTGCACTTGCGCGAGGGATACATCGAGGCGGCCGGCGATCGGAAAGCGGTGGACAGATTGGTGCTCGCCGCGAGTCCGGTGTTCCGCGCGCTCGTGATCAACGCAGCACGCCTGGACGGCATCTCGCCGCAGGCGCTCGCGTCGCAGCTCGGCCTCGAGTCGTTCGAGAAAGGGTTCCCCGAAGCGCTGACGGCCGCCGAACGGCTCGTCGACTATGTGGACCGGTGGGCGCGGTCGTGACGGGCTTCAGGCTTTGGGCGCTGATCCTGGCGCTCGCACTTTTCGCATCCATCGCACCCGCGTACGCTCAGCCTCAGCCTCCGGAACTGACCAGCCCGGTCAACGATTTCGCCCACGTGATCGATCCAGAAAGCGAAGCCGCGATCGAACGGCGCGTACTCGCGCTCAAACAGGCGTCGGGCGATGTCGTGGTCGTCGCGACGATCGACACGTTCGCACCCTACGCGGACATCCGCGAGTACGCGGTGAAGATGTTCGAGAACCGCGGACGCGGAATCGGTGCGAGAGGGAAAGACAACGGACTCCTCGTCCTGCTCGCCGTGAAGGATCGGCGAGTATGGCTCGAGGTCGGCTACGACCTCGAGCAGTTCATCACCGACGGCTTCGCCGGCGAAGTGAGCCGCACCGCGATGGCGCCCTATTTCGCGCGTGGTGAGTACGGACCCGGTCTCGTCGAGGGCACAACCCGACTGATCGCCCGGATTGCGCAAGGTCGCGGCGTGACACTCGAGGGTGTGCCCCAGGCCGCCCAGGGCGGCGGCGCCGATGTCGAGATTGGTCCGTGGCTCATCATCGCGATCATCATCATCGTCATGCTGATGAACAACGCCGGAGGCCGGCGCGCGCGGATGCGCAGGGGAAATCAGTGGGGAGCGGGCCCGTGGAGCGGGTGGAGCAGCGGGGCCGGCCCATTTGGAGGAGGCGGCCGCATCGGAGGCGGTGGCTTCGGTGGCGGCTTCGGAGGTTTCGGCGGCGGCCGCAGCGGTGGTGGCGGCGGTGGCGCCGGCTGGTGAGGGATCGGGCATCGGCGATCGTCGATCGGCGGATCGGCGGATCGGCGATCGGTTCCGTCCGACTTTTGACTGTTGAGTATGATCAACACCCATGGGCACCGTGCAGATTGTTCTCGGTAAGGAGCTGCTCAAAGCGGCCGATCGCGTCGCGCGCCGGCGCCGGGTCAACCGGTCTGCCCTCGTTCGAGAAGCACTCCGCGAGCACTTGAAAACACTTGCAGCGCGCGAGCTCGAAGAGCGAGATCGCGCCGGTTACGAGGGTCGGCCAATCAAGCCCGGAGAATTCGAAGTGTGGGACAACGTGGCATCGTGGCCGGCCAAATAGCGCGTGGCGAGATTCGTCTCTATCAGTTCCCCGCCCCGGACAAGGCGAAGCCCGTCCTCATCTTGACGCGTGGATCAGCGATCGGATATCTCTCACGAATAACGATCGCTCCGATCACATCGGCGATTCGGAGTGTCCCGTCGGAGGTGGTCGTGGGACCGGAAGACGGCATGAAACAGCCATGCGCGGTCAATTGTCACAACGTCGTCACGGTGCCCAAGGACCGTGTGGGACGTCGTGTGGCGCAGCTTGGTGACGACGGCATGCGGGAAGTTTGCCGGGCGCTGGCCTTCTCGCTCGGTTGTACCGACAACGCGCGATAATTCATGACACAATCGTTCCTCATGAAATCATCATTGAGGCTTCCTCTGGTCCTGCTACTCGTCGCCTCCGTTTGCCTCCCGCTGTCGGGCTGCTCGTACAACCGGTTCGTCTCGCAGGAAGAGGCGGTGAAGGCACAGTGGGCGCAGGTGCAGAACCAGCTGCTGCGCCGCAACGACCTCATTCCGAACCTGGTGGAGACCGTGAAGGGCTACGCGGCACATGAAAAAGATGTGTTCCAGCGGATTGCCGAGTCGCGCGCAAAGCTGTCCGGCGCGCAGACGCCGGCCGACGCCATCGCCGCTGCCAATGAGCAGAGCGCGGCCCTCGCCCGCCTGCTCGTCATTGTCGAAAATTATCCGAACCTGAAGGCGAACGAGCAGTTCAACCGGCTGTCGGACGAGCTGTCAGGCACGGAGAACCGGATCGCCGTCGAACGGATGCGGTACAACGAGCGCATACAGGAGTACAACACGAGCCGCCGCCAGTTCCCTGGCGTGATGACCGCAAAGATTTTCGGCTTCAAGGATTACCCACTGTTTGAAGCGCCGGCGGCGGCGCAGCAGGCGCCGAAGGTAGGTTTCTAGGGTTTCGGCTGCTGCCAGCCACTCTCCATCAGCTCGCGCTGAAGGTCGAGCGTGCGCTTGATGAGATCGTCCGTCCCCGCGAAGCGCTCCATCCGTTGGGATCCGTCCGGGCTGGTCAGGATCATCTCGTAGCCCGAGCCGTCGCTATCTCGGCGGATCTCACAGCGCATACGTTCGCCTCTACGTTCGAAGATCCACAGCATCTCTGAGAAGCTGTATCGGAATCTGTCTGACAAACCTCCAGTAGGGTTCACGCCATTTCACACTTTGTCACGAAAACTTACGGTGTCAGGTAGAATCTCCGCTCATTGATCACGACCCGCAGGGCGGCGCTCGCCGCCGGCGCCGCCGCATTCTCTGTCATCGCCATTCTGAATTGCGGCGGATACCGCTACGGCATCGGCGATCAGGCGTTCTACGTTCCAGCCGTTGTTCAGCACCTGAACCCGGATCTGTTTCCGCGCGGCCGCGCCCTGCTGCACGCACAAGATCGCTTCATGCTGTACGACGATGCGACGGCGGTGGTGTCGAGGGTGACGGGGATCGCCGTCCCGTGGCTGTTCTTTGCCGGCTACATCATCGGGATGCTCTTGCTGTACGGTGGCGCCGTGGCGATCGGACGCGTGATGTACAGGTCATGGTGGGCGGTCGCGCTGCTGGCAACGCTGCTGACGCTTCGGCATCGCATCACGCAAACGGGCGCCAACACGCTCGAAGCATATTTTCAGCCGCGCATGATTGCGTTTGCACTCGGCGCGTGGGCCATCGCCTCCGCCCTGCGTGGCAACGGGACGATCGCGCTGGGACTCGTGGCCGCGTCGTTCGCCGTCCATCCGACGACCGCCCTGTGGTTCGCAATCTGGATCGCAGTCATGCTGGTGGTCTCGGAACGTCAATGGCGCAGGCCGTTGCTCGGCGCCGGCGCGGCGGGAGCGATGATGTCGATCTGGGCCGTCACCGCTGGTCCGCTGCGCGGCCATCTGAACCGGATGGATCCGCTCTGGGCATCGGCGCTGTCGGGCAAAGACTACATCTTTCCTTCCGACTGGAACGCGTCCTTCTGGCTCGTGAACCTTGCGTATCTCGGCGTCGCGGCAGCGATTTATTCAGTGAGGAAGCGCCGCGGTGTCGCACTCCCAGGAGAAATCGGGTTGTTGTCGGGAGCTGCTGCGCTCGTCTGCGTGTTTCTGATCTCCTGGCCATTGATGGCTGCGGGCGTCGCCCTGGCACTCCAACTGCAGACCTCGCGCGTGTTCTGGATGCTCGATTTGCTCGCGGCCATCTACATCGCATGGCTGCTCGCTGAGGCTCCGCGATCGCCGGCCGTGCGACGGGCGATCGTCGCCGCTGCGATGGCTGTGGCGATCGCGCGGGGCCTGTTCGTATGGCGCGCAGAACATGCCGGCAATCCAATCGTTCGCATCGGCTTTCCGCAGGATAATTGGACGGACGCCATGAAGTGGGTTTCGCAGACACCTCCAGATACACACATTCTCGCGACGCCCGGACATGCGTGGATGTACGGGACGAGCGTCAGGGTGTCCGGCGAGCGCGATGTGTATCTCGAAGACGTCAAGGATCTTGCGCTGGCGCTCTATTCGCGCGAGGTCGCCGTCGAAGCGCTCCAGCGCATCCATGACGCACGAAGCTTTGACACGCTGACGGCCGATCAATTCCGCTCGCTCGCTTCGCGCTACGATCTGGACTACCTCGTCGTCGAGCGTGACGTCGATCTTCCCCTCGCCTATCGTAACGACCGGTTCCGCGTGTACCGACTCCAATGAGCGACTTCGTTCCACTCCCCCGCTGGAAGGGGGGACACTGGATGACGTTGTACGCGTGGGGCAAGCCGCGCAGCTTTCCCGCGCTGCCCCGATCGACGGCTCGCTACTTCGACGTGGCTCCAGGCAGCCGCGTCCTCGCTCACTGCCACTGGCAGGCGAGGGCGTGGGAACACCCGACGCTAATCCTGCTTCACGGCCTCGAAAGCTCGAGCGAGGCCCACTACGTTCGCGGCCTCGCCGCAAAAGCCTTCGCCGCCGGCTTCAATGCGGTGCGGCTGAATCAGCGCAACTGCGGCGCCACCGAGCACCTCTCGGACGGCCTGTACCACTCTGGCCTGACCGGCGACCCAATCGCCGTCATGCGCGAGCTGATCGCCGTTGATGGGCTCGAGGCATTCGCCATCGCCGGGTATTCGCTTGGAGGGAATCTGGCGCTGAAGCTGGCGGGAGACTACGGCTCGCATCCGCCAAAAGAGCTTCGAGCGGTGTGCGCCGTCTCGCCGACGATGGATCTAGCCGTGTGCGTGGATGCGCTCGAAGAAAAGCAGAATGCGATCTATCAGTGGCACTTCGTCCGCAACCTGAAGCGTCGCATGCGGCGAAAGGCGCTGGCGTTTCCCGGAACGTGGTCGCTCGACGCGCTCCCGCGCATCCGATCGATCCGCGCGTTCGACGAAGCCTATACCGCACCGCATCACGGCTTCCGCGATGCTGCGGATTACTACCATCGCGCGAGCGCGATGCGTGTCGTTGACCAGATCGGAATCCCGGCGCTCATCATCACAGCGGCGGATGATCCCTTCGTCCCGCCGGGCCCTTTCAAGGAACCGGCCGTCGTCCGCAACCCGAACATCACTGTGAAGGTGACCGACCACGGCGGCCACTGCGGGTTCGTCGAAGCCTCAAAGGGAGACTACGACGGCTATTGGGCCGAGCGCGAGATCATGACGTTCATCGCGCGACACTGCACCATCAGCACGTCCGGCTGAAGCCGGACGACGCCCAGAGCCCAAAGCCTAGAGCCCAAAGCCCAGAGCCTACCCCGGCGTCGGCAACCCAAGATGGCGCATCAGCTGGCGGGCGAATTCGGGGCCGATGCCCTGTTCTTCATGCTTGAAGTACACGTAGATGTCTTTGCAGCGCGACTGCAGAGCGTCGATCTTCGTGGCCCACTCCTCGATGTCATTCGGCTGGTACCCCTCGTCGCGCAGGCGGAAGTAGCCGATATCGCTGGTGACTTCGAGCGGCGTCTCGAGCTTCTCACTGTCCGCGACGCACAGCGCGCGGCCCCGATCTCTCAGCCGGGCGAACACTTCGTCGTCGAACCAGGAGGGGTGGCGAAACTCGAACGCGGCTGGCGCTTTCGGCGGGAGGGTATCGAGAAAGGCGTCGAGGCGAGGGAGGTCCTTCTTGAGCGATGGCGGCAGCTGAAACAACAGCGACCCGAGCTGATCGCCAAGTGTGCCGGCAACGAGACAGAACGTGGCTGTGAGCGCTTCGCAGTCGACGAGCTTCGCGTCGTGCGTAATGCGGCGTGGCGCCTTGAGTGTAAAGCGGAAGCTCTTCGGCACCTGCGAGATCCAGCCCGCGAGCAATTTCTCCGACGGCATCCGGTAGAAGGTGTAGTTGATCTCGACGGTGGGAAACCGCACCGCGTAGTACGGAAGCATCTTCGCAGCCGCTAAGCCGGCCGGATAGAAACTCCCCTTCCACTCAGGATAGTTGTACCCGGAGGTCCCAACATAGATCATGGTGCGCCCGCACCCGTCGCACCCATCGCACCCGCTT
>DATEEI010000037.1:0-43342 GCA_035281225.1 Vicinamibacterales bacterium
TCGCTCAACGGGCGCACGCCGCAGGAATTTGCCCGGATCACGGAGGGCGCTCGGCGGCTGACGCCGCCTCGCGCTGATCAGGAATTGTTAACCGAGGTGCCAGTCACATGAACGACTGGATCACATTCGGGGGGCACGTCAAGCCCAGATTCACGAGTGCGGTACTCACGCCCGCGTCCTCTTAAAGAGATGGTGCAACGGCAGCTTATTGAGCGACACGTCGCCGGGCTATCCTTGATGCCGATTTCACAATCGCGCCCATCCCCATCTCGAGTCTCGATCTCACCAGGCGCTCTTCGTCACATTCAAGGTACAACAGCTGCCGCCACGCTGTTGCAAGGGAGCGACTGTCGAATCCTTTTTGTCGGTGCCCACGCAGCGGGCCGTCTCTCGCAGAATCTATTGGATTTTGAGTCGTTCCTGGGTTCACGCGAGCAGACGACGACCTGCACCGCCGCATTGGTCAGCCGATTCTATCCAGAGAAAGCTATTCGGAAGGCAATAGAGGATTCTGGCGTCTCGCTCCCGGTGTTTTGGCTAAGCTCGTATTTGGAACATTTGGAAGATCCGTACCTCGATGTTGACCGGACACCCGAGCCACAGATTCTCAATGTGAGTCAGGGGACAGTGCACGACTCGAGGGAGCTTTAAATATGATGACCAAGCACTTCCTTCTAGCGTTGTCAGTTGTGCCCTTGTTGCTGCCTGCCGCGACTCAGTCATCGGTTAAAGGGGAGGACGCGTTTCGGAGCATTGTTCGTGCCCCCAATGCCTGGATTGCGTCGCTCATAGAAATCCCCTCGGGCCGAATGTGCGCAGCCGACACCAACAGACACCACATCGCGTGTTTTCAAAAAGACGGCGCTCGTCTGTCCACCTTCGGAGGCTTGGGCCAGGGTCCCGGCGAACTGCAGTACCCCTCGGCATTGGGGCTCGTAAAAGGCGAAAAAATTGTTGTACTGGATTCCGACAATTACCGCATCCAGTCGTTTCGACTCGACGGCGGCTACTTATCTGGATTTCCCATAACATCGTTCTCGGATTCGTTGACGGTGCTCGACGGTCAGCTTATAGCTGTTAATACGCCACAGGCACAAGCCCTCGCGGTTGTGCACAACCTAGAAGGAATCAAGGTCGGCACTATCGGGCAGTTGGCTTCTTCGAAGCTTGGGTACCCGAATCGTCCAGAGCGGGGCCCAAGAGTGCCGATGAACCGAGCTTATTTGGCGTCAACCCAGGATGCTGGACTAGTGGTGGCATATCAATTCATGCCAGTCGTCCAAGTATGGAACCGCGATGGCTCAATCCGTTGGACGCGACGGCTAACGGGTGTCGCCATTGACGAATTAGAGAAAACGTTCTGGGGCGATTCGGGGGCCACACCAGCGAAGTCTGTGAAACGGATCGACGGTGTGCGGTTTAGCAGGGTGATTACCTGCGTCACAGTGTCGCGGACGGGCTACATCATAGTCGGCCTCGCAAATCGCACCATCGCAGTAGTTGATCCGCGAGGGAATCAAGTGCACCTGCGCGATTCACGCGAACGCCTTGACGTCGAGCCGCAAGCAATCAACCACGATGGGAGTTTTCTGTTCATGGCTTCTCCGGGTCAGGTATCAGTAAGCGGCAAACCATTTCCATTGATGTGAGGCATGAATTACATAACGACTATCTCTGGGAACCGTATCCGTGTTTCAAAAAGTTATTAACGCCGCGTCCGTTTATTCGTTCGTTGTCACCTTACCTCGTTGAGTTTGATGGGCCGTGCACAATTGAGAGGAGGCTAGAGATGAAGGCAATGTTGTTGGCGATCTACAGAGGGCTGGCTATCGCGGTTCTGTGTCTAGCAGGTGTCCAAACCGCAAGCGCTGGATGCATCGAATGCTGTTGTGGCTATTTTGTCTGCAGCTCGGAATGCTGTGCTTCAGGTAATACCTGTTCAGGGAGCTGTAGCTGCAATGGCTGCAGCATCAGTTGCTCCTAACCGCAGTGCGTTAAGCAGACTCCGGTGGGGCGTCGGCTGAGACGCTCCACCGGAGTCAATCCCGCAGCAGTGACGTTGTTTGCGTTCGGAGAAAACCGCGTAAGGCATGGTATGTTCTGTAATTCGTAACGAACAGTGCCTTTAACGGGATGTTACCTCTCGGATTTGAAGGAGGGGATCGTGCGACAGAGACAACACAGTTGTATCGTTCTAATCTTAGGCTTGTTGGTTATTTCCGGCTGTCAACTCCGAAGTCCGGTTCTGCGAGTGCTGGACAACACAGCGGATTTTGGGGTCGTAGCGCAGGGTACTGCAGCGAATGCGACGTTCCGGATTAAGAACGGCGGCACTCGAACGCTCGAAATTCTATCGTTAGATGGAGGTTGTAGCTGCCTCGCGACAGCCGGGTCGTCAACTATCGCTCCTGAGGCAACCGGAACCGTTACGGCGAAGCTAAACACCAACGCGGAGCTAGGCAGCGTTAGGCGCACGATTGTTCTTATGACGAACGACCCGCAGCGCCCGACCACCGAACTCATACTAACCGGCCGAGTGGTGCCGCCCGGCCGATCAAGGTGAATGCGCAACATTCAATTCTTACGTCGCCACTCTGGGCTTTGCATCTGTACTGCCGTTAACGTAGCAGCGTTTTTCGTGCTAGCCGGTGGATTCGGTGAGTTTGCCCACGATCTTACCGGCGTCGGCACTTTCGAACGTCCGAGCAATGCACTCCGAGTTACCTCGCAAGAAGGCTGGAGCCGATGGCGCTTTACGCTGTGGGAGTTCGAACAGCTAAGCAGTGTCAGGCCCGGCGATCTAATCGTGGCGGCCGCCGGCCAACATGAGGCACTGCTCGACACAGAGTCTGGCGAACACGCTGGGATGCAAGCATGCTACATATCCAAGCCGCTGCGCGACCATGTGAATCCGTACACTGTCGAAGGATCATGGGCTCGTTTTCGTGAGCCGACTCCTGATCTCCCTCCGGTTGTGCTCACCGAACAGGCTCTTCACCATTTACGTATCTCCAGACGTCCAGCAGTTGGCGCTGTATTGAGCATCAATGGCGCAAACGGCATTCTTACCGGCATCTTGCGTGAGGGTGCTTTGAGGAATTTGGCATGTGGCGAAGGCGTCTTCCTACGCCTTGAAGATTCTCGGCACTTTTCACCTGACGCCCGAGATCTCTCATCGAGGACACAGTGGCTCTCATTGTGGGTAATGGATGGTGGTAATCGTATGGCCGCGTCATCCGAAATTAGATCGATTTTAGAAAGAACACTGCTGCTGCGTAGTACGGAGCGCCTAAACTTCGTCCCAGGTTGGCGGGCTTCCATCGGACGATCACGTCAAGTGTGGTTGATGTTTGTGCTTCTGAGTACGGCTGTCGCCTTGTTTGCGGTTTTGACCGCCATAAACTCCTACCTACTCGTCGGTGCTATTCTGACGGCTCGAGAGCGAGAAATTGGCATTGCTGTGGCGCTCGGCGGCACAACATGGGCGATCGCTCGTGGGCAAATCGCGCTTCTTGTGCCGCTGCTCTTTGCGGGGCTTCTATTGGGCGCAATGCTCACGAATATTCCATTGCTCGCCAACACAGTGACGCCTGTTCTCGGATCATTTGGGTCACGCAGGTTGTCGACTGCTGCGGCAATAGCTACACTTAGTTGCGTGCTCGTGGTCATCAGTTCTGTCATTGCTGTTCGCCGACGAGTGTCGGCCCCGAACCTACTGCAGCATCTGCATCAAGTGACCATGGCGTCGGGCGGAAGTAGAAACCGGAGATTGCTTGCAATAACGCAACTGGCGATCTGTGCGCTTATGATTACGATGACAGTCGGAATCACCCTCAGCGTGAGGGCGCTTTTCGCTGTGTCGCCTAACTTCGACGCCGCGACTGTCATCCTCTTGGAGCCAATTAGGCGCGCCCGCGATACGGTCGAGGTCTCACACCGCCAGATAGAGGCACAGCTCTCGAACACCTCTGGACTGCGCTATTTCAGTCACCTCAGAACTGCACCATTCTCCGGCGCAATGAACGTGGTTCCCGTCTTTTCATCCACTAGGGGCGCTACTGCCCAATACAATGAGGTTGGCGCACAGATTGTCCGAGCTCTAGGGTTGACATTGCACTCCGGACGAGATCTGGCATCCTCGGACGAAGTAACTGATTCCAAGGTCGCGCTGCTCAGCCGCTCAGCTGCGGTCTTCCTTTTCGGAAGCCCCCATGCAGTGGGCCAGTCGATCAGCATTGGCCCTGTCCGCTTGCCTCACGCTGTCGTGGGCGTGTTTGAGGATCCTAAGTTCAACACTCTTCGCGAGAATGATGCGCTTCATGTGTGGGTTCCGCGCCCTTTGGGTGCAGACCAGACTCTCGTCTTGCGGGCATTCCCTATTCACACACAAGAGCTCATTCAGAGCGTGATGTCTAAGCCAATTGGGTACAGAGTAGCTCCAATGAGCACAATGCTGAACCAATGGCTGCGTGGTGGTGTCGTGGTACGTGATTGCCTCGCGCTGGCGTGTGCGATTGTGCTCCTATCCTCACTTGTTACCGTTTATACGTACGCGTCCGAGGAAATTCTTCGGTACCGTCCCGTCGCTGCTCTGCTTGCCTCCCTCGGCGCACGAGCGCATAGCATCGTTTTCTTTGTCGGCCGACGCGTGCACCGAGACGTGTTGGTGGGCGCGATGATAGGTAGTGCTGCGGCGCTTGTACTCGCCCGTTTTCTCCCTCAGCTTATTTTCGGTGTTGGTGACTTCGAGTGGATCGCGCTCACTGTTGGTGCCATGATCACGATTGGAGTGTTCTTGCTGATCCTACCGCGCCTCATAAATGTCACCCGCATCGACTACAGCCTCCTCAGCGACCTACGTTGAGGGCAAAGACTGGCGAGTGATTCAAATTTCTTGTCCGCGAGGTTTTGTGATTCGATATTGAACGACCGTGGGTTGCGCATGTTCGCGTGGTCGACCCACCGCTCCTATGGTCAAGGAATGATGGACGTGCCGAATGCTGTCACTAATCCCAGCGATCGTGCTACTAGTTGTTGCCATTTACCAACGTCTTCGAGTGCGTTCCGTCCACCAAAGCGCCTGGAAGGGTGGTGGTTTCGGAATGTTTTCGGACATCCATCGCAATTCGATCGCTGCAGTTATTTGGGCCCGCGCCAATGATGGACAGTCTGAACCACTCACGATAGATCCAAGCCCGCTATTTTCGAAACCGAGTATCGTTCCGACTGCGCGGAACATTCAATCGTGGGGCAGGGAACTCGTCCGTGCCAAGTGGCAACGGTGCGGGCGCCGCGCACATGCGTTCATGCCATACGGTGACGGTGTACCACTCGCAGTCCTCAAGGTTACATTAAGTCACCTTCGGATCGATTTCGACGCGCGGAGCGGCACTTATACTACATCGGGCGTGCAAACACACACAGTTCACGCCGGCCCCGTGACTACCACCATGGGTAACCCAGCAACGCAGCAGAGGTGAGCAGATGTTTGAAGCGTTGGAAGCAGCGGTGAATTCACAATCGACGCTCGCATGGGCACCACTATTGACACTGCTTTTGCTGCTGGCCGCACAGCCGTGGAGGGCGTACATGCCCGATGGCACCCTCGCCGAGCTGCTGGGACAAATTTTGATCGTGCTCGTTGTCCTTGCGCTGTTAGTCGACGGCATTGCAGGATCCCCATGGTTCTGGTTCGTCCTCACGGCGGCACTTTTGTTGTGGATATCCGCAGCGTACTTTATTGCCGACAATCACCACTATCTCATCGCATATTGGTGCCTGGCCGTCGGATTGGCTCTTTTTGGTGGTCCGGAAGGTACACGCATCCTTCGTCAAAGTGGAGCACTATTGATCGGATTATGCTTCGCAACCGCGGTCGCATCGAAACTTCTGAATGCCAGGTACCGTGACGGAAGTTTTTTCACATGGACACTCCTGTCAGATCCGCGCTTCGTGCCATTAGCCACGTTCATCGGCGGACTCAAGTCCGACGTGCGCGAACGGCACCTTGTTGCGATGGATCGAGTGCGAAGCGGAGTCTCTCAACACGAGGTGGTCGTTGTTCCCCGCGATTTGCGTCGACTTGCCATGGGTCTCACCTGGTGGACAATTGGCATTGAAACGCTAGTCGCGACTGTCTTTTTGTCCCCTGTTAATCTTGAGCTCACTCGAGTTGTTTTACTAGTTGTTTTCGCTGTGACAACTTTCGTCTTCGTCGCTGTTCCAGTGTTCGGCCAGATCTTGCTCTTGATACTCCTCGCCTGTACCGATGACGTAACAATTCGCGTGTACATCGCGGTCCTCGCCCTAGGTCTCGCAGTCGTGTCGTTCATACCCAATCTGGCCAAGCGACTAACGCCGCTCGTTCACCAATCACTCGTCGCACAACGACGGCCGACAGCGAATGGTAGCGTCGTGCTCCCTTGACTTCAAATGAATGGTGAGTCGCGTTCACAAACACGAAGTGGGGTCTGAGCCTATCAGGAATTTGGTGTGGAGGGCATGACATAGGGTGTATTTATCCCCCGCCGGCTACACGGTTTTGAAGATGTGAATCGACTGGTCGTTCCGCTCGCAACGCTTGGGGTGTCGCTTCTTCCGCAGATCCGAGACGGCGACCAGGCTAGTCGGGGAGAGCCACGAGATTCCCTCTACGGTTCCGTAAAGGCGCTTGCCTTTTTTCTTCGTTCGGGGAAAGTCGTAGATGCGTCCACGCCCCACAATCGCCCAGCGTCCTCGGCGCAAACGGCCCACCCACAAACGGGACGATTCCTGCGAGACCACCGCAAGGCTGTCACCGCGCAGGGCTAGGCCCGCGTAATCCCTGAAGTTCACGTGGGGAGGCAGCTTGATGCACGCGACAGGTTGCCAGGTCCTACCTCGTTTCTCGAGTACGTGGATCCGGCCACGTCCGTTGCCTCTCTTCTTCCGGCTCCCGCGGCAACGATTGCCCTCGCAGAGCGCAAGAAGGTAGTGCCGCCCCCCTGCCTTCACCGAAGCCAGGCCTTCAAAGCCGGTGTTTCGATCCTCAAAAGGAACATCCACCCACGCACGAGCTTTGAAGCGCCAGCGTTCGTCGCATTCCTCTATCACCGCCTTGAACGTTCCGTCGGGGTGCTTCTCGGCCTCTATCATCAGATAGAAGCGACGCCGGGCGGGATCGTACGTGATAGCTTCGTAGCCCTCACCGGCGCGACCCGACCCCAGCCACCGATGTTCGGGAGAATCAAGGCGTAGATGCGACGCAACTCTGGCAGCGCGGCGGATGTTGTCGAACACGACGAAGCACGCGCCACCGATGGCAAAGACGCCGCTTGCTTCGAAGACGGCGCCGCGCGCCGGCGGATCGAGGAGCTCGGCGAACTTCCGCTCCCGCACCAGGCGGAGGACTCGCGTCTTCTTCATAGGGAAGATCTTAGATCCGATCAGCGCAGGGCGATGCTCAATCCGATTGATGGTCCGATGGCTTCGATGTCGGGATTGCGATCGGGTCCTTCCAGGCTGGCGTTGGAGATGTGAACCAGCTCGAGGGCGGCGACCATGCGTACGCGATGGTTGAGCCGGACGGTCACCCCCGCGCCGCCCAGCGCAAGATAGTTGAACCGGGTGCCGCGCCGTGGAACGGCGATGGGCGAATCCGACACACCGAAATCGACGTGCACGAAACCGGAGGCCCGGCCTCGCCGGTAGACGCGGGCACGCAATCCCGTCGTGAGGCCCAGAATCCGTGTGTCGTTTGCGCGCTGCGATACGTAGTAGAGACGCTGGCGCGCAGTGAGAACTAGCCCGTCGCGCAACCCGTACGTGACACCTTGCAGCAATCCGTACAGCTCTTCATGTGAGTTGTTGTAGTTCCAGGCCTCCAGCGCCGCCTGCACCGCGAACTCGGCACACCATTGTCCTTTGCCAAATCCATCCGAGGCCTGCGGAGAGATGGCGACTTGCGCATGAGCAGAGCTGGCGAGCGCAACGAAGAGCAGGATGGCTGACGCCGTTGGCGCGAATATCCGTCGAGACAGGTGCGCTATTGTATAGCGCAGATGCGGTTCTCTCGACGCTTGACAATGGTCGGCGTCCTTCTCAGCGTGCTGTGTCCGTTCAAGGCCCTCGCTCAGGAGCGCCTGGCGGTTCGGTCCGATATCCTTCTCTACGGCGACAACACCGAGTTCAGAAATCCGTTTCGTGAAGGAGAAACCATCTTCGGCGCGGCGCTTCGCGTCGCTGCGGTGGTCGATCTCAACGAGCGCGTCGCGTTGTCGCTCGGGGCGTTTGGCAATCAGCGCTTCGGATCGTCGGACGCATTCGAGCAGGTACGGCCGGTCATTGCGTTGACGGTGCGCGGCAAGCGTTCCACCTTCGTGTTCGGAACGCTGCCGGCGCCCACCGTGAAGGTTCCTTCAGGTCCCGATCGCGGAGGACCGCACGGTCTTCTCCCTGCACTCCAGCGCGAAACGCTGATGTACCAGCGTCCCTATGAATCTGGCCTCGCATGGACGTTCAACGGCCGGGCGATACGTCACGACTTCTGGCTCGAGTGGCAGCGGCTGAATACGCCGGAGCACCGGGAGCGATTGGACGGAGGGCTGAAGGCGTCACCGCGTGTCACCGACCGTCTCGCCATTCCGCTGCAGATGCACGTCGTTCACGAGGGCGGACAGCTCTACGCATCTGGGGCGGTTGCCGACAGCGTTGCAGCAGCTACCGGCGTAGAGCTGCAGCACACCATGAGAGGCACCCTCGCCTCGCTCGAGCTGTACGGATTGGTATCGCGCCACGTGCCTGACAGGAGTCTTCCTGCGCTAAGCCAGGATGGCGCGGCATTTTTCGGGCGTGTGTCGGGTGAACGGTCTGGGTGGCGCGGCCATGCGATCTTCTGGCGAGGGCGCAACTTCATCAAGGACGAGGGAGATCTGAACTATTTGTCGATCAGGCGGAACGGGGAGCGATACTCCGGCACCCGCGACTACGCCGAGGCGGGCCTTACGCGACGATTCACCTTGTCTCCGTTCGCGATGCTCGAAGCCTCGGGGCGGGTCCACCGAGTCGAGCACCACTACGAGTACTCGTACCGCGTGATGAGCGTGGTCTCGACATCGTGGATGGTTCGCTGATGGCTACTGGCGCCTGAGCGCGACGAGGGCCCCCGCGAAACAGACGCCGGTGAAAGCCAGAAACGCTGCGGCCTCGAGCCAGATGCGCGAGGGATCGCCGAGGCCGATGGTGGCGTATCGGAGCACGTCCACATGCCAGGTGATGGGGTTCGCCCACGACAGCTCGCGCAAGGGTGATGGGAGAGGCTCGACGGGATAGAACATGGAACTGGCGAACAGCAGGACGAAGTAGAACACCGACGTCACGGTGTTGAAGAGATCGTTGCGCCGAATCATGAGCGCGAAAATCGCATAGAAGAAGAACCAGCCTGCCGTGCCGACGAACACCGCGCCCGCGAGCAGCGGTATCGAGGCCCACCGAATCGGTACGTCGAGCACGATCTGCGCGAGCAGCACCGTGACGATCGCCTGACCGATCGAGATCAGCAGATTGAACAGTCCTTTGCCGAGCAGATACTCGGAGCGCCTCATGGGGTACGTCAGCATCTCGTAGAAGATGCCGTTGTCCCGGTCCATGAAGAACGACCACGCCGTGTTGGACGCGATACCGAAGCTCGCCATGCCGAGGACGCCTGCGAGAAAGAAGGCGTTGTAGTCGACGCCGATGCCAAGGGGCTTCATGCCCATCGCCTGCGTCATGCCGACGCCGAACACGAGGAGGTAGCCAAGGGGATAAAACAGGTCCCAGAAGATGAAGGTCAGGTTCGTCGCGCGAATCTTGCCTTCGCGGTACATGATGGCCCCGAGGGCGCTCATGAAGCCTCCTTACGCTCGGCCGCTGTGAGCTCGATGAAGATGTCCTCGAGGCTCGCACCCGACACCTCGAGCCTCAACACCCGGCCAAGCCGGCCGAGGTGCGCGACAAGGTCGAGCACGCTGCTTTCTTCTCCGCGCACGGTGATCAACGCCGTGTTCTGGTTGACCTCGACGCGCAACGGACGATATGCCGCCAACGCCGATTCGATCTCCGCCGGCGCTTCGGCAAAGGTCACGGAGATCTCGAACAGCCCGCCGGAGAGCATCTTCAGCGTATGGATATCGCCGCGGGCCGCCTGCTTGCCACTCTTCATGATGAGGATGTCGTCGCAGAGATCTTCCGCTTCGCTCAGAATCTGGGTCGTCAACACGATCGTGCGCCCACGCGCCGCTTCCTGACGGAGGCGCGCCATGACCGACCGCTTCAAAATTGGATCCATACCGGACGAAAACTCGTCCAGAAACACCACCGGCGTGTCGATCATGAATACCTTTGCGACCTGAACACGCCGCTTGAAGCCGCCGCTCAAATCCATGACCTTCCGGTGCGCCTCCGGTCGCAACTCGAACTGATCGAGCACGTCCTCGGTGCGCGCGCGAATGGTGTCTGGTGACAGCCCGTGAAACCTGCCGAACGTGGCGAAGTTGTCGACGACCGACAAAAATAATTCGGCGGCGCTTTCCTGAATGACGACGGAGATCCGGCGCCTGACTTCGAGCGGGTCTTTGACCGGGTTGAAGCCTTCCACCGAGATGTCGCCCGAACTCGGGCGGAGCAGGGTTGTCAGCATTTTCAGGGTGGTGGTTTTGCCGGCGCCGTTCGGGCCGAGCAGCCCGAAAATCGACCCGCGCCGTACGGCAAACGTCAGACCGTCGACCGCGCGAATCTCGGGCTGTCCGCGGCCCTTGAACGTCTTGACGAGGTCGCGGACCGATATGGAAGAAGACATCTGATAAATTCTACCGATGGATATCCCGAAGACAGAAGATGACTGGCGTACCAGGCTGAGTCCTGAGCAATTTGAGGTCCTGCGGAAGCACGGGACTGAGAGAGCCGGGACGAGCCCCCTCAACAGGGAACACCGGCCGGGTGTATTCCGCTGTGCGGGGTGTGGCCAGGAGCTGTTCAAGTCGGATGCAAAGTTCGAGAGCGGAACGGGCTGGCCGAGCTTCTGGGCGCCCATCGAGCACGCCGTGGAAACCGCGATTGACCGTAACTACGGAATGGAGCGGACCGAAGCGCACTGCTCGCGCTGCAAGGGGCACCTGGGACACGTCTTCGAGGACGGTCCCCGGCCGACCGGCCTGCGGTACTGCATGAATGGCGTATCTTTGGCCTTCGAGCCGACCGAATAACGTCGAATAGGCCAGCAAAAACCGCTAAAATCCTCAAAAAATGCGCGTCAGGCCGGGAACCGGGAAGGGGTCGGCACAGTCTAAATGGATGTGAAGAAGAATCAGCAGCCCAAGCTCGAATACGAAGTATGCGGAAAATGTGGCGTGTTGTTCGACGACCAGGGAGAAAACGGCTGGTGGATCGAACAGGGCACGTGGTGGCATGAGTGCAACGACGACCAGCCCGCGCGGATTGTGGTTCGCAAGCTGGCGGGGGTTGCCTGACCGTCATCGATCTCCGCTCCGACACAGTCACCCGTCCATCGGCCGCCATGAGGCAGGCCATGGCCGAGGCCGAGGTCGGAGACGATGTCTTTCTTGAAGACCCCACACTGAATCGCCTTCAGGATCGCGCGGCTGCCCTTTTCGGGCGCGAAGCGGCGCTCTTCGTCCCCTCGGGATCGATGGGCAATCTCGCGAGCGTGATGGCCCACACGCGCCACGGCCAGGAAGTGATCTGCGAGGCAAACGGCCACATCTACAGCTATGAGATGGGGGCTTTGTCTGCGCTCGCCGGCGTGCTTCCACGGGTCGTGAACGGCGTGGACGGACTCCTGTCGTGGGATGCGATTGCGCCGGCGATTCGTCCGAAGGTCTACTACCGTCCTCAGACGGCGCTCATCTGCCTCGAAAACACCGTGAACATGGCCGGTGGAACCGTGTACCAGACGCGCGTGGTCGACGAGATCTGCGACCGCGCGCACGAAGTGGGGATTCCGGTTCATCTCGATGGCGCCAGGGTCTTCAATGCGGCGACGTATCTGCAGGAGGACGTCGCGGATATGACCGGGAAGTTCGACTCCGTGCAGTTTTGCCTCAGCAAGGGGCTCGGCGCGCCGGTCGGCTCGCTCATCCTCGGCAGCCGCGAGTTCATCGAGCGCTGCCGCCCCATACGGAAGATGCTGGGCGGAGGCATGCGTCAGGCCGGGGTGCTGGCCGCCGCTGGGCTCGTCGCGCTCGAACACGGGCCGCGCCGCCTGCAGGAGGATCACGACACTGCGCAGGTGCTCGCGCGGCGGCTGGCGGGCCTGCGTGGTATTGCGCTCGATGTCGCGAAAGTCCAGACCAACATCGTGATCTTCAGCGTCAAGCCGAGCGGCCTGTCATCGACAGACTTCCTCTCGCGTCTGGCAGCTCAGAATGTCCTGGCCGTTCCGGTCGATGCGGATCGGGTGCGGATGGTCACGCATCTTGACGTTTCACGCGCACAGGTCGAGGCTGCGGCCGACATCATCGAATCAACTATTTCACAGTAGAGTCTGGCGTGTCGTTTGCTTTACCGTGTCCGCCATGGTCAGGGTGTATAAAAAATGACGAAACGCGGGCGGCTCTGGTTTCTGATCGGGGCCATCGGTGCCGTGGCGGCGGTCCTGATTGTCGGCCTTCTCTCGATTCCCATCCGGTCAGAGACTCTCAAGGAACGTGTCATCGCACTGCTGAGCGATCAGCTTGAAAGCGAAGTCACCGTCGAAAGGCTTGAAGGCCGCGTGTTTCCGCGTGTCAGCGTGAGCGGGGGCGGCGTTGTGATCCGCCAGAAAGGTCGAACGGACGTACCTCCCTTGATCAGCATCCGGGAGTTCGAGATTCACGGCTCGTTGCGCGATCTCATGCGACATCCCCGGAGGGTGGCCGAAGTGAGACTGCAGGGCCTCGAGGTAAAGATCCCTCCTGGCGACGGGAATGACGAGAATGACCAGACGCCCGCGGAGCAGCGCGAACGGGCCGGCAGACTCGAGCAGGTCATCATCGATCGTTTCGAAGCACCGGACACCGTCGTGATGCTGATTCCGAGAAAGGCGGGCAAGCAGGCGAAAATCTTTACCATCCATCACCTCGTGATGGATCGGCTCGGCATCAACCAGACGATTCCGTACATCGCGACGCTGACGAATCCCGTGCCCAAGGGAGAGATTGAAACATCGGGAACCTTTGGCCCATGGGATGTTGCCTCTCCTGCGCGCACACCGGTTACCGGTACGTACGTCTTTGACAAAGCCAACCTCGACACGATCGATGGACTTGCGGGCATTCTGAGCTCGACGGGCACCTTCGGCGGACCGCTCAACCGCATCGAGGTGCAGGGCACGACAGAGACGCCGGACTTTCAAATAGACGTCGGCGGAGCGCCGGTGCCCCTCACCACGCGATTTACCGCTCTTGTCGATGGGTCGGACGGCGACACGTATCTGAAACAGGTCGACGCGAAGATTCTGAACAGCGAGCTTACCGCGAGCGGTGCGGTGATTGGGTTCGAGGGCGTTCGCGGGCGGCAGGTCGAGATCGATGTGGACATGCCGAACGGTCGCATCGAAGATCTGCTGCGACTGGCGATGAATTCGGAGAAACCGATTCTCAACGGCGCAGTGCACTTCAAGGCGAAGATGGTCATTCCGCCGGAGAGGAAGAAAGTGATCGACAAGCTGAAGGTTCAGGGAGAGTTCCGTCTGACCAAGGCCACGTTCACCGACGCCAGCGTCCAGTCCAAACTGATGGGATTGAGCCGGCGTGGTCAGGGCAAGGGCAAGAACGACCCGTCCGTCGATGTTGTGTCCAACCTCAGTGGCCGCATGGTGGTCGACAACGCCACCGTCTCATTCTCCCGGTTGAGGTTCTCCGTGCCTGGCGCGAGGGTCGAGTTGGCGGGGCGATATGGCATGCGGTCGGAGACCCTCAGGTTCCGCGGACACCTCAGGTTGCAGGCCACGCTTTCGCAGGTGGCGGGCGGCGGTGTAAAAGGCTTCTTTTTGAAGGCGTTAGATCCGTTCTTCAGGAAGCCCGGAGCAGGCATGGTTCTGCCGATCAAGATTACAGGCAACCGGAAAGCCCCGAAATTCGGGCTCGATATGTTTTAGGTGTCGTCCCTGATTTATTTCGCGCTTCGCGACAGCGATCGATAGTATTCGTCGACGAGATCGCGGAAACCGCGCGGCACCTCGTCGGTAGCCGTCAGCGACGGCTGATCTCCCGCCGTATCTTCGATCTTGCGGCGAAGCCCGAATTCGAATCGCTTCAACCCTTCGGCCACCTGCGTTTGAAGCCGCTCCAGCTCTTTCGCATCCTTGTACACCCGATCGTCATCGAGCTGACGCATTTGCCGTAGGACCTCGTCGAGGTCCGTGGGGTTCACACCATTGTTCCGAAGCTGATCGCGAAGGCGCTGTGCTTCGCCAGTCCAGTAGCGGGCCTGATCGCGATACTGGCGAATCTCCTGCGGCGTGTAGACGCGCTGCCCCCAGCCGCCCCAGTTGTCACCGCGATCGGCAGATCCACCGCCGGCGTTCTGGCCCTCGCGGTCGGCCTCTCCGCGGCCGCCTTCCTGTCCGTTCTGACCCTGTCGTCCTTGCTGCCCCTGTCGACCCTGTTGACTTTGGCCCTGACGACCCTGGCCCTGACCCTGTTGCCCTTGCTGTCCCTGCTGCCCCTCGCGCATCTGCTGCTGCATCGAGTCGACACCTCGCACGAGGTTTCTCGCGCGATCGAGGCTGTTAGCCAGCCGATTGTCCTTGTCGCCCTGCCCAACCGCTTTCGCGGCTTCGCCCAGCTTGCGGCGTAACGCATCGATTTCGGTGCCGATATCGGCTTCGAGCTTTGGGTCGGTCTGCCCGCCGCCGCGCATCAGGCTTCCGGAGTAATGGATGCGCTCCTCAAGCCGGTTATCGCGAATGCCGTCAGCCGCTTCCTGCAACTTGCGGGAGGCTTCGCGCTCGTTGCGGCGCATCTCGCCCGACATCCGGTCGAGCTGTTTCTCCAACTCGTTGACCTTGGCTTCGAGCTCGTACTTCTTCTGAGCGTTCTGGCGCGCGCGCTCCGACGGTCGTCCGCCGGCGCCCTGCGTCATCGACAACGCCTCTTGCGACAGCTCGCGATGCTCGCGCGCGATCTCCTCGGCCTGCTGCTGCGCGCTCTGCATGTCGCGCTCCCCGCGCGCGCCCTGTTCCTGCTCGAGACGCCGCTGCGCTTCGCGCAGTTGTCCGAGAGCTGCGTTTGCCTGACCGGCGCTGCTCGGATCTCCTGAAGACGCCGCGCGCCGCATCGCATCGGCGGCCTGTCGCATCTGCTGAGCCGCTTGCGCGAGGTCCGGTCGATTGCGCTCGCGCGACAGCCGCTCGAGCTGACGAGCCGCCTCGTCGGCCTGCTCCGCGAGGGCTCGCTGGCTGGCGCCGCCACCCTGCCCGGCTTGCCCGGCCAGTGCCTGCTGACGCTGCCGTTCGGCTTCCTGCTGCTGGCGGCGTGCAAGCTCGCGCAGTTTCTCCATGAGCGCGTCGACCTGTTGATCCGACTGCTGTTGCTGCGCGCTCTGCGCGGTTTCGTACTGATTCGCAAGCTTGTCCAGATCCTGCTTGAAGAGCTCCGCCAGATCTTCAGACACCGAACCAGCGCCGCCGCCACCACCGCCGCCTCCGCCGCGTTGCTGGCTAATCTGCTTCTCGTACTCCTCTTCGGCCGTCTGCAGCTGTTGAAGCGCGCGGTTCTCCGGAGGCAGCGCGTCGGTCGGTGCGTGAGCCTGAAGCTTGGCTTCAGCCGCACGCATTTCCTCCGCGGCCTTCGGGAGCAGTTCCGCAATCCGCCTGAACGCCGGGTCCGGCTCCACCAGCCGGCTGTTCATGCGGCCGACGAGTCCTTCCACCTGCTCGCGCAGCTTCGCTTGCGACAGCGCCACGACGACGAGGTTCTCCCGCACCTTCTGCGGCGTCATCGTCTTTCTGTCGCGGACGATATTGTGCGTCGCGGAGATGATTTCGCGCTGCTGCTGGGACAGCGCGTCGACCTGCATCCCGCCGCCGCCACCACCGCCACCACCCCCCATGGACATCGCCGACTTGAACTGTTCGTCGAGCTTGCGGATACGGACGAAATAGAGATCGCTCGAGGTTGTCTTGCCGCCGCGGATGGAGTCGTTGTCGATCGCGCGCGCGTAGTACGACACCGAATCGCCCGGCTGAAGCTTGAGCTCTTCGAGATAGAACGTATGCGCTGCCGACACTTCCGCTTGCGGGCGGGTGCGGCTGTCCGCCAGCGTTCTGAGCTGTTCCGGGCCTCCGTTCACCGAGTAGATCAGCTGAAGTTGGCGGACGCCGAAGTCGTCATCTGCGCGCGCTTCGATCGAAAGCTCTTCGACGGGGGAGGCTGTCATGTCCCGGCCCGGCTTGGCGATGGACACCGTCGGCGCCTGGTCCTCGAGGACGTCGATCGTGTACTGCGGCGATGCGTTGACCAGCTTGTTCTCCGGACCGCCCTGGAGCTCGATACGATAGAAACCGTCCTTGGCGACCGGAATCGTTCCGGTAAACACGCCGGCCTCCGGGGTGAGGGCGATGACCGTGCCGCCGTCGACGAGAATACGTCCGGCAGGCGCCGCCATGGTCGGCGTGATGCGCAGCCTGACCTGGGTGCCTTGCAGCACGGCGATGTCGCCGCCGTTTTCGATCTTGCGCGGTGCGAGCCCCGTGTGGGCGGGGAACACGTACTCCATCTCGAGCTGCTTGACGTAGGGCAGATCGGCCGCGTGCATCGTAAAGACCGACGACTTTACGCCGCCAGACTCGACGAAGTAGTCGATGGACCCTGGCAGATCGAACAGCATGCCTTCGAAGGTCTTCGTGTCGCTGTTGAACACCATCGGCACGTGCTCGAAGGGCGCATTCACCGATTTGCGGATCAGGAGCTCGGCTCTGTCCGACTCAAAGCCCTGCGCCGTTGCGTTGATGATCTGATCGGATCCGCGTGGAACGGTTGTGTTGCCGGGTTTCACGTCGATGTGATACGGGCTCGCCTCGAGGACGTCGCCTGCCATGAGCAATAGCGCAGACGCCCCCTGCCGGAGATAGGCGGGACCGAGCAGAAAAATCACGAGGGCGGTAGCCACGGTGCCGCCGATGACCGTGGCATATCGACGCAACGGTTGCGCCTCGAGGCGGCGGCCACGCTCGATGATCCCGCAGCGATCGATCGCCTGTTCGACAAGCCGGCGCGCGAGCGCGGGCGAGTGAGAGGCTGATTGCTTCTCCGCTTCGAGCGCGCTCAGTATCGCGGTCTCGAGCGATGGCTCGCACTCTTCGAGGTACAGCGCGACCTGCTGGTCCGTCACGCGGCGCCACTGCGGTATGACGAAGAAGTAGCCGGCGAGCGCGCCGAAAATCATCACCATTCCGACCCGGAACGCGATGATGGAACCTGGACTGAACTTCAGGGTCTCCAGGGCGTACGCCGACAGGAGCAGCGTCAGCAGAAAGCCCCCCACCACGAACGCCGCACCGCGCACGGCGAGCTTGAGCCGCCATCGCGTTCGGATCTCCCGAATGATGCTGGTCAGCTCGGAGCGCTCGCTCGCGGACGACTCTTCGTGAAGCATGGTTCCCCCTGAATCAGTCCCAGCTTAGCATCAAAAAACCACGATTCGGCCGCGATGGAGACTACGTACGGAGAGGAAACAACCGGTCGAAATTCTCGCCGAAAATACGCCGGCGCACAGTCTCGTCTACGCCCTGAGAATCGAGCGCGCTTACCTGCGCATCATGAACCTGCCGGGTCCATCCCCGCGGAAAAAAAGACGAGTCGGTGCCGAACAGCAGCCTGTCCGGCCCGGCAACCGCGAGCGCCTGCCGGAAGACGTCGGTGAGTGTCAGTGAGGGGGTGTATGCCATCCAGCGGTTCGTGCTGGATGTGTCGAGGAACACATTGGGACAGAGGTCAGCCACCATGAGCGCTTCGCGAAGAAGGCCCGCCCCGAAGTGGGGAATGATGAACGGCACACTCGGATGGTCTACGGCCAGAGCGTGGACGTCGAGCGGATTGCCGAAGCTCACGTCGAAGCGACTCGGCAGGCCGAGCTTTTTGCGCACCCCGACCGACAGCGCGCCGCAATGGACGAACACGGCGCTGCTCGCGTGTCTGCTCGCGATCTGCACGATTTCGGCGACGCGCGCGTCGTGCAGCGAATAGCGCTGCATCGCCGGAAACAGGCAGACGCCGCGGAGGCGGAGTGAATGGAAAGCGTGTTCTACTCTCGAAGCGGCATCTGGAGCCGTCGGATCGACCATGAAGAACCCGACGAATCGCGACGGATGACGTGCGATCGCAACGCCGACGGAGCCCTCGTCGCCGGGAACACTGGCGATGAGCGCCGCGCGTCCAACGTCCTGACGGTCGAGCTCCCGCACCCAGCGGTCGGCGAGGTCCTGGGCTGAGCCCGGCGGATCCCATCCGAGCGCGGACACGACCTCGGCCGCAGACTGTTGCGCGCCAGGCGGACGCTGGCCGCCCAGGGTGGCGAAGAACTGCTCAGAGAAGAAATGACAGTGACAGTCGTTCATCAGTCGCGGAGGCCCCTCCGCCCCGCTCGCAGCTCACTCCGTAGCGATCGGAGTGAGGCGTGTGCCCTCGATTGGGCCTTTCATCCGGTTGGATATGGCAGTCTCTACGCCGAGCAGGACGAGCCCAGCGATCAACAGGTACCACCAGAAATTTTGACGGCGCTCCTGATCTTCTGGTGTGATCGTCGCTGCGTCTGCGGCCGCGGCATTGACGCTGCCTGGCCTGCCCGCGAGCGCAGCTGAGAGCTCCTGAGTGTCGAGCATGGCGAAGTCGGATTCTGCCGTGTCGAGATTTGCGGCGATGGTCACCGTCGCCTGATTCGAACGCCCGCGCACTTCATAGAAGCCGGGTTGATCGAGCTGTACCGGCGTCGGCGTTCCTGGCTGTTCCATTCTCCGGCCATCTGGTGTCAACACCATCGCGCCCGTGCCACTCTGCAATCCGACGCCGGAAGATCGCATGAGGTGCGCCGGATCGATCACGTCGCCTATGGTGAACCAACTCGCCTGTTCTTCGTACGTCGCGAGATGGCGGACGATTTCGTGCACGAATGGCAAGTAGACGGCTTTGAGCGCCAGGTCGTTCCAGTAGTTGTCCAGCGTAGACGTCCACATGACGACTTGACCCGATCCGATCCGCCGTTCGGCCATCGCTACGGCGCCGTCATCGAATCGCGCAATGACCCGACCAGCCGGCGCCTGTGCGCCTGTCTTATCGCCGGTTGAATCCGTTTTCATCGTTACGGCTCGATAGCGGAAGAAGCGTCCAGTAGACAGGTTGCCGCTTCTTGGGGCCTTGAAGATCTCGAGGATCGGATGACTGTAATCGAGCTCTGCGAGCGATCCGCCGCGGCCGAGGCGATCGATCACGCTGGCGGGCACGCCGGGTAGAAGATCGTTCGAATCGGTTCCCCAGTTGGCACGCTCACCGAGAATCACGAAGAGCCCGCCGCCCTGCGAAACGAACTGTTTGAGCACGTCTCCTGATGACAGCGCGGCCACGTCGTTTAAGACCACCACACGATGCCGGCTGAGGTCGGCGCTGGAAATCGATTCACCCTGCCGCACGTCGACCCGAAAAGCTGGAGTCGTGCCGATGGCCAGCGCTTTCTGCAGGTACAAGCTGGCCTCGCGCGAGGCGCGCGGCGAATCGAGCACGAACACCGGAAGGCGCTGCGCGGGCGAAGCCACGAAATAGAAGACGTTGTCCTGCTTCAGCCTGTCATCTCCAATCCGCACGGCACCGCGGGTAAACGCACGCGCCAGGGTGAACGGTTGGAACGTGACCGACGCGGGCTCGCCCGGCTTCACCGAGATCGTCCGCGTCTCGACACTGCGCCCATCGAGCTCCAGGTGGACTGGAACATTGCTCGCAGCGGCGGGGCCGCGATTGATCACGCCCGCGGCGACGGTCACTCGTTCCTGTCCCGAGAACATCGACCGCTGCGGTAAGACCGATGACACGGTGAGGTTGGCGGGCAGAGGGTCCGTAATCGCGATGGGTCTGAAGATGGTCCCTGAGGGCAGCCTTAGGCTCTCGTCGCGCACCCAGCCGTTACGCTGGAAGTCGCTGATCATCACCACTTCGCGGTTCTGGAGCGTCGAATCAGCGAGCACCCGCTGCGCGAGCTTCAACCCGGGGGCGTAGCGGGTCGCCTCTGCGCTGAGCTTCGCGGCGTCGATGGTCGCCGTCACGCGCGAGAGATCGGCGGTGGCCCGCACTTCCAGCTGCGCGCTCGTGCCGAGCAGAATGAGAGTCGCGCGATCGTTCCGGCTGAGCCCCTGCACCGCTTCGCGCGCGGCCGCTTGCGCGCGCGCCCACCGATCGCCGTAGCCCATGCTGTACGAACGGTCGAGCAGGATGACGACTTCGCGCGGACCCGCGGCGTTTGCCAGCGCAGGCAACGGCCTGTCGAAGAAGGGGCGCGAGAATGCCAGCACGATGAGGAGAATCGCCGCCAGCCGCATTGCCAGCAGCGGCCAATCGCGGATGCGGCGCCGCCGTACCGATTGATACGGAATTTTCTCCAGGAACATCAGCGAGGGAAACTCGACAACCTGCTTTCTCTCGCGCTGCGTGAGGTGGATCGCGATCGGAATGGCGAGTGTCGCAAGCGCGGCAAAGAACAGAGGTGCGAGAAACGCCATCGTCTATCTCACCCGGCTCAGCCGCTGGCGCGACGACAAGTACTTGAACAGCGCGTAGTCGAGCGGCGTGGAGGTGTCGACCAGCGTGTAATCGACCCGATTTGCAGAGAAGCGAGAGCTCAGTGCGCCGATATGCTCCTGCACGAGCGCCCGGTACTGCTCCGCGAGCGCGGTCGGAACGACAGGAATCTGCTCCCCGGTCTCGAGATCCTGAAAGCTCGCGGCTTCGGAGAACGTGAAGTCGATCTCCGATGGGTCGAGGACATGGAACACGACGAGATCGTTGCCGCGATACCGCAGTGGCTTGACCGCCTCCAGTACCGTTTCAGGATTCTCGTAGAGATCCGACACGATGACGAGAATGCCGCGGCGGCCGAAGTGCTCGGCCATCTTTTGCATCGGCACCGTCACCTCGCCCTTGCGCGCCGGCTTCGCGCGATCGAGCGTATGCAGCACACGCTCGAGGTGCTTCGCGGACGGCGGGATGTGCGCCACGATGTCGTTGTCAAAGGTCACGCAGCCGATGCGATCGCGCTGCTTCTGGGCGAAATATGCGAGGCACGCGCACAGATACTTGCCGTAGTCGAGCTTCGAAATACCGCGGCTGGCGAAGTCCATCGAACGGGACACGTCGAGAATGACCGACAGGTTGGTGTTGGTGTCCGCTTCGTACTCCTTGAGGTAATACCGATCGGTGCGCGCGTAGAGCTTCCAATCCACACGGCGGATATCGTCGCCCGGCATGTAGCCCCGATGTTCGGCGAAGTCGACCGACGCCCCGAAATACGGAGAACGATGGAGCCCGTTGATGAAGCCGTCGACGACGGTCTTCGCGAGCAGCTCCAGGTTGCCGATGCGCGCGAGCACCTTCGGGTCGACGAAGCGGGCGCCGGGAAGAGCGTGAGTTTCCATTACTTAGTCCGCACGGGGCCCCACCCCCGTGCGCGTGCCGTCGCTTACGCTCCGGATCTTGATACGGTCAACGATCTGCTCAGTGCACATGAGTGACTACATTCCCGACCGCGGTGTTGGCACCGCCTCGAGCAGCTGATCGATGATCGAGTCGCTCGTGATGCCTTCAGATTCAGCGTGGAAGTTCGTCAACACGCGGTGGCGCAGCACGGGGTGCGCAAGCGCCCGAATATCGTCGAAGCTCACGTGGTAGCGGCCGTTGGTCAGCGCGCGAGCCTTGGCGCCGAGGATGAGGTACTGCGCGGCGCGCACGCTCGCACCGAAGGCGACCCATTTTTTCACGACATCGGGCGCTTGTTTTCCCTTCGGGCGCGTCGTCCGCACGAGCTCGAGCGCGTAGCGCATGACCGGTTCGGCGACAGGAACCCGCCGCACGAGCCGCTGGAAGGCGACCAGGTCGGCGCCGCTCACCGGGCGCTCGAACTGCGGGTTCAGAACCGCCGTCGTCGTCCGTACTACCTCGTATTCCTCATCTTCAGGCGGATGCTCGATGACGATGTGGAACATGAAGCGGTCGAGCTGGGCTTCGGGGAGCGGGTAAGTCCCTTCGAGCTCGATGGGGTTTTGCGTCGCGAAGACGTAGAACGGCTCCTCGAGCGTATATGTTCGCCCCTGCACGGTGACGCGATGTTCTTGCATGGCTTCGAGTAGCGCGGATTGCGTCTTGGGCGGCGTGCGGTTGATTTCGTCCGCCAGCACGATATTGGCGAATATCGGCCCGGGCGCGAACACCATCTGCCGCCGGCCTGTGGCGGGATCTTCATTGATGATATCGGTTCCGGTAATGTCGGATGGCATCAGGTCGGGTGTGAACTGAATACGGTTGAACTTGAGATCGAGCACGCGCGCCATCGAATGGATGAGCAGCGTCTTGGCCAGTCCAGGCACGCCGACGATGAGGCTGTTGCCGCCGACGAACAGCGTCAACAACACCTGTCCCACGACTTCGTCCTGGCCGATGATGAGCTTCCGCAATTCCGTGACGATCTGCTCGCGGCCCCGCTTCATCCGATCTGCGAGCGCCACGTCGTCCTGTTGAAGATCCTGCTCGATACTCGCCACGGAACCCTCCTTGAACAGCTACCAGCCACCAGCTACCAGCCACCAGCTACGAGCTCCCACCTATGCCAAATGCCGAACCCTGCGGTAGCTCCACTCAGCCAGCATCACGGTGAGCAGCAGGAACAGCACGATGGGCATGTCCCAGAGATCGCGCTCTTCCACGGTCGTCACGCCGCGGCCTGCGTATTTCACGTCGTCGGGCAGAGACGAGAGGTTCGCCGGCGTGTAGTGAACACCGCTCGTCTCTTCCGAAATGCGCCGCAGCAGCGGCGCGCGCATCGCGGCGTCGAAATACTCGCTGTCGCTCGACGCGACCCGTACGTGACCGACGTTGCGGCCGAGCGACGCGCCCGCGCGCGAGGCATCGACGCGCGCTTCGTACATCCCGATCTCGCCAGGCGTGAATGTGCCGCGGTACTCGCCGTTGCGCTCGCCAGTCCACTGCAGCGGCACGTCGAAGGCGGCGCCCTTCGGACCGGTGACATGCGCGCTGACACCCGCGTCGTTCACCTCGAGGAAACTTGAATCGGCGACTTCGGCAATCAGCGTCACGGTCTCGCCCGGCTCGACCTGATCCGGCGAGCTCGTGAGCTCCAGCTGGTCGGGCACGCCATCGACCATCCAGCGCATGACCTGGCGCCAGAACGTCTCGTGGGTCATATCTTCCACGGGAATCTTGGCGTCCATCTGCCACGTCCACGAATCGTAGATCGGAAACGCGAGCGACTTCCCACGCCCGTACCGCTGATAGGCAAGGACGATCGACTCGCGGCCGTTGTCGTCAACGCCTCTAAGGAGTGCGGTCGCCCCGGACTTGATTTGGCGTATCGGATTCACGGTGATCACCTGGGGCAGCTCACTCCAGCGCTTCACGGACTCCTGTTCAGTCTTCTCGATCTGCGTGACTGCGTGGGATTGCCCCGCACGCGTCGGTGACACCTGCACTCTCGTCGTCGTGTCGGACTGTTTGGACCCTAGAACCACTGGCAGCGCATCGGCTACCGGCGTCCCGGCATATCCGCCTTCTGCAAATGCTCTTCGTCCGCCAATCATCATGAGGCCGCCGCCTCGGCGATCGGCGAAGTCCGCAATCATCCGCAGCTGATCGCCAGTGAAGGCATTCGCCTCGATGCTGCCGAGTATCAAGCCGCGGTACGAAAACAGCTCGTCACGTGTCTTGGGAAAGCCCGCTGCGAGCTCGTCACCGCTGTCGATCAGGATGCGGAAGAATTTTGTGGCCGTTGTTCGCTGCAACACCACCAGCTGCAGATTCGGATCATCGGCGACGGCCCGCCGGATGAACTTGACCTCGAAATGCGGCTCGCCGTCGAAGAAGAGGATCTTCTCTTTGCGATCCTGCACGTCCAGGAGCACGTCACGCACGTTGTTCTGCGCGATTTCTTCGCCGTCCTGATTCGGAATCCTGAACCGAATCGTTCGGGCGCCGGCCTCGTTGGCGGTAAAGTGCACCTTCACGGTCGTCGGTTCGCCGTCGTTCGTCAGAGGCACCTGCTGCGAGCTGATGATGCGGCCGGAATCTTCTACGTTGAGCGGCACCGTCGTTCCCCGAAAGCCGTTCTGCGACACGATGACGTCGACAGATAGATTTGTACCTTTGAGGACCTTCCGTGGTGCGCTGACGCGGCTGACCTGAATGTCGCGCCCGAGCGCCTCCTTGCCGACGCCTACCGTAAATACAGGGATTTGGCTGGCGCGCAGTTCGAGCAGCGATTCCTGGATCGAGGATGCTTCGGTGTCGGCGCCATCCGTCACCACGACGAGACCGGCCAGCGGCAGCCCGGCGAACTCTTCCTTCGACCTCTGGAGGGCGTCGCCGAGCTTCGTCTGCGTTCCATCGAATGACAGATCGCGCGAGGCGGCGATGCGATCTGTCGAAGACGCGAAGCGGAAAATCCGCACGGCGTAGCGGCTCGACAGCGCCTTCATGATGGGGCTGTCCGGGTTGAATGCTTCATTCACAAACTCGCCACGCGCCTTGCCGTCCTGGTCAGCAACCCGCATGCTGCGTGAGTCGTCCAGCAGGATGCCGAGGAAGTTCTGTTGCGGCACGGCCGCGCGGAGAATCAGCACGGGGCGGAAGAGGCAGAAGAGCACGAGAACGACGAGGCACAGCCGCAGCGTGATCAGCACGGCGCGATCCAGAACACTGGCGTCACCGGGCGCGGTCCGATACGTCAGAACAGTGGCGAGCGCGATGACGGCCGCAAGCGCGACGGCAACGAAGGTTGGCGACGATGCGGCGAGCCGGAACTCTCCCTGCTGAAAGACGTACGGAGAATACTTGAAAAAGAATTCGAACAGCGAGTTGAACACGGTGCTCTCGATTCTACTTCGCGTTCGATTGGCGCAAGCAAGCCTCTTTGAAGCCCGGCACTACTGCTATATTGACGCGCGGATGGTCAGGCTCGTTACATATGCGGTGATCCTGGCCTGCGTGCTCCAGGTCGAGCTCGGCGCGCAGTCTGCGCCGATCTTCCGGTGGGCGGGCGATGCCGAAGGCGGCGCACCGTACGTGGAAGCGGATCCCGCCGATCCGTCCAAAGTCGCGGGCTTCGATGTCGAGATCGCGGGGCTTATCGCCCGTGGCCTCGGCCGCGAGCCGCAGTTCGTCGAAGTAGCCTTCGCCTCGATCGATCAGTCGATTGCGCGCGGGGACGCCGAAATCGGGCTCAGCGGCATCGAAGACACGCCCACGCGACGAGCCACCTACGCTGTGACCCTTCCGTATTATCAGTTCAGCGAGGTGCTGAGCGTGCGCTCGGCTGATGCCGGACAATTTCGTACGCTCGCGGACCTGCGCGGCCGTCGCGTCGGCACACTCGGCGGCACGATCGCCTACGACATCCTCCTCACTGCCGAACGCGATCACGGTATCACCGCCGTCTCTTATGAAGACGACGTGCATCCGTATTCGGACTTGCTGATCGGGCGGCTCGATGCTGTGCTGTTGGACAACGTACTCGCGGAGCGGCGCAGCCGGATCACGCCGGGGTTCGTCACACACGCGGCGCCAGTCGCGGTGTCCCACTATGTGGGAGTGCTCGCCCCGGGCAATGTCGAGCTGCGCGATCGCATCAACCGCATCCTGCTGGAAGCGATGCTGGACGGCCGTCTCGAGGCCATCTTCAGGAAATGGAAGGTCTGGAACGACGACCAGCGGCAGCTATTCGCACGGGTCCTGAAGGGCGATTTGATCCCTCCGATTGTCGGATACGAAAGCGTGAACATGGCGACGCTGCCAAGATGGGAAGCCACACGGAGATATCTGCCGGTGCTATTGCGAGGCAGTGCGCTCACATTGGTGCTTTCGTGCGGCGCGATGCTGGTGGCCGTCGTCCTCGGCATCGCGATCGCGACAGGACGGCTCTACGGCGATCGCCTCACGCGCGCATTGCTGACGGGTTACGTGGAATTGATACGCGGCACGCCGCTGCTTCTCCAGCTCTTCGTGCTGTATTACGGAATCGCCGAAGCGGTCCGTCTGCCCGCCTTCGTAGCCGCGCTGTTGGGGCTGGCGCTGAACTACGCCGCGTATGAAAGCGAGATCTATCGCAGCGCGCTGTTGTCGGTGCCGCTCGGACAGCTCGAAGCGTCGAGAGCGCTTGGCTTCACCGAATTTCAGGCCCTGCGCCTGATTCGCGCGCCGCAGGCGTTTCGCGTTGCGCTTGCGCCGATGACGAACGACTTCATCGCACTACTGAAGGACTCATCGCTCGTGTCAGTGCTGACGGTTGTGGAGCTCACGAAACAGACGCAGATGTTTGCCACCAACCTGGGGAGCTGGGTAATCCCCGGCGCCATCTGCGCGGCGCTCTATCTCGCCATGTCGCTTCCGCTGGCAGAACTGGCGCGCAGGCTCGAGCGGCGGTGGCAACCTAACTAACTTGTGAGCTCGTGAGTTCATGAACTGGTGATCTTGTGAAATCGGTCTTAACGATTCGCGACGTCGAGCTTGCGCGAGGCGGGCGGGTGCTCGTCTCGAGGCTGAGCTTCGAGGCCGCCCCGGGGGATCTTGTCGTCCTTCGCGGGGCGTCGGGCTCGGGCAAGACGACGATACTTCGTGCGATTGCGGGGCTCGGTGTGTTCGAGAGTGGATCCATTGAGGTGGGGGATGCGCGGCTGGAAGGTCGGCGGCCGCCCGATCGCGAGATGCTTCACCGGCTCCGGCGCAACGTCGGCCTGGTGTTTCAGTTTCACTGTCTCTTCGAGCACATGTCTGCGCTGGAGAATGTCTGCCTCGCCCCGATGCACGTGTATGAGACGCCGCGCCAGGCAGCCGAGCAGAATGCCAGAGAACTATTGAGGAAGCTCGGCGTGGAATCGCGGGCGGCTGCCTTGCCGCGCGAGCTGTCCGGGGGTGAAGCCCAGCGTGTGGCGATCGCCCGAGCCCTCGCGGTGAACCCGCCGGTTCTACTGATGGACGAGCCGATGGCCTCGCTCGACCCGTCGAGACGGGCCGAGCTCGGTGTGCTGCTTCAGCGCTTGACCGCCGCAGGGCGAACACTGATCGTCACCACGCACGACGAAGGCTTTGCCAATCAGTTCGCCACGCGTGTGATGACGATCGAGGGTTCTCAGGTTCTCGAGTGCTAAGGTCTTAGATCACCAGGTCACTAGTTCACAAGTTCACCAGTTACTTCGGGCAGTCCCCAAGCCGCTTGCCTTCGTACGCCATCGATATCTGCTTGCCGCTCGAATCGATCGTCATCGTTCCCGTGTATTCGTCGCGACCCTTGAAGGTCATCTCGGCCGTGGCCGTCGTCGGCGCGGGCTTCGTGCAGACCATCTTGTAACTTGCCGTACTGCCTGTAACTTTGTGGTCACTGAACTTGCAATCGCTCCCGGCGCCTTTGGGCATCGCAGACTCGACGTCTTTAGCCATCGCCGCCGTGATGCACTGCGTCTGCTTCATAGGCGGCATGTCCATCTTCATGCCGGGCATGCTCATCTTCATCGTGATTTCCCAGTTGCCTTCGCGCATCGGCGATGGCATCTGCGCGAGAGCCGTCCACGACAAGGCGAGCGTGAGCAGAATGACTGAGCTAATTCGACCCTTCATCAGTGTCCCTCCATAGCCAGGCGGCACCACGAACGCCGCTGGAATCTCCGTGACGAGCTGGTACGAGCGGTGTATCGGCGGCATCCGAAAACACATATGGCTGCCACAACGCCGGAACATTGGTGTACAGACGGCCGATGTTCGACAGGCCGCCGCCAAGCACGATCACATCCGGATCGAGCACATTGATGATACTCGCCAGCGCACGTGCCAGCTGACCTTCGTAGAGATCGAGGGCTCTTGCAGCCAGCCGATCACCCGACCCTGCCCGCGCGGCGATATCCGACGCTTCGATCTGCTGGCCCCCTATCGAGGCATAGGTGATCGACAGGCCTGGTCCGGAAAGAAATGTCTCGATGCAGTCTGTTCGTCCACAGTAACACGAACGGCCTGAGTGCTCGTGCTCACCCGGCCAGGGAAGTGGATTGTGTCCCCACTCGCCGGCGATGCGGTTCCGCCCCTCAATGAGATGACCGTTGACGACGATGCCGCCGCCGGTTCCTGTGCCGAGAATGGCGCCGAAGACGACCTCGGCGTGCTCCCCGGCGCCGTCGGTCGCCTCGGACAGCGCGAAACAGTTCGCGTCGTTTGCTACGCGGACAGGACGCTTCAGCGCGCGCGCGAGATCGCGGTCGAGCGGCTGGCCGATCAACCAGGTTGAGTTGGCGTTCTTGATCAGGCCGGTCGCCGCAGAAACCGCCCCAGGAATGCCGACGCCTACGGTGCCGCTCCGCCCCAGCTCAGTCTCGATGCCTGCGACGAGAGCGCTGATCTGCCGGATGGTGGCGGGGTAGTCGTCGCGGGGCGTGCGAACGCGACGCCGCAGCAACTCGTTCGAGCCGTCGATCGCGATGCCCTCGATCTTCGTTCCGCCTAAATCGATGCCGATACGCATGCCGAAGAATACAATTTGTGGAGTGTATTCATGAGAGTGTTTCGGATCGATCGCTTCGACGATCCCCGCATTGAAGACTATCGGAACGTGACCGATGCGGAATGGGTGCGGCGTCGCGGCCTGTTCGTCGCCGAAGGACGCCTCGTCGTCGGCCGTGTGATCGAAGACGGACATCGCGTCGTGTCCCTGCTGTTGAATGACGCGGCGTTCCGCGCGCTCGAGCAATCGATAGCCGTCACACCTGAGGAGACACCCGTCTACATCTGCGAGACCGATGCATTCAACGCCATTACCGGGTTCAACCTGCATCGCGGATGCCTCGCTCTGGTGGAGCGGCCGGCGGAACGAACGGCCGCTGAAATCGCCGATTCGTCCGAGCTCGTACTCGTGCTGGAAGGGGTCACCGACGCCGACAACGTCGGCAGTGTGTTTCGCAACGCAGCCGCGTTTGGCGCCGGCGGGGTTTTCTTGAGCCCGACCTGTTGCGACCCGCTGTACCGAAAGGCCATCCGCACATCGATGGGCAGTGTGCTGCGCGTGCCGTACGCGCGAATAGAGGACTGGCCGGCAGGCCTCGTCATGCTGAAGGCGAAGGGTTTCACGCTGGTTGCGTTGACGCCCAGGGAGTCCGCCATCGATCTTGACGCGTGTGAAAGGCACCAGCGGATGGCGGTGATCGTCGGCAGCGAAGGTCCTGGATTGATGCCCGGGACAGAGGCGATGGCCGACGTGTGCGTGCGCATTCCGATCCACCGAAAAGTCGATTCGCTGAATCTTGCAACCGCCACCGGCATCGCGCTTTATTGCCTCAGGCCGTGATACTTTGAACCGCCCGATGTTTGGTTTTCGAAGTCCCAGGCAGATTCTGCTCGCGGTGCTGCTCCTGGCGGCTGCCATCCCGTTCCTGGTGAATCTTGGGGTCTCGTCGATCTGGGACGCAAACGAGGCGTTCTACGCGCAGACGCCCCGCGAGATGATCGAGGCCGGCGATTACGTGACGCCCAGCTTCAATTTTCAGCTGCGGATGAACAAGCCGGTGCTCTCATACTGGAACGTCGCAGCCTCATACCACCTGTTTGGTATTTCCGAATGGAGCGAGCGGCTGCCGATTGCACTGGGAGGGCTCGCGATTGTGGCCACCGCCTTCGGCCTCGGCCGTCTACTTGGGGGAACAACTGCTGGCCTGCTGTCGGCGCTCGTGCTGGCCACCTCGCCGAGGCTGCTGCTGCTCGCGCGCCGCATCATCATCGATGTCCACATCACGATGTGGACGGGCCTCGTGCTGCTGTGTTTCGCTCTGACAGAGGTGCGGCCCCAGCAGCGGCGTGTCTATCTCGCCCTCATGTACGTCTCCGCCGGGTTCGGCGTGCTAACCAAAGGACCGGTTGCGGTGTTCATTCCTGCGGTCGTGTTCTTCATCTACCTCGCTTCGCAGAAACGGCTGCGCGATCTCCGGCACATGATGCTGCCGGCGGGAGCGCTCATCAGCCTGTCCATCGTAGTGCCCTGGTATTACCTTCTGTATCGCGAGCACGGATGGGAATACATCGGCGCTTTCATCTTTGGGGAGAACCTTGGGCGTTTTGCGGAGGCCGTGGGCGAGCAGTCGCGAGGCGTGCTGTTCTATCTGCCAGTGATGCTTGCGGATCTGTTCCCCTGGTCGTTCCTGATCCCTGTTGCCCTCTGGTGGGCCGTGCAGGAAAAGTTTCAGGATCGCGTGGCGCGGCTCCTGGTCATCTGGGTTGCGACGGTCGTGGCGTTTTTCTCGATGTCGGGCACCAAGGAAGATTTGTACATTCTGCCGATCGTCGCCGCCGAAGCGGCGCTTATCGGTGCGATGCTCGCATCAGCCCTGGAAGGCGCGACGGTCGCGCGGCCTGCAAGCTGGCTGACGGGTGCGTCGGCGCTGCTGTTGCTTGTTGCCGGATCGGTCCTGATCTGGGTGTTCGCGATCTCCCAACGGTATTCGTTGAGCGGCGCCACCTTCATAGGAGCGGTCGCCCTTGCCGGTGGCGGCGTGGCGCTGGTGATGACGCTACGCCGGCAACTCTTCGGTGCCGTCGCGGTGCTCGCGTCGGCGGTGGTGCTCGTGACCTGGTGCGTCGTGCTCTGCACGCTTCCCGACTTCGAGCGTTACAAGCCCGTGAGGCCGTTCGCCGGCGTCATTCGAACGCGTGCGAGCATCGGCGCGATCGTCGGTTCGTATAAATTCTCCCTGCCCAGCATGGTGTTCTACCTCCAGCGTCCCATTATGGAGGTTGTGCTCCCCGATCACCTGCGAGCGGTGTTTCACTCCAGCAGCGATATCTACTTCATCATGCCGGAGTCCGAATATGAAAGCGTCAAGGATCGGCTGCCCGTGCAGACGTACATTCTTGCGCGGCAGCAGATGTTCGATCTGAAGCCGAGAAATTTCCTTCAGGGTTCGGAGCTGCCCCAGTTCGTGCTGGTCTCCAATCGTGAGTGAGTGCCCGATCCCGTGCAATCTCTGTGGTGGATCCGACGTCGAGGTCATCGGCACACGCGATCGCGACGGCCGTCCCCTACGGACGACGATCTGCAAGCGTTGCGGGCTGGTGTGGTCGAATCCCAGGCCCGGCGAGGCAGAGGTGCGGCGCTACTACTCGCAGGAATACCGGCTCGACTACAAAGGGCATTCGACGCCGTCGCTCCGGCATATCGCGCGATCGGGGCGGGGCGCGCTCAATCGATATCACGCGCTTGCACAATATCTGCGCAGCGGCGATCGCGTCCTTGACGCCGGCGCGGGCGGAGGCGAGGTCGTCTACGTGTTGCGTCGCTTCGGCTTCGACGCCACCGGCCTCGAGCCCGATGAACACTATGCGCGGCACGCACGGGAGGCACTCGGCGTGCCGGTTGATACGGGTTTCGTGCAGGACGTCTCGTTTCCGTCCGGTACCTTCGACGTTGTGACGATGTATCACGCGCTGGAGCATGTCGAGGATCCCCTGGCGATTCTGTCTCGCATCCGATCCTGGATCGCCGAGAGCGGGGTGCTGCTCGTTGAGGTCCCGAACGTGGAGGCGGAGTGCGTCGCCCCCGGCCATCGATTTCATTTCGCGCACTTCTACAATTTCAGCCGCCCGACGCTGGAGGCGCTGGGGCGGAAGGCGGGCTTCGAGCCCGTGCAGACGACCACGTCGCCCGATGGAGGGAACCTCATCAGCGTGTTCCGCGCGTCAGCCGGCGCGGTTCCGATTCAATCGGATTCTGAACATTTCGCGCGGGTGGCCGGTTTCGTGCAGAGGCACTCGGCGCTGAAATATTATTGCTCCCGTCATCCGTATCGTGGACCGCTCGGAAGGCTGCGCGCCTATGTCGCAGATCGCCTTGCGACGAGCGGATGCGACACACCAAAACAAGTGATCGATAGACTGATAGACAGGAGCAGGGATCAACTGTGAACGAGTCCACGGAGTACGCGATACCGGTCGAGTATGCGTCGCAGCGGAAGATCCGCACGCGCAACAAGCTCTACTATCGATTCAACCATTGGCCCATCTGGATTTTTGTGTTCTTCATTGCACCAGGGCCGCTCACCTTCGATCTGTTCGAGCGCGGCTTCGACAGCCGAATGGCCATCTGGCTCGGCGTGGTGCTGCTGGGAACGGGCCTGGCAGGGCTGAGGGGCCGCCTTCCGGGCGTCGAGGCCGCGCCCTACATCATTCGCTTTACCGAGGACCGGCCCAATCCTCTGTATCGACGCGTCTGCTACACGTTTGCGTGGAGCGCGGCCATCACGTTTGCGCTCCTGAACATCTCCGGCCTCGTGGTCGCCGTCGTAACGGGGGAGTGGTATCTGAAACAGATTTACCGTTACGCCTACTTTCCGATTGCGGGCGTGGTGTGGTTGCTGGGCGCGTTCGGCAGACTACCGCGCGTGATGGCTTCGACCAAGGGCGAAGGTCACGAGCGCCGCTATTTCTACGGCACTGTCTGGGCGATGTGCCTCGCGCAGCCAGCGTTGTGGCTCATGTGGTACGTGGTGCCAAACACACGCGCCGGCAACTCGCTGAAGCTCGCGATCTTTCTGGGGATTCTTGCATGTGTCGGAAACCTGGCGCGCCTGGGACGACTGCCGAGAACCCGTCCGATTGTGCCGGGCGAGCTGGCCGTGTCTGACTGAAGATGCCCAAAGCCCAGAGTCGAAAGCCCAACGTCGCACAAGGCTGGGAAGGTTGGGATGCGTACGCCGATTTCTACGACTGGGAAAACGCGCAGACGCTCGATCGCCGCGACGTGCGCTTCTGGCAGCGGATGGCCGTGCGCACCACGGGGCCGGTCCTGGAGCTCGGCTGTGGCACCGGACGCGTCACGATTCCCGTCGCGCGTGCCGGCGCGCGCGTCTTTGGCGTCGATCGCTCGGCTGAGATGCTCGGCCATGCGCGGACGCGCGTAAAGCGCGCGCGCCTGAAAGGTAGCGTGGCGTGGCTGCGCGGCGACATCCGCTCGTTGCCGTTTCGCACAACCGCGCGCTTCGGCTTGGTGATGGCCCCGTACGGCATCCTTCAATCGCTTGTCAGAGAATCCGATCTCAAAGCGACGCTCGCCTCCGTCCATGGCGTCCTTGCGCCGGGCGGTGTCTTCGGCCTCGACCTGGTTCCCGATCTGCCCGTCTGGAAGGAGTACCGAAACCGCGTGCGCTTTCGCGGATCCCGCCGCGGTGGCAAGTCGCGCATCACGCTGGTCGAGTCGGTCCGCCAGGATCGCGCGCGGAAGCTGACGATCTTCGACCAGGAGTACGTCGAGCAGCGCGGCCGCGAGCGGAAAGCGCACCGCTTCTCGCTGGTGTTCCGCACTTTGACGATTCCGCAGATGATAAGGCGGCTGGAGAGCGCCGGATTTCGCATCCGCGCCATGCTCGGCGATTACGAAGGCGAACCGTGGGATCCGCGCGCGGACGTGTGGCTCATTCTCGCGGAGAAGTGCTAGAATTTCGGCCATGTCAGGCCATTCAAAGTGGGCGTCCATCAAGCACAAAAAGGGCGCGCTCGACGCCAAGCGCGGCAAGATTTTTACGCGCATCATCAAGGAATTGACCGTGGCGGCGCGCGGCGGCGGCGGCGATCCCGACATGAATCCGCGGCTGCGGACGATCATCGCGGACGCCAAGGCCGCGAACATGCCTGCCGAAAATATCAAACGAGCGATCCGTCGTGGGACCGGGGAAGAACCCGGCATCAGCTACGAAGAGGTTACATACGAAGGCTACGGCCCTGGCGGCGCGGCGGTCATCATCGATACGCTGACGGACAACAAGAATCGAACGGTGGGAGAGCTTCGCCACATGCTCGAGAAACACGGCGGCAACCTCGCCGCCGCCGGCGCTGTGTCGTGGATGTTCACCAAGAAGGGCTATATCGTCATCGAGAAGTCCAAGGCAGATGAAGAGAAGCTGATGGGCGCGGTGCTGGAAGCAGGCGCCGACGATCTTCAAGATGACGGCGACAACTGGGAAGTCCTGAGCGCTCCCGACGCATTTCAAGTGGTGCGCGACGCCGTAAAGCAGCTCGGCATCGAGCCGGCCTCCGCCGAAGTGTCGATGATTCCCCAGAATTACGTGAAGCTCGAAGGCAAGACCGCTCAGCAGATGGTGAGGCTGATGGACGCGCTCGACGACCAGGATGATGTGCAGCACGTGTGGTCGAACTTCGACATCGAGGAGAAGGAGATCGAGGCCTCGCTGGCGTGAGAGTCTTTGGGATCGACCCCGGCTCCGCCCGCACCGGTTATGGCTGCGTGCAGAGCGACGGCACCCGTCATCGATTGATCGCATGCGGCGCGATTGCCACCCGCGCGTCAGACTCGTTTCCCGAAAAACTCAAGATGATTCACGCGGAGCTCGGCGTCCTGATCGCCGAGCACCGGCCCGACTGCGTGGCCATCGAGAATTTGTTTCATGCCATCAACGCGCGGAGCGCTTTGAAGCTGGGGCACGCGCGCGGTGTCGCCATGCTCGCGGCAGTCGAAGCCGGCCTGCCGATCGTCGAGTACACGCCGGCGGAAGTGAAGCAGTCTGTCGTCGGATATGGCCGCGCCGAGAAACGGCAGGTGCAGTCGATGATTCAGCTGCTGCTCGGACTTGCCGCGCCGCCCGCGCCCTTCGATGCCTCGGACGCGCTCGCGATCGCCGTCTGCCACCTTCACAAGATGAATCTTAGTGGGGTCCGGCTCAAGCCGGATTCCAGATCTCGGTCGTCAAGCCGTGCGACGAGCTGGCGTGCGTTCCGTCTTCCCCGCTAGATGATCGCGCACCTTCGAGGGCGGCTGCTGGAGAAGCATCCAAACCGGATCATTGTCGACGTGCAGGGGGTCGGCTACGACGTACATGTGCCGCTTTCGACGTTTTATGAAATGGCGGAGCCCGGCAGTGAGATTACGCTGCGCGTTCACACGCACGTGCGGGAAGATGCGCTCCTGCTGTACGGTTTTGGCACGACACTCGAACTGCAGATCTTCGAACGCCTGATCAGCGTCAGTGGCATCGGGCCGAAGCTTGCGCTCGCTGTGCTCTCGGGCATCGAGCCCAACGAGCTGGTCGCCGCGATTCGGCAGGCCAATGTTGCGAGACTGACAGGCATTCCTGGAATCGGCAAAAAGACCGCCGAGCGAATCGGACTCGAGCTGAAGGACAAGATGGCGACGCTGTTGCCGGCCGAGATGGCGGTTTCCCCCGCCGCGGCGGCGAGCGAAACGCTCCGGACGGATGTGCTGTCGGCCCTGATGAATCTCGGGTATCACAGGCCACTGGCGGAACGTGCACTCGATGCCGCATTGAGAGCCGTACCCAACGGCCCTTTCGAACCCACCCTGAAATACGCTCTGCGCGAATTGTCGAAGTAGGTTCGCCCGAAGCCTGATACGTGCCGGTACGGATCACGTTTTGCAGCCGTACCGAGGATGAATCCTCTCTCTTGTCGTGCAGCAATTCTGGTCACCGCCGCGGCTCTTGCCTTCGCTTCAGCTGCGCCGATCGCTCAGCGCGACACGGTGCAGAGGGCACCGGAGAAAGTGGAAGCCCTCTGGGTGATGCCCGATGACATTGCCGCGCGCGACCTCCTCAACGGCCCTGGAGGCGCTGAGCTGGCGGTGAAGCCGGAGAGCTCATTCACATGGGTGGCGACCGATACCACCGGCTACAGCCCGGGCTTTGATGTACGGGATGCGGCGGGCCGGAGCTGGAGCGTCAAGCTGGGACCGGAGGCACAATCGGAAATCGTCGCCTCGCGCGTGCTGTGGGCGATTGGCTATCACCAACTTCCGACCTACTACCTCGCTAACTGGCAGCTCTCGGGTGGGCCTGGAGGTCGCCAACCGGCCGGAAGGTTCCGCGCCAATTTCGAGGACGCGAAAGTCGTCGGCGACTGGGCATGGGCCAGCAATCCCTTCAGCGAGACCCAGGCCCTTAGGGGTTTGATTGTCGCGAACGTGCTCCTCAACAGCTGGGACTGGAAAACATCCAACAACAAGATCTATCGCGATGCGAACGGCAAGGAACGCTATCTTGTCCGCGATCTAGGGGCATCACTCGGCAAGACCTCGGCGTCGAGGCTCCTCTGGGTTCTTCCTATTGCGATGCGGGGGTTCGGTCAGGGCTCGCGTAACGACATTGCGGGCTTCGAGTCGCAGGGGTTCATCAAACGGATCGACGGAGAGCGCGTGGTCTTCGATTTCGACACGATTTACGATGACGTCGTGGACCGCGTGCGCCCGTCCGACGTGCGTTGGACGGCAGAGCTGCTCGGTCGGATCACCGACGCTCAATGGGATGACGCCTTGAAGGCAGCAGACTACAGCCCGGACATCCGGGCGCGGTACATCAAGAAGATCAAAGCGAAGATTGCTGAGGGGCTCGCCGTCTCGTAGAATCCCTCACACATGACCGACTCGCGGATTGTGACGGCTTCCCGGGTCGATGAAGACGTCCAGTACGAGGCGGGGCTGCGGCCCCGCACGCTGGACGACTACATCGGCCAGGAGCGTGTCCGCGCCAATCTGCAGGTATCGATTGCCGCGGCGCGGCAGCGCCACGAAGCGCTCGATCACGTGTTGCTTTACGGCCCTCCCGGCCTCGGCAAGACGACGCTCGCCTACGTCATCGGCCAGGAGCTCGGTGTGGCGGTACGCGCAACCGCGGGGCCTGTGCTCGAGCGGCCGGGCGATCTCGCGGCGATTCTCACCAGCCTCGGCGAGCACGAAGTCCTGTTCATCGACGAGATCCACCGGATGCCTCCGGCCATCGAAGAAGTGCTGTATCCGGCGATGGAAGACTACGAGCTCGACATCGTGATCGGCCAGGGACCGGGCGCCCGGTCCATCAAGGTTCCGCTTCAAAAATTCACGCTGATCGGCGCGACCACGCGCGCCGGGTTGCTGACCGCGCCGCTGCGGTCGCGCTTTGGCATCGTGCACCGCCTCGACTTCTACAACGAAGCGGACGTGCAGGAGATCATCCAGCGGTCCGCGCGGATTCTGCACGTGCCTATCGTCGAGAAGGCTGCCGCTGAGCTCGCGCGGCGATCGCGTGGCACGCCCCGTATCGCGAACCGGCTGCTGCGCCGCGTGCGCGATTTCGCGCAGGTGCGGGCCGACGGGTCGATCACCGAGACCGTCGCGGTCGATGCGCTCGATCTGCTCGAAGTGGACGAGCGTGGATTCGACGAGGTCGACCGCAAGCTTCTGCGGACGATCATCGAAAAGTTCGGTGGTGGCCCGGTCGGCATCAACAGCATTGCCGCCGCCATCAGCGAAGAGCGGGACGCGATCGAGGATATCTACGAGCCGTTCCTTATTCAGATAGGCTTTCTCGATCGCACCCCACGAGGGCGTGTCGCGACGGCATTCGCCTACAAATATTTCGGGTTGACTGCACCCGCACGAGGTTTGTTTTGAACAGAGCCGGTCTTCGCCGTACCAAAATCAGCGGACTTGCCACTCACGTTCCGCCGCGTCTCCTCACAAACCAGGATCTCGAAAAGCTCGTCGCCACCTCTGACGAGTGGATTCTTCAGCGCACCGGCATCCGCGAGCGTCACGTCGTTGAGCCGGGCGTGGGGACGTCCGATCTGGCGAAGGAAGCGTCGCTGAAGGCGATTGCACAAGCCGGCCTCACACCCCACGACATCGAGTTCATCGTCGTCGGCACGACGACGCCCGACATGATGTTTCCGAGCACGGCCTGCCTACTGCAGGAGAAGATCGGTGCGGATCGCGCGTGGGGCTTCGATCTTGGTGCGGCGTGCTCCGGCTTTACGTACGCGCTCACCACCGCCGTCCATATGGTGGCGGCGGGCACGCACGCGCACGCGCTTGCCGTGGGCGCCGACGTCATGTCGAGCATCATCGACTACACCGATCGCTCGACGTGCGTGCTGTTCGGGGATGGCGCGGGAGCGGTCGTCGTGAGCCCTGCGACCGGCGACGACCTCGGCATCATCGATTTCGAGCACGAGATTGACGGGAGCGGCGGCCCTTCGTTGTGCATGCCCGCCGGGGGCAGCCTCCGTCCCGCCTCGCACGAGACGGTCGATCAGCGCTTGCACTATGTGAAGCAAGACGGCCAGGCGGTTTTCAAATTCGCGGTGAAGAAAACCGAGGATATCTGCGCGCGCATCATGAGCCGCAACAAGATCAGCCCCGTGGACATCGACCTTTTCGTCTCCCACCAGGCCAACCGACGCATCATCATGTCGGCCGCGGAACGCCTCGGCCTCCCGCCTGAGAAGGTGATCATCAACATTGAGAACTACGGCAATACCACGGCCGGCACGATCCCGCTGGCGTTGACGGATGCCGTAATGCAAGGGAGGCTGAAGAAGGGGAATCTGGTTCTGCTGACGTCCGTCGGCGCCGGGTTTACTGTGGGTTCAGTCCTGCTTCGTTGGTCAATTTGAGCAGCTACGTGACGCCTAACAGGTACATTATGTTCATTAAAGACACATTGATATTAAACTAAATAATATCAATAGTTTATAAATATAGTACAGATCATCAAGTTCCTTATTGGCACACACGTAGCCTTCCATCAGAGTCTAAGCACTACGGCGAAAAGAGCCATAACCAGTTTCATAACATGCTCTTACAAGCAGATCGTGGATTGCCAGGCACGCTGGTAGCGTCCTTGCTCTGTCATGGGCATGGAAAAGATGACTTATCAAGAGCGGCTGGTCAACATTCCTACGGGGTCGATGCCTTTCGACTGGCATTTTGGCTTGCCGACCATCCGGGGCGCGAATGTGACGCTCAGGGAGCTTCGTGACAGTGACGCGCAGGCGTTGCTGGCGATGCTGACGACGGCGGAAGTCGCGGAGTTCGTGTCGCCGCTCCCACGGACGGAAGGCGGGTTCAGCCGATTCATCGCTGAGACGCTTCACCAGCGCGCGCTTGGCAACAGCTTCTGCTTTGGCGTCGTGCCTGACGGATACGAAGACGCGATGGGTCTCTTTCAGGTGCGCCAGCTGGAGCCGAGCTTCGGCAGCGCAGAGTGGGGGTTCGCCATCGGCTCGCCATTCTGGGGCAGCGGGATTTTTCTTGAAAGCGCGAAAGCCGTCATCGATTTCTCGTTCGGGGTCGTCGGCGCGCATCGTCTCGAGGCGCGGTCCATCGGGTTGAACGCGCGCGGCAACGCCGCTCTGCGAAAAGTTGGCGCGGTACCGGAAGGGGTGCTGCGTCGCTCGTTTCACCGAAACGGGCGTTTCTTCGACCAGATCCTCTGGGCGATTCTCAAGGACGACTGGCGTCACGCGCATCCGACGATCGCCCCAAAGCTTCATTAATGCTGTAATCCAGGAGAAGGAGTTCCGCGTAGGATCCGTTCTGCGTCAATGAACGTTTCCGATTTCGACTTCGACCTGCCTCACGGCCTCATCGCGCAGGCGCCGACGCCAGAGCGAGGAACATCCAAGCTGCTCGTATTGCGAAAGAGCACCGGCGAGATCGAGCACGCCGGGATTGCATCCCTCCCCGAGCTTCTGCGCGAAGGCGATCTCCTCGTCATCAACGATACCAAAGTATTTCCCGCAAGGCTCCTGGGCACGCGCGTTCCGAGCGGCGGCGCCGTCGAGTTTCTGTTGCTGTCGAATCTGGATGGGGGGCTGTGGGACGCGCTGGTTCATCCCGGCCAGAAGCTCCAGCCGGGATCGCGCGTGGAGTTCCGCTCAGAGACACATCTTCTGCACGGCGAGATTCTCGAGCGGCATTTCCATGGGCGGAGGACGCTTCGCCTTTGGACGGAATCGAGCACAAGTGTCGAAGAGGCGATCGACGCGCTCGGCCACGTTCCGTTGCCGCCCTACATCAAGCGTCAGGATGAACAACGCGACAAGGAGCGGTATCAGACCGTCTACGCCCGCGAGCGGGGCTCGGTCGCCGCACCGACTGCCGGCCTTCATTTCACGCCGGAGATTCTCTCGGCGCTCGATCGCCGCGGCGTCGAGTGCGCAGCCATTACCTTGCACGTTGGATATGGCACCTTTCAGCCGGTGCGGGTCAATCAAGTCGAAGCGCACACCCTGGACGCCGAACGGTTTTCCATCAGTGAGGTGTCGGCCGAGGCGATTAACAACGCGAAGCGCGCCGGGCGTCGCGTCATTGCGGTGGGCACCACCACCACGCGAGCGCTGGAGGCCGCGGCAATGGCGGGACACGGGCTCATCACGCCGGTGTCGGGACGCACCGATCTCTTCATTTATCCAGGGTTCAAGTTCCGTATCGTCGATGCGCTGCTGACAAACTTCCATTTGCCGCAATCGTCGCTGTTGATGCTGGTCAGCGCCCTCGGCGGCCTAGAGGCGGTGCGTGCGGCATATCGCGAGGCTGTCGCGCGGGAGTACCGGTTTTACAGCTACGGCGATGCCATGTTGATTGTCTGACGCGATGTCCGGGGCCTGAAGTCCAGGGCCCACTCGGTGTAAAATCTAGTGTTTCGCCGGTGTAGCTCAGTTGGTTAGAGCACGCGGCTCATATCCGCGTTGTCCGGGGTTCAAGTCCCTGCACCGGCACCATTTTTCGGGTGCGATGAGTGCGACGGGTGCGTAAGGTGCGACAGGTGCGATGGGAACGCGCACCCGCACCTTGCGCACCTCTCGCACCTTCCGTCCGCACCTTTCGCACCCTACGCACCCGTCGCACCTTTCGCAACTGTCGCACCATGCATTTGAAGGATTCCGTCCGGCGCACGATCCAGCGCTTCGGATTGCTGCCGAGAGGCAGCCGCGTGGTTGTCGCTCTGTCCGGCGGGGCAGACTCGGTCGCGCTGCTGGTGGTGCTCCGGGAAATTGCCGAGACCGAGGGCTTTCAACTCGCCGGGGCGGCGCACCTGAATCATCAGCTGCGCGGCGCGGATGCGGACGCCGACGAAGAGTTCTGCCAGCGTCTGGCGGCCAGTCTTGACGTCCCACTGCATGTCGAGCGGATCGATGTTGCGTCACGAGCCGATGCGGGCGGCATCTCACTGGAACAGGCGGCGCACGACGCGCGCGCGGAGTTTTTTGCGCGCGCCGCCGCCCTGGCCGGCGCTTCATCGGTCGCCGTGGCGCATACGAAGAACGATCAAGGGGAGACCTTCCTCCTGCGACTGCTGCGAGGAGCGGGGCCGCGCGGTTTGAGCGGGATGCATCCGCGATCGGGCCTCGTGGTGCGGCCGTTTCTCGATATCGGTCGCGCCGACGTGCGTGCGTTTCTCGAGGCTCGTCGCATTGGATTCCGCGAGGACGCGACCAATGACGACCGCACAATTCCCCGCAACCGCGTCCGTCACGAGCTCGTGCCATTTCTCGAGGCGCGCTTTTCGCCCCGGATCGTCGACGTCCTCGATCGAGAGGCGACGATTGCTCGCGAAGACGCCGAGTATCTGGACGCTGCGGCGACGACTGCCGCCGAGCGACTGATGAAGCGCACATCTCATGGGGTTGAGCTGTCCGTTGATGCGCTGCTTGCCGAGCCGCCCGCGATTGCACGGCGTGTCATTCGGATGGCGCAGCAGGTTGCGTCAGGCGGCCGTTTCGTGGGCTTCGAGACGGTTGCAGCCGTTCTCGAACTTGCGGGGTCTAATACTTCAGGGCCTCTCGATTTTCCAGGCCACAGGGTGAACCGCCGTGGCGAAACCCTCGTCTTAACAAAGAGCATCGGGCGGCAGATGCAGGTCGCTGTCGTCGATTTTGCCTACCAGCTGGGAGTACCGGGGAGCGTCGAGATTCCCGAGGCAGCCTGCGCGATTTCGGCGGATGTCATGGCAGTGCCCTCAGGTCAATCTGCCACCCGGCTCTGGACGTTGGCCGGTGGCGGCGATGAGGCCGTCGTGGAGGCCGGCGGCTTGATGGGGCCGTTGTCGGTCAGGAATCGGCGACCCGGAGACCGCTTTCGTCCTCTCGGACTGCGCGGCCGAAAGAAGCTTCAGGACCTATTTGTCGATAAGAAGATCGCCCGCGCGCGGCGAGATATCACTCCTGTGATCGTCGATTCGACGGGACAGATTATTTGGGTCGCGGGACACGCGCTGGCTGAAGAGTTTAGGGTGACGGACCGCACAAAAGCCGTGGTAATCTTGAAACGGGTACCAATTTAAGTCGTGGGAGGCCAAGCGTGAGTTCCACGTTGAAAAGCTTAGTGTTTTGGATGGTTCTGGTCGTCGTGGCGGTCGGAGTGTGGAATTTTTCAACCCACTTGCAGACCAAGTCCACGCCCGTACCGTTCAGCGATTTCATAGCCAACGTGGAGGCCGGTAAGGTTGAAGAGGTCACCATCACCGGTCAGGAAATCAGCGGCATCTATCGCACCGACAAGGGCGTGTTCCACACCTACGCGCCGGCCCAGTACGAAGGTCTGGCGAACAAGCTGCTTGGGCTGGGCATCCTGGTCAACGCGAAAGAGCCAACGCAGAGTCCGTGGGCTCAGTTGCTGTATTCCTGGGCACCTATTCTTCTTCTGATCGGCTTCTGGATTTTCTTCATGCGCCAGATGCAGAGCGGCGGCAACAAGGCCCTCTCGTTCGGCAAGAGCAAGGCGAAGCTCTCGTCGAGCTCGCAGAAGAAGGTGACGTTCAAGGACGTCGCCGGCGTTGACGAAGCGAAGGAAGAGCTTCAAGAGATCATCGAGTTTCTCAAAGAACCGCAGAAGTTCCAGAAGCTCGGCGGCCGTATTCCAAAGGGCGTGTTGCTGATGGGCTCTCCGGGCACGGGGAAGACGCTGCTGGCCCGCGCGGTCGCCGGCGAAGCCAACGTGCCGTTCTTCTCGATCAGCGGTTCGGATTTCGTCGAGATGTTCGTCGGCGTCGGTGCCTCGCGCGTGCGCGACCTTTTCGAGCAAGGCAAGAAGAACGCCCCGTGCATCGTCTTCATCGACGAGATCGACGCCGTCGGCCGCCATCGCGGCGCGGGGCTCGGCGGCGGGCACGATGAGCGCGAGCAGACACTGAACCAGCTGCTGGTCGAGATGGACGGGTTCGAGTCGAACGAAGGCGTGATCCTCGTCGCGGCGACGAACCGTCCGGACGTGCTCGATCCGGCGCTGCTCCGTCCGGGCCGCTTCGACCGGCAGATCGTCGTCCCGAACCCGGACCTTGGCGGGCGCGAGAAGATTCTTCGCGTCCACA
>DATEEI010000038.1:0-3813 GCA_035281225.1 Vicinamibacterales bacterium
GGCACCAATGCGGAGATTCCTCCAGTTTCAATTCTGAGCTGGCGCTCTCGCTGGCTTGGAACCAGACCTCGCCATTGGGTTTCAAGAACAGCGAGCCGCCGATATCTGCATACACAGGGAGCACCCGATGTGCACGCGCGGTAATCGCCGCGAGGTCAGTGGAATTGCGCAGGCTTTCCTCAATGAGGCGCTCGATCAGCACAGATACGTGGGCGGGCAGTGACACTGAGCGCACTTTAACGGTTGAGCCGAGCGGCGCGCACGCCGTGGTTTGGGCTTGGCATTCTATCTTTCATGCGTCCGGTCCAATGATTTGTTAGGCGACGACGCGTCGCCCAAGTCTAGCCAGCGTGACCTGCTCTGCTCTTGAAGCTCTTCTACAGATTTAACTTTCAGGGCACGGTAGGAGACGCGAATAAGGAGGACGACTACCAGGGCAAGGCCACTGAGCAGTAGTGGCGGAAACCAGCCGTCAGATCGCGGGTCGGTTGACGTCAGATACACCCCGATGACCAGCGACACGAATCCCAATGTCGCGAGAAACAAGAGAAAACCAGCAAGCGTCCGGAAAATGATCAGACGAAGGCGCTCGGAACGGGAGTCTTCTGGAGCTTGCTCGGTCATTGATCAATCGCCTAACGGTTGCCCTGAGCGGCGCGCACGCCGACGTTTGGGCCTGGCACTTTACTGTTCACGCGTCCGCTTCCGCGAGGTGTTAGGTGGCACGTCGCCTGTCGTACCAGTTCCCATCGGTTTCCTTTTCATCTTGCGCCAACCCAAGACTACAAGGGGCGGGACTGCAGCGAAAACAAGCGATGTCGCGAAGCCGAGGACGCCAAGAACAGGTTTGTTGCCAACGTAAATCGCCGGGATACCAGAAAGCGCTGCGATGCCACAGATGATGAAAACCACGCTCAGGAGGACGGCTGCTCGCATCAGAGTTCTCTACTTCCGCCTTTGTGGATACGTCGGCAGCACGCGTGCCACCTAACGGTTGAATTGAGCGGCGCGCACGCCGATGTATGAGCTTGGCACTTCATCTATCACGCGTCCGCTCCAGCGAGGTGTTAGGTGTCTGACGGGTACGGTCCGGGGACATAGGTAACACTTCAGTCCACAGACATGGGTAACAGTTTGACGATACTCGGGCACCGATCGGAGGTGCCTCATGCCCTGGAGTCAAACTACGGCCATGCATCAGAAGACCCTCTTCATCGCAGACCACCTTCGCGGCGCGCACTCGGTCAGCCAACTGTGCGCTGACTACGGCATCTCTCGCAAGACGGGGTACAAGTGGATCGAGAGATTCATTCGCAGCGGGCCCGCGGGGCTCGAGGAACGCTCTCGTCGACCTCGCTCGGCGCCGAACGCCACGGATCCACAAGTGCGCGCTGCTCTGCTCGAGCTGCGCCGCCGCCATCCTTCTTGGGGCGCCAAGAAGCTGCTGGCGGTGATGAAGCGAAGGCACCCGACATGGGAGCTGCCTGGACGATCCGCAACCTGCGAACTACTCAAGCGTCACGGTCTGGTCAAACGCCCGCGCTCGCGCCGGATCATCGGCCATCCCGGCAAGCCCACGAGCTCCATTCTGTTTCCCAACCAGATCTGGTGCGCTGACTTCAAAGGCCAGTTCCGCATGGGCAACGGTCGCTATTGCTATCCACTCACGGTCACCGACGGCTTCAGTCGCTTCCTGCTCGGTTGTCACGGGCTCCCGGATACCTCGGTCGCCGGCGCAAAGCCCGTCTTTCAACGCCTGTTCCAGGAGTTCGGGCTGCCGCAATTCATTCGTTCCGACAACGGCGTTCCTTTCGCCACGAACACACTCGCGCGCCTTTCCAAACTATCGGCATGGTGGGTTCGTCTCGGTGTGATGCCACAACTGATCGAACCCGGCCAGCCTCAACAGAACGGCCGCCATGAGCGCATGCATCGCACGCTAAAGGCGGAAGCGACTCGACCGCCCGCCGCCGCCATGCGATCTCAACAACTGAAGTTCGATCGATTCCGCACCGAGTTCAATCACGACAGACCTCATGAAGCGCTCGAGCAGCGTGTGCCGGCGGATCTGTACCAGCCATCGAACAGACCCATGCCCAGCAAACTACCCGCGATGGAGTATCCGGATCGCTTCGAGGTGCGTTACGTCAGCGCGAACGGCGGAATCCGATGGAACAAGCAGTGGGTGAATGTCTCCACCACCTGCGTCGGCGAGTATGTGGGCCTCGAAGAAATCGACGATGGAACCTGGAATGTGTACTTCGGTGCGCTGCGGATCGGCCGCCTGCACGAGAGATCCATGAAAATCGAAGACGCCTATGGCAGGCTGCTTCGCCAACGGTGACTGTTACCTATGTCCCCGGACTAATCTGTCACCTATCTCCCCGACCGCTCAGACCAGCAGTCACGCTACACCGCCAAAAATCATCCCGGCAATCGCGCCTACCGCCACTGATGCTGACAGGCAAAGGAGCACCGCGGGAATTCGGGCGACTCGAGACGCGAGCTTGTCCGGCTCGGCTTGCACCGGACCAAAGAGAAGCCATTCCCCTAACCCATGCGACCGACGCCAACCACCCTCTCTCGTGAAGAGCAGCAGGCCGATCGCAATGCTGGCGAGAAGCGGGACCAAGATCATCGCTACTGCAACCTGCTCCGACACGCGCAATACGAGTGCTGCAGCGACTACCGCGAGTAGAACCGAGAGCGACGCCAATGAGACGGAGCGCATCTGCCGCCTAACTCTTAATTAGACCGCCAAAACACGGCGACAAAACACCGCAAATGCGCGGAATAACATTCCGGCGCCCTGCTCATGTTCTTGTTTCTATTGACAGTCATGTCAGTCCTCGGTCGCAAACGATTCCGGCTAGTTATACCGCATGTCAGCTAAATCGCGCTCAATGACCAAACCATTCGAACGAGGTCGAAATAAGTCTTCTTACCTCGACCTCGACGTTCCCCTGACGAACGCTGCTGCAATGCGGATCGTCTCTTCATCATCCCTATCCCTTCTCAACCCTTCCCTCAATCTCGACAGCGTCAATCCCGTCACGCGCTTCACCTCTCGCGTCGCGTGCGCCTGATCAGCGTAACCGGTGTCGGTCGCAACGTCGGCGAGCGCCGAATCGCCGTCGAGCGCGCGAAGCGTCGCCTGCAGGCGCAACAACCGCGCGAACTCCTTCGGACTCAATCCGACCTCCGCGAGAAAGCGCGTCTGCAGCGAACGCACGCCGAGCGCGGCGGCGCGCGCGATCGTGTCGATTCGCGCCTGTCCGTCACTCGCGATAACTCGCGCGACGGCGGCTTCGATCTTGGTATCGATGCGATGCGCCTCGCATAGGCGCGAGAGCAGACGCCACAACGCCACGGGCTTTCCGGCGACGAACGCGCGCGCGGCGGCGTCGAGCGAGCGGCTGACGCCACGATCGAGACCGGCGAGATCCACGACGCGATCGCGCATCGCCGCGAGCTCTCGCGTGACGAGATTCGACACCGCCGGCTGCAGCCGCACGCCGATGTCGTCGAGCCGCCCCAACGGCTCGAACCGCACCGCCGTCACACGCTGCGCCGCAAACAAGGTTGGCGCCTGGACATGCCAGCCATCCACCGCATCCCACAGCCGCGACCGCCCGCCGAGCTGCGCGATCAGCTCGCATCGTCCATCCGGGTAGATGGTCTGCACGCCGCGCGGCGCGTCGTCGACGAGCCGCCAGACACACTGGATGTGCCGCCGCAGCGCCTCGGGGACTGGAAACTCCTGGTACTCCACGCGCGGCATTGAGCGTGAGCCTGCGCATTTGTTCAAGAGCG
>DATEEI010000039.1:0-9083 GCA_035281225.1 Vicinamibacterales bacterium
TGCGTAAGGATCCGCAGATGCCCAACACGCTTTTGGCGAAAGCGGCCAACATTTCCGAGTTGGCCGTCTCGAATCGGATCGATCGGATGGTCGCGAACCGCCAGATGAAGGTCACGGTTCAGCGCGACATCAGAACGCTGGGCTACACCATGATGGGGCTCGTCGACGTTTTCGTGTCTGGAGCCGAGGTCGAAGAGGTAGGCGAAGCGCTCGGGCGCATCCCCCACGTCGTGTCCGCCAATCTGCTCGCCGACAACCCGCAGATCGTTCTCTTTGTTGCGGGGAAGGACAACGCCCATTTTCTGCGCACCGTCGAGAAGGAAATCGCCGTGGTGCACGGCGTCCAGAAGTGCGTTGTCTCGGTCTGTCTCGAGGTGGTCAAGTACGCCCCCGGCTTGGCCGCCCTATGATCGGCCAGGTCGATTTCGACGACGTCGACGAGAAGATCATCGCGATCCTGCAAGGGGATGGTCGCATCAGCAATCGAGCCGTCGGCCGTGAGGTCGGACTGTCCGAGAGCGCGATCCGGAAGCGATTGAAGCGGCTGACGAGTTTAGGCGCTCTCAGTTATGGCCTGGTGGTGGATGTCGACGCAACGGGCGTAACGGTTTCGGGCTGGCTCAGCGTCACGGTTCGGCCTGCCAGGGTACGCAACATCGCCAACTTCATCAGTGCGATGGAGCACTGCGTGGTGTGCTGCATCACCACAGGATCGGCGATGATCCGAGCCTACGTGTACCTGGATACTCTGGAGGATCTCCAGAAATTGACGCGGTCGATCTCTACGAAAGACGGCGTGCTGGACCTGGAATTCCGCACGGTGGTTGGTCATACCCAGCATCGTTACGGAATGATTCTTCTGGCCGATCCGCATCATCCGCACAAGCGGATCTTTCAGGGCGAGCTCTGATCCGCGGGTGGAGCGGAGAGACTCACCATCCGCCTCGATAGGGTGGTTTGCGGAGTGGCCTTCGCTCCGAGAGCATGATCATCCCGTAGCGGTGCTGCGCGTGGCCGACGACAGATCGGAACCCGACAGCGATGACGCCACGCCGCGCCGCCAGCGTCCTCACGATCTTCTCGAGTTCGGCGGTGCTCTGAAGATGGATGTATGCCCGCACTGCGGCTGAGCCGGTGGTGATGCAACACACCACGCAGTGTTCCAAGGCCCCGATCGACAGCGCCACGCTGCGGGCGATGGAAGGCTTCAACTCGACAGACAACCATCCCGACGTGGCCACGCCCGTGGCATCAACATCGACGATCAAGCCGTAGCTGAGCGCACCGCTGCCCATCAGGCGGCGTAGTCGCTTGCGGATCGCGCCTTCGGACAAGCCGACCTCACGGCCGACGGCTCGATTGCTGATCCGGCCATCGGTTTGCAACAGGCCAATGATCCGCTCGTCGGTGGCGTCGAGCTTACTTTCACGACTCAGCGAGGCCGCGAAATCGGGCTGCCCCCCGGGTCTCTTTGTTTGCTCCGGCATCAGGTTCCCCCCAGAACGCAACCAGTCTCGCCCGGCTCACCGGACAACGGACTGCGTACCAGAATAGCCTAATACGGGACGCAAAACTTGACATCGGCGCGATTTGGAGCAAGGATACGTCCTCCCAATTGAGGGCCATCGTCCACGAGGTGGCGATCCCCTGGTTGGAGGGGCACTCGAGGTTGGTGCGGCGCAAAGAACGCCGCAGCGAGTGGGGACACAAGGAATCGATTCGCACGGAGGAGTGCGTCGGAAAATGAAAGCCATTCTCGGATTGATCTGCGGCAGCCTGGCCACAACCGCGGCACTGGCGCAGGACGTGGGAACCACGGAGCAGCCCGTCGAAGTCGGCGCTGCGGCGCCCGCGGCGGAAGCACCAACCACCGATGCATCAACGGAAGCGGTGTCCTCGGCAGAGGCGCCACCCGCAGCTGCGGAGTCTGAAGCACCGGTCGAATCAGCAAACGCGGCGCCGCAGACCATTGCGGTCGACCCCGTCGCCGCGACTGAGCCGGAAGAGGCCAGCGACGAGAACCGCGGTGGCCGCATCATGCAAGAGATCATCGTCACGGCACAGAAGCGAGAAGAGAACGTTCAGGACGTTCCGATCTCGGTTCAGGCCTTCTCGTCTGACGTCCTGGAAGCGCGAGGTGTCAGCGACTCCCTGGATCTCCCCAAGATCTCGCCGGGCCTCGTCATCTCGCAGATCGCAGGCTTTTCGATCACCTACATCCGCGGTGTCGGAACCGACGCGTTCATTCCTTCGGCGGACGCCAGCATCGCGACGTACGTCGACGGGGTGTACTTCCCCTTCCAGCAGAGCCTGGTGCAGTCGTTTGGCGCGGTGGAGCGCATCGAGGTGCTGAAGGGGCCCCAGGGAACGCTGTTCGGACGCAACTCCACGGGCGGCGCGATCAACGTCATCACGAAGGATCCTGGCCACGACTTCGAGGGTTCGATCGATACGGGCTACGGCCTGTTCAACGATCTCAAGACCCGGGCGTACGTCAACATCCCGCTCACCGATTCGTTCGCCTTCAACATCTCGGCGCTCTACAACAAGGGCAACCCCTACTACAAGTTGACCGACGACGCGGTGGTGGATGAGCTCGCGGACGACATGCAGAAGGGCGCGCGCCTGCGGACGAAGTGGTCGGTCACCGACGACCTCGACATCTCGCTGAGCGGACTGGTGCTGCAAGGTTCCGGCTCCAGCGCCTCGATCAATCAGCAGACCGATCCGAACCCCCAGTACGTCTCGCTGGGGGTGCAGAAGACGCCGAAGTACCGCAGCAGCATCGACGCCCCGGCGTTCAACACCTTCGACAACCACGTCGGCTACGGCTCGATCACCTATCGCAGCTCGTGGTTCGACACGAAGCTGATGGGCAGCTACCAGGACATCTCGTCGTACCTGGGTATCGACTACGACGCGAGCAAGGCGCCGCTCATCGCCTTCAAGGCACGCCAGTTCGCAATTGTGGACACCCAAGAGATCCAGCTGACTTCCAACGCGGAGTCGCTGTTCTCCGACTACCTCACCTGGGTCGCCGGCCTGTATCACATCAAGAGCAATTCCGGGTTCAATCCGAACAGCCCTTCGGTCGGCAGGGATTTCCCCGCGTTCACCGGCATCATCGGCGCGCTGCAGGATCCGGACGATCCGAACGCGGGCTTGGGCCAGATTCTGGAGTTGGTGGGTGGTACGGCGGGCCTCGGATCGAGGATCGACATCGATGTGGATGGCCGGATCCTCACGGATTCCACGGCCGCCTACTTCCAGGGCACGATCGATCTGCCGTATGAATTCGCGCTGACGCTCGGAGGCCGCTATCAGAAGGAAGATCGCAAGCTGAAGTCGTCGCGCTCGATGGTCAGAGTCAGTGACTCGGTGACGATCCCTGCGATGACCTTTGCGGATCAGGGAAACAAGGGCAGCAACTTCTCTCCGAAGTTCGTGCTCGACTGGAAGCCGGTCGACGATGTCATGACGTATGCGTCCTACTCGAAGGGATACAAGAGCGGGACGTACAACATCATCAACATCTACACGCCCTCGCAGTACATCAAGCCGGAGGTCGTCACCACCTATGAACTGGGCGTCAAATCGCAGCTGCTCGATGGGAACCTGACGCTCAACGGCGCCGCGTTCAACACCGACATCAAGGATCTGCAGGTCCAGTTCATTTCGCTCTTGAGCGGCGGCGCCGCGCGCTTCGAGACCGCACCGAAGGCACGCAGCCGGGGTGCTGAATTCGATCTGCTCTGGCAGATCGCCCCGGAGTGGCTGCCGGGGCTGGTGGCCACGGCGTCTGGCACGTATTTGGATGCGACCTACACCAAGTACCCCGTCGCCAGTGGATTCGTTTATCCGGGCGGCGTGCCGTTCGGCGGTGGTGGATTCGTTCTTAACGGTGGCGTCCTGCCGGGACGTGACTTCACCGGGAATCGCATCGTCCGTGCGCCGGAATGGTCGGGTAGCTTCGGCCTCATCCAGACCCTCAACGTGCCCGGTGGATCGCTCGAGGTGCGCGGCGACGCGTACTACAACTCCGGCTATTTCTACACCGCGCAGAACACCGAACAAGGCGAAGAGAAGGCCTACACCCTTGTCGACGCTCAGCTGAGCTATCTCTACGAGCCGTGGTCGGTCCGTCTGACCCTGTTCGGCAGAAATCTCACCGATCGGCTCTACGCGCTGAACAAGCTGCCCAACGACATCGGAACGTGGACGACGTACGCGTCGCCCCGAACCTACGGCGCGCGCTTGAGCTGGGACTTTTAGCAGTCGATCGCGGGGCCAACGTCCCGCGCGATATCTCAAGGAGAGTCGAAGCAATGAATGCCACCGCTGCTCACGATGCCGGCGTCAAAGCCGCTCGGCCCGGCCGATGGACCTTTCCCGCGGACGCGCCTGTCGATCTGGTTCCCGCGCACCGGCTGGGCCGCGTCGCGGACCTGGGACCGGTCAAGCGCAAATTCAACGCCGCAATGGTGAATAGCTTCGTCGAGCACATGAACCTCGGCGACGAACTCGCGTACCAGGCGTTCAGGGACCTGATGCCCCTGAAGGGCGCCGGCAAGAAGATGTTTTCGGATGCCTTGGAGCACGGTATTGATTCCGTCGAGCATCCGCCGGAGTCGCTCGCGGCACTGTTCCGGGAGGTCGACACCGTCCCGGCCTGGGTGAACTGGGATCAGTTGCACCGCGGCGCTGTCGCAGTCTGGCGCGCGGGACGTCTGGTGCCGATTTGCCTGGCCTACTCGTCGGTCGGGTTTGGGTTCAGCAGCTACGGCGGGACCAAGGCGCTCAACTTCACCCGTCTTCTGGTCGACACCGATCGTGCCGGGACGCGCTTGTCCGAAACCCTGCGTTGGTTCGCCGCGGTGACGACGCCGGGCGGCATGAAGCGGGGCAACAGCGGCTTCAAGTATTCGATGCGCGTGAGGCTGGTGCATTGCGCGGTGCGCTTCGGTGTGTCCAAGTCACCGCAGTGGAAGTGGAACGAGTGGGGTCTGCCGATCACCAACACGGATCTGTTTTTCACGACGAGCAAGGTGTTCTGTGCCAACCTCGTGGATGCGGTCGAACGGCTCGGCATCCGCTACAGCCAGCAAGAAAAGGACGACATCTTCGCGCTGTGGCGCTACGTCGCTTACGTGATGGGGGTCCCCGACGAGCTCAATCACGTCGACATGAAGGACTCCTTGATCAAGAACGATATCGTTCTGGCGGTCGAGCGCGCACCCGACGAGGCATGCCAGGTCCTTCTGCATTCTCTCATCGGCTTTACGTCGAAGGAGAGCGGGGGCTATCAGGCGCTTCCGACCTGGCTGACGCGTCGTCTCAGCGAACAGACGAAGAAGCAGTTGGCCTACGGCTTGCTCCGCGTCCTCGTGAACGATCAGTTCTGCGAGGAGATGGCCGTCCCGGATTCCCCGTTCAAGCACGTGGTGCGGGTCGTTGCCCTGCTCAATGGGTTCAAGGAGCGCGTCCTGCGGGCCGCACCGCATGACGATGAGCGGGCGGTTCAATCGATTCTGGACGACATCGGAAACGCCCTGCGTGTCGAGGACGAGGCCGCGATTGCCTCGAGCGAGGAAGTTCAGCACGCGCTCGGGACCAAGAGTCCCAAGCTCACGACCTCGTCGCTTCACTCTTAGAACGTTTCGTCAGCCAGTGTGCGGACGGCGCCGACGCCGAAGGGCGCGTGCGCCCTTAGATTGGAGGAGTTCGCATGCAACTCGGAAAACTGGTGCAGAGGGCCGCCGAGCGTTCCCCGATGAAGATCGGCACCATCGGGTCGGACGGCCGCGGCAGAACATGGGTCGAGGTCCGCAGCCGCGTGGCCCAGTTTGCATCGGCACTGCACAGCTTGGGCGTGCGTCCCGGCGACCGCGTCGGGCTTCTGGCCTTGAACTCGGATCGATACCTCGAGTGCCTGTTCGCCGCATTTTGGGCGGACGCGGTCATTGTGCCGATGAACACGCGTTGGTCGGCAGCCGAGAACCGCTATTGCGTGGCCGACTGCTCGCCGACCGTGCTGCTGGTCGACGAGGCATTCGATTCCCAAGTCGAGGAGATCCGACAAGGGCACCCTGGCCTTTCCGCCGTCGTGCGCATCGGGGAGGGCACCGGGGCCGCGGGCGATTGGCGATACGAGGATCTGCTCGGAAACGCCAAGCCGGCCGTCATTGGCAAGCGAGGTCGTGACGATACCGCGGGCATCTTCTATACGGGCGGCACGACCGGGCACCCAAAGGGCGTGATGCTCTCACACGGCAATCTCCTCGCATCGAGCTCCAGCTTTTGGCTCGAGTTGGGGCAGCTTCCCGAGGATGTTCGCTATTTGCACGCAGCCCCGATGTTCCACCTCGCCGACGCCTCGCAGTCCATCGGCGTGACCTTGTTGAACGGGACGCATGCGTTCCTGCCGACGTTCGAGCCTCACAAGGCCCTCGATGCGATCGCCTCCATCGGCATCACCGACACGGTGCTGGTGCCCACGATGCTGCAGAGGATGATCGATCATCCGGCCGCCCCGGAATTCGATCTGCGCTCGCTGAGTCGGGTGATCTACGGTGGATCGCCGATGTCGCCCGCGCTGCTGCGACGGGCACAGGGCGTGCTTCCAGCTGTGAAGTTCGTGCAGTGCTATGGCCAAACGGAGATGGCCCCGGTCGTCACGGTGCTGGGTCCGCATGATCACGAGATCGGAACCGACGGCGAGAAGCACCTGAGTTCGGTAGGCAAGCCCGCCATCGGAATCGACGTTCAAATTGTGGACGACGGACTGAACGCTCTTCCGCAGGGACAAGTGGGCCAGGTGGCGGCGCGCGGAAACAACGCGATGCTCGGCTATTGGAACAAGCCGGAGCAAACGAACAGCACGATCGTGGGTGGCTGGGTGCTCACGGGTGACGCCGGATACTTCGACGCCGACGGATATCTGTACCTTCTCGATCGCGTCAAGGACATGATCATCACCGGCGGCGAGAACGTGTACTCGATCGAGGTCGAGAACGCGCTGTCCACGCATCCCGGCGTTCGCAGCGCGGCGGTCATCGGCGTCCCGAGCGAACGCTGGGGCGAAAGCGTCCATGCGTTTGTCCTTGCAGCAGCCGATGCCTGCCCGTCGGTGGAGGAACTGATCAGCCACTGCAAGGCACAGATCGCGGGCTACAAGTGCCCGAAGAGCATCGACTTCGTCGGAGAGCTGCCTCTCTCGGCGGCTGGAAAGGTGCTGAAGAGCGAGCTCCGGAAGCCGTACTGGACCGGCGCGCGCCGGATCAACTAGGGACGAATCATGCGTACGAGAGTCTTCCAAGCGCCGATTCGCATGTTCCTGGCAGATCGTGGCTTGCAGCCTCCGCAGGCATTGTGTTCTGCCGTTGGAAGCAACGTCATGAGAGATCCATCGGTTATGTTTTCACCACTCAGTATGGCTGGATCCGTCATGTCGATCTTCACACGCCTCACAGAGAAATCAGACCCACGGAAGGCGCGTACGTGCTCGGCGTGGAACACCGTCTCTGGCCCGGTGGGCCACCGGAACGTGCAACCGAATTCTCCCATCTCACGCGGGAGGGCGATGCAATGAATTTCGCAGTTGCCGGACACGCACCCACGCAGGACCGCGCCATCGGTTTGGGTTTCGTCGTGCTGTTCCACGTTCTTTTGGTGTGGGGGCTCGCCAACGGCCTCGCGCGCAAGGCGATCGAACTGCTCCCGTCGCCGCTCGAGACCAAGATCATCGACGAGATCAAGCCGCCTAAGGACGAGCCTCCGCCGCCCAAGCCGGACTTCGAGCCGCCTCCGCCGCCGTTCGTGCCGCCGCCGGACATCGTGCTGTCGGCCGAAGCACCGGTCGCCGCTTCGACGATCACGACCACGACGGTGAAGGCCCCGCCAGCGCCGCCGAAGAAGGCGGTTCGGATCGCGCCGCGCATCGATCTGAAGGGCAGCCCGCGTGCTTGTCGCGAGCCCGAGTATCCGTCCGCTTCCGAGCGCTTGGGCGAGGCGGGCACCGCGGCGATCAGCCTGTTGATCGGCGCGGACGGTTCGGTGCAGCAGGCGAAGATCGTGACGTCGAGCGGCTTCAAACGGCTCGACGAAGCAACCGTGAAGGCGTTCTCCCGCTGCAAGTTTCTGGTCGGCACTACCGACGGCAGGCCGGAGTCGTCGTGGTTCTCGATGCAATACAAGTGGGTCGTGCCCAAGTAGCAGGATCCACGCAGGTGCAGGGAGTTCTCAATTTCTCCAGGAGTGATGTGATGTCGAAGATGATCGAAGGCGGTATGAAGGTGATTCGGACCCGCGCGCTGGGCATGCTCACGCTGATCGCGATGTTGTCCTGCTCGGGTGTCTCGTTCGCCCAGGCTCCGGCCGCTCCGGCGGCGCCGAATCCCGTGGCGGAAGCCGCGGCGGTCCCTGCGGCCGAAGCTCCTGCGTCGGAAGCCCCGGCTCCGGCCGAGAAGAAGATCCAGGTCGACAATCCCTACGGCCTTTCGGCCCTGTGGGCGCAGGGCGACTTCGTCGCCAAGGGCACGCTGATCATTCTCGTGATCATGTCGGCTGCCACGTGGTACATCATGATCGTCAAGCTCATCGAGCAGCAGAAGCTGTTCGGCGAGTCGAAGGAAGCCGACAAGAATTTCTGGACGGCCGCCTCGGTGAAGGACGGCGCGGCCTCGCTCAAGAAGGGTGGCCCGTTCTGGTACATCGCCGATCGCGGCGTCTCGGCGAGTTCCCATCACGAAGGCACGATGGTCGAGCAGATCGATCTGTCGAGCTGGGTCACGATGTCGGTGAACCGCGCGGTCGACGCGATCAACTCGAAGCTCACCGGCGGTCTGGCCGTACTGGCCACCGTGGGTTCGACCGCGCCCTTCGTCGGTCTGTTCGGCACGGTGTGGGGCATCTACCACGCGCTGACGGCGATCGGCATCTCCGGCCAGGCGTCAATCGACAAGGTCGCCGGTCCCGTCGGCGAAGCGCTGATCATGACGGCCATCGGCCTCGCGGTCGCCGTGCCCGCGGTGCTCGGCTACAACTGGCTGGTCCGCCGCAACAAGAACGCGATGGACAAGGTGCGT
>DATEEI010000040.1:0-124078 GCA_035281225.1 Vicinamibacterales bacterium
CAGCTCGGCGCCTTTACGGTTCTCGCGCTGATGCGCCGTCAAGACGTCATCGGCGACGAGCTGAAGGATCTCAATGGGCTCTTTTTTCGCCAGCCGTTTGCGGCGGTGGCGATGCTGCTGTTCATGCTCTCGCTGGGCGGCATTCCTCCCACGGCGGGTTTCATGGGCAAGTTCTGGTTATTCGGCGCAGCGATTGAATCAGGGTATGTGTGGCTTGCCGTGATCGGAGTGCTGAACAGCGCGGTGTCGTTGTATTACTACATCCGGATTGTGGTGTACATGATGCTGAAGAACGAGCCTTCTGGCTCGGAGCCGGTCAGAACCCCCGCGCTGGCGGTGGCGATGGTAGCCGCAGTGGTGGCGACACTGCTTCTGGGGGTCTATCCGCAGCCGCTGTTCGAGCTTGCGGAGTCGTCGGCCCGTACGCTGGGAGCCTCCACGATTATGCAGACTTTGCGGTGAAAATGGTGGAATTCTGGCCGATATTCGAGGATTCCAGCTGGTGAACTTTTTCACAAGGTATGCTATAGTCAGCATGCCCGACGACCTCGATTTCCTCGCACGGTCGTTCAGATACCTGCAGGAGAATGTCCGCAGATCTGGACCTGCCGCGGCCGCCAGCTACGCGTTAATTAGCGCAATCATTCTGCTGGGGGGCATCGGGTACGCAGTCGATGAGTGGCGGGGCACCTCACCGTGGTTCTTGCTGGGCGGTTTGCTACTGGGGTTGATCGTCGGCTTCTACGACCTCGCGAAAACGGTGTTCGGAGCGGGGTCGAGGCGAGGCGAGTGAGAAAGGTGACGTGGCTGGCGGCTGGAAGCGTGCTTTCGGCGGCCGTGCTGGCGGCGCGCTTCGGCAGAGAAGTCTGGCTCGGTATGCTCGCCCCGCTCGTGGTGACGAGCGCAACCTGGATATTGACCGAGAGGGTGTATCGGGCGAGCCCGGAGCGCCTGAGCTCTGTAATGATCAGCGCGTTTGCAGCCAAGCTCGTGTTCTTTGGCGTGTATGTCGGACTGGCGGTCGGCGTTTTTGGCATAGCACCGGTGCCGTTCGTCGTGAGCTTCACAGGCTACTTCATCGCGCTGCACATGATCGAGGCGCTGTGGTTGAAGCGCTTGTTTGTTTCCTGAGACTTACCTCATGCTGGCTCAAGATCACGCGACGCAGGCGACCCACGATGCCGCCCAGACCGCCTCCCACGGCGCCGGTCATGCGGCGTCGGAGGGTTTCAACGCCGGCGAAACGATCATCAACCACGTTTCCAACAGCTCCCTCGAGCATCCGCTGATTCACTTGCCGACGATTGGCGGGATCGACTTTTCCGTGACGAAGCACGTGTTCATGCTCTGGCTCGTCGCAACGCTGGTGTTCCTGATCGTCACGACGATTGTCCGGCGGTATCTGAAGTCGGGCCGCTCCGTCGCGACGGGCCCGATGAACGCCCTCGAAGCCATCGTGATGTACGTGCGCGACGAGATCGTGCAGCCGAACGTCGGCCGCAAGTGGGTCAACACCTGGACACCGCTCATCCTCACGTTCTTCATTTTCATCCTCAGCGCGAACGCCATCGGGCTGATTCCGGTATTCGACGTGGTCGCACTCATCGACCACTACGTGCTCCACACCGCGCCCGACTCGTTTCTCAAGAACGTCGTGCATGGCGGGACGACGGCCACCGCGAACTTCAACGTCACGGCGGCGCTTGCGACCATCACGTTCGGCGCGATCATCATTGCCGGTTCCAAGGCGCACGGCTTCGTGAAGCACTGGATGAACCTGGTGCCGCACGGCCTGGCGTGGCCCATCTACATCCTGCTGATTCCGATCGAGATCATGGGGCTGTTCGTGCGGCCGTTCGCGCTCACCATGCGACTTGCAGCGAACATGACCGGCGGCCACATTGCGATTCTGGCGATTCTCTCGTTCGTGTTCCTGTTCGCCGAGATGTTCGGGAGCGCGTTGGCGGGCGTCGGCGTTGGCATGGCGGTCTCGGTACCCCTCGCAGTCGGCATCTCGTCGCTCGAGATCATCGTGGTGCTGGTTCAGGCATATGTCTTCACGCTCTTGACGGCGGTGTTCATCGGCATGGCTATTCACGTTCATCACTAGAGACTCAATTCGAAAGGACTCAGGAATGATTAGCGTACGTCTTCGTCAGGTAATGTTGTTCGCCGCGGTCGCGGCGGTGGCGCTTGCATCGAGCCCTGTTGTGTTCGCGCAGGAAGCCGGTGCGGCGGCGGTCGGCAATCGCCCCGTTCTCCATCTCTTCGGCGCGGCGCTGGGACTCGGCATGATCGTCATCGGCGCGGCACTGGGAATCGGAAAGTTCGCTGCTGCCGCAGCGGAGAGCATTGCGCGCCAGCCGGCTGCGGCCGACAAGATTACCGGCGCTGTCAATCTGCCGCTCTTCCTGCTCGAAGGCGTTGCGATTTTGGCCGAGGTATTCGTGCTGCTCATCGTGCTGATGAACGGACGGCCGTAGTGATCGCGCACCGGCGATCGTCCATCGTCGATCGTCCAGGAGAATGCTTGTATGAATAACCCGCTGGTCCAGGTGGATCCAGGGCTCTTTATCTGGACCATCGTGACCTTTCTCGTCCTGTTGACGCTGCTCGCCAAGTTCGCGTGGAGGCCCTTGCTGCAGTCGCTTGCCGCCCGGGAGGAGACGATCCGCAAGTCGCTCGCGGATGCTGAGAAAGCTCGGCTCGAGCTCGAGCGGCTGAACCAGGAGTCAGAGGCCATCATCCGCCAGGCGCGCGTGGACGCAGAATCCATCGTCGGCGCGAGCCGGGCCGATGCGGAACGTCTGAGAGGCGAGCTGAGGGACAAGGCACGGTCGGAAGCCGACGTCATCATCAAGAACGCCGAGCGGCAGATTCAGCTCGAGACGGCACGTGCGCTCGAGCAGATCCGCCACGAAGCCGGGGACCTGTCGGTCGCCATCGCTTCGAAGATCATTCAGCGGAACCTGACAAGGGAAGACAACGAGAAGTTGATCGACGAGGCGTTGAGGCAACTGCAATAAGTCGGCAGTCGGTAGTCGACAGTCGTCAGTGATCAGTCTCAGTCAAACGTCATCAGTCCTGACTATCCGACTGCCGTCTGAGATTGAAGACTGCTGACTGAGACTGATCACTGCCGACTACCGACTGCCGACTGCCGACTGCCGACTACGGAGTCTGCTTCAACATCACCGCCGCCTGTTTCGCGTCGGCAGATGTCGAGTCGAGATCGATGATGCGGGTCAGGTAGCGGGAGGAGGCAGGCCGATCGCCTGCGGCGCTGGCCAGCAGCGCCAGCTTCATCAGCGGTCTGGTCCAGACTCCGTCGGCGGCCGACGCCTTTTGATACCACCCCTCTGCCTCGGCTGAGCGGCCCTGCGCCTCACTTACAGCTCCCATCGCGAAGAGTCCATTCGGCTCCTCGGGATCCGCCTTCAGAATTTCCTGAAATGCTGCTTCCGCTTCTGCGTATGACTGCTTCGCCATGAGGATGTTGCCAATCTGCAGGCTGACCAGCGTCAGCGCAGGTGCCTTGTTCTTAACTTCGCGATATTCCGCCAGGGCCTGATCGTGGCGGCCTTCGTCGAATAGCGCCGCGGCGGAGGCGAGTTGCGCCGCTAGGGACTTGGAGTCGACGCCGGCGAGCGCTCCAAAGGCCTCTGGTGTCTCTATGCGCTCGAGTTTCACGTCCAGGTTCGGGGCAGGTCCCATCAGACGAATCGTGACCGCAAGGAACGTGCGCTGAAAGCCCGGGGCCTCGAAGTTGAGGCGCCATTCGCCGGATCGGGCGATGAGGAACAGGAATCGGCCGCGGTCATCCGTGGCCGTCGTCAGCGAGACCGTGCGAGAGTCGATGGTCTCCGCGCGCACGATCGCGCCACGGATCGTCCCTCCGGTTTCATCGCGTACAACACCGAAGATGCGACTGGATTGCGCGAACGCGGGCGCCGCCAACGCAAGAAGGGCTATCGCTCCCGCGACTCTCCAGAGGCCTGCCATGACCGGAAGTATAGCGCCAGGTGCGACGGCTCGGGCTGGCGTTTCGCCATTAGAAGTGCAATACTTCCTGGCTCAATTTCGAGTTAAAAGGTTTGATTCCATAGTTTCCAGGAGGAGCCATGACTGCAAGGCGGATCGTGTTGGCCATATTGGCGATCGCATCCCTGACAATCGGGATCTACGCACAGGGCGCTGGAGCGCCGGCTGGCGGAGCGGCGGCTCCCGCAGCGCCTGCTCAGGGAGGCGGACGTAGCGGAGGCGGCGGTGGAAAGCCGCCTGTGATTACGCCTGGCGTCCTCGCCGAAGGCGCGTGGGGGCAGGCTCCCATCCCTGTTGATGCACGCGGATGGGGATGGATGTCGAAGTCGTACCTCAGCGCGAACGCCCGACGGCCGCTGTACAACCAGGCGAAAGAGAAATTGTTCCAGGACAAGCAGGTCACGAGCGTGACCATCGGGAGCTACAACCCCGAACACTATTGCGAAGCCAGAAAACACTGGGACTACATCTGGTTCGAGATGCAGCACAGCACGATGTCGTTCAACGAGGTTCAGCGGATGATTGGTGCCTGTCCGGGAATAGGGGGCGCCGCTCCGATGATCCGTATGCCCGATGCGCTCGAGGCCAACATCCAGAAAGCCACCGATCTTGGCGTGCTTGGCATCATCGTCCCGACGGTCGATGACGCGCTCGAGGCGCGCGACACGGCGAGGTTCTCGCGGTTCCCACCGTTCGGACGGCGCAGTTCCGGCGGCGGCACCGCGTCCGGATTCTGGACGGGCGTCCCTGGAGGCTATCGTCAGACCATCAATGACAATTTCCTCACCGTCGTCATGCTCGAGACGCTCGAAAGCATCCTCAACGCCGACGAGATCGCGAATACGTTTGGCCTCGATGTCATCATTCAAGGCAACAACGACCTGTCGCAGTTCTCCGGGTGGACCCAGTCCGACGCGCGTTACCACCATCTGCTGACGATCAGCCGCAATGCCACCTTGAAAGCCGGGAAATACTGGGGCAACGCTGGGCAGCAGTACCTGACGGGCCACCCCTACAGCGCAGACACGCGCTTCGTTCAGAACGGTCCGTCGCATGATGGATTCGTTTTCCCGAAGGCCGGTAGCCGCGCGACGGAAGCAGCGGAACCGGTGATCGGCGGACCGGGTGGAGAGATGCCCACGGGTGCGGGTCGCGGTGCACCGGGACAGGGTGGCCGAGGGCAATAGCAGTCGGCAGTCGTCGGTCAACAGTCAACACTCGGTAGACAGTCGAAAAAGGTGAGGCCGCCGGGGAACAATCCTCGGCGGCCTTTTTATTTGTTTCGTCGCGAGTGCCCTTAGTACAAATCTCAGGAGGGATACTTGACGGACGCCGTCCCAACGGCCGTCTGTTATAGCGGCGGCTGGATTGGCGTCAGTCTCAGCAAGTGATAGCCGCTCCCCTGCACCCACGCGCGACAAGCCAGCTGGCCCCGCTGGTTCATCTTTACGCAACCAAAGTCGATGTACGGCCCGGCATCGCCGACGGCCCCTTCCAAGTCGATTAGGTCGCCGTTCCGGTAGAGATACGAATCCAAGCCGCATCCGACCAGAATGTCGCCGGCGTCGTTGAGCCACGCGGTCGCCGCATGACTCAGGACTTTTGACTCTCGACCCTCGACTCTCGACCCTCGACTCTCGACCCTCGACTCTGGACTCTCGACCCTGGACTCTCGACCCTGGACTCTCGACTCTCGACTCACATCCGATACAGCATCACGTACACGATGACACCTGTCACCGATACATACATCCACAGCGGAAAGGTCCGCTTCGCGATGCGTTTGTGCTCTGGATAGCGCCCGCGAAGTCCGCGTGACAGGGTCGAGATCGCCATCGGCAGAATCGCGATGGCGAGGATCACGTGCGAGACGAGAATCGCAAAGTAGACGTACCGGATCGGTCCCTGTCCGGTGAACGCCCGCGAGCCCACCTGCGCGTGATACACGAGGTAACAGGCCAGGAACACCGTTGACGAAGCGAATGCGGCGAGCATCGCGTTGCGGTGCGCTTCGATCCGGCGCTGTCGGATCAGCACATAACCAATCAACAAGAAAATGCCCGACAGGGCATTCAGCGTCGCATTGACTGTGGGAAGAATGGTGTAGTCGATCATCGAAGCCGATCTGCGATCATCATCGTCCATAGCAGCGGCAGGTAGGTGATCGACCCGAGAAACAGCCGCCGCGCCCGTTCGTTCGTACGCGCTATCGCGAACGAGACCGCAAACGCCAGCAACGCGACGCCGCCCGCTACTGCGCTCATCGCGTATATCGCGCCGCTTATACCAAGGAAATACGGAGCCAGGCTCACGGGAACCAGCGCAATCGAGAACAAGACCGCCTGCCGGCCCGTGCTTTTGCCGTTTGGTTCAACAACCGGCAGCAGAGGAAATCCAGCCCGACTGAAGTCGTCGCGATAGAGCCACGCGATCGCCATGAAATGAGGGATTTGCCACACGAACACAATTGCGAAGAGAGCCCACGCTTCTGACGTGAGGGCGCCACGGGCCGCAACCCATCCGATCATCGGGGGCAGCGCGCCTGGCACCGCGCCAACCAGCGTGGCGAGCTGCGAGCGTCGCTTCATCGGCGTATACACGGCGTTGTAGGAGACCAGCGTCAACAGCGTCAGAAACCCCGCGATCAAACTTGATGTCACGGTCACGATGGCGAGTCCGACAACGGCAAGGGTGACGGAGAAAATCATCGCTTCGGTGGGCGTGATGCGCTGCGCCGCAATCGGGCGCGTCCGCGTCCTCCACATCAGGCTGTCCGTCTCTCGCTCGTAAATCTGGTTGAGGCCTGCTGCTCCGCCTGCCACCAGCGCGATGCCGATCACGGCTTGCACCAGTTTCGCGATCTCCAGTCCCGGACCTGCCCCGAGGTAATACCCGACGGCCGCGGTGACGACGACAAGAAGATTCAGGCGTGGTTTCGTGAGCGACAGAAAGTCGGCGAAGCGCCGGTTTGTCGAAGCAGCAGCGAGAGGAAGCGCAGCGGCGTCTTTCACGCGCGTGCTCCCGAGCGATTCAGGTGCGGAGCCGTCGGTTGACGCAGGTGGACGGCGGCTGTAGCGGTGTCGGTGAACCGTACTTGATGCGATCGCAGTGTGAGCACGAGCGAGGTCGCCAGCGTTAGCGCCCCGACAACGACGTGCGCGGTGTTGATTGCCACGCGCTTCTGCGACCAGATGACAAATGCACCGAGCGTCACCTGCACGAGCACCAGACAGCAGAGCAGAATCGCAGGCCGGTGAAGCTCCGCGCGCGCCGGGTGGTGATACCACACATGACCCGCGGTCGCGACGATGGCGAGCGTCACCATCAACGCTCCCACGCGGTGCGCGTAGTGGATGGCAATCTGTGCGGTCCAGTGCGGCGGCAGCAAGCCGCCGAACACGAACGGGAAGTCCGGGATCGCCAGGCCCGCCTCTGAGTGCCGCATCATGGCACCAGCCAGAATCTGCAGGTAGATGACGGCGGTTGTCGTGGTCGCGACGAGGCGCAGCCTGCGGTCGTCGACCGGGTCCGTTGTTGGTCCCATCCATTCTCGCGAGGTGAACAGCGCGATTGCGATCGTCATACAGAAGAAGATCTGTGCGAGACCCGCGTGCGCGGTCGAGACTGGTGTGGGAAGGAAATACAGCACCGTGAGCCCGCCGAGCAGCCCCTGCAAGCAAACGGCTGCAAGGGCAGTGAACCCGAGGACTCGCATCCAGCGGCGCGATTCCGCTTTCCAGATCCAGAGCGCAAGAATGATGGTGAGGAATCCAACGCCGCTGGCGATCAACCGATGGCCGTGCTCGTAGAAAATCCCGCCCACCATGTGCTTCATGGGGAACGTGAACATGTTCCATCCGTAGCTCGTGGGCCAGTCAGGTACCGCGAGACCAGAGCCGGTGCTCGTGACGAGCCCGCCGGCAAGAATCAAGAGGACTGTGGCTGCGGAGACGAATTTCGCGTAACGGTGTAACCACATGCGGTAGAGCCTGGAGGGTATTAGGCTTTGGACTCTGGGCCTTGAGCCCGAGACCCTGGGCTCCTGGCCAAAAGCCAAGAGCCCAGAGCCTTGAATCCTAGTTTGCCGACCCGGCGGCTTTGAACGTGAAGTTGGCGTCGGATTTCGATTCCTTCGCGGCAACCGTGATGCTCAGCGTCTGCGGGGCGAGGCGCTCGTGCCACGCGGCAAGCGTATACGTGCCCGGTGGCAGGTTCGGAATGCTGAAGCTGCCATCTGCCTTGGTGACCGCGAAGTAGGGATGGTCGAGCACGCCTACCGACGCGTTCATCCATCCGTGCACGTCACACTTGAACGGTACGACGACGTCCGCTTCCTTCGCCGTGAAGGTATGCGACGTCTTCATGCCCTGGATCGGCTGTGCGGTGTTGAACTCTGCGTTCGTCTTCGGGGTGGCGTGTACGTTGTGCAGCGTCGGATCGCTGTTGACGATCTCGATCGGCTGGCCGACCTGAACGCCGAACACATGCGGCGCGTAGCGGCAGCCCTTCTGATCGAGCACCACGGGGGTTGTTGGCGCCGGAAACGATCCGGAGAGACCGCTCTGCACGTACACGAACACGTTGCCGAGGGAACCGCCTTCGCCGACGAATGTCTCCTGCGTCGGGGTCTGTCCGGCATTCGCCTTGACACACGCGGGGTCGGCGTTCATGCGGATCGGCTGATTAGCAGGCATTGCACCCTCGAGGGTGACCTTGCCGGCAACGGTCGCTGCATTTGCCGGATCGACCGCTGGCGCGGCTGGTGCCGCCGGCTGCTCTGTGGCCGGCGCGGGAGCGGGCTGGCTCCCGCCGCCGCAGGCAGCAACGCCGAGGGTCAACATGAGGGGTAGTGCAAGAAGTCTTGGATGCATCGAAACTCTCCTGAGCGTTGAGGAACGGCGAAATTGGTACCGCTACGGGGATTCGAACCCCGGTCCCGTGGCTGAGAACCACGTGTCCTGACCCCTAGACGATAGCGGCCCCATCTCAAAAAAAAAGAAGCCTAGAACATCTAATGGTAGTCTGCCGCTTGCAACAGGGTCAACTCTGCGCTTGTGCGTGGAGCATCGCTTGCGCCATAGCAGACTCCGCATATAGAATCGCGGCACAAGTCAGCTTTTCCCAAAAAGGATACGCAGTTGGATAACGTGACCACAGCGGGACACGCACCCGTCGGCGCCCACGCGCATGGGCATGGCACTCGTGCGCACGCACATCACCACGAACAGAGCTTCGTGACGAAGTGGATTTTTTCCCAGGATCACAAGGTCATCGGAATCCAGTACACCATCACGAGCCTGCTGTTCCTGCTGTTCGGGTTCAGCCTGATGGCGCTGATGCGATGGCAACTGGCGTTTCCAGGCGCGCCGATTCCTGTCATCGGCGCCTCGCTCGGTGTGCTCAACGCTCCTGGTGGCATCATGCTGCCGGAGTTTTACAATCAGCTCGGCGCCATGCACGGCACCATCATGGTGTTCCTCGGCGTCGTTCCCCTGGCGGTGGGCGGCTTCGGCAACTACGTGATGCCGCTCATGATCGGCGCCCCCGACATGGCGTTCCCCAAGCTCAATATGGCGAGCTATTGGGTGTACTTCATGGGTGGCGTGGTGATGTTGGCGAGCTTCTTCGTGCCCGGCGGCGCCGCGCAGTCCGGTTGGACGTCGTATCCGCCGCTGTCGGTCATCACCGCCACCAACGGGCAGACCTGGTGGCTCGTCGGCATGATCTTCCTGATCACCTCATCGCTGCTGGGGTCGGTCAACTTCATCGTCACGATCATCCAGCTTCGCGCCAAGGGCCTCGGGTTCTTCCGGCTGCCGTTCTTTGTATGGGCGCAGTTCGTGACGAGCTTCCTCCTGCTGCTCGCATTTCCGCCGCTCGAAGCCGCGGGCGTGCTGCAGTTGATGGACAAGGTCGCGGGCACGAGCTTCTTTCTGCCGAGTGGTCTGGTTGTCGGCAACAAGGTCGTGGAAATTTCGGGCGGCGGCAACCCGCTGCTGTGGCAGCACCTGTTCTGGTTCCTCGCGCATCCTGAGGTGTACGTGCTGATCCTGCCCGCGATGGGCATCGTCTCCGAGATCATCGCGAACAACACCCGGAAGCCGCTGTGGGGCTATCGCGTGATGGTGTACGCCATCATCTTCCTCGGCTTCATGTCGTTCATCGTGTGGGCGCACCACATGTTCATGACCGGCATGGGCACGACGATGAGCTCGTTCTTCCAGACGACGACGATGATCATCTCGATCCCGTCGGTCATCATTCTCAGCGCGCTGTTTCTGTCGCTGTACGGCGGGTCGATTCGGTACAACACGCCGATGCTGTTCGCGCTCGCGTTTCTGCCGATGTTCGGCATTGGTGGACTGACCGGGCTGCCGCTTGGCCTCGCGCCGAGCGACATCCACCTGCACGATACGTACTACGTCATCGGGCACTTCCACTACGTCGTCGCGCCAGGGACGATTTTCGGGCTGTTGGCCGGGATCTACTATTGGTTCCCGAAGGTCACCGGGCGGCAGATGAGTGAAGTGCTGGGGAAGATTCACTTCTTCGGCTCGTTCATCTTCATCAACGGCATCTTCTTCCCGATGTTCATTCAGGGGCTGCACGGCGTCAATCGGCGCCTCTATGACGGCGGTGCGCAGTATGTGCACGCGGCTCCCGTGTTGCACTGGAACCAGTTCATGTCGTATGCGGCCTGGGGCCTGATGGTGTTTCAGATTCCGTTCATCTTCAATTTCTTCTGGAGCATCTGGAAGGGCAAGCCGGTGGGCGCCAACCCCTGGAAGGCCACCACGCTCGAATGGACGGCAACGACGTCGCCGCCGCTCGCGCACGGCAACTTCGAGACCACGCCTGAGGTGTATCACGGGCCCTATGAGTACAGCGTGCCCGGTCGCTCGCAGGACTTCATTCCGCAGAATCAGAAGGACTAGGGAGACCGCATGGAGATTCCATACACAGTAGAAGTCCGGCCCGACACCGGGCTCTCGAACGGCAAGCTCGGCGTGTGGCTGTTTCTCGCGTCGGAAGTCATGCTCTTCGCAGCGCTCTTCTCCTCGTACATTCTGCTTCGCGTCGGCTCGACCGAATGGCCCAGAGGAGCCGAAGAGCTCAGCGTTCCGATGGCCTTTTTCAACACGGTCGTTCTGATCACGTCGTCGGTGACGATGGTCATGGCGTGGGCGTCGCTGAAGATGAACGATTTCGGCAAGTTCCGTACGTATTTGGGGGCGACGATCCTTCTGTCGTTCGTGTTCCTCGTGGTGAAGTACTTCGAGTACTCCCACCACTTGCACGCCGGCGAGGGGCCGTGGCACAACACGTACTACGCAATCTATTTCACCATCACCGGCCTGCACGGCCTGCACATTCTTGGCGGCATCGTCGTGAATGGGTATCTATTGGGGCCGGGCGCGAGGATGTGGAAGACAGAGAAGGAACGGTTCACCAACAGGATCGAAATCGCCGGGCTGTACTGGCATTTCGTCGACCTGGTGTGGATCTTCCTTTTCCCGGTTCTGTATTTGCTGTAGGCCGGCCTGAAGGCCAACACCACGAGAGCCATTTGGAGGGTTGATGGACGCGCACGCTGCTGACGATATCCGGAGCCACGTCAAAACCTATTTCATGGTCTTCGGCGCTTTGATGGTGCTGACGATTGTCACGGTTGGTGTCTCATACCTCCACCTGCCCGTCGCGATGGCCATTACGCTCGCGTTGATCGTGGCGACCATCAAAGGGTCGCTCGTCGCGCTGTATTTCATGCACTTGAAGCACGAGCGCAAACTCATCTATTACGTCCTCGTGCTCACGGTTATCTTTTTCGTCTTCATGATGTTCGTACCGCTGCTCACGAACCTGGACAAAATCACCCAGGGATATTGAAGGTCATATGTCCCTGAAATGGTTTCACCTCGTGTTCATTTCGCTCTCCATGCTGGTCTCGCTCGCCTTCGGTGTGTGGGGGCTGTTCAACCAGCAAGTGACGCTGGGGATCGTATCGCTGGCGGGTTCTGCGGGCTTGTGCGTGTACGGCAACTATTTTCTCGGAAAAGCACGGCGACTCGGCGTATGAAGAACATTGGTATTGCGTTGACGACCGTGGCGCTACTGGCGGTCGCGAGCCCTGCGCTGGCATGCCCGGTGTGTTTCGGGAATCCGAATTCAGCGCAGACCAAGGGAGCACAGGCGGGCATCCTCGCCCTCCTGGTCGTCACTGTGGCGATGTTGACGGCATTCGGCGGCTTCTTTTTCTTCTACTTGCGCCGGCGAATCCGGGTGTTCGAAGAGTCCAACGGAGGGAGTTACTAGATGTACGAACTTCTGGAGATACCGGTTGCCGCATCGGCGCATGCGGCTGAAATCGATCGGATGACCGTTCTGACGCATTGGCTGATGGCGATTCTCTTCGTCGGCTGGGGCGCTTTTTTCATCTATACGCTCATTCGCTTCCGCGCCGGAGCCAATCCAACGGCGAGCTACGCTGGCGTGAAGAGCCACATGGCGAGCTATATCGAGTGGGCGGTCGCTGCTGTTGAGCTGGTGCTGATTGTCGCCTTCGCGATCCCCGCGTGGGCTGCGCGCGTCGATGCCTTTCCAAGAGAGAACGAAGCGACCGTCGTGCGTGTGGTCGCCGAACAGTTCGCCTGGAACGCGCACTACCCGGGCGCTGACGGCCAGTTCGGTCGGACCGACATCAAGCTGGTCGCCGCGGATAATCCGCTCGGCCTCGATCGCTCGGATCCCGCAGCCAAAGACGACTTCAACTCGGTGAACCAGCTCGCGCTGCCGGTGAACAAGCCTGCGATCATTCACCTGTCGAGCAAAGACGTGATTCACAGCTTCAGCCTCATCCAGATGCGAGTGAAGCAGGACACGATCCCAGGTGAGAGCATACCGGTGTGGTTCACGCCGACGATGACCGGCGAATGGGAGATCAATTGCTCGCAGCTGTGCGGACTTGGCCACTATCGCATGCGCGGGTTCTACCAGATCAAGACCCAGGACGCTTATGACGCGTGGCTGAAGGAGACGGCGGCGTCGGAGATCGCGCAGTAAGCCTAAAGCCCAGAGCCCGAAGCCCAAAGACCAGATCCCAGAGAGGCCGGTACCTGTGGTGCCGGCCTTTTTCATTTGATGAAGCGGATCAACACGATCGACGCGCACGTGGCTGGTGAGGCCGTGCGCCTGATTGTCGGCGGTGGACCGTCGGTGCCTGGGCGCAGCATGACGGAGAAGCTGGCATGGCTTCGCAAGCATGGTGATGAGCTGCGCCGGCTGATCATGCTCGAGCCGCGCGGACATGCTGGGATGCACGGTGCGATGTTGACCGAGCCCGTGTCTTCCACGGCACATGCGGGCTTGCTATTCATGCACGCCGCTGGCTTTCCGGCGCTTTCGGGAGAAGGGGTGATTGGCGCGGTCACGATCGCCCTCGAACAGAACCTGATTGCAGGAATCGAGGACGAATTGAGGCTCGACACGCCTGCCGGTCTCATACGCGCTCATCCCCGAACCATTCAGGGTGCGACGGCTGCTGTAGGTGCGAAGGTGGCAAGTGTCGCCGTAACCGGAGTGCCGTCATTTGTCCATTCGGCGGGTCTCGGTGTCGAGATCGGTACTCGTGAGGTGACGATCGACGTCGCGTTTGGCGGAGAGTTTTATGCCATAGCCGACGGCGAGGCCGTCGGCCTTCCCATCGAGATGGCCAACGCATCCCAGCTGATTCACATGGGGTTGGAGATTAAAGAGGCAGTCGAGTCGTCCCTCGATGTAGCACATCCATTCGACGGCAGGCAGAAGGGCATCCACGGCGTCATATTCACAGGAGCTCCGCGGATGGTGGCGGACCTGAGGAGTGCGACGGTGCTCGATGCGCAGGTGCTGCGACGGTCGCCAGGCGTGACCGGTACAGCGGCATTGCTGGCGGTACTCGACGCCATGGGTTTATTGACCGGAGATCATCCGTTCACGCATGAGGGCGTACTTGGAACGATGCTGCAGGGACGCATCATGCACCGGCGTTCCGAGGGCGAGCTTGCGATGGTAACGCCGTTGATTGAAGGGTCGGCGTCAGTTACGGGGTTTCACGAATTCTGCACTGACGACTGTCGACTGCCGACTGCCGACTGAGTCAGTTCGTCTCCACGCTCGCAAGATAGCTGCGGCGTGCGCGCACGGTCGTACCGGGACGCTTAGTGCGTACGGTCAGGCGGTGAACTTTGCCGTCAAGAACCAGCGGCGTGAATCCAAGTACGTACTGGCTGTGCAGTTCCTGGGCGACCCGTGTGAAGGTTGGAGCCAGGTCGCTGGTCAGCTCGAGCTCGAAGTACCCTCCGCCGGTCTCCTCCGCGAGGCGCCGCAATCCTCCGTCCGGCCTGCTGCGAACCTGACGCGAGCCGTTGAAGTAATCGCTCCGCAGACCAATCGCGTAGATCATTACTTCGTTTTCGCGCGCGCTTTCGAGCACGCTCCCGACGTTCTCGCGGCTCCCCGTGTCGTCGCCGTCCGTGAAGACGAGCACGACTCGGCGTCCGTCGATCTTGAGCAGGCGGTCCATGCTCGCAGCCACGGCATCATAGAGACGCGTGGGATTGCCGAAGTCGAGTTCCTTCAGCGACGCGATGAGGCGGTCGCGATCGTGCGTGAACGTCGCCGGGAAGAATTCGATCTTGTCGTTGAAGGCGCCGACCATGCCCTTGTCCTTGGGCAGTAGCCTGAGCAGGAACTGCTCGGCGGCCTGTTCGAGGAGTTTGAGATTTCCTGTCATGCTCGCGCTCGTATCGAGCATGACGACCACCGTGATCGGCTGCACTTCCTTTACGAACAAATCGATCGCCTGAGGCTTGTCGTTGTCGAAAATCTCGAAATCCTGCTGTGTCAGATCCGGGATCAACCGCTTCTTGTCGTCGAGCGCGGTGGCATAGAGTGCCACCGTGCGCGTGTTCGAGCGGAATGTCGGCTGCTGTGCGAGAGCGGTCACGCCGCACATAAACAGCAAAGCAGCGGCTACGGCGCGACTTCTTGATTTCATGGGATATCGGCAGTTTAAGACAGCGTCCGATTCCGTGCAATTGAAGTCCGACTTGACTGGTCGGATATTACTTATTAGACTTCCATTGAAAACGAGACCGAGTCTCACAATGGGCAGGCTCGCGCCGGACTACGGAACCCTATGCTGCAAGCGTTTGTCATCACTCTTCGCGAAGGGCTTGAAGCCTTCCTCATCATTGCTATCAGCCTGGCCTATCTGCGCAAGAGCCAGCGCTCGGAGCTGATTCCTGCGGTCCATTGGGGCATCGGCACGGCCGTGCTCTTGAGTGTGGGAGCGGGTTGGCTGTTTTATCAGGCCAGAAACCAGGCGCTATGGGAAGGTCTCCTCGCCTTGGCAGCGGCCGTCTCGGTAGCGTCGCTCACGGTCCACATGTGGCGGACAGCCAAGCGGATCAAGAAAAACATCGAAGGGCACCTGCACACGTCGGCGATGAAGAGTGGCGGCGCGGCATTCGCCGGGGTCTTCGTGTTCACGCTGTTGATGATTACGCGCGAGGGCATGGAGACTGCGCTGCTGATGGGCACGCTGGTGTTCCAGATGAAGGCGCCGGTCGACCTGGTCCTCGGCGCCGTCGGCGGTATAGCCGTCGCGGCGTTCGTCGCGTCGCTCTGGTCGCGATACGGCCACCGCGTGAACCTGGGTCTGTTCTTCCAGGTGACCGCCGTCTTCCTGATGGTCTTCGTAGTCCAGCTTCTGATTGCCGGCTTCCATGAGCTCGCTGAGGCCAACATCTTTCCGTACAGTGAGCCGCTCCACATCGCGACCGAACCTTACGGACCCGATGGTCTGTACGGCAAGTATCTGACCTATTTGCTCGTGCTGCTGCCGATGGGGTGGCTCGCGTTTTCGTCGATGTTTGGCACCCGAAAAGGAATGCCTCCCGCGCAGTCTCCCGCAACACAGTCGTAAGAACGCGCCCGCGACGAACCGATGACTAACCGCGCAGTTCGCTACGCGTACCTCGATCGGGTACGCGGGCTTGCTGTGCTCATCATGGTCGAGGCGCACGTGCTCGATTCGTGGACGCACGTGGCCGATCGGGCGCATCCAGGCTTCGGCTACGCGATGATGCTTGGCGGTCTCGGAGCACCGCTGTTTCTGTTCCTCGCTGGCGTGTCGGTCGTGCTGTCGGCTGACTCGAAAATTCGAAAGACCGGCGATTTCGGCGCGGCCTGGAGAGCGGTGCAGAAACGCGGCTGGCAGGTGTTCGGCTTGGCATTTCTGTTCCGCCTTCAGTCGTATGTCTTGAGCGGTGGCTTTAGCGCCGCCAGCCTGTTGAAAGTCGATATCCTGAACATCATGGGACCTGCGATCGCCATGGCAGCCATCGCAGGCGGCATGGTAAAAAGCGCGCAGGCGCGAGCGGTGTTGTTCGTTGTGTGCGCAGTCGTCATTTCGATGGTCACCCCCATCGTGCGCGCCACGACATTGCTCGACTGGCTACCCGATCCCGTCGAGTGGTACTTCCGTCCGTCAGCGGGACGGACCAATTTCACGCTGTTTCCGTGGGCGGGCTTTGTCTTTGCCGGCGCCGTCGTTGGAATGGTTATTAACCGTGCGAGGGCTGCCGACAAGGTCTTCCGTGTGCAGCTGGGTCTGGCAGTTATCTCGGTTCTCCTCGCAGTCTTTGCCTATAAGGCATCGTTTCTGCCGTCCATTTACGCCAGATCGGAGTTCTGGACGAGCTCGCCCACCTTCTTCTTCGTTCGAGTGGGCCTCCTCACGCTGCTGCTGCCGCTGGCTTTCCTTTGGGACCGGGCCCCGTGGCGGGCCAAGATCAGCAGATGGAGCCCTTTAGAGACCCTCGGCAGGGCGTCGCTGTTCGTCTATTGGATACACGTTGAGATGGTGTATGGGTTCTTCAGCCGGCCCGTTCGGCGCAGCCTGAGCTTCCCGGAAGCACTGGGGGCGTATGCCCTTTTCACGGTGTTCCTACTGGCGCTGGTCATGCTCAGGGACCGCCTGGTCAACCCCTATCTAACTGACAGCAAATCTGTTATATAGATCGCCCTATGATCAACGTCGCCGCCATCCGGATGCAGCAGTTCGGGGTCCAGTTCTACCAGGCCTCCCTCACCGCGAGTGACATCGACAAGCTCGTCCGCTTCGAAGTGTTGAGTTACGGCCAACAGGCCGAGCCGGCAGTCAGGGGTGGCAAGCGCCGCGGCTCTCCCTCCAAGGTCAACTGGGACCTGCTGGAGCGGAGGATTGCTTCGAGTGAAAAGGCGTACCAGCGCCAGATCATCCGGCGAAAAATCGATGAGCTCGTGCAGTACTACGAGCAGTGCCGTCAGGCGCGCGACCTGCCTTCCATCCCGGGTGCGGTGATCATCTCCTGCGATGAGAAGCTGTCGTTTCAGCCGGTCGAGGAGGGCTCACGCGTGGGCACGCTGAAAGTGCCGGAGCGCGAGGGCATTCTGCGCGCTATCGACGGCCAGCATCGGCTGCTCGCGTTGCATGCCGACATCGATCGGTTTGGCGAGGAAGATTTCTCCGTCCCGGCAATCATCTTCGACCGTCTGCCCGAAGATCACGTCGTGCAGATGTTCGTGACCATCAACGCCAAGCATACGCGCTTGAACGCGTCGCACCTCGTCAGTCTCTCCGGCCGGCAGCTGTATCGCGATGACAGCCTGGCGATCGCGCACGACATCGTGCGCGCGCTGAACGATCGCGACGACTCGCCACTTGCCGGCGAGATCAAGCTGCTCGGCGTTGGCGGCGGCAGGGTGGCGCAGGCCCCGCTGGCGCAGGAGCTGAAGAAGCTGTTTGCGGCCGATGCATTCGGTTCGAAGAACAAGGCCGCGTTCTATGACGACATGAAGAAGTTCTTCGTGAACTACTTCAAGCAGATCGCGCTGGTATTCGGCGGCGCATGGAACGGGCGCAAGTACAGTATCAAGAGCGCAACCGCTCTGCGGGCCTTCATCCGTGTAGCGCCCGACGTAGTGAGACGTATCGATCAAGAGCACGCCGAACGCGGTGATTTCCGTGCCATCGGTCGCGTCATTGCGCCGTGGGGACGCCGCATCGGTGATCTGCGTTTCGAAACGGAAGGGCAGTGGAAGCGCAGTGGGACCACTGTGGACTCGCTTGCCAAGGAATTGAAGCTGGCGCTGCAATATCCCGAAGGCGCGGCGATGTAAGTCCAGTCTTGTAACCCGCATCACGAATTCGCCACCTTTCTCAGCGCGGATCCTCGAAAACAGGCCTGTTTTGGCGGGCACACCACTTGCGAGAGAGGTGGGTGCGTCGTCGGTCTGTAAACGCGGCAAAAGCCGCGAGCTGGGGGAGCCGGATCGACGAAGCAGCAGGGGCACCGCGCAAGCGGTGCCCTTTGCCTTTTTAGGGCGATATATACTCCAGTCGTGAAGCGGCTCATCGTCGCCATAACGGGAGCAACCGGAGCCGTCTACGGCGTGCGTCTGCTCGAGATGTTGCGCGATGCGTCAGTTGAGACCCACCTCGTCATCAGCCCATGGGGGCGGCGAACGCTGCTCCACGAAACCACCTATACGGTCGACCAGGTTCAACGGTTGGCAACCGTCAACTACGTGCCGGGCGATCAAGGCGCGGCGATCTCGAGCGGGTCGTTTCTGACGATGGGGATGGCCATTGTTCCGTGCAGCATGCGGACCCTTGCTGCGGTCGCGCATGGGCTTGGCGATAACCTTATTCATCGCGCCGCGGACGTCGTACTCAAGGAGCGGCGGAAGCTGTTGCTCGCGCCGCGCGAGGCGCCGCTCAGTGAGATCCATCTCGAGAACATGCTGAAGCTCGCGCGCATGGGCGTCGTGATATGCCCGCCCATGCCGGGTTTCTATCAGCGGCCAGAGACTGTGGACGACATCGTGACTCACAGCGTCGTCCGCATGATCGATCAGTTCGGTATCCATGTAGAAGGGCCGGGCCGGTGGGGAGAGGAATTCGCGATCGGCATGCCTGGGGCGATCCCATCAGACGATTCCGAGCCCTACTAGATGAAAGAGGCGACGGACGCCTCGGCTCAAGATGAAGGTCGATCTCAACGCGGACATCGGCGAGTCGTTTGGCATCTACACAACCGGCAACGATAGTCTCTTACTGCGTTCCATCACCTCGGGCAGCATCGCGTGCGGCTTTCACGCGGGCGACCCTTCGGTTATGCGGCGAACGCTCCGATTGGCTGCGCGCGCCGGAGTAGTCGTCGGCGCCCATCCCGGGTTTGCCGATCTATCCGGTTTCGGCCGGCGTGAAATCGACATCGATCCGCGCGAAATCGCCGACATCGTGCTCTACCAGGTTGGCGCACTCAGCGCAGTCGCGAAAGCGGAGGGCGTCAGGCTCCGCCATGTGAAGCCGCATGGCGCCCTCTATAACATGAGCGTCCGCCGTACCGAAGTGGCCGAGGCGATCGCCACAGCCGTAGCATCGTTTGACGATGCGCTGTTCCTAGTTGGCCTGCCCGGATCGCAATTGCTCACGGCCGGAGCCCGCCTGGGCCTTCGCGTAGCGGCCGAGGCGTTTGCAGATCGATCGTACGAGCCGGACGGTTCGCTAACGCCGCGTCACCTCGCCGATGCGGTGGTGACGGAGCCCACGCTCGCTGCCGATCGGGCCGTGCGGATGGTACGTGATGGAAGGATTGTCGCCCGCGATGGCTCGACGCTGTCGGTGAAAATCGACACGATCTGCGTGCACGGCGATACCCCTGAATCGACAGCGCTCGCTGCTGCGGTGCGGGCGGGCCTGGAAGCGGCGGGGATTGCTGTTGCACCGTTGACGATTGAATGACTACAGGATTGCAGAGTGACAAGCCGTTCACGATCGGCTGGACGTTGAAGTATCGGTAGAGGCCTTGTGTTCGGCGACCAGCGCTCGGCGCAGCACTTTGCCAGCCATCGTCTTTGGCAGCGAGTCTCGAAATTCAATGTGTGCCGGCGTTTTGTACGGCGCGAGTTTCTGGCGGCAGTAGGTGCGTAGCTCCTCGACAGAGGCGTCCATCCCGGCGCGTTTCACGACCCAGGCTTTTACGACCTCACCTTTGATCTCGTCCGGTACACCAGCCACGCCGACTTCCTGCACGCTCGGATGAGCCGCGAGAACCTCTTCAATCTCGCGCGGCCACACCTGGTAGCCGCTCGTCTTGATGAGATCCTTCTGGCGGTCAACGATGAAGAGGTAAGAATCTTCGTCGAGGTACCCAAGGTCGCCTGTATGAAGCCAAGGGCCTGAACCGATCGCAGGTGAGGAGCCATTGACGTCGTGCGGGCGAAGCACCCGCGCCGTTTCTTCAGGATTGTTGAAGTAGCCGGTCATCAACTGCGGCGCTCGCACGATGATCTCACCTGTCTCGCCCTGCTGCATGAAACGGTGGCCCGACTCAGCATCGACGATCGCCACTTCGACATCCGGTAGCGGGATCCCCACCGAGCCCGTTTTGTTGATGCCACCCATGGGGTTGATGATGCAAGCCATCAGCGCCTCGGTCAACGAGTAGCCTTCGACGATGCGCCCTCCGGTCAGCGCTTCGAACTGAGTCTTCGTCGCCGCCATTAGCGGCGCGGCACCCGAAAAGCACGTTCTGATAGAGCTGAAGTCGACAGCCTTCGCCTTCACCTTGGGATGGTTCAGCAACGCAATGAAGAGAGCGGGTACCGCGCAGAAGAGCGTGGGCCGGACGCTGGTGACGGTTTTCAGCAGATCGTCGATGTCGCGGGGGTTCGGTACGAGCACGATGGGAATGCGCCCGGTGACCGCATGACTCTGGATGCCGACGCACGCGTAGACATGAAACAGTGGAAGAGCAGCGACTGTGATGTCTTGGGTGGAGGTTGGTTCCGGAGATTGCAGCCACGTCTTCAATTGCAATCCAGCCGCCACCAGACAACGGTGCAGACCCACTACGGCCTTGGGCGTACCCGTTGTGCCTCCGCTCATCAACATAATCGCCGGATCGTCTGGGCTGGGAGGCGGCGGCAGCGAGATTGCGCGCGACTCCAGTCGCGCACTACGGCCCGCCGTGCCGAGACACTCCTGAAACCACGCATCGCCAGGCTCCAGCGTGATCCGATGGCCCCCCTTTTTCTCTTTGAGCAATGTGAACAGCACTCGAAGATGAGGCGGCAGATACTCCTTGATGCTCGTCGCGATGACCCGTCTTACCGGCGTCTCACCCTGTATGTCCTTCAACCGGTTGTAAAACGGCGTCAGCGTCACAACGATTTGGACGCCTGCGTTTCGCAGCGGCTCGGTCAGCTCGCTTCCTGTATATAGAGGGTTCAACGGCAGGACGGTTGCCCCTGCCTTCCACGCTCCCAATTCGGCAATGAGGAACTGCGGGCAATTGGGCAGCACCAGCGCGATCCGATCGCCGCGTTGAAGTCCAGCACTGATGAGGCTCAACGCGAACCGATCGCTCAATCGATCGAGCGCCGCGTTCGAGATACGTGTTCCCTTGAAGAGGATGGCGGGAGCGTTAGGATGCTGCGTGGCGCTCTCGCGCGTGTAGTCGACGAGCGTTCGGGCGGGATACGGAGCGAGGCTCTTGGGAACGCCCGTGTCGTAGTGCGTCGTCCAGGAAGCGTTCATATTGCGAGACGCGCACTCAGAGTCCGGTTACCCGTCCGGCCATCAGGGTCAGGAGCAGCGCTTTCTGGCTGTGCAGGCGATTCTCGGCCTGGTCGAAGACGACCGATGCAGGCGACTCGAAGACTTCTGTGGCGACCTCTTCATTGCGGTGCGCGGGCAGGCAATGCAGAAACGCCGCCTTGTCTCCCGCGTGGCGCATGAGAGATGGCGTGACCTGATAGTTTTCAAAGGCGCGCCTCCGTTCGGCGCTCTCGGCTTCCTGTCCCATCGACGTCCAGACATCGGTGTACACGGCGTCGACACCTTTGACGGCCTCAACAGGATCGCGAAACAGGCGGATCTGCGCACCGTGTCGTGCGACCCTCAAGGCCTCGTCAACGACTCGGGATGGGAGCTCGTAACCTTCTGGCGACGCGATGTGGAACGTGGTGCCGAGCATGACCGCACCTTGTGCGAGCGAGGTTGCCACGTTGTTGCCGTCGCCCACGAATGTGACCGTGCGGCCAGCCCAACCGCCCCACACTTCATGAAGCGTCTGCAAATCTGCAAGCGCCTGGCAGGGATGCTCCTGGTCGGTGAGCGCGTTGATGACGTGGAGTCGCGGCGCCGCGTTCGCGAACTCGAGCAGCGTCGAGTGCGCATAGGTCCTCATAACCACGCATTTGACCCAGCGCTCGAGGTTGCGAGCCACGTCCAGCGCCGGCTCTCGCTCGCTGAGCGCCGCGACGGGAAACGGTGTGATGATTTCGCCGCCAAGCTCGCGAACGGCAATCTCGAATGTCGAGATGGTACGAAGCGAGGGCTTTTCGAACAATAACGCCACGTGCGCCCCGCCCAGGGCATTCGCAGTGGGAGCGTTCCTGCCCAGGTCTCGATCGCGCTTGACCTTCGCGGCAAGAGCGAGGCAAGCCTCGAGCTCCGCAGGCTCGAAATCGAGCACCGAGAGGAAATCCTTCGTACGCACTGACGCGTGCAATGTCATATCAGCTTCCAGCTCTCAGCCGCCAGCTTCCAGTAGCTTCCAGACCGCTCTGGCAGCTGGAAGCTGGTAGCTTCTTACGTTCTGTAGTCCGCGTTGATTTTCACGTACTCCGCGCTGAGATCGCACGTCCAGATCGTGGCCTGTTCGCGCCCGCCTGTGCCCAGGTCCACTTCGATATCGATATCCTTACCCGAGAGATGCTCAGCGGCCTTCTCGGCGTTGCCATCGTAGGGCTGCCCCTTCTCGAATAGAACGATACCTCCAATGTGGACAGCCGCCCGGGACAGGTCGAACGGAACGCCAGAGCGTCCGGCGGCTGCGACGAGACGGCCCCAATTTGGATCGCCTCCGTGCACGGCCGTCTTGACGAGCAGCGAGTTCGCAATCGTCCGCGCGGCACGCTCAGCGTGCGCCCATTCGTTTGCGCCTGTCACACGCACCGTGACGAGCTTCGTCGCGCCTTCGCCGCCCCGAACGATACCGGTCGCCAGCGTTTTAGCAACGGCGCGCAACCCGGTCTCGAGCGCAGGATAGAGAGCCTCGTCTATGACCACGCCACTCTCGCCGTTGGCCATCACAAACACCGTGTCGTTGGTCGAGCACTCGCCGTCAACCGTGATGGCGTTGAACGTGTCTCGAACGGCGGCGCTCAGCGCCTTCCTCAGAAGCGCCGGCTCCACCTGCGCATCGCAGGTGAGAAAACCGAGCATCGTCGCCATCATCGGCTCGATCATGCCGGAGCCCTTCGTCATGCCGCCGACGTGAAATGTCCCCGCGGCGGTCTCCACCGTCACCGCTGCTTCCTTCGGAAACGGGTCGGTCGTCATGATAGCGAGCATGGCATTCTGATGGCCGTCGCGGCTGAGCATTCCGGCAGCGGCGGTGACACCGCTCATCACCTTGCTCAGATCGAGGTCCACCCCGATGACACCCGTCGAGGCCACCAGCACCTCTTCAGGCAGACAGCCAAGCTTGGCGGCAACGAACTCTACCGTCGATCGAGCCACTTGCATACCGGCATCCCCGGTGCAGGCGTTTGCGCATCCGCTGTTGCAGACGATCGCGCGCGCACGGCCGCCGGATTTTTGCAGATTGTCACGCGACACCACCACGGGCGCGGCAATCGTCTTGTTCGTGGTGAACACCGCTGCCGCCGACACAGGGCGCTCGGTCGCCATCAGCATCACGTCGAGCGGCCAGGCATGAGTCTTTGGCTTGATGCCGGCATAGACGCCGGCGGCCGTGAAGCCCGCCGGCGCTGTGATGCCGCCGTCAACATTTTGGATGCGGGTTTCGATGCGCCCCGCCGCATTAGACATGCAGCTGAGCCCTGGGCTGGGCCTCGGCGATTCCGTCGAGGTCGGTCACCATGGCAACCTGTTCGCAGTGCCTGAACAGGGCGCAGTTTCGGCAATCGACCGCTATTTTCTCCGGCAACCAGGTATGAGGGACGATCGAGAAACCCATGTGCGCGAAGTATGCCGGCTGATGAGCAAAGACGCATAGATCGTCATAACCGCTCGCCTTGGCTCTGAGGCGTAGCTCGTTTACCACCTGTCGGCCGAGGCCCTGGCCGCGCCTCTTTTCGGAGACGACAAGCGAGCGCACTTCCGCAAGCGACTGGCTGAGCGGAGCAAGCTCGCCGCACGCCACGATGGACCCCCGTCCGTCGACGGCGACCACGAAGCGATCGACATGCATTTTCAGCTCGCTGAGCCGACGGGGCAGAAGGCGCCCGGCCTGCTGATTCTGCTGAATCAGATCGTGAATACGTCTGGCATCGCTCCGGACGGCGGTCCGCAGCTGTGGCGTCCGGCGGGTGGACTTCTTCATGTCGTGGCTCCTGCGAATACTTCGCTGAATGCGGCATCGAGCAAACCCAGCGCTCGATCCAGCTCGGCTTCCGTGATCGTCAACGGTGGCAACAGCCGGATCACTGTCTCGGCTGTTCGATTGACGAGCACTCCTTGTCGGATGGCCGCTTCGTGCACGGCGACGGCGACACCCTTCGGCTCATCGTTGAGCTCGAGGCCCCACATCAGGCCGGCGCCTCGAATCTCGACGATTGCCGAATGCTTCTTCTTGAGATCGCGCAGCTTGGATTCCAGATGCATTCCGACCGTCTTTACGTGATCCATCAGTCCGGCGTTCAGCTCGTCGAGACAGACAAGCGCTGCGCGACACGCGAGCAGATTGCCGCCGAACGTGGTTCCATGGTCGCCGAACGACAGAGCGGCTGCGACGTTCTCCTGGACGAGGGCGGCTCCCATCGGCACACCGCCAGCCAGAGCTTTGCCCACCGCGACCAGATCCGGTTTCATGCCGAGCTTCTGGAAGTAGAACGGCTGCCCGGTGCGTCCGAGCCCGCACTGCACTTCGTCGGCGATTAGAAGAGTGCCGGTACTGCGGCACACCTCGGTCACCGTGCTGGCAAACTCCTGTGTGAGCGGTCGCACGCCCCCTTCACCCTGAATGGGCTCCAGGATGATGGCAGCAGTTTTCTCAGTCACCGCCTCTCGCAGCGCCGGCGGGTCGTTCACCGGCACAAAGCGCACGTTCGGCACGAGCGGAGCGAACGGCGTGCGGTAGCTCTCGTGGTAGGTCGTGGAAAGCGCTCCAAAGGTTCGGCCGTGGAAGTCCCCTTCCATGGCGATGATCTCGGTGCGCTCCGCGGTGCCCGCGTGTGGAGCGCCCGGTTTTAGCCGGGTCGTATACCAATAGCGCCGTGCAAACTTCAAGCACGCTTCGACCGCCTCCGCGCCGCTGTTGCAGAAGAAGGCGCGCGACAGGCCCGAAAGCTTTGCCAGGCGCTCGGCTACCTGCCCCTGGAGCGGATGAAAGAACAGATTCGAGCAGTGAATCATCTCGCGCGACTGTTCGGCAATGGCCTTCGCCAACCCCTCATGGCCGTGGCCGAGCGCGCCCACGCCGATGCCGGCCAGCAGGTCGAGATACTCGCGTCCCTCGGCATCGAACACATGCACACCCTTGCCGCGCACCAGCACGATCGGCGTGCGGCGGTATGTTTGAACGATGTGTTTCGATTCGAGCTCGCGCACTCCGTTACTCATGACGCCTTCCTGCCAAGTTTTCGGCTTGAAGCCGGCTTGCCGTTAGAAATTTTCGTGCTCTTGCCGGCTCCGACCGTTCGTCCGTGCCGCGCCAGGATCGCAAGCCCCGCCAGGTCTCTGCCGTCGGCAACGAATACCTCTGGTGTGCCGTTCTCGATAGCGCTGCGGCACGCCGCGAGCTTGGCCACCATTCCGGCGGTGGCGCCGCCGCTGCCGATGAGCATCTCGAGATCTCGCAGTGTCATCTCTGCAATCGTCGAGCCGTCGCGTTCGAGCACGCCTGCAGTCGCCCCGGCGACGATCAGACGCGGCGACTTGAGCCGTCCTGCCAGGTGCGCCGCCAGCGTGTCGGCGTTGACGTTGAACAGTTGACCGTCGCGCGATGCCCCGATGCTCGAGACGACGGGCAGGTAGCCCAGCCGGCACAAATCGTTCAGTAGAGCTGGCTTCTCCTTACCGACCGGCTCGCCCACACGATCGAGGTCTATCGTTTCCCCTTTCGTCGTGACGTGCTGGGGTGCCTTCCTCACCCGGCCGACGCCGGCGTCGGCCCCGGTCAGTCCGACAGCCGGAACTCCCGCTGCCCCAAGAGCGGCGACGAACCGGGTATTGACGAGTCCGGCGAGCACGCTGACGACGATGGCGAGCGTGGGCTCGTCGGTGATCCGGAGGCCATCAACCTGGCGCTTCTCAATCCCGACCCTGGCAAGCGACGCGTCGATCTCGCGCCCACCCCCGTGGACGATCACCAGAGGCACGGCAGGTTTCCTCTTCCTCAGCTTCGCAATCGTCGCCGCCAGCGCGGCCACGCGTTGTGGATCCTCCAGGAGCTCTCCGCCGAACTTCAACACCACCGGCCTCATCGCTCAGTCAACGAGATCGCGGCGGGGTCCGGCTTTGGCTGGACCGGTATCAACGACAGTCGCTCATCGTAACCAAGCATCACGTTCAGGTTCTGAATCGCCTGCCCGGCGGCACCTTTGACCAGGTTGTCGATGACCGAGACCATCAGGATGCGTCCGCCGGCGGTATCCACCCGCCACCCGATGTCGCAGAAATTCGTGTACGCCGCGTGCTTGATCTCTGGGAGTGTCTCGCCGGTGAGGCGGACGAACGGGGCGCTGCGGTATGCCGCGCTCATCACATCGGCGACGTTCGCGGCGGTCGTACCCGGCCGCACGCGCGCGTAGATCGTTTCGAGAATGCCGCGATCGAGTGGGACCAGGTGCGGCACGAACGTCACAGGCGAGCCCAGCTCCTGCTCGATTTCCGGTTGGTGTCGATGACCGAACACGCCGTACGCCGAGACGCTTCCGTGATTCTCGGAGAAGTGCGTGCGGTCGCTCGGTTTCTTTCCGGCGCCCGAAATGCCAGACTTCGCGTCGATGACGACATCCCCCACAAGCAGTCCGGCCTCCGCGAGCGGCTCCAGCGCCAGCAGCGCGGCGGTGGGGTAGCAGCCGGGGTTGGTCACGAGCTGCGCGCCGCGGATGGCGTTGGAGTTCCGCTCGGTGAGCCCGTACACGGGCTGAAGCGATCCGAGTTTCGTCGCGGGATACCACTTTTCCCTCGCCCCGGCGTCGCGCAGGCGAAACGCGCCGGAAAGGTCGATGACGCGAACCCCGTGCTCAACGAGCGTAGGGGCGATGGTCGCTGCCGCCTCTTCGGGAAGCGCCAGAAACACGACGTCCGCCTCATCCGCGAGCTTCGAGGGCGAAAACGGCTCGATGACGCCGTCCCAGATTCTCGCGAGCGCCGGCAGCGATCGCGGCGGACCGTCCGGTGAAGACGACATGGCCGCAGTGATGCGGGCGTGCGGATGGCCCGCCATCCACCGTAGAAGTTCCTGGCCCGCAAAGCCGGACGCGCCGGCCACCGCCACCCTGACTGAGGAAGTATCCATCTCGAAGCATAAATATACAGCAAGCCGCCAAGAAAGTGTGTATGATAATTCGCAGATCTGTATGGTTATGAAGGCGCGGCGCCAGGCCGTCATCCTCGAGACCGTCGGCAACGAGGAAATCTCCAGTCAGGAACAGCTGCGGCGGCGGCTCAAGGCGCGGGGGTATAGCGTGACGCAAGCCACACTGTCCCGCGACATCCGCGACCTGGGCCTGGTCAAGCGCTCATCCGACGGCGCCTACCAGCAACAGGGGGCCGAGCCGTCGGTGCCGGGCAGCGCCGGCGTCGCCCTGCAGCGCGCGCTCGCGGAATACGCGAGCGGCGTGGACTGCGTGCAGCAGTTGATCGTTGTCCGTACCGGCGCCGGCATGGCGCAGCCGCTGGCGCTCGCCATCGATCGGGCGAAGCTGGAGGAGGTCGTCGGAACCCTGGCCGGAGACGACACGATTCTCGTCATCTCCCGCGATGCGCGTCATGCCAGGGCGCTCGCGAAGCAGATGGAAGAGTGGTCGCAGTTTGCCTAGCAGAATCGTCCTTGCCTATTCCGGCGGGCTCGACACCTCCGTGGCCATTCCCTGGCTGAAGGAGCGACACAACGCGGAAGTCATCGCTGTCACGCTCGATCTCGGGCAGGGGGGCGAGCTCAATCAGATTCGCGAGTGCGCGATGGCGACCGGCGCCATCCGGTGCCACGTGCTCGACGTGCGCGAGGAATTCGCGCGTGCGTACGTGCTTCCGGCCTTGCAGGCCGGCGCGATGTACGAAGATCGATATCCTCTGGCGACGGCGCTTGGGCGCCCCCTCATCGCGAAGAAGCTCGTCGAGATCGCGCACATGGAGAACGCGACGTCCATCGCTCACGGGTGCACCGGCAAGGGCAACGACCAGGTACGCATCGACGTGTCGGTTCGTGCGATCGATCCGGACATAACCGTGATTGCGCCGGCGCGCGTGTGGGGGATGACCCGTACCGAAGAGCTCGAGTACGCCCGCGTCCACAAGGTGCCCGTGCCGACGAAGTCAGGCACCTACAGCACGGATCAGAATCTGTGGGGTCGTTCCATCGAGTGCGGTGCTCTCGAGGATCCATGGATCGAGCCGCCGGACGACGTCTATGCGCTGACGAAATCGCCCGCGCAAGCCCCAGATGCGGCCGCGTACGTTGAGATCGAGTGGGAAACGGGCGTGCCGGTGTCGATCAACGGCGTGGCGATGCCGCTGACCGAGCTCATCGGCAGTCTCGAAACGATCGCCGGAGTTCATGGTGTCGGCCGCATCGACATGGTTGAAAACCGGCTCGTCGGCATCAAGTCGCGCGAGATCTACGAAGCGCCGGCCGGCATCGTGCTTCATGCCGCGCATCGGGACCTCGAAGGTCTCGTCATTTCCAGAGATCTTCATCGCCTCAAACGGCGCTTGTCGCAGGAATACGCCGATCTTGTCTATAACGGTCTCTGGTTTTCGGCCACGCGCGATGCGATTGATGCGTTCGTCCAGAATGTCCAGCAACGTGTTACTGGCACGATCAGGCTGAAACTCTACAAAGGAGCCTGCAGCGTCGTCGGCCGCAAGTCGCCGTTCGCGCTCTACGATCACAGCCTTGCGACCTACGACGCAGGCGACAGCTTCGACCACTCAGCCGCTGAAGGTTTCATCAGGATTTGGGGCCTTCCGGTCGAGACGGCGGCGAAGCATGCACGGCGTCATGCGGTGGTGACGAAATAGCCGATGGCAAACCTCTGGTCCGGACGTTTCAGCAGCGAACCCGATCCGACCGCATTTGCGTTCGGGTCGTCCTTCAGATTCGACAGGCGTCTGTTCGAAGACGACGTCGTGGGCAGCCTCGCATGGGTTGACGGGCTCGCAGGAGCAGGCGTGTTCAACAGGGCCGAGGCGGAGAAGGTCTCGTCGGCGCTCAGCGACATTCTCGACCGCGGCCGGCGCGATTCCGGGTTCATCGAAGGGCCCGACGAAGACGTGCATGCGTTCGTCGAGCGCCAGCTGGTCGAGCGCGTCGGTGATCTTGGCAAGCGGCTTCACACGGGGCGCTCGCGCAATGAACAAGTGTCGCTCGACCTGCGGCTCTATCTGAGGCGCAGAATTCCGCTCCTCCAGGGACAACTCGCCGGCGTGATCGGCGCCCTCGCGAAGAAGGCGGAATCGGCGGGTGATGCGGTCATGCCGTCATATACGCATCTTCGGCGCGCGATGCCGGTGCTGGTGGCACATTTTTTTCTGGCTCACGTGTCGGCGCTGCGCCGCGACTACGAGCGTTTCAACTGGGCGTCGTACGAAGCCGACGCGATGCCGCTCGGTTCGGGCGCGGTCGCCGGCACGAATTACGCGATCGACACGGCGACGCTGGCCTCGCGCCTCGGCTTCTCGAAAGTTGTGACGAACAGCATTGATGCATCTGCCGATCGAGATTTTGTCGCCGCGTTCCTCTATACGTCCACGACGATGATGGTGCACTTGAGCCGGCTGGCTGAGGACTTGATTATCTTCTGCGGCGAAGAGCACGGCTTCTTTCAGCTCTCCGACGCCTCGAGCACCGGCAGCAGCATGATGCCCCAGAAGAAGAACCCCGATCCGCTCGAGCTCATTCGCGGCAAGGCGGGGAGATTGATCGGCCATCTGACCGGCTGGATGGCAACGATGAAAGGGCTGCCGAGCGGCTATAACAAGGATCTGCAGGAAGACAAAGAGGCCGTATTCGACGCGGAAGACAACGTCGCGGGCGCGCTCGCCAGTCTTGTCGGCGTCGTCGACGGGCTCGAGATCTTTCCAGTGAAGACAGCGGCGGCAGCCTCGGGCCTGCTACTGGCGACCGACGTCGCCGACTTCCTGGTTGCCAAGGGCATGCCCTTCCGTGAGGCTCACGAGGTTGTGGGTGGCATGGTACGCGAGCTTCTGGCGGAGGGCCGTGATTTCAGCGGGCTGACGCTGGCCGACTGGCGGCGACACAGCCAGCTCTTCGACGATTCCGTACGCGGCGTCGTGACGCCCGAAGCCTCGGTGCGTGCGCGCAAGACCCCACAATCGACCCATCCGCACGCCGTTGAAGCCGCCCTGGCCGAGGTGAACGGGTGGTTGCGGGGCGTCCTCGCGCCGTAGTAGACTGACTGTCCCGCGAAGATCCATTCTCTGCCATAGGTTTTGTTCGGGAGATTCATGCAACAGCGTCAGCTACGGCTTGGTGACATTCTCGACGACTACTGTCCGCGCGAGCGCCGTCTGTCGAACCACACTGTTGTCGCGATGGTGGGTAACGACATTCGCTTGACGCGCTGCACGACGTGCGACACCGAGCACCCCTACAAGGGGGGCAAGGCGCCGCGGCTCCGCAAGAAGACGACTGTGCAGGAGGCCTATGCCGAAGTGCTCGACTCGGTAAAACAGGACGTACCGCCTTCGGGCGTACTCGTGGCCTCGCCCGAGGAACCTGAGGCCGGTTCGGGCTCTGTGAATGGTGAAGATGTTCCCCCAGACGCACCGGCTCACAGCAACAACGGTGACGCCCCTGAGCCTGCGCACGAAGTCCGGCTGCACCGCCCCCTCATCAGAGCCCAGCTTCCGCGGATCGAGCGCGAGCCCGTGGCACGGCCGGCGCCGGAATTCACGATTCGTCAGGCGAACAAACGCCAGGGCCATTTTCAACAGAACAACAACACGCGCCCCGGCCGGTTTGCCAAGAGCGGTGGTCAGGGCAACTCGCGCGGGCAGGGTGGCCCGCAAGGTGGCCGTCCAGGCGGCCGACCCCAGGGTCATGGAATGCCCACGCGTCCGGGTGGTGGAAGACACCAGCAGCACTCGGGACCGAAGAAGCGCTCACGCTGAAGACGTTGACCGTCAAGCGGTAGACGGCAAAAACCCCACAAACCTCTATGACTGACCTTTCCGGCAAGTTCGGGCTTGTCGTTGGCGTGGCCAACAAGCGTTCCATCGCGTGGGCCATCGCTCAAACATTGTCACAATCGGGCGCGCGGCTTGCTCTGACCTATCCCAGCGAACGCCTCGAAGAGAACGTGCGCGAGTTGGCGTCGACGCTCGAGAACCCGCTGGTCCTGCCGTGCGACGTCGCGAGCGACGATCAGATCGCCGCGCTTGGCCGATCGCTGGACAAAGAGTTCGGCGGGCTCGATTTTCTCGTGCACAGCGTGGCGTTTGCGCGCGCCGAGGATCTCGCCGCGCCCTTCTCCCAGACGTCGCGCGAGGGTTTCCGCATCGCGCTCGACGTGAGCGCGTACTCGCTCGTCGCCCTCGCGCGCGAAGCGCAGCCGCTGATGCAGAAGCGCGGCGGCGGCAGCATCCTCACGCTGACCTATCTGGGCAGCGACCGGGTGTTCAAGAACTACAACGTGATGGGTGTGGCGAAAGCGGCGCTCGAATCGTCGGTACGCTACCTAGCCGCGGAGCTCGGCTCCGACAACATCCGCGTGAATGCCATCTCGGCAGGGCCGATCAAGACGCTGGCGGCAAAGGGGATCTCGGGGTTCTCCAGCATTCTCGACGTGTATCGCGAGCGCGCCCCGCTGCGCCGCAATGTCGATACGCAGGAAGTGGCCGACGCCGCGCTGTTTCTGCTTGGCCCCGCCGGGCGTGCCGTGACGGCGGAAGTTCTGATGGTCGACGCGGGCTTCAACGTGATGGGATTCTAAAGAACTGGTGATCGAGTGAACTGGTGATCTCGAGGTCTGCTGATCTACGCCCATTGCTCCATCTTGATCTGATCGTCCCGCACGCCTAACTGCTTCAGTTGCGGCGGAATCTCGCCAACGAGTGCCGGCGGACCGCAGAGGAAGCACAGCGTCTCGCTGGGCACGACCAGGTCTATCAGGCAATTCACGTCGATTCGGCCTTGGCGGCCCGTCCATCCTTCGGAGGCGGTGCGTGTGACAGTGTGCCGGAAGTCGATGCGGCCTTCATCTTCGAGCTTGCTGAATTCCTGCATGTAGGCGAACTCTTCTGGCGCACGGACGCTGTAGATCAACCCCACGTGCACGTCATGCTCGGCGAGGAGGGCGTGCCACAGCATCGAGCGCAGAGGTGCGATGCCGGTTCCTCCGGCAATGAACACAAAACGACGCTCGTGAGGGTGCTCGGGAAACGTGAATGACCCGAGTGGACCGTCGACCTCTACCGGCACGCCCGGCTGGATGAGGTCTGGCGTGAGCCCTGATGTGCGGTCGATGCCTGTCTGCACCAGAAACTCGATCAGCCCATGCCTGGCCGTCTCTTCCGGGGCCGAGGCGAACGAATACGGCCGACGCTTGTCAGAGCCCAGCGGCTGCAGGTACGCGGCCTGACCGGCGAGATAGGGGAATGGCTTCCCTTGAAGATCGAGCCGTAGAATGTGCGCGCGCGGCGTCGCGGGAACGGCCTCGCGGATGGGAAACGTCGGCATAACGGGCTACAGTGTCTAGATTGTAATGCGCCTGAAACGCCTCCGGGGTGCGCTGCTGCGGATGGTCCTGAAGCGGACCGTAGCGATTGCTCTGGGTGTGATCCTGTTGATCCCGGCTGCCTGGCTGCTGGTTCAGGATTTCTCCTGGGAAACCGCGGCGACCGATGGACTGGGGTTGATTGTCGGCGCCACCGGCGCGGCGTTGTTGTTCGCCGGCATTGGCGGGCGTCGACCAGACTGGCAGGACTGATCTAGTGGCCCGTCCTCGCGCCTTGCCCGCCGGGCGCCGCGCTCCGGCATCCGGTACTGATTCCGCGAGGGCGGGCCACTAGAGAACGCCGGAGGCGGCGCGCTCGAGGTCGGAATCGCTAATGGCAGGCACCGGCTCCTGCTCCGACGACCTGACGTCGGCCCTTGCGGTCAGCATCTTCCGCTTGGTTTTGTCGCTATACATCCGGTTGTCGGCCGTGGCGAGCAGCGCTTCGTATGTGCTGCCATCATGCGGAAAAATCGCCGAGCCGATGCTGATGCTCAGCTGCAGGCGTTTGCCGGGCCGTGCCTCGAACACCACTTCATCGATCGCGGTCTGCAGTTCGACGCGCTTCCGTTCCGCCTCGTCCGCCCCGCAACCTGACAGCACCACGATGAACTCGTCACCCGCGTAGCGAACGCAGATGTCGTAGGGCCGGATCGCGGCGCGCAGCACGCCCGCAACTTCGCGCAGCGCACGGTCGCCGACGTGGTGGCCGTAGGTGTCGTTGATGTCTTTGAACCGATCGAGGTCCATGACCAGCAGCGAGACTTCCAACTTCAGGCGCTCGGCGCGCGCAAGCTCGCGCGTCAGGTGCATGAACATGAACCGCGTGTTCGGCAGCGCGGTGAGCGGATCGGTCAGCGAATCTTCCTGCGTCTGCTCGAAGACGATCGAGTTGTAGATGACCGCAGCAGCCTGCTCGCACACGCGGTCGAGTAGTCGGCGGTGGTCGTCCGTGTAGCAGCCCGCGTCGATGTGGTAGACCGACAGCGTTCCGATGAACCGCTCGTTGAATACCAGCGGGCAGACCAGGGCAGATTGCAGCGACGTCGTGGCGGAGATGCCGGCCGCATCGAGATCGGCGCTCGGACGCGCGTTGACCAGCGTGCGCCGGTTGCGCGCGACCCAGCCGGTGAGGCCGAGCCCGCTCTTGACCGAAATCTGCTGAATCACTTCGGCATCGATGCCGGTCGCGAATCGGCAGCGCAGGGTTTCGGTCTCTTCGTTGTGGAGGAACAACGCGCAGCACGAGAAGGGCACGAGGTTGCTGAGCTTCGACGAGATCAGCGCCATGGTGTCGGCGACGCCCAGGCTGGTGCCCATCGCCTGCGCGATCTCGTAGAGCGCATAGATCTCGCGATGCGCCAGGGCGATATCGTCGAACACGGTCTTGTTCAAGGGCTCCGGCACCAATCCGACGGCGGGCCGGCCGTTCTCGCCCGCCCCGGTCGGCACGTGCAGGGTACGCACGGTCTCGGTCAGCGAGGATGCTTCGGCTCGCAAGGCCTCGAGATTCTCGACGAACTTCTGCACGAGATTTGGATCGAGCGCCTTGCCGGCTTCCTGCCTCAGCAGGCCGACGGCCCCTTCGTCGCTCATCGCCCTGTGATACGGGCGCTCCGAGGTGAGGGCGTCAAAGTAGTCGACCACGGCAAGGATGCGCGCTCCCACGGGAATCTCTTCCCCCTTCATCCCCGAGGGATATCCCTTGCCATCCCAGCGTTCGTGGTGACTCAGGATGAGCGGCGCAACGGGATACGGAAACGGCACGCCCGCGATGATCTCTGCGCCGACCTGCGGATGGATTCGGACCTTCTGAAACTCTTCCTGGGTCAGGGGACCCGGCTTCGAGAGAATGTGCTCGGGCACAGCCAGCTTGCCGATGTCGTGCAGCAAAGCCGCCGTCTTGACGCCCTGGATTTCACCTGCCTTCATGCCGATGGATTTCGCGAGTCCGGCCGCGAATACCTGCACACGGCGGATGTGCGACTTGCCAGTGCGATCCTTTGCGTCGATTGCCAGGGCAAGTGCTTCGATGGTGGCAAGGTGCAGGTCGGAGACTTCACGCACGTGCCGCTGCTCGTCTTCGATACGGCCCAGATAGGTCTTATACGTGCGGTAGGTGAGGTACAGCGGGAACGCACCGAGCAGCGCGATCCAATAGTTTGCCGTGCCGCCGATGACGATCGACACGCCTGCGGCGGCGGCGGCACCCACGAAGTAGTTCGGCGCGCTCCACAGAAAATTCTCGTTCCAGACCCGGAGCACAGGTTGGCGTGTCGACAGCGCAATAGCCGTCGCAATGAGCGTGGTGTTGCAGATGAAGTACGCGGCGGCCGCCGCGAGCAGCGGCTTTGCCATGGCCGCCAGAGACATCGACGCAAGTCCCGGCGTGCCTCCGAGGGCGTGAAACGCGGCGCCGGCCGCCTGCACGCTGATGACCAAGCTGGCCATGCTGAAAAGCGTGCGATATCGCGGATTCTTCTTCGCTATCCGGAACGTGCATTGGCTCCAGGCGCTGACCGCACCGACCATCATGGTGGGACCAGGGCCCAACAAGATGAGCGAGAGGAAATCGACCGCGTACGACACCGACATCGTCGAGCCGCTGCGCGCTAGAGGGAGGTTCACCTTGAAGGCCGAGGTGATCGACGACAACAGCAGCAGCGTAATGAACCAAATGGGGTGCAACGGGGGCCGGACTGGGAACATTGTGACGAAAAGCAGGGCTCCGCCGCCGATAACCACGCCAACGTAAATCCGCGCCGCGACTGAAAGCTGTTTCATGAACTCTGGTGAAATCAATTACACGCGTACATGCGACAGCCCACCACAGTGCAAAATGTTCGCCTGAAGGGACTTAAAGGGACGATGACTGCAAGTCTTACGCTGAGAACCAGCTACGGCGACAGTGAAGTAAAGATTAAGACTCTATAAATGGTGTCCCGTCCGAAGAATAGCACAGCCGTGTGCTGTTTCGCGACAAGTTGCGGGCTATGGTCAGCCCGCAACGAGGCGGCGTGTTCTGTTTCGGGACGCGTTGCCCTGAGCCTGAGGCTCCAGCCCGAATTCGAGGATTTTGCGGTAGAGGGTCCCCCGGCTGATTTCGAGAATACGGGCTGCCTCCTTCTTGTTCCAGTTGCACGCCTCGAGGATGTGGACGATGTGCCCCCGTTCCGCCTCGCGAAGCGAAGGGAGACGCTCACCGGTGCCTTCGGTCGGGGGTTCCGTGGCATGAAGGAATTCGATGTCCGCCGCGCGGATGCTACGGCCCGGTGCCGAGAGTGCCGCGCGCGACACCGTGCTTTCAAGCTCTCGGATGTTACCCGGCCAGTGATACCCCTGCATCAGGTCGATGGCCTCGCGCGCGAACGACTTCGCATCGAGCGGGAGGCCGTTCGCGGCGCAGTAACGCGCAAGAAAGCGGTTCGCGAGCACGGGGATGTCAACCTGCCGTTCTCGCAGCGACGGCAGCCGGATCGAGAACGCGTTGACGCGGTAGTACAGGTCTTCGCGGAATCGGCTGTCGCGCACGAACTGATCGAGAGGACGGTTGGTCGCCGAGATCAGTCGAAAGTCGACATGAATCGACTTGTTGCCGCCAAGACGCTCGAACCGCCGCTCCTCGAGCACGCGCAGCAGTTTGGCCTGGGCGATGATCGACAGGTCGCCAATTTCATCGAGAAACAGCGTGCCTTCGTTGGCCAGCTCGAGGCGGCCCGGCTTCCGGTCGTGTGCGCCGGTGAACGCGCCTTTCTCGTAGCCGAAGATTTCCGATTCGAACAGCGTGTCGGGCAGCGCGGCGCAGTTGACGGCCTGGAATTTCGCGGTTTGCCTGCGGCTGAGCTCGTGGATCATGCGGGCGACGAGCTCCTTGCCCGAGCCAGTCGGTCCCAGAATCAGCACGGAGATGTCCGACTTTGCCGCCGTGCGGATCCACTCGAAGACGATCAGCATCTTCTCGTCGCGGCCGATCATTTCGCGGAAGCGCTGGACCGAGGGGGACTGATCCTCGGTGCTGATGGTGGCTCGCCGCTCGAGGAACCGGTCCAGTAGCTTCTCGATGCCGGGATTGTCGGGGCGGGCCGCTGCGTAGCGGGCCGGCGTGCCGGCTATCCCGCGAGCGACGCCGAATCCGACGAGCTCGCGGATGCAGTTCTCGACGTCGAGCCGGAGCCGGCCGAACGTCTGCATCAGCGAGTCGGCGTCGAAGCTTTCTTCGGGCCTGGCGCTCAAATAGCGAAGAATTCCAGCCCGCAGCGGGGATTGAACCAGGTTTTTGAACCTGGTATCCAGATCGCTCTCGGTCTCGGGCCGGGTGGTCGTTGCACGTCGCGCTGAGAATGTCAGATCGTCCACAGTCGTTTACCAGTCTCATTATCGGACGCTGCGCGCCAGAACCACAGAGGGGGAGAGAATTGGAAGATTGGGGGATTGGAGATTGAGGGATTGGGGGGATTTTGGGGAATTGGGCTATCGCCCAATTACCCATCGCTGAATCACACCTATCGCCCACTCGCCCGATAGTATTCGGTCTGGTAGCGCTCGATGAGCGCCTTCATCCGGACGGCATCGGCCTTCTTGTGGCCATGACAACGGATGGGGCTGGCACCCCCAGTGGTCTCGATGTACACGTCCGAAAACATCAGGTTCGTATCGATGCGCACCGATGCCACGTGCGCCATATGCATCGAATGTTCGAGCCGGCCGAACCACTCGGGCGTGTAATGGACGACGCTGGTCGGTGAAATGAGAACTTGAGTGGGGAATAGTCGATTGCCAGCGCTCAACCGGCTAGCGCGGAACACGTCACCCGATGCGAACGGCCGCCCCTTTCGCCAGATAGCCAGCAACACGATCAGCACGAGGGCCGCTATGACGGCGACCGCCCACAAGACACCTGGATCCATAGATGCTTCGCCCACGGGTCCGTACCTTTGCGCGTCCCTGGGGGAGCTGTCAAGGCCGCCGCACGAGTGGCTGGCGCGTCCACCGGAGCGTCGCCTCGGAGGGGGATGTAAGATTACGGGGTATGCCGTATCGCCATCCAGGCTCGCCTGCCGCCAGGGGGCCGCTATCGGGCAAGCCGATAGGGTTCTACCGCCCGCGTGGGAGCAAGGAAATCCGGCATCTGATTGACGAGGGGTTCCAGGCCTTCAACGCCGCGCGTTTGGGCGAAGCGTGCCGGATTTTCTCCGAAAAGATGCTGCGTCCTGAGGAAGACACCACGATTGGGCTGACGATTGCCGGCGCTATGACCCCCGCCGGTATCGGCGGGTGCGTGGTGGAGATGATGGATCGCGGGCTGGTGGATTTCATCATCAGCACTGGTGCGAACCTCTATCACGATTTGCACCACGCCCTGAATTTCACGCTGCATCGCGGGTCGCCCTTCGTGGACGACGTCGACCTCTACGAGCAGGGCATCATCCGGATCTACGACGTGCTGTTTCCCGCCAAAGTGCTGCTCGAAACCGACGCGTACATCCGCGATTTCCTGGTGCGGGAGAAGATTGCCGGCCCCATTCCGACCGCCGAGCTGCACTATCGCATGGGGCTCGACCTGTTGAAGCAGTATCCCGGGTGCGAGGAGCACTCCGTGGTGGCGCGCGCCGCGGTCGCCGGCGTGCCCATCTACACCTCATCGCCAGGTGATAGTTCGATCGGCATGAACCTGGCGTATCACGAGCTGCTCAACGACAGCACGCTCATGATCGACCCGAATCGCGACGTCAACGAGGTCTGCGCGATCATCCTGGCGGGCACGCGCAACGGCTGCGTCATCCTCGGAGGTGGATCGCCGAAGAATTTTTACCTGCAGGGGCAGCCGACGCTCTGGGAGGTCTACGGCATTCACAAGGGCGGCAACGACTACTTCATTCAAATCACGACCGACTCGGTCGTGTGGGGTGGATTGTCCGGCGCCACGCCTGCGGAAGCCGTGAGTTGGGGGAAAGTGAACCCCGGTGTGCTGCCCGATACCGTCGTGGCGTACTGCGATTCGACGATTGCCTTTCCGCTCTTCTGCGAGTACGCGATCGGATCGGAAAACGGCCGGCGTCCCCGCAAAGAGCTCGTGCACAAGCGTGATGCGCTGGTGGCCGAGCTGAAAAAGCAGGCGCAGGCCGCGCGGGCCAACACGCAAGAGCAGAGAGCCTAGATGGGAACATTAGCCTCGGGCCTCGGACAGTACGCGGAAGGACTGACACAGGCGCCGCGCGTGTACTGTGACGCCAATCTTCCCGTCGGCCTGATCCGTTTCATGCGGGAGCGGCTGCGATGGGATGTCTTCTTCGTCATGGAGGAAGAGGACCTGCGCCGCGCTGCTGATATCGAGCACTTCCAAATGGCGTCCCAGCTGCGCCGGACGCTGTTGACCCTCGATCGTGATTATCTGGACGATGCCCGTTTTCCGCCCGCCCGGTGCAGCGGTGTGCTCGTCCTCAGTGCCCCGGACGAGACCCAGTTCCAGCGCTTGCTCACGCAGGTCGATCACGTCTTGTTCCGCCGGCCGATCGACAAGAAATCCGACGCGGACGCCGCCCGCATGCCGTTGCTCGGCCGCAAGCTTCACGTGCAGACGGACTGGACAGGAGAGTTGGAATCGCCGTGATCCTCGGCATCAGTCTTGATGGCAGCCACGCGCGTGGCGTCCTGATGGATTCAGCCGGAGCTGTCACGTCACGCGCTGATTCCCTTCAATCTGATGCGACTGGTGCCGTGGTCGCGCTCGCCAAGGAGCTCGGTGCCGCAAAGGGTGGCCAGCTCGAAGCGGCCGGACTCTCCTTTCCTGATCCCAACCCGGCTACCTGGACTGCAGCCCCGTCATCGCTCTCCGCTGCCATCGGGCAGAACGTCACTCTGAGGACCCTCAGCACGGGCAATGCATCGGTGTTGGCGGAGACGTGGTACGGCTCGGTCAAGGGCGCGAGGGATCTCGTCGCGTTCTCCGTTGGTCCGTGCGTGTCGGCCGGTATTATCTCGAACGGCGTACTGCTGGCGGGGGCACATGGGCTTGCGAGCTCGGTGCGATGGCTGGCGTTGAACCCGGTAGAGCGCGACGACTACAGCAGGCTGGGCTGCCTCGAAGCCGAGGGTGGTTCGGCCGGCATCGTCCGGCGCTTGGTGTGGCGAATCAAATCGGGCGATCAATCGTGCGTGCTCGACAGCGCCGGTGGCGACTACAACGCCATCACGCTGGATTCGATCCTCGCAGGCGCGCGGGAGAACGACGGCGTGGCGATTTCAGTCATCAGGGATACCGCGAAGTACCTGGCGATGGCGGTGTCGAACATCGCGGCGATTATCGATCCTGACGTGATCGTGCTCGGCGGGATTCTGCAATCAGCCGGCGACCTTCTGGTCGATCCCATTCGTCAGGAGTGCGCGCGTCGCATGTCGCCCGGCATGACCGAACGCGTGCGGATCGAGGTCTCGTCGCTCGGTCCGGATGCCGCACCGATGGGCGCCGCACGGTTCGCGAAATTCGGATCGGTTCTGCCGTAAGAATACCTTTCGAACGCTCCGTGGTGAGCCTTCGTCAGCGTGGGCTGATGCTTGCGTAGGTCGTGGGGTCCTTGACCCCTGCGGCGTGAAAGGCGTCACGCCGCTCGCGGCACTTGCTGCAGAGCCCGCAGTGCGTCGTGCCCGACGGGTTCATGCACGACAGCGTCAGCTCGAAAGGCACACCCAGTTCTGCGCCGATCTTCACCACGTCTTCCTTGTGCAAGTGCGCGAACGGTGCGCTGACTTCGATGCGTGAGGCCAAGCCCAGCGAGAGCGCGGCGTTGATGGCCGAGAAGAACTCGGGAGTGGCGTCCGGGAACGGATTACCAGCCAGCGGCGCGACGACGAGGCGTGAGATCTTTCGGATCGCGGCATAGACGGAGGCCTTCGAGAGCAGGGCGACGTTGCGGCCGTGCAGATAGACATCTTCATCGGGCGTGTCGTAGGCTGGCGGCGTGCCTTGCAGCGCCCAGTGCGACGCAGGGTATACGTCGCGCATGTTGAACTCGAGGCGCGCGAGCGGAAGGACGCGGTTTGGTGCATTCGCGAAGGGCGGCCGGCCGAGCAGCGAGGCGATGATGCGCTGTTCACCTTCTTCCCACGAGAGCCCTGCGGCGACATACACTGGATGGACGACATAGGTCCGGGCTTCCTGCGCGGCGAGCACGGCGCTGTCGAGCCCGCCCGATAACAACACGAGTGATTCCATGTATTCAGTCACCAAGAAAATCGAATTCTGTTACGGCCACCGGCTGCTCGACTATGACGGCATCTGCAAGCATCCACACGGGCACAATGCGGTGGCGGAGATCGAAGTGCGGAGCGGGGCCCTCGATAACCGCAACATGGTGTGCGATTTTTCGGACATCAAGCGGACCGTCAAAGGGTGGGTTGACCGCGAGCTCGACCACAAGATGATCCTCCGCGAGGACGACCCGCTCGTGGAACCGCTGCAGCGCCTGGGCGAGCCCGTCTTCGTCGTCCAGAGCAATCCCACGGTGGAGCATATCGCTAAATTGCTGTACGACTACACGCACTCGCAGGGATTTCCCGTGGTCCGCGTCACGGTGTGGGAAACGCCTACGTCGTTCGCGACCTACGGCGGAGAGGTGTGAAGACCCTCCTCGCCGTTTTCGATCTCGACGGCACCCTCGTCGATTCCCGGCGCGACCTTGCCGACAGCGCAAACGAGATGCTGGCGAGCTATGGTGCACCGCCGCTCGCCGAGCAGGCGATTACCAGCATGATTGGGAGCGGAGCAGCGACGTTGGTGACGCGTGTGACTGCCGCCGCGGGCGTCGATGCGCCGATTGGCGAAGCGCTGCCGCGGTTTCTCTCGCTGTACGATCAGCGGTTGACGCATCACACGAGGCCGTATGACGGCATTCCCGCCCTCCTTGAAGGCTTGCGCGGCAGGGAGATGGTGATGGCGCTGCTCACCAACAAGCCGCTGGCGCAGTCGGTCAAGATTCTCGAAACGTTCGAGCTTTCGCGGTTTTTCCGGTGGTGTATCGGGGGCGATGGCCCCTGGCCGCGCAAGCCATCTCCCGACGGCATGCGCTTCCTGATGCAGCAGGCGTCGGCAGGGCCGAGCGAAGCGATCTTGATTGGCGATTCGTCGATCGATCTGCAGACGTCGCGCAATGCCGGGGTGCGGGTTTGTCTCGCGCGATATGGATTTGGCTACGCCGATGTGGTGGTCGCGGACTTGAGGGGCGACGAGGCACTGGTGGATGCGCCGGCGGAAATCGCGGGAGTTCTGCATGCTGGTGGATAGCGACGGCTGGTCGGGAGAAGGGGCTTTCACGCAGACCGTCGTAGATCTGTTGCGCACCCTTGATACACAGATCGCGGCATTGAAAGTGGAAGACGCGCCCGCGACGCGATCCGAAGCCGACTACAACTTCATCACGAACGAGATCTTCGTAACCTTCGCAACCGTCGAACGGCGCGAGCCGATCAAGCGGCTCGGCATTTTCCCGGGGACGAAGCCCGTGGCCCAAAAAGTGATGACTTTCGAGGCCCTGGCAGCGGTTCTCGAAGGCTCGGAGGGGATCGGGCCCGCGGACTACGGCGACGAAGCCATGATCCAGTATCTGCGCACAGAGCGCGTCATCCCGCCGTATCAGACGAGGGGTTACAAGCTCATCGAGCTGCTGAGAATTTACGAATCCAAACGCGATACATACAAATAAAGGGGTCAGACCCCTTTAAAGTAAAAGCCCGAGTCGACCGAGAATTCTGGAGATCGACTCATCTCCCGGGAGCCCCGTGCCGCTTGTAGATTCACTGCTGACCGCAATCGTCCGCGCCGATGGAGACGCGTTGGTACTCCATGCGGGCGAGTGTCCCCATGTCTTCGCTCCTTCCGGCCGGTCCGAGCTGGCCTCGCGCGTGCTGACCCTCGAGGCGATGGCCGGCATGCTCAACGAGTTGCTGACTCAGGACGCGCGCAAGACCCTCGACGAGCTCGGCGCGGTCCAGCACGAGCTGCCTGCTCCAGCGTTTGCCGCCGGTGAAACGTTCAGCGTGGTCGCTGCGCGCGGCGGCGATGACATCTGGATTGAGATTCGCCGCCGCCGCAGGGCTAGTCCTCCGCCCGAGGCCGAAGAACCTGAAACCCGTGAGAATCGGCTGGCGAACGTGCTGCCGCTTTCTCGAAGCCCGGTTCGTCCTGAGCAGCCGATTCGATTCTCACAACCGGCGCATACGGCCGGGATCGAGCGCCTGCTGCGCATTGCGGCCGCTCGCGGTGCATCGACGCTCTACGTGACGTCGCAAGCACGGCCGTCGATTCGCGTCGATGGTGAAATCAGCCCCATCGAAGGCGAAGGGATCCTTGGCGAAGCCGACGTCGAGGTGCTGATGCTCGACATCATCCCCGAGCGCAACCGGGAGACGCTGCGGAGCCAGGCGGGTACCGAGTGGATCTGCGACGTGCCCGATGTCGGGCGCATTCGCTGCGTGACGTTTAGAGATCATCGAGGCCCTGGGGGCATCTTTCGGATGATTCCGGCGCGCGCGATCTCGGCTGAGCAGCTCGGGCTGTCGCGAGAAATTCAAGGCCTGTGCGCCGAAGCCGAAGGATTGGTGTTGGTGACCGGCCCGCGCTCGAGCGGCAAGTCGACGCTGATCGCGTCGTTCGTCGATCTCATCAACCGCACGCGCAGCGATCATGTCATCACGCTCGAAAACCAGATCAAATTCGTCCACGAGAATCGCAGCTCGCTCGTCAGCCAGCGCGAAGTGCGTGGCGATCGCAACGAGTTGATGCTGGTCGCGCGTGCAGCGCTTCGCGAGAATCCCGACGTGCTGGTGATCGAGGATTTCGGCTCGCCCGAGATCGTCATGCTGGCGCTCGAAGCGGCGCAGTCCGGACACCTGGTCATCGGGGCACTGACGGCGCACAGCGCGATCGATGCGGTCGATCGCATCATCGACCAGACTCCACTCGATCGGCGGTCCAAGGTCCAGTCAGGATTGGCCGAGAGCCTGCGCGGCATCGTGGCGCAAGTACTGCTTCGCAAGACAGGCGGCGGCCGGGTGGCCGCTCGTGAAGTGATGTTGAACAGCGGCGCCGTCTCGAATTTGATCGCGGAAGGAAAAACCTCGCAGCTGCCGATGGCGATCGACAGCGGGCGCAAGCACGGGATGGTGGCGCTGAACGATGCGCTCGTCGCGTTCGTCCAGAGCGGCAGCGTCGATTCGCGCGAGGCGTATCGACAGGCGGCGGATCAGCAAGGGTTCCTGACGCTGCTCAAGCGCCAGGGCATTGACACGTCGTTCGTCGAGCGACTGGCGTAATAACGCTAGCGCTCGACAAATGGCGCGATTTCTTCCAACAGGGCCTGCAGCACATCCTCTTCCGTCAATTGATCGACGGAGGTGTTGCCTTTTACGGGCCGGTCGTGCTGCAGCACGCGTCTTCCGCGTGTCTGATTCACGCGCAGCACGACGAACGGCTCCGGCTGGGACGTGTCGAGGGCGAACTCGATGAAATCCTCGCCGGATTTCACAGACGCCATGCGAAGACCACCGTTCGGTGTGAACACGGTGAAGCCGTAGCCTTCGGCCAGGAGCACGTTGGCCAACACGTGAACGAGCGGGGCGGCGGTATTTTCGAGAAATTGTTTGTAGACGGTCGCGGCTTCGTCGAGCTGTGCGCGGCGGGCCGCAGCGGCCCGGCGGCTTTGTTCGATGGCGGCGCGGAGACGCTTTCGCAGCTCCGAGGTTTCGATGTCAACAGGCTTGCGCGTCATGAATGTTAGGTACATTCTACCCACAAGGAATGGCTGACGACTCGCTTCTGCACGTGGCGCGAATCGCCGCGGGCGAATTCGTCATGGGGGCCGCCGAGGGCGGCGATGAGGACGAGCGTCCGCCTCATCGCGCTTACGTCGACGAGTTCTGCATCGGTACCTATCCCGTCACCAACGGTGAGTACGCGCAGTTCGTGCGCGAGACCGGACATCCCTCTCCCGCAATATGCGCGCTCCCCATGATGGTGTCCGGCGAACGTGAATCGGAGTTCAGGGCACTGGCCGCCTCCTACTTCTGGAACAACGGAACGCCGCCCGAAGGACGCGATCGTCATCCGGTGACGCTCATCCGATATGAAGACGCAATGGCGTATTGCAGCTGGCTCGCGACCAGGACATCGAAGCCCGTGCGCCTGCCGACGGAAGCGGAATGGGAGCGCGCGGCGCGCGGCGGCCTGGAAGGCAAGCACTATCCCTGGGGCGACACGCTCGATCGAGGCTCAGCGCATTTTCTGGCCTCCGCCTGCGCGAAGGCCGGTTGCGGCACCGCTCCGGTGGGGACCTATCCGGCCAACGGGTTTCAGCTCTATGACATGGCGGGCAACGTCTGGGAGTGGGTGTCCGACTGGTACGCCCCGAATTATTACGAGCGTGCGCAGTATCTCAACCCTCAGGGACCCGACAACGGTTTGATGCGGATCCTCCGCGGCGGCGCGTGGGTCAACACGGACGGCCGTTATCTGCGATGCTCCTACCGCCACAAGGTGCCGCCCGACAGCTACGCCTACAGCATCGGCTTCCGCGTCGCATATTCGACGAAGTAACAGGGCTGAAGCCCTGTGCCACCGCTGCTGCAGTCCTTCGCCTTTAAGGCCGTCTGTGCGTCAGAATAGAGGCCATGAGATCCGTCCTAGTCGCCCTCGTCGCCCTGGCCTCAGTCGCCTCCTCTGCGTTCGCACAGGCTTCTGGTCCTGCGATCGTCCCTCCGCTTCAGCCGACGGTCGTGACTCGCGGCCAGGCCAGCGTGACCGCTCGCCCCGATCGTGCGTTCGTTACCATCGCTGCGGAGTCGCGCTCGCGCGTTTCCAGCGAAGCGCAGAAGCAGAACGCGACCGCGATGACGGCCGTGCTGCAGCAGATCGAGAAGGCAGGCGTTCCGAAAGATGCGGTTCGAACGGTCGGGTATGAGCTTCAACCCGAGTTCGATTACGCCAACGGACGGCAAACGTTCCGGAGCTACGTCGCGCGCAATACCGTAGAGATACGACTCGATGACATCGATCGAGTCGGCGTCGTCATCGACGCCGCTGCCGCCGGCGGGGCGACGACGATCACGGGGGTCCGGTTTGATGTGCGAGACCGAGCGGCGCTCGAGCGCGACGCGTTGCGCCGGGCCGTGGCCGATGCGCGTGCGCGCGCCGAAGCGGCCGCCGCCGGCGCCGGTGCCACATTCGACCGTGTCGTCCGAATCGAAGAAGAGGGCGCGCCTGAGTTTCCACGGCCGATGATGAGGTTGGCGGGGCAGAGCGTTGAACGAAGCGCGCCGACACCGGTAGAGCCGTCGACGATCGAAATTCACTCGCGCGTCACGCTGACCGCGTCGCTGCGCTAGGTGAGTAGGGTTGTTGGCGCAATGACGGCGGAGGATATGGCGCGCGCGCGGCGCGTGCTGATGCGGCGCGACGCCGTGCTGGCGCCGATCATCAAGAAGCACGGCGCGTGCGGCATCAAGACCGGCCGCGAGCGCGACATCTTCTGCGGTCTGGTCGAAGCCATCGTGTCTCAGCAGCTGTCGACACGGGCGGCGGCCACGATCTACGGGCGCTTGCGCGCGCTTCTTCCGAATGGGGGTCCTCCTACCCCTGAAGCGATCGTGCCGCTGTCGGACGAAGCCCTGCGCGGGGTCGGACTCAGCCGGCAAAAAACCGGCTACATGCGGGATCTCAGTCAAAAAGTCATCGAGGGCACCGTGAAAACCACAGGGCTTTCCAGCATGACCGATGAGGAGATCGTGGCGGAACTGACGAAAATCAAAGGAATTGGCCGCTGGACCGTTGAGATGATTCTGATTTTCCGGTTGGCACGACCCGATGTCCTTCCGGTCGGCGATCTTGGTATTGTGAAGGCGATTCAAAAAGCGTACGGCCTGAGAAAAACGCCCGACGCGACGCGAATGCAGAAGATCGCGGAGCCGTGGCGCCCGTACCGCTCGGTGGCATCCTGGTATCTGTGGGCCAGTTTGGAGAACAAATCATGAAGACACTTCGTGCCGGTGCGGTTTCCGTGTTCACCCTCGCGGCGGTCCTCACGCTCGCCGCCCAGGCGCCCCCTCGCGATATTCCAAAGATCGACATCGAAAAATATTCGTTGCCGAACGGGCTCGAGGTGATTCTTTCAGAGGATCACCGGTTGCCGATCGTCGGCGTCGATGTCTGGTATCACGTGGGTCCGGCACACGAGGCGCCGGGACGTACCGGCTTCGCGCACCTCTTCGAGCACATGATGTTCCAGGGTTCGAAGCATGTGCCCGGCGACTCGCACTTCAGGCTGCTCGAGGGCGCCGGCGGGACAGGTCTCAACGGCACGACGGACTTCGACCGGACCAACTATTTCGAAACCGTACCGGCGAATCAGCTGGAGCTGGCGCTCTGGCTCGAGTCCGATCGCATGGGCTACCTGCTCGACACGGTCGATCAGGCCAAGCTGACGAACCAGCAGGATGTCGTGCGCAACGAGCGGCGCCAGAGCACGGAGAACTCGCCTTACGGGATCGTCCAGGAAGCCTTTTTCAAAGCGCTGTATCCCGCCGGACATCCTTACCACGGAGTCGTCATCGGATCGCACGCCGACATTCAGGCCGCGAAGCTTGAAGACGTGAGGGAGTTCTTCCGGCAGTATTACGCGCCGAACAACGCGGCGCTCGCGATTGCGGGCGACTTCGACAAAGCGGCGACGAAGAAGCTCATCGAGAAGTATTTCGGATCGCTCAAGCGTGGGCCGGCCGTTCCCCCTGTGAAGATCAACACGCCCCCAATCGGTGCGGAGCGTCGTCTTGTCATCCAAGACAACGTCAAGCTGCCCCGTGTGTACATCGGGTGGCATACCCCGGCGTTCTTCAAGGACGGTGACGCCGACGCAGACATCGCCGCGGGAGTGCTGGGCGACGGGCGCTCGAGCCGCCTCTACAAGAAGCTGGTCTACGAAAAGCAAATTGCGCAGAGCGTGAGCGCGTCCCAGCATTCGTTGATGCTCGGATCGACGTTTGCGATCGACGCCATTGCGCGGCCCGGGCACACTCTTCAAGAGCTCGAGGCCGCCATCGAGGAAGAACTGGCGCTCATCCTGAAAGAGGGACCGAGTGCGGCTGAGGTCGAGCGCGTGCGCAACGTCCTCGAGACGCGGACGCTGAGCGGATTGCAGCGCCGCGGCGGCTTTGGCGGGGTGGCCGATCAGCTCAACCTCTACAACCACTATCTTGGAACGCCCGACTATCTGACGCAGGACGTCATGCGGCGCCGGAGCGTCACGCCCGATTCCGTTCGCCGCTTTGCGCAGCAGTACCTCCGGCCGAATGCACGCGTGATCGTGCACGGCGTGCCAGGCAAACAGGATCTCGGACCAGAGGTGCCGAAGCCCGCGCCGCAGCAGGGTGCGGCCGGCGCGGCAGCCGAGCCCGTCAATGCCGATGAACCGTGGCGCGCGACGGCGCCCAAGCCGTCGGCTGCTCGCGCCGCGGCACTGCCAACGCCGCAGCAGTTTCAGCTGGCCAACGGTCTGACGGTGCTTCTCGCGCCGCAGACGGGACTGCCTCTCGTGTCGGCGAGCCTCGTCGTACGGAACGGAGGCGACACCAACCCGATCGACAAGCCAGGTCTTGCGAGCTTTTCCGCCGCCATGCTCAATCAAGGCACCACCACGCGCAGCGCGACGCAGCTCGCTGAAGAGATCGCGCAGATTGGCGCGTCGTTGACGACTGGGTCGACGATGGATTCGTCGACGATCACGACGTCGAGCCTTGCGAGGAATTTCCCGGCGGCGCTGGCCCTTCTGGCGGATGTATCGCTGCGTTCTACGTTCCCCGCCGACGAAGTCGAGCGCATTCGCGCGTCGCGGCTGGCGGACGTCATCCAGCAGCAGAGCAATCCGGGCATCATCGCCAACAACGTCATGGTGGCGGCGCTATACGGGCTCGAACATCCGTATGGTTTCGCGCAGCTCGGCACGGCGGATTCGATCAAGCGGATGACGCGCGAAGATCTTCAGGGTTTCTGGCGCGCCCAGTTCGTACCGGGCAATGCGGCACTGATCGTGTCGGGCTCGATCACGCTAACGGAGCTCCGAAAGCTCGCCGAGTCTGCGTTCGGCGCATGGTCAGGTGGTACGGCGACGGCGGCGAAGCTCGGCGCGTCGGCGCTTACGCAGCCGCGCCTGGTTCTTGTCGATCGTCCGGGCTCTCCGCAGACGCAGCTCCGGGTTGCGACGATCGGCGCACCCCGATCGAGCCCCGACTACATCCGGCTTCGCGTGATGAATGCGATTCTGGGCGGCCTCTTCTCGAGCCGCATCAACCTCAATCTGCGCGAGGCCAAGGGCTACACCTACGGCGCAGGCTCGAATTTCTCGTTCTGGCGCGGCGCCGGTCCCTTTGCAGTGAGCACGGGCGTGCGCACCGATGTGTCCGCCCCGGCAGTGCACGAGATCGTGAGTGAGATGAAGCGCATGGTTGCGACGGACGTGACAACCGATGAGCTAACGCTCGCGAAAGATGCGATCACCCAGTCGCTGCCTGGTCAGTTCGAGACGAACGAGTTCACGGTCGGCGCGCTGTCCTCGATTTTCGTCTACGGTCTGCCGCTCAATTACTACGCGACGCTTCCGGGCCAGATCACCGCAGTGATGCCCAAGGACATCCAGACGGTGGCTGCAAAATATCTGATTCCCGAAAAGATGGTGGTCGTGGCGGTCGGCGACAGCGAGAAGATTCGCAAGCCGCTGGAAACGGAAGTGGCGCCGGCAGAGCTCCGGAGCCTGGAAGGACATCTATTACCGAAGTAAACGGAGAACCCGAGAACCGAGAACGTAGAACCTATATAATTCGGACTGTTTTGGGCGTTCCGACCACCGATCGCGAGCAGAAGCGGGGCAGCACCGTGCTCGATTTGATCGGCAACACTCCGCTGCTCCGGCTTCGAAAGTTCGAGATCGGACTCAATGGGGTCGAGCTTTACGGCAAAGCTGAGTGGTTCAACCCCGGTGGATCCGTCAAGGATCGACCGGCGTCGAACATGGTGCGCGAAGGGCTGCGATCGGGCGCGCTCCGGCCCGGCAAAACGCTGCTGGACGCAACCTCGGGTAACACCGGCATCGCCTACGCCATGATCGGGGCGTCCCAGGGATTCCCGGTGAAGTTATGCGTGCCCTCGAACGTCACCATCGAGCGCAAGCGGCTGCTCGATGCGTACGGTGCAGAGCTGATCTTCACGGATCCCATGGACGGATCCGACGGCGCGATTCGCGAAGCGCGCAGGCAGGTGGCCGCCAACCCCGACGTGTATTTTTATCCGGATCAATACAACAACGACGCGAACTGGCGGGCGCACTACGACACCACCGGACCGGAAATTCTCGCGCAGACCGACGGGCGAATCACACACTTCGTGGCGGGTCTTGGGACGAGCGGCACGTTCGTGGGCACGGGCCGCAGGCTGCGCGAAGCCAATCCTTCGATCAAGTTGATTTCGTTTCAGCCCGATTCCCCGCTCCATGGCCTCGAAGGTCTCAAGCACATGGAAACGGCGATCGTGCCCGGTATTTACGACCCATCGCTCGCGGATGAAGATATGAGTGTCAGCACCGAAGATGCGTATGCGCTGGTGCGGCGGCTTGCCCGCGAGGAAGGGCTGCTCGTCGGTATTTCGGGCGGTGCGGCGCTCGCTGGGGCATTGAAAGTCGCAAAGACCGTCAGAAACGCCGTCATTGTCACGATATTTCCCGACAGCGCCGACAAATATATGTCCGAGCGCTTCTGGAATACGCCGGTGTAGGAAAGCTTCCAGCTATCAGCTGCCAGTTTCCAGTTTCCGAATCCCGGGACATGAGAATGGCATCTTACTGGTAGCTGGTAGCTGGTAGCTGGGAGCCTTATGTGGAAGAGTTGAAACTGACACCTGGCATCGCAGAAGCCATCCGGAGCCACGGCGTGGAAACGTACCCGAACGAATGCTGCGGCGCGTTGATTGGTGCTGACGGCGTCGTACGTCACGTCGCGCCGCTGCCGAACACGACGGAGGAAGGGGCGCGACGGCGTTTTTTGATCAGGCCTCCGGACTACAAGATCGTGGAGGCGGAGGCCAAGCGGCTCAACGAGGAGCTGCTGGGGTTTTATCACTCGCACCCCGATCACCCCGCGCGACCATCGCAGTACGATCTGGATCACGCGTTCCCGTTTTTCTGGTATGTCATCGTGTCGATTCAGCAGGGCCGGCCCGAGGACATGACCGTGTGGCAGCTGGCCGACGATCGCTCGCAGTTCCGCGAAGCATCACTTGAGGGTACGTAGCGTTTATGGCGAACAAGATTCTGATTCCGACACCTCTCCGTCCTTTTACCGGCAAGCAGGATGCGGTCGAAGTCGACGGTGCCACGATTGGCGAGTTGCTTTCCAATCTGACGACGAAGTACGAGGGGCTGAAGCCGCACCTCTACAACGAGCAGGGCAAGCTGCGGAGCTTCGTCAATGTGTATCTCAACGACGAGGACATTCGCTATCTGGAAAAAGAAAAAACCGCGGTGAAGCCGGGCGACACCATCAGCATCATTCCCTCGGTGGCAGGTGGCAGATAAATGGCTCTTTCGAATGACGAAGTAAAGCGCTACAGCCGGCATCTCATCATGCCGGAGGTCGGTGTCGAAGGGCAGGAGAAGCTCAAGAAGGGCAGCGTTCTCTGTATCGGCGCGGGTGGCCTCGGCTCGCCGGCTGCGTTGTATCTCGCCGCCGCCGGCGTCGGCACCATCGGCATCGTCGACTTCGACGTCGTCGATTTCAGCAACCTGCAGCGCCAAGTGATCCACGGCACGCCCGACGTGGGACGCTCGAAGCTCGCGTCGGCAAAAGATCGGCTGCTCGCGCTCAATCCGCTCATCAACATCGAGACCTACGAGACGGCGCTGTCGTCGAAGAACGCGCTCGAGCTGTTCAAGCCGTACGACATCATCCTCGACGGCACCGACAACTTTCCGACACGGTATCTGGTGAACGACGCGTGCGTCATTCTCGGAAAGCCGAATACCTATGGGAGCATCTTCCGGTTCGAAGGGCAGGCATCCGTCTTCGCGACGAAGGGTGGGCCGTGCTATCGCTGCCTGTATCCAGAGCCGCCGCCTCCTGGGCTGGTTCCGAGCTGTGCCGAAGGCGGCGTGCTTGGAGTGCTGCCTGGCGTGATCGGTACGATTCAGGCGACCGAAGCGGTGAAGCTGATCATGGGCATCGGCGAGCCACTGATCGGGCGGTTTCTTATTTACGACGCACTGCGGATGAAGTTTCGCGAGCTGAAGCTCAAGAAGGATCCGGATTGCCCGGTGTGCGGCACGAACCCGACGGTGCGTGAGCTCATCGATTACGAACAGTTCTGCGGGGTGGCGCCCAGCGCGCCGGAGGTAGCCGTGACGGGTGCAAACCACAGCGAGACCGAAATGACCGTGACCGAGCTCAAGAAGAAGATCGACGCGAAGGATGATTTCTTCCTGCTCGACGTGCGCGAGCCCAACGAATACCAGATCGGCAAAATCCCGGGCTCTACGCTCATACCGTTGGGCGAGGTGCCGCAGCGACTGAGCGAAATACCGCGCGACAAGGACATCATCGTGCACTGCAAGATGGGCGGGCGCAGTGCGAAGGCGGCGTCGTTTCTCCGCCAGCAGGGCTATACCAAGGTGAAGAACCTGACGGGCGGGATTTTGGACTGGTCGGACAAGATTGACCCCAGCGTGCCCAAATATTGACCGCGGCTGCGGACGCCGGTAAACTATGTGTAGAGCGCAACTTAAGTTGCGCTCTACCAATAACTTAAGAATATGTTGAGGCTCTCGAAGAAGGCCGACTACGCGCTGATCGCGATGAAACACCTGGCGCTGCGGCCTGACCAGGCGGCCTCGAGCGCCCGCGAAATCGCCGAGCAATACGACATTCCCGTCGAGTTGATGGCGAAGGTGCTGCAGCGGCTTGCGCGCGAAGGGCTGCTCGCCTCCCATCAGGGCACGCGGGGTGGCTATCACCTCAGCCGCCAGCCGTCTGCCATCTCTGTGGCCGATGTTATCCAGGCCGTCGATGGCCCTCTCACCGTCACGGCGTGCTCGACCGAAGAGGAGAACTGCGATCAGTACTCCAAGTGCAGCGTTCGCGACCCGCTCTGGAAAATCAAGGAGCGCATCCTCATGGCGCTGCAGACCTGCTCCATCAGCGAGCTCGCGACGGAAGCCGCCGAGCCAGTGCTCATTTCAATTTCCCGCCCGCTACTTCTCGACGTTCACCGTTGAACGTTAACCGTTTACCGTTCACCGAATTCGGTAGACGGTAAACTGTAAACGGCCAACGCCGTGAACCCCATCTACCTCGATTCTCACGCGACGACTCCGGTCGATCCGCGCGTGCTCGACGCCATGCTGCCGTTCTTCACCGAGCATTTTGGCAACGCGTCGAGCAAGAACCACCCGTTCGGATGGAAGGCGGGAAAGGCAGTCGAACAGGCGCGCGAGCAGGTTGCGGCGCTGATCGGCGGGCGCTTTCGAGACATCGTCTTTACGAGTGGGGCGACGGAGTCGAACAATCTCGCCATCAAAGGGGCCGCCGCGCGAGCGCCGCAGCATCGCCGGCATGTTGTGACAGTGGCCACCGAACATCGCGCTGTGCTCGATCCGTGTCGTTCGCTCGAGCGGCAAGGATTTCGCGTGACGACGGTTGGCGTCGATGCTGATGGCCGGCTCGACCTTCAGCGTCTGAGCGATGCGATGAGCGACGACACGCTGCTGCTCAGCGTGATGTCGGCGAACAACGAGATTGGCGTACTGCATCCGCTCGCGGCTATCGGAACGTTGACACGGGAGCGCGGCGTCATCTTCCATTGCGATGCCGTGCAGTCGCCCGGTCTCATTCCCATGAACGTGCGAGAGCTCGGCATCGACCTCGTATCGTTGAGTGCCCACAAGATGTACGGGCCGAAGGGCGTCGGCGTGCTGTACGTGTCAAAGAGGGAGCCGGCGATCGACATCGAGGCGACGATCGATGGAGGCGGGCACGAGCGAGGGTATCGATCCGGTACTCTCAATGTACCGGCGATTGTCGGGTTCGGACAAGCAGCGGCGTTGTGTGTCGAGAACGCTGCCGTGGAGGCGCCGCGCCTGCGGACGCTGCGCGATCGGCTCTGGAGCGGCCTGTCCCACAACGTTGATGGCGTTCACCTGAACGGTACGCTGGAGGAGCGATTGCCGCAGAACCTGAATGTGCGCTTCGATGGCCTACACGGCGATACGCTGCTGAAAGCACTTGCCAACGATGTCGCCGTCTCGTCAGGTGCCGCGTGTGCAACAGCCAGCGCCGAGCCGTCGCATGTGCTCCGCGCGCTCGGCCTCACCGACGAGCAGGCGCGGGCGTCGATCAGATTCGGGCTGAGTCGCTTCACGACGGAGGCGGAGATCGACACCGCGGTGAGCACAGTGAGCGACACGGCGAGACAATTGAGAAAAGCCAATAAATAAATGCGCATGTATTACATCGCGGCATCGGCGGGCGCCCTGCTGATCGTCAGCGGGTTTTTGCCGTGGATGATCGTTGGTGACACTTCCCTTGGCGGCGTTCCCGATACCGCAGCCTGGTGGATTGTCGGACTGGGGCTCGCCGCCGTGCTGCTCGCCGGTTTGAGCATCTGGACCCGGAAGAATTCGCGGCATCCGTTGCTCCTCGTCGGGCTTGCGGCGTTCGCCGTCATGTTTCTCGGATACCAGTGGATGTCTCGCACCGTGCGAGATTCTGTGTGGGCGCAGTCGCAGGCTCGCGCAATCGTCGAGAACGTGCCACCAGGGGCGCCACCAGAGGCTCTTGTCGGCTGGGGAATCTACCTGGGCTCAGCGGCCGCAGCCGTTCTTGTACTCTTCGGCCTCACTATCGTCATCAGGCGCGTGCCGAAGGCGTACGCGACCTCCGAAGACGACGACATCTGAGAACAGCTGGTAGCTGGTAGCCGGTGGCTGGTAGCTCGCAGCTGGCAGCTATATAAAGATCGGCGAGGTATCGGGGCTGGGAGCGTCGATCTGCTCCTGCGCCCAGTCGAGGAACGCATGCACGGCGCGCTCGTCGAGCGCGAGCGTGTAGTCGTTGACGTACAGGTGGATGTGTCGCGCGATGACAGCCGGGTCCATCTCCTGAGCGTGCACGGCAACATACTCGCGGCTGGCGTCTGGATTCGCAAAGGCGTGCTCGACGCTCGTACGAAGAGCGCGATCTGTGTCCGCTCCGTGAACTGCGCCGAGGTCACGGCGGATAGCGATGGCAGCAAGGGGGAGCGGGCACTTCATGCGCTCTTCCCATGCAGATCCGAGATCGGCAAGCAGTGTGAGGCCTTTTGCTTTGTACGTGAACCGGCCTTCGTGGATCAGCACTCCGCAGTCGACCTCGCCGTCCAGCACCGCCTGCTCGATCCGATCGAAGCGCATCGGTACAGTCTCGAAGCGGCCGAGCAGGCGCAACAGCAGCGCCGCTGTCGTGCGTTCTCCAGGAATGGCGATGCGGCCGCCGACCGCCCGCACCTGGCGGGAGACGACGATCGGGCCCACTCCAAACCCCGCCGCACCTCCAGCGCGCAAGAGCGCGTAGCGATCGCGGATGCGCGGGTAGGCGCCGATGGAGATCTTCGTGATCTCCGCGGCGCCGCGTTCGGCACGCGCGTTCAACGCTTCCACGTCATCGATGTGAGGAACGACGTGCGGGCCTCGCACGAGGCCATGCACCAACGCATGGAAGGCAAAGGTATCGTTCGGACACGACGAGAACGCGAAGCTCAGCGGCGCGAGATCCACGTCAGCACTGCTTCCTGGGCCGCTACCGCCGCCTCTTTCACACGCCACGAGCTAGTGTCGCGATCCGTCGCGATGTTGCTGATGCCGCGGACCTCGCCGACGGGAATGCCGTGGAGATATGCCACGTGCGCGACAGCTGCTCCCTCCATGCTCTCCACGGCACCGCCGGTTCTCTCTTCAATAGCTCTCGCGGCGCTGGCCGTGCCGGTGCACGATGCGACCGTGACGAAGCGCACGCGACGATCGAGTGGGAACACGTGCATCGGAAATTCACTGAAGAGCGGATTTGGCGCCTCCACGATCGGGAAGCCCAACGCCTTCATGTCCAGGAAACCGGACGGGCTCGTTGCGCCAAGATCGCCGTAGCATTCCGTCTCCGCGCACACCACATCGCCGATTCGGAGACCGGAGGATGGATAGGCGCCTCCGACTCCGCACACCACGATCGACTGCGCGCCGGTTTGCGCAAGAAAGAGCGTCACCGCGTGCGCGGCGTTGACCGCTCCGACTCCTGTGCGGACGATCGCGACCGAAGGATTGGACCCTTCGAGCTGTTCTCTCAAGAGAGTTCCTTCCAGCTCTGTCGCGACGCACAGCAGTAGATCGACCGCCATCAGAGCGTCAGCCTAACACTGTCAGTGTCCAAACGTGAGGGCCAGCCGTTCATGAATCCTCCGCACACCCTCGGTCAGAGCGGCGGGGCCTGGCTGGAGAATATAGGTCGATGGGATGTCATAAATTCGATCTTCGCGGACAGCGGAGATATCAGACCATCCCGGCCGCGACGTGATGACGGACTTCTTCATTCGTTTCCCGCACCAGGAGGCAAAAATCACGTCTGGGTTTCGCTCCCTTACTTCGTGTTCCTGCACGATACGATCTTTCGCCAGGCGCTTCCCATGAAGCTCGGGGAATATCGGTTCGCCGCCGGCAACCTCGACGAGCTCCTCGACCCATTGAATGCCCGAGATGAGCGGGCTGTCCCATTCTTCGAAGAACGTGCGCGGGCGCGATCGGAATGCCTTTGCAGACGTGCGAATCACCTCGAGGCCGCGTTCCAGTTCCGATGCGAGCGCCTGGCCCTTGGCTTCGCACCCCACTAACCCCGCGAGCAAGCGAATCATCTGCAGAATTTCGGCGATCGATCGCTGGTTGAATGAGAATACGGGCCAGCCGCGGCTTACCAAGTCGGAGGCGATGCCGGCTTGAAGGTCCGAGAACGTCAGAATCAGATCGGGCTCGAGCGCTTCGATCTTCTCGTACCGAGCCGAGATGAACGACGAGACCTTGGGCTTGCTCCTCGCCTCGGGCGGCCGCAGCGTGTATCCCGAAATGCCGACGACACGATGCCCTTCGCCGAGCATGTAGAGCGTCTCGGTTGTCTCTTCGGTGAGGCAGACGATTCGTTCAGGATACATCCGCGAAGACGAACCCATCACGATCGACGACGTCGCCGATCGTGACGTCGATCGGGCGGTCGAACATCGGACCGTCGTAGGCGAACGAGTGAAACTCGCCACGCTCGCCGCAATGATCGACGCCGGCGGGGAGGTCGGCGAGCAGCGCGCGATCGAACCGCCGCCCTGCAAACGATCGGTCGAGGTGCTTCGGATTCACACAGGTGAGCACGGAGCGGAGACCGTTCTCGACCATCTGAACGGCCAGCTGGTCTGTGGGAATGCCCCAGATGGGGAATAGGGGCGTGAGCCCGCTGCCTGCCAGCCGCTCTTCTCGGTACTTGCGCACGTCCTCGAGAAAGAGATCGCCGAACGCGACGTGCGTGAATCCCTCGGCCACCGCCTGCGCGACAGCAGCACGCATCCGATCTTCGTATTGCTCGTTCGTGCATGGCCACGGCAGCGGTATGGTTCGGAGCGGCACGCCGGCTGCGCTCGCCTGCTGTTCGAGCATCCTCCTCCGCACCGCGTGCATCGCCACCCGATCGAACTGCTCGTTCATCGTCGTCAGAAGCCCGCCGACTTCGATGGCTGGATCCTGTTTGAGGACGTGCAGCATCCACGCGCTGTCTTTGCCCGAGCTCCACGAGACGAGAGTTTTCATTTGAATGCCTCCGGATGCAGCACTTCGGCGACCCGGCGGACGGACTGGGAAATGCGTGGTCCCGGGTTCACCATGCCGTCTCCTGTCAGCAGATAAATGCGCTTGTTGCGGACCGCCGGTACCGATGCCACCGTCTCCCACGCGCGAAGGTTGCGGCTTTTGGCGCTTGCAGTGTCCGCGCCGATCTCGATGATAACGTCCGGCGCTCGCGCAATGGCGAGCTCGCTCGTGGTCTGAATACTCTGGCGCTTGACGTCGGCGAAGACGTTCGTGCCCCCCGCTGCCTCGAGCATATCGTTGAGAAAACCTACTGCGCCGCTCGCGTAGATGCCTCGAAGCGTTTCAGCGTCCCGTCCAAATACGAGCAGCGTCCGCGGGCGTGGTCTGCCGGCAACGCGCTTCCGCACGTCCTCGATATCTGCCTCGATGCGATCGGCCAGGGCGCTGCTCTCTTTGGTATTTCCCACTCTGGCGCCGATCTCGCGAATTGTCTGGGTGATATCGGGAAGCCCGGCGTGCTGATAGAGGAACATCGGGATTCCCGCACGGTCCAGTTGGGCGCGGAACTCGCTCTGAGTCCCATACACCATGACGAGGTCTGGTTTGAGCGAGATGATGCGCTCGACATCCGGGTCGATCAGGCCGCCGACCTTCGTGCGCGTCAGCGCTTCCGGAGGGTACCGGTCGAAGTTGCCGACGCCGACCACGCGCGGACCTGCCCCTATCGCAAACAGCATTTCGGTGACGGAGGGGATGATCGAAATGATGCGTTGAGGATGGGACTGGGCGGTAAGGGTCCGGCTAAAGCCGGACACTACGTACGTCAGGACCAGCGCAACGATTAGCGATTTCTTATGAGTAGCCATAGAAAGAAAGGTCCGCCGATGATGGCGGTGACGACGCCGACCGGGATTTCGAGCGGCGCCAAAGCGGTTCGCGAAACAGTGTCGCACGCGATGAGAAATGCCGCGCCTCCGAATGCCGACGCAGGCAGCACAAGCCGATGGTCGGCGCCCACCAGGAGCCTGACGAGGTGAGGAACGACGATGCCGATGAAGCCGACGGGCCCGCCGAGCGAGACGGCGGCCCCTGTTGCAAGAGACGAGCTGAGAAACGCCAGGCGCTGCGTGCGATGAACGTCGACTCCGCGGCTCGCCGCGCTTTCGTCGCTGATCGATAGCAGATTCAGCCGGCGCGGCAGCACGGCGAAGGCGGCGAACGAGAGCACGATAGGCGGCAGCGCCGCGATGAGCGGCGCGTAGCTACTGACGTCGAGATCTCCCATCAGCCAGCGGACCGTGCGAAAGGTTTGCGTGAAGTCCGACATGAACTGCACGAAGAGAATGAGCGCCGAGAAGAACGAGTTCAGCGTCACACCGGCGAGCAATAGCACGTTGGTCGAGAGGCCGCTGTGCCGCGCTCGCGCGAGGCTGTATACGATCGCCACAGCGCCGAGCGAGCCGGCGAAGCTGGCCATCGGCACCGCAGAAAACCCCGCAATCCCCGAGGGCAAATCGAGGGTGAGCGCCAGCATTGCCCCAAGCGCCGCGCCCGCCGAGACGCCGAGCGTAAAAGGCGTGGCAAGCGGGTTTCGCAGCAGCGCCTGCAGGACGACACCAGCTGCTGCCAGCGACGATCCTACGAGCGCACCGGCGAGCACGCGCGGCAGGCGGGCGACGAAGAAGATCTGCGCATCGCTGTTGTCGGCGAAGGGAATCGACGAGTCGAAGACCCGCCAGAAGTTAATCGACGTCGATCCCACTAACGGCGCAACGAGGCACGTCGTTACCGCGCCCACGCCGAAGAGCAGCCATGTGACGGCCATTCGTCGGCCGACGTTCATCGTTGAGACAGCTCTGCCGCGCGGGCAACAGGAACGATGGTGAGGTGGCCTGTTCGCGGGTTCGTCGCAATGTCCACGTCGACGCCGTACAGCTTCCGAATCAGCGAGGGCTCGAGCATGGACGGGGTTGGACCGGCGGCAAGAACGCGCCCGCGGTCGAGGAGAATCAGATCGCGGCAGAGGCCGGCGGCAAAATTGAGATCGTGCGTCGACACCACGATGGTGAGACCGCGCTCGCTGTTCAGTTTGTGAAGAATCGATCGAATCTCGAGCTGATATGCCAGATCGAGCGATGCCGTCGGTTCGTCCAGCAGGAGGATCTCAGGATGCTGCGCCAGGGCCCCGGCGATAACGACGCGCTGCTTTTCGCCCCCGGACAACGTGTTGAACATGCGTGTTTCAAGATGGCCTGTTCCCGTGGCCCGGAGTGAGTCGCGCGCGATCGCGAGATCGTCCGGCCCTTCAATCTCGAACGCGCCGAGGTGGGGGTAGCGGCCCATCATCGCCAGCTCGATCACGCTGTACTCGAACGCGAGCTGCGTCTCCTGAGGGACCATCGCCATGCGCCGAGCGGTCGCGGCGCGCGAAATCGTTCTGAGGTCTCCGCCGTCGAGCGTCACCCGGCCGCTTGCGGGGTTGAGAAGGCCCGCGAGGATTCGAAGCAGCGTCGTCTTGCCGGAGCCGTTCGGTCCGAGAATGCCAACGAGGCCGCCGCGCGGAATATGCGCGTTCACCTCGTTGAGTACCGGCTCTCCCCCTCGATATGTGAAGGAAACGGCTTCGACTGAGAGGGAGGAGTCAGGCCCCATGCGTCTCCTCGTCGAGAATCAGATCCTCCGCTACACAGCCGCTGTTGGTGGCGCGTCCCACGGCGCGGACGCGCAGCGGCTTGGAGAAGGCCGGGCACGAGGTGACGACGGTGTGGTACTCGCCGCGCTCGCCGCATGGATCGACGTCGCGCGCGACGAAATCGGCGAGGAGCCCTTCGGCAAGATCCCGCCCGAGAAAGGACTCGTCGAGCTTGCTCTCTCGCACGGTCACGATGCGCGCGCGTGTGCCGGATGAAAGGAACTCGCGGTAGAGGTCTGTTGTCGACTGCTTCCAGAGCGGCTCAACCGCGGTGAGGCCGCTGCCGGCGCTGAGCCGCTCGGCCCATTCGCGATGCTCGTCGAAAAGAATGTCGCCGAAGATCACGTGGGTGACGCCCAGTGCGGCCGCCGACACCAGCGCACGAGCGAATGCCTGGTCGTAGGATGTCCACGAACATCGTTCCGAGAGACCCTGCAGACCGAGCCGTTCTATCTGCGCCGTGACGATCTCAGGACGCAGGCCGTGCGACCGGCTGCGAGTGCCCTCTTCGTTGAACATCGTGATGGCCGCGATGATGTCGAAATCAGCTCGTGCGCGGTGATAGGCCGCGCACGAGTCCTTTCCGCCGCTCCACGAGATGGCGGCTGTCGGCCGCATCTCTAGAATCTCGTCCGGATGCCAGCGCGCACGGTGCGGCCGAGACCGCGATAGCCCAGCGGCTCCATGTACTGGAAATCCCCAAGGTTTTCGAGGTTGATGAATCCCGAAGTGCGCCGCGCGAACCTGACGTCGGCACTCGCGTTGACGGTCGTGTAGCCCTCGTTCGAGAAAATGCCGAGCGACGCTGAATCGGTGTCCACGCGTTGCCCGACGAACAGAGCGCCGAGCGCAAGGCTGACGCGACTACGAGTGAACTGCCCCTGAATCGAGCCCGAATGGCGCGGGCGTCTGTAGAGTTCCTTGCCCTTAGTGAAGATCGGGCTCGTGCTGCTGCTCACGCTGTTAATCACTTCGGAATCCTGCCAGACGTAGTACCCGTGCACTTGAAGTCCGCCCGCGACCATCGCGTCGGCCGACAGCTCGAGTCCGCTCGCGCGTGTCTCGCCGATGTTGAGGTACTGGCTGCCGAACGTGACAGGGTTGAACGGCCCGGTATTAATCAGGTCGTCGAAGTGGTTGTAGAAGTACGTGGCTTCTGCGCGAATGCGATCGTTGGCGAATCGCTGTTCGACGCCCGCGTCGAATCCGCGCGATCGCTCCGGCTTGAGATCTGGATTGCCAAGGTCGAAAGGCGATGGACTGTACGACTGCCGGAACGTCGGCTCCTTGATGCCCCGGCCTCCGCTGGCCTTGAGTCTCGTCGTACCTGCGCCGGGATCGCCGGACGAGATCAACCACGATATCGACGCCCGCGGCGCCACATAAAAGCCGAAACTGCCGTTGTTCTCGAAACGAACGCCGGTCATGACCGACACAGGGCCTGCGAGGCCCGCGTACTGCACGGTCGTGCCCGTGTTGTTTCGTGTGGGCTTCTGCGGGGTGGCGGTGGACCTGAAGTCGGTCAGCACACCGCGTTCGCCGTCGTACGCAAACGCCACCGTCAGCGTCTGATTTGGACGAAGCGTTGTGTCCGCGCGGTAATCCAGGCGGTGACGCTTCACGTGCGTGCCCGAGTCGTACAGAAAGTCGGAGGATTGAAACGGCGCTCTTAAGCTCCCAAACTGCGCCGTGTACGGGGGGTCGGTCACAAGGTTGGTCGATCGCTGGCGAGTCTGTGTAAACGAGTAGCTCGCTCGCTGAAGGACGCGCGATCCGAGCGGCTGATCCCAGCCAAGAAGAGCATCGCTGTCCGTGTGCTTGAAGAATGCGTCCATATCGGGCCGGCCGAACGCCGTCTGACCGGGCGCTCCTGTGCGCCCGATTTCGCCACGGCCGATAAACCTGACCAACCCGCCGGACCGCTGCCTGGCGCCAAGCATGCCTGAAAATGTTGTCGCGCGATGCGCGTTGTTCGGCTCGCGATTGTCGGTCGAGAGCCTCGATCCGAAGATCGAGTACTCGATGGGGCCGCGCACCGCGCCCATGCCGGCCGCCACGTGCCCTGTGCCGTAGTTGCCGCCGTCGATCGTGAGATTCACCTGTGGCGTCGCGGCTGTCGGTCGAATCGTGAAAATCTGGATCACGCTCGCCATGGCATCTGATCCGAACAGCGCAGAATGCGATCCGCGCAGCACTTCGATTCGCTCGATGTTCTCCGGAGAGAGGTTGGCGAAGTTGAAGACGCCGCCCGGCTCGTTCAGCGGCATGCCGTCGATGAGCACTTTGTTGTGACTCGATTCACCGCCGCGCACCCACAGCGACGTCAGGTTGCCGACGCCTCCCGTGCGCGCCGCAATCACACCCGGCACTGTCCGGAGCAGATCGATCGTACTGAGCGCATTGCGCTGCTCGATCTGCTCACGTGTGAGAACAGTGATCGATGCGCCTACCTGGGAAACAGGTTCTTCTTTACCGCTCGCTGTGACGACCACTGATTCGGTGATCTTGATGGGTTCAGCCGGCGCCGCTGGTGCGGTTTGCGCGAACGATGCTGTGGCGAGGAATAGAACGAACAGGGAAACAAAAACAGGAATACGAAGACGGACGAGCATGGACCCTCTCCTCTGGCGTCTTTCGCGCCAGTCCGCCTTCGCGCTCTGCGCGACGGCGGATTAAGGGACGTCCCAGTGCCCAGGTGTCCTGACTTGCGGATCGCAGCGAGCGGCTCTGCCTTCCCACGGCCGTCAGGACCGCAGTGGCGTTTTCGGAGCCGCCGCTCCCCGCTTACAGTGGCGTGACCGTGTGGGCCTTCCACCCACTTCGCTTGGTCACTGGGGAAACGTCGGTTGTGGCCGGGCAGTATAACACCGGATCGGCGATCGGCGATCGTCGATCGGCCATCGTCGATCGGGGGATTGTCGATCGGCAACGCGCCGTCGCCCGTCTTCGGGCGGTTCTGAGATAATGTGAGCGCATGTCCGGCCTCGACGCCATCGCGGAGAAGCTCGAGAGGCGGGAGCGCCTCACGCTCGAGGACGGCGTCGCGCTGTTCGAGCATCCCGATCTGCTGGCCGTGGCGGCGCTCGCCAATCGTGAGCGAGAGCGGCGCCATGGCGACCTGACTTACTACAACTTCAACATCCGCATCGAAGCGACGAACGTCTGCGTGGCGAGCTGTCTGTTCTGCTCGTTCGCGCGGCTGCGACCCGGCGATCCGGGCTCGTACACGATGTCGATGGACGAGGCCTGGGAGAAGCTGCGCGTGCGCCGCGATCAGCCGCTCACCGAAGTGCACGTCGTCAACGGACTGCATCCCGATCTGCCATTCGAGTACTACCTGGAGCTGCTTCGCGGGTTCAAGCGCATCCGGCCCGAGATCCATCTCAAGTGTTTCACCGCCGTCGAAATTGCGTTCTTCGCCGATCTCTACGGCATGACCGACGAGCAGGTGCTACGCGACTTGATGGATGCCGGCCTTGCGTCGCTGCCAGGCGGGGGAGCCGAAGTCTTTGCCGAACGCGTGCGCCGCAAGATCTGCCACGACAAGGCGGACGCCGATCGCTGGCTGTCGATCCACCGCACTGCGCACCGGCTCGGGATGAAGTCGAACGTCACGATGCTCTACGGCCACATCGAGACGCTGGAAGAGCGTGTCGATCACATGCTGCGCGCTCGCGCGCTGCAGGACGAGACTGGCGGCTTCCAGGCCTTCATCCCGCTGGCTTTTCATCCCGACAATAACCAGATGCGCAAGCTGCCGGCGCCGACGGGATCCGATACGCTGCGCGTCCATGCCGTGTCGCGATTGATGCTCGACAACATCCCCCACGTGAAGGCTTTCTGGATCGCGACCGGCGTGGAGCTGGCGCAGACCGCGCTGTGGTTCGGCGTCGACGACCTCGACGGCACGGTGCAGGAAGAGAAGATCTACCACATGGCCGGATCGCGCACGCCTGAGGCGCTCTCGACGGCCAATATCGAGCGCATTATCCGCGCCGCCGGTCGCGTCCCGGTCGAGCGCGACACCTTCTACAACGTCGTCCGCCCGGCAGCAGCTTCGGCATAAAACCGCTATAATTCGTAGTTCAAGTGTCTACCTTCATCCCCGTCTTGACGGAGTTCGAGAAGTCGCATATCTCAGAGCGGCAGCCGCTGCCCGAGCGCTATCTCGGTCTGTCCGACGAGGAGCTCGAGCGGCGCATCATCGCGGCGAAAGCCGCGCTCGGAAGCCGTTTGATTATCCTCGGCCATCACTACCAGCGCGACGAGGTGTTCAAGTTCGCCGACTATACCGGCGACTCGTTCCGCCTGTCAGGCCAGGTGGCGAAGCATCCCGAAGCCGAGTTCATCGTCTTTTGCGGCGTGCACTTCATGGCGGAAAGTGCCGATGTGCTGTCGGCCCCGCATCAGAAGGTGATACTGCCAGACCTTGCGGCTGGTTGCTCGATGGCGGACATGGCCGCGATCGATCAGCTCGAAACCTGCTGGGAAGAACTCGGGATCGGCGATCGGCGATCGGCGATCGTCGATGGACGATCGACCATCGACGATGGACGATCACGTGTCATCCCCGTGACCTACATCAATTCTTCCGCGGCGATTAAGGCGTTCGTCGGCGAGCGCGGCGGCATCGTCTGCACGTCGTCGAATTGCGCAGCGACGCTGCGCTGGGCGTTCGAGCGCGGCGAGCGCGTGTTGTTTCTCCCCGATCAGCATCTTGGCCGCAACACGGCCGAGAAGATGGGCGTGCCGCTCGACAAGATGGTCGTGTGGGATCCGCACGAGGTTTACGGTGGGTTGACGATGGAGCAGGTGCGCGATGCGAAGATGATTCTGTGGAAAGGGCACTGCTCGGTCCACGAGCGCTTCACCGTGGCGCAGATCGATAAGATCCGCACCGAGCATCCCGGCGTGCGCGTCATCGTGCATCCGGAGGTTCCGCGGGAGGTCGTCCAGGCGGCCGACGACAGCGGCTCGACCGAATACATCATCCGCCAGGTCACCGACAGCGCTCCCGGTACGATCTGGGCGGTCGGCACCGAAGTGCATCTCGTGAACCGGCTCGCGCAGCGCGTGAAGCCGGAGAAGACCGTCCTGTCACTCGATCAGTTCGGGTGTCTGTGTTCGACGATGTTCCGGGTGTCGCCGAACCATTTGCTGTGGATCCTCGAGGGGTTGCTCGAGGGTCAGGTGCACAATCGAATCATCGTTCCCGACGAGCAAAAGTACTGGACGAAGGTCGCGCTCGATCGGATGCTTTCCGTTCACTAGTACGCTTTTCGACACGCTCACAGGAGGACAATCGTGGCCCATCAACTTCCGCCGCTTCCATACGCGTTCGACGCGCTCGAGCCGCATATCGACGCCCAGACGATGCAGATCCATCACGGGAAGCATCATCAGGCGTACGTCACCAATTTGAACGCCGCGCTCGAGAAGTATCCAGAGCTGCAGTCGAAGAGCATCGAGGATCTTCTCCGCGACATCGCCAAGGTGCCCGAGGACATCCGCACCGCGGTTCGCAACAACGGTGGCGGCCACATGAACCACACCGCCTTCTGGCAGTGGATGGCGCCGAAGGCCGGCGGCGCACCGACGGGTGCGCTGGGCGACGCGATCAAAGCGACGTTCGGCAGCTTCGATGGATTCAAAGAGCAGTTCACGAAAGCCGGTGTCACGCGCTTCGGCAGCGGTTGGGCGTGGCTGATCGACACCAACGGCAAGCTCAGCATCGAGAGCACCGCGAACCAGGATCAACCGATCATGGACGGCAAGAAAGCGGTGCTCGGCGTCGACGTCTGGGAGCACGCCTACTACTTGAAGTATCAGAACCGCCGCCCCGACTACCTCGCGGCTTGGTTCAATACGGTGAACTGGGCCGAAGTGTCGTCGCGACTCGGGAAATAAGACCTGTAGGGATCAGGGACTGGAGGCTGGGGACTAGATCGGTCACGCGGATCACATCCAAGCCCCAGCCCCTAGCCCCCAGTCCCTATGTCCTTATCCTCAATTCTCTTCCTCTTCCTGACCCACCTCGGCGTCGGCGTCATCCTGGTCCTGGCATGGGTCGGGCGCGATGCGGGAGTCAAATTTTTCCGCTTCAATGCCGGCACTGCTGCGCTGCTCATCGGTGCAGGGTTTGCGCTGCGGGCGGAGCCCGAGACCGCCAACACTCTACATACGGCGTCGAACGCGCTGCTCATCGTCACGGAGGCGGCGATCGTTATCTACTGGGCGACGATCGGTCGCATGCTCGCAACGATTCGTCCGGCGTTGCTGTGGACGGCCATCGCCGCCGGTTTGGCCGCCGTGATTCTGCAGGCGCTGGAGATTTCCGGCGACGCGCCGGGGCTGATGCCGCTGCTCACGGTGGCGAGCTTCCTCAGCTCGGTCGCGCTGCTCGGCGGCGCGTGCGGCGCGATGGTGTTGGGGCACTGGTACCTTGTGGTGCCGTCACTCGACGTGGCGCACCTGCAGTCGATCGTCCGGCTGCACATCGGCTCAACCGTCGTGCGCGTGGCGGTGGTGGCGGCGGCCGTGGCGATCGCGATCGTCGCATGGGAGCCCAGCGCTCCAAGCTTCGAGCGTTACATCTTCTCGCTCGACGGGATTTTTTTCTGGCAGCGCATCGCATTTGGGCTGGCAGGGCCGGCTGTGTTGTCGTGGCTGACGTGGGAGACTGCAAAAATTCAATCTACGCAGTCGGCCACCGGCATTCTCTATGTGGATTTTTTCACCGTGATGGTGGGTGAAGTGCTCGCCAAGTATCTGCTGCTCTCGACCAAAGTTCCTCTCTGATGCAGGTCGTAGCCCACTGCCCCAAGTGCGACGCGGGACTGCCCGTGAGCGCCGCTGAAGCGCCTGAGTCGATCAAATGCGGCGGGTGCGGTCACTTGTTGTCGCTGGCCTTCAGCGACGCGCTCCGCACCGATTCGCAGGTCGATCGGTGTCCCGTCTGCGGAGGAGCGGAACATTACATCCGTAAAGATTTCGATCCAAAAGTGGGCCTTACTGTCGTCATCATCGGCGCGCTGATCAGTGCCGTGTTTTACTGGTTCGATGAAGACCTGATTGCATACAGCATCCTCGGCGGCGCTGCGGTGATCGATCTCATCGTCTATGGACGCCTCGGCGATGTGACGGTCTGCTACCGCTGCCACAGCGAGTTTCGCGGGAAGTATCGTCGCACCGCGTCGCATTTCGACCTCCACACGGCCGATCTGCTCGAGCAGGAATACGAGCGAACGATCGGCCGGCGGTAGCTCGCCCGCCTTCGCGCTCCGCGCTACGGCGCGGCTTCGGCCGAGCCGACGCTCCTCGCCTCGGCACGCGTACTGCATTCTCCAGAGCGGAGGTCGAACCATGTGGAATAAAGACGAAGTCCGGGGCAAAGCCGAAGAAGTGAAGGGTAAAGCCAAGCAGGCGGCTGGTGAGTTTACGGACGATGAGAATTTGGTGGCGGAAGGCGAAGCTCAGGAAGCCGGCGGCAAGGTGCAGGGTGGCTTCGGCTCGGCACGCCGCAAGGTCGGCGAGGCTATCAAAGACGTCGGCGACGCGATAAAGCGCTAAAACAGGATCACATCAACTGGGGTTCCCGCTTCGACGACACCGACGTCAGCGGGAATCTCAATATATCCGTGGGCTCGCGACATGCTCGTGATGTCACCCGACGCCTTGAACGCCGGAACCGCGGATTCATTCTCAATCCTGACTGTATAGAACTGATACCGGCCCGCCGTTGACATTACCCGCTGCGACATCGGTAGCGTCACGATCTTCCGAATCTGCGGCGCGAGCCGCGCGAGCCGGCGCAGCATGGGCGCGAGCAGCACGTGCGCGTTCGACAGGCACGATGTCGGATAGCCGGGCATTGCAAACACGGGCTTGCTGTTGACGACTCCCAGCCCTGTCGGCTTGCCTGGCTTGATCGCGATGCCGTGGAACAGCAACCGGCCTTTCGCGGCGATCGCGTCGCGAAGCAGATCGCGTTCGCCGACCGAGCTGCCGCCCGAAAACACCACGACGTCGTTCGTCAGGCACTCCTCCAGAGTCGATGTCAGCGCGTCGAGCGTGTCGCGAACAGGCGGATACGGCACAGGGAGTCCGCCGTTCTCCGAGACCACTGCCGCGAGCGTAAAGCGATTGATGTCGTAGATCTGCCCTGGCTCGAGCGTGCGTCCAGGCTCGATGATTTCATTGCCTGTCGACACTATCGCCACGCGCGGCCGTTCGTAGACCTCAATCGCACGAGTGCCGATGGCGGCAAGGGCGCCGATGCGGCTCGAGTTGATCGTTTCGCCGGCCGAGACCACGACTTGACCGGATTGAATGTCGGCGCCTCGGCGGCCGACGTGGTGCTGTGGTGGCACCTCAGAAAAGATCCGCACCGCTCCAGAATCGGCTTCGGTTTCCTCGACCATCACGACCGCGTCGGCGCCCTCGGGCATCGGCGCGCCGGTCGAAATTTCGAGACACTCGCCTTCGCCGACAACGGCTGTGGACACCTGGCCGGTGAACAGGACCCCGATCGGCTTCAGCGTGCGCGGCGCCTGGCGGGTTGCACCGCGCGTGTCGGCTGCCCGGACGGCATAACCGTCCATCCCCGCGCGCGTAAATGGTGGTACGTCACCGCCGGCGACGACATCGCGCGCGAGCACGCGGCCGTTGGCCTTTTCGAGGAATATCGTTTCGATCCGATCGACGGGAGAGCCAGTACTGTCGAGAATCGCCCGCGCAGCGTCGAGCGATATCACTTCGCCGAACGGCCGCATGCTGGTGGGCGACACAGGCTAACGCGACAGCTCGCGAACAAGATGACCGAGCTCGGGGAGCAGCAGCTTGTTCATGGCCAGGCGCACGGCATTTTCAGATCCGGGCAGCGAGACAATGAGCTTTCCCTGCGCCGTGCCGGCGCACGCGCGGCTCAACATGGCCGACGGTCCGATCGCCTCGTAGCTGAGCATGCGGAAGATCTCGCCGAAGCCTTCGAGCCGTTTCTCGAGCAGATTGCAGATCACTTCATAGGTTGAGTCGCGCGAGGTGATGCCGGTGCCGCCTGTCGTGATGATCACCTGCGCCGACGGGCCGTCGAGCTGCTCCTGCAGGGCGGCGCGGATCGCTTCCGGATCGTCGCGGACGATCGACCGGCCCGACACCTCGTGGCCATTGGCCTCGAGCAGCTCCGCGATGGCGATGCCGCTCGTGTCGGTACCGGCCTTGCGCGTGTCGCTGATGGTGAGCACGTAACAGCGCACCGAAGCCGGCGAGGTGGCCTTGTGCTCCAAGTGACTCATGGCATCCCTATGTTAAACTCACAGGTCGGTTTCGTGGGCGCCCATAGCTCAGTTGGATAGAGCGTCTGGCTACGAACCAGGAGGTCGCACGTTCGAGTCGTGCTGGGCGCACCAACCCCGTCAGGTCCATTCCAGCCACAGTCAATAGTTTACGACCTGGGCTAGTCATTCGGTTCTTCGACCGTCAGGATCCGATTCAGAGCGGGGCGTTCGATTGTCTGGGACGCGCCGCTCGGCCACTGCAGCGACACGCGTTCGACGGTGCGGTTCCGCGGTACACCGAAGTGCACGCGCGGGTCGCTCGAAGATGCGAATCCTACCGATGTCGTCGCGTGACTCATGAGCACGCGACCATCGTCCAGCGTCAGCCGCACGACCGTGCCCAACCCGTCGCGATTCGACGCACGCCCGACCAGGCGCAGCATCAACCACCGGCCTTCCGACGTCGAGACGTTTCGTAGCAGTTTCGCGCGCTCGCCGAGTGCGGTCACGACGAGATCGAGTCGTCCGTCGTTGTCGAAGTCCGCGACGGCGGCGCCGCGATGTGCGCCGGGTGTGATCAGGTCGCTACCCGTTTTCGCCGAGACGTCATCGAATGCGCCGTTGCCGCGATTGAGCAACAGGGCATTCCCCTGGCGGTACGAGCGTCCCTGGATCCGTTCGATGTTGTCGATCACGTGGCCGTTCGCCGAGAACAGATCCTTCCAGCCGTCGTTGTTGTAATCCGCGATCGGATTGCTCCAGCCCGCGTACGGCAATGTGGTCCGAGTAATCCCCGACAGATTGGACACATCCTCAAAGTGTGTGCCTGCGTGACGGAAGAGCAGGAAGCCTTCGCTCGCGAGATCCGTCACGAACAAATCGAGGCGCCCGTCGTTGTCGACGTCGCGCAAATCCGCGCCCATCGCCGAGACGGGCGAGCCGAACTGATTGACAGCCACACCCCACGTCGCAGCAATTTCCTCGAACGAGCCGTCGCCGCGATTGCGAAACAGGAAATTTGGTTCCGTGTCGTTCGCCACGAACACGTCGGACCATCCATCTTCATCCACATCGCCAACCGCCGCTCCCATACCTTTTCCGAGATGGCTCGCGACGCCCGAGTCGATAGACACGTCACTGAAAGTTCCGTCACGATTGTTCCTGAACAATTGATTGGGAAGCGGTGCGTAATGCCTCGGATGGCAATACGTGCGCAAGCCCGGCCCTTCCTCGCCGCAGTACGGCTCGCGGGCGGGATCCCAGACGCAGTAGTTGACGATGAACAGGTCGAGCCAGCCATCGCGATCGACGTCCACCCAGGCGCCGTGGATACTCCACATCGGTCCGTACTTCGGATGCGGACTCGACACACGAGCGTCCGCGGTGACGTCGCGGAACGTTCCGTTTCCGAGATTGCGATAGAGGATATTGCGCCCGACACCCGCGACAAAGAGGTCAGGAAATCCATCGTTGTCGAAATCCGCCGCCGCCGCGCCCATCATGTAACCGTCCCCACGCACGCCTGCGTGTTCGGTGACATCCGCAAAACGGCCGTTGCCGAGATTGCGATACAGCCGGTTCCAGTGCTCGGGGCCTGTTCGGCGGAGCGATGGGCTCTTCGCGCCGTTGGCGAAGTAGATGTCCATCGATCCGTCGCGGTCGTAATCGAGCACCGCCACACCACCTGGCATCGTTTCAATCTGGTGCTTCTCTGCGGTGGGCGAGTGTTGCAGACGGAAGCTCACGCCGCCGGCGGCGGCGATATCGACAAAGCGCGGTGCCGGCAGGATCTCATCCGCAACCGGCCTCGCCAGGGCGTTCGGACGCCGCTCGAGCGCGCGCAATGCTTCCCGAACGAGCGGATGGTCTGGCGCAAGCTCCGCTGCGCGGCGCGCATGCACGTCGGCATCGCCGCCGCGATTCACGCGAAGCAAAAATATGGCATAGGACGCATGCGGTTCGGCGTCGGGCTTCGGCCGCAGCGCGTTTGCCTTCACGGCGCGGGCGAATGCGGTGTCTGCGTCGTCCATCCGGCCGAGACCGACATACGCGTTCGCGAGAGCGGTGAGCGCGGGTACGTCGGCGGGGTCGAGTCGCACCGCCCGTGTCAGCGCCTGCGCGGCCGGGCCGAAGCGCTGCGCATCCTGATGGAGGCGTCCGAGCAGCGACCAGGCCTCGGCGTCGGCAGGGTTGGCGGCGGCGGCGCGATCGAGGTGTGCTGCCGCTTCTCGGGTTTCGCGTGCGGCAATCAGAACTCTTGCGAGCAGTTTCCGTGTGGAGAGGTCGTCGGGGTGTTCCGACAACAGGCGTTCGAGATCGGCGCGCGCTTGCGCGTAATCGCCTGCCTGAGCGAGCGCAAGCGCGCGCCGTCTGACGGTATCCGGATCCGAAACCTGCGCCAGTGCCACGCCAAGCGCTAGGAAGACGGCGAGGGAACCGAGCGCGATTCGTTTCATGGCGACCATTAGCTGACAACATCCGGTTTGAACGAATCACACTTTCTTCGGTTTCAACAGCAGCAATGCGACACCACCTGCCAGCATTAGACCTCCGAGGATCGGCGGCATTGGAATTGTCTCCCGCTCTCGGGTCGTTGCCTGAAGTGGGCCGAGATCGAGCACTGTCTTCTCATTCGTCCAGGAGATGCCGCCCCAGATCAGCGACACGAGCCCGACGACGATCAGCAGGATTGCGGCGATGTGTCTCGGATTCACGATCCCTCCTTCGATGATGCGGGGTGGCGCGGTGCGTCCTCGCAGCATACCAGCCGTCGGCCGCCGTGACGTAAAATACGGCTATGGCTGAAAAAGACCCCTTGCGCCGAAGCATCGAAGAGCTCGGCCGGATGAATACGATCTACTCAGAGCGTCCGTGGCACGACTGGAAACCAGGCGATCCGCCGAAGCACGATCATTTCACCCACGATGTGCCGCGCCAGATAGATGATGAACATCCGGATAAGGCGGGAGTTGACTAGGTTTTTGGCTTTAGGCTCTGGGCTCTGGGCCTTGGGTGTAGCCCCAGGTAAGTAAGACCAGCACGAGCGCGCCGGCCAGCAACGCTCCGTCACGCGCGAGCGTCTTCAGCGATAACGGCTCACCCACGCCGAAGCACCCGCAGTCGATTCCCGCGCCGCGGAAGTACGACAGCACCATCACCGTGAGGAACAGGCCGAGGATAGCGGCGGCTACAATCGAGAGATAGCGGAGCCAGATGCCCGCCACCAGCAGGACGCCGAGCGCCAGCTCAGCCAACGGCAGCGTGCGCGCCACCGCGTACACCGCCCATTCGGGTAGCAGTTGATAGGAATCAATCGACAGCGCGAAGAGCAGCCACGACTGCCGCAGCTTCGTATACGCCGCGTAGATGAAGATCGCCCCGAGCACCAGCCGCAGCGCGATCTTCATGACAAAATCTCCTAACCTCCTATCCTCCTGCTATTGCGCAGGTCCGAGCAGCGAGTTCAGGTATCGGCTGAGCACCGGATACGTCACCACCCCGGCGATCGGATTGGGTTTCCCGGCGTGTGTGACGATCATCGTGGGCGTCGAGGTGATTTTCATGCGCGTGCCGAGCTGGATATCGCGTTCGATGTTGGCGGCGATGGCTGGGTCGGCGGCAATCTCATCAATCTTCTTCCGCTCCTCCGGCGTCAGCACGCTGTCGACGACTTCGTCCACGCTTCCGGTCCTGCTCCATGTGTCCTGTTGAAGGAAGAGCGCGTTCGACACCGCGTCGAACTTGCCGAGGCGATCGGCGGCCGCGGCAAGCGTCGCCGCGCGCCTCGCGTACTTGTGCATCTCGAGCGGGAAGTCGTGGTGCGCGAGCCGAATCTTGCCTTTGGCCGCGTACTCTTCCTTGATGCGCTTGAGTGTCTGCTCGTGCAGCGCCTTGCAGGCGGGGCACTGGTAATCGCTGAAGACGTCGATCCGGACGGCTGCGGTCACCGGGCCGACCGCGCGCGTGGACGTTGACTGAGCAGAAGATGATTGGGTGCCGGAGAACATCAGTGCGGCCAGGAGCAGGGCAGACGTAAGAAGCTTCATGAATTCATAGTAACCTGCGGGCGTCTTGGCTGTCCCCGACGAGCAACTGATGCTGGCTGCGCTGGCCGAAGCCCGCAAGGCGATGGCGAATGGCGAGGTGCCGATTGGTGCGGTCATCGCCATTGACGATCGGATTGTCGGGGCTGGGTTCAACCAGTCGATATCAACCGTCGATCCCACGGCTCACGCGGAGATCCAAGCACTGCGCGCTGCGGCGCTCGAGGTCGGCAACTACCGCCTGACCGGTGCCACGCTGTGCGTCACCGTCGAGCCGTGTGCCATGTGCGTCGGCGCCATCGTGCACGCGCGCATCGGCACGCTCATCTACGGCGCGCCGGAACCCAAGACCGGCGCGGTCCAATCGACGCTGAAGCTGATCGACGATCCGAGTTGGAACCATCGAGTCACGGTCGTGGCGGGGCTGATGGTGGACGAGTCGAAGGCGCTGTTGCAGGAATTCTTTCAAGTAAGAAGGAAGAAGTGAGAAGTAAGAAGTGACAGTACGTAGGGCCCGGCTTTAGCCGGGCCGTTGAACCCGTGTAAAATAGTGTGTTCGCCGCACCACGAACTACCGGGGAGAGGTACCGAAGTGGTCGTAACGGGGGCGCCTCGAAAGCGTCTTGTCCCGTAAGGGGCACGTGGGTTCGAATCCCACCCTCTCCGCCAACACATCTCGCAGCGCAATCCGCGAGCAAAGGACCGGCATATAGATGCGTATGACAGCCGCGTTCGCCGCACTGCTGGTCAACAGCGCCTACCTCGCCGCCTCCGCAAGCCCCACGCTCTTCTATTTCGCGAACATCGTTCTCCACATTGCGCTCGGCATCGCGTTGAGTATTGCGGCCGCACGCTACGTGGGCCCGCGGCTGCGCAGCCTGAATGCCGGTTCCGCGCTGGCCTGGCTGCTTCTGGCGGCCGGCGCCATTTCAGGTGCGGTGCTCACCGTCGTCGGAGCGACGACGCCGAACGCGTCGCTGCTTCATACACATATCGCCACGACGACGGCAGGCTCGGCGCTGCTCGCCGTGTTCGTCCTCTGGCCCGCTCTGCGAACGGCCACGCCGCGCGTGCGCGCAACCGCAGGCGTCGCCGCGATGGGTGTGATGCTGGCAGCGGCGGTGTCGGCCGCGATCGCGGTCCGCGCGGACGAGCACCGCCGTCGGCAGTTCCGCATCGTCAATCCGGACGTCGTGCCCACGAAGATGGAACAGGAAGGCGCGGGCCCGGCCGGCCCCTTCTTCCCGTCCTCCGCAAACACGACCGTGAACGGCACCATTCCCGCGAATTTTTTTCTGACGAGCGCGTCCTGCGGGCGCTGCCACAAAGACATCTACGATCAGTGGAACTCGTCGGCGCACCACTTCTCGTCGTTCAACAATCAGTGGTACCGCAAATCAATCGAGTACATGCAGGATGTCGTCGGCACGAAGCCTTCGAAATGGTGCGCCGGATGCCACGATCATGCGGTGTTCTTCAACGGCCGCTTCGATCGCCCGATCCGCGAGCAGATCGACACGCCTGAAGCACAGGCCGGACTGGGGTGTACCTCGTGCCACGCGATCACGCGCGTGAACAGCACGATGGGACAGGGCGACTTCGTCGTCGAGTACCCGCCGCTGCACGATCTCGCCGCGAGCGAAAGTCCCGTGCTCCGATCCGTGCACGACTGGCTGCTATATCTCGATCCGAAACCGCACCGCGAGACGTTCCTCAAGCCGTTTCACAGCGAGCAGACTCCGGAGTTCTGCGCCTCGTGCCACAAGGTACACCTCGACGTGCCCGTCAATGCGTACCGGTGGTTCCGCGGCTTCAACGACTACGACAACTGGCAGGCATCTGGGGTGTCCGGTGAAGGCGCGCGATCGTTTTATTACCCGCCCAAGCCTCAGAAGTGCGCCGACTGTCATATGCCGCTGGTCAAAGCCAACGACCCCGCCGCCACAGACGGGATGGTGCGGTCGCACCGTTTTGCCGCCGCCAATACGGCTCTGCCGTTTGTCAACGGGGATCGCGAGCAACTGGAGGCAGTGCAGACGTTCTTGCGCGACGGGCAAATCTCGGTCGACATTTTCGGCATCGTCCGCGCGGACCACGAAGACACGAATGCACGAAGTAACCACGAAGGCACGAAGACACGAAGTGACCACGAAGACACGACCACGAAGACACGAAGACACGAAGAGACGACCGGCCTGCCCGCGTCCGAGCCACAGATTGCCAGCACGTTCGCGGTGGGCGAGGAGTCCATGAATTTTGGCGCCACCGGCGGCGTGATTCGGCCGGCGGCCGAGGTGATCGGTCCGCTCGGCCGAGTCGAGCCGTCGGTTCGCCGCGGCGAATCGGTCCGCGTTGAAGTGGTCGTTCGCACGCGCAAGGTCGGACACTTCTTCCCGGGCGGCACCGTTGATGCTTTCGACGTGTGGGTCGAGCTCGAGGCCACCGACGATCGCGGCCGCACGTTACTGCACAGCGGACGCGTGGAAGACGGCGGAAAAGGATCGGTCGAGCCTGGTGCACACTTCTACAGGAGCCTGCTCCTCGACGCTCACGGCAATCAAATCAACAAACGCAATGCCTGGGCGGCGCGATCGGTGGCCTACGTTCGGCTGATCCCGCCGGGCGCCGCCGACACGCTGCACTACCGGCTGCAGATCCCAAAAGACGCCGGCAGTACAATCCACCTCAAGGCGAAAGTGAACTACCGGAAGTTCGCGTGGTGGAATACCCAGTGGGCCTTCGCCGGTGTGCGCGATCCAAACCAGCCGGACTATGCCGTGAGCCCGCACTTCGACGATGGGAAATGGGTGTTCAGGGGAGATACGAACCGGGTGTCGGGATCGATGAAGCGGATTCCCGACATTCCCACGACGGTCATGGCCGAAGCCGCGGCAACGCTGAAGGTGATCGGTGCGGAAGAGGCAAAACCCGCCGAGGCGGCGTTTACCCACGCTTCAGTGCGCGAGCGGTGGAACGACTACGGCATCGGGCTGCTGCTGCAGGGCGACCTCAAGGGGGCCGAGGCGGCCTTCGAGAAAGTGGCCGCCATGGATCCGGCCTACGCCGACGGATGGGTCAACATCGGCCGGGCGCGTCTGCAGGAGGGCAACCTCGCCGGAGCCGAGACCGTGCTGCGGCGCGCGCTCGCGATTGATCCGAAGCTTGCGAAGACGCATTTCTTCCTGGGCGTGACGCTGAAGAACGACGGACGCTACGACGAAGCGCTCGGTCATCTGCAAACAGCCGCGGGCCTGTATCCGCGCGATCGGGTTGTCCTCAACCAGCTCGGCCGCGTCCTGTTCCTCAAGCGGCAGTTCAAGGACGCCGTTGTGCAGTTCGCGCGAGTACTGAAGATCGACCCGGAAGATTTGCAGGCCCACTACAACCTCATGCTCTGCTACCAAGGTCTTGGCGATGAGGCGGCCGCCGCGCGCGAACGGACACTCTACGAGCGCTTCAAGGCGGATGAATCCGCACAGGCGATCACAGGGCCGTACCGGCAGCTGCACCCGGACGACAACAACGAGCGCCAGGCGATACACGAGCACGGCCACACAGCTGGCCCTTCGACTGCGCTCAGGGCAGGCGGAGGCCGGTGATGCGCCGCTCGGCGATCTTCGCGCTCGCCGCCGCACTCGCGACCGGCGCGCTCGACGCGCAGCAACACGCGGCGGGGACTGCGCCGACCTTCGCCGACGTGACTTCTGTCGCGGGCATCCGTTTTCGTCACCACAGCGGTGCGTTCGGCCGGAAATATCTCCCGGAAACGATGGGCTCGGGCGGAGCGTTCTTCGACGCCGATGGCGACGGCTGGCAAGACGTCCTGCTCGTGAACTCACAACCGTGGCCGGGTCGTCCCACGTCCGCTTCCGCAATCCACGCGCTATACCGCAATAACCAGAACGGCACCTTCACCGACATCACGTCGCGGTCAGGCCTTGGCGTGTCGATGTACGGACTCGGTGCGGCCGCCGCAGACTTCGACAACGACGGCCGGCAGGACGTCTACATCACCGGTCTCGGAGGCAACCGGTTGTTTCGTGGTATCGGTGGAGGCCGCTTCGAAGATGTCACCACGCGCACCGGCACGGCCGCGTCGGGCTTTTCGACCTGTGCCGTGTGGCTCGACTACGACAATGACGGCCGGCTCGATCTCTTCGTCTGCCGCTACGTCGAATGGTCGATTGCCACCGATCTGCACTGCACGCTTGACGGGAAGACGAAGTCGTACTGCACGCCCGAGTCCTACAAGGGACAGAGCCCGATCCTTTTTCGCAACGACGGCACCGGACGCTTTCAGGATGTTACCCAGGCGGCCGGTCTGTACGATCCCGCGTCGAAAGCGCTCGGCGCGACGCTGATCGACTACGACAATGACGGCCGCATCGATGTGTTCGTGGCGAACGACACGCAGCCCAACCGCTTGTATCGCAACGACGGAAACAAGAAGTTCGTCGACGTCGCGGTGCCCGCGGGCGTTGCCTTCAACGAGGCGGGTGTCGCGCGCGCCGGTATGGGCACTGATGCGGCCGACTACGACGGCTCGGGACGCGCGAGCCTGGTCATCGGCAACTTCTCGAACGAGATGATGTCGCTGTATACCAACGAAGGGAACGGGCTCTTCATCGACGAGGCGCCGACATCGACCATCGGGCGCAATTCGCTGCTCACGCTGACGTTCGGGTGTTTCTTCTTCGACTACGACCTCGACGGTCTGCCCGATATCTTCGCCGCAAACGGCCACGTGGCAGACGACGTGCAGCGGGTGCAGCCGCGGGTGTCGTACGCACAGCTTCCCCATCTCTTTCGCAATGCCGGCGCACGCCGGTTCGAAGAAGTGACGGCGCGTGCCGGTGCGGCGCTGCAGACGCCGATGGTGGCACGTGGCGCCGCGTATGCCGACTACGATCTCGATGGCGATCCCGATCTGCTGCTCACGACGAACAACGGGCCGGCCAAACTGCTGCGCAACGACGGCGGCGCGAACGGCGCGCTGCGGATCACGCTGCGCGGCACGACCTCGAACCGCGACGGCATTGGCGCGCGTATCACCGTGCAGATGGCAGACGGCACGCGCCGATGGCAGATGGTGAAGACGGGCTCGAGTTATCTCTCGCAGAGCGAGCGGCCCGTCACCTTCGGGCTTGGCCATGCATCGGGCGTGCAGCACGTGGAGATTCGCTGGCCCGGCGGCCGCGTCGATCGCCTCGCCGCCGAGAAGGCCAATCAGTCGCTCGTCGTGCAGGAAGGCACAGGCGTCATCGCGAGGACGGCGCTCCGATGAGATTGCCAGCGAGAGCGGCGCTCACGGCGACCGCCGCTCTCGCGCTCGTCTGGACTTTGTATGGTCAGGCAGGAGCGGCTCGAGAAAACGCCTACCGCGAGAACAATATCGGCGTGGCGTATCTCGAGCGCTACGACTACTCCGCCGCCGCCGCCGCGTTCCGGCGCGCGCTGAAGATCGATCCGTCGGTTCCGTTCGCGCGCGTCAATCTCGCGATCGCGCAGCTGTACGGTGGATCGTTGGACGAAGCCGCCGATTCCGCTCGCACGGCGCTGGCGACCGAACCGCAGTCGCCGCACGCGCACTTCGTCAGCGGTCTCATCGGACGCGCCCAGAACAGGACGAATAACGCCATCGCCGCGTTCGAGCGGGTGCTCGCGCTGGATCCGCGGGATGCCGGCAGCCGCATTCATCTCGGACAACTGCACACCAGCGAACGGCGCCATAAGGAGGCCGCCGCGTTGTTCATCGACGCGCTCGCCCAGGAGCCCTTCAACGCCACGGCAGCCTACGGGCTGGCGACTGCGCTGGGGCGCGACGGGCAGCGCGAAGCGGGTGCGTCGGCGATGCAGCGGTTCCAGACGCTCCGCGACAATCCAGCCGCGATCACGTACTCGGCGAACTACCTCGAGCAGGGCCGCTACGGTGAGGCGGTCGCGTCTTCCGGGCTCGAACCCGATCTCGTGGATACGGCCGTCCCGCCCGTGACGTTCACTGACGCCACCGCTGAGGTGATGGGCGATGCGAACCCCAGCGGATGGCCGTCGCTGCTGGACGCCGACAACGATGGCGACCTCGACCTGATCGTCAGCTCGGAAGCGACGCTGACCTTGCGAATCAACAACGCTGGACGCCTGGAGACCGCGCGCGCCATCGATTCATCTGCGCCAGGCGCGACCGGAGCCATCGCCGGCGACTGGAACAACGACGGCCGTCCGGACCTGTTCGTCATCGGTACGGCGCGCGATCGTTTGTACCGGCAGCAAGCCGATGGCGGCTTCGTGCTCGCGCCGCTCGGCGACGGTGGCGCCTCTGCCGCCGCGGCATTTGCTGACGTGGACCATGACGGCGACCTCGACATCATCGTGTCGCCGCCGCACCGCATCTGGCGCAATAACGGCGATGCGACCTTCAGTGACATCACGGCTGCCACCGGTGTTGAAGGTTCTTCACGCCTTTCGGCGATTGTGCCCACGGATTTCGACAACCGCCGCGACATCGACCTGCTGTTGGTCCCGGCCTCGGGTGCCCCGGCGCTCTTCGCCAATCGCCGGGACGGCACCTTCGCCAACGTTGCTCAAGCCGCCGGACTGCCGACGGCGGCTTCGTATACGGCCGCGGCGACAGCGGATTTGAACAAAGACGGCACACCCGACTTTGTGCTCGCACGAACTGGAGCGCCAGCGGCAGTCGCCATGAGTGCAGCAGGTGGCCGGTTTGCGATCGACGCGGCGCCCGACGACACCCGTGACGCATCAGTGCTCCAGGTGTTCGACTATGACGGCGACGGCCTGCAGGACCTGCTCGCGTCGGTCCCGTCCGGCGCGAAGCTCTGGCGCAATCTCGGTAGGTCCTGGTCTGACGTCACTTCCGCAGCGCTGCCCCTCAATGGTCCCAGGACAGACGCTCGTCCGGTGGTGATGGCCGTCGGCGATCTCGATCTCGACGGCGATTACGACGTCGTGCTGCGCTTGGCATCTGGACGGATTCAGGTGTGGCGCAATGCCAGGACCGGCCCTGCGATGGGGACGTTGCGGGTCAGGCTCGAACCGCGTGTCAGCAACCGCAGCGCACTGGGCGCCAAGATCGAGGTGCGAGCCGGCAGCCTGCGAGACCGCTTCGAGCTGACAGCGGCGACACCAGCCATAGCGCCGGCCAACGTCGTATTCGGTCTGGGCCGTCGGACGCGCGCGGACGCACTTCGCGTCTTGTGGCCGTCAGGCATCCTTCAGGCCGAGCCCAATCCGGGATCGTCGATCACTGTCACCGAACTGAATCGCAAGCCCTCGTCCTGCCCGTTCCTGTTTACGTGGAATGGGTCCGCCTTCGAGTTCGCGACCGACTTTCTCGGCGGTGGCGAGATGGGCGCGTGGCTCGCGCCCGGTGTGCGCAACATGCCGGATCCCGACGAATACGTGCGGATTCCCAGCCGCGCGCTTGTCGCACGAGACGGCCGCTACGAGCTGCGCGTAACGAACGAGCTGGAGGAGGCCCTCTTTCTCGATCGCGTCCAGCTCATGGTGGTCGATCATCCGGACGTTGTGGATGTGTATCCCAACGAAGGTCTGCGTTCGCCAGAAGGACGAACGCCATTCGCGATCCACACCGTTCGCTCACCACGGCCGCCGATTGCGGCAGTCGACCATCACGGTCATGACGTGCTCGCGCGCGTGCGCGCCATCGATCGGCAGTATGCCGACGACTTCCGCCTGGAGAACATCCAGGGATATGCCGAGCCGCATAGTCTGACGCTCGACTTCGGCGTGGTTGCCGCACGCACGCGTGCCCTTCTGCTCCTGACAGGGTGGACCGATTACGCGTTCTCCAGCGATAACGTCGCGGCGAGCCAGCGGTCGCTCGCGGCGGCGCTCCCAGCCCTGGAAATCCAGAAGGGCGACGGAACATGGCGGCCCATCGATCTGGAAGTGGGCATCCCTGTCGGGCGCCCGCAAACGATCGCGATGGACCTCACGTCGCAGCTGCCCGCCACGCTGGGCCGTGTGAAGCTACGCGTGTCCACGTCACTGCGCGTGTACTGGGATCAGATTCTGCTCGACCTCTCGGAGCCGGCGCCGGTCGAGGTCGTGCGCCTGGACGCGGCTTCCGCTGATTTCCGGTGGCGTGGATTTTCCGCTGAGCTGCCAATCGAGGGAATCGGGCCGTCGCGGTACGATTATGCGAAGACGACTCCGTGGAACCCTTGGAAGACAATGCCCGGGCGCTACACGCGGTACGGTGACGTGGTCCCGCTGCTCCGGTCGGCTGATGATATGTTCGTGGTGTCGTCGTCAGGCGACGAGCTCGCGTTGTCTTTTGATGCCGCGTCGCTTCCGCCGCTCCGTCCTGGCTGGACGCGCACGTTCCTGTTCTTCGCCGACGGCTTCAGCAAGGAGATGAACCTCTATTCGTCGAGTCCCGACGCCCTCGAGCCGCTGCCATTCCACACGATGACGCGCTACCCGTACGCGCCGCCCGAGCGTTATCCACAGACGCCTGCGCACGATCGGTATCGCGCCGAGTACAACACGCGAATCGTCGGCGGCCCGCTCCCTCCGCTTCTGTTCACCTCGACGACGGCCCGATGAGCACAACGAACCATATCCGCTATGCCGCCGCGGCGTGTCAGACGGATCTACCGAATCCGATTGATCGCAGCCAGATGCGCCGCAGCACCGATCGCATCATTGAATTGGTGCAGTGCGCCGTCGACGGCAGCAAGCCGTTCCTGCCCGTCCGCCTGATCGCGTTCCCCGAATTCGCGCACGCCGCGCCGGTGTACGCCACGGTTGCCGAGCTGCGCGATCGCTTGGCCGTGCCAATTCCGAACGAACACACCGATCGTCTTGCGGCAAAGGCCCGTGAGCTCGACATCTACATCCAGACCGGGACGATGATCGAGGCAGACGCGCGGTGGCCGGGTGTCGTGTTCAACACGACCTGTCTCGTGGGTCCTGACGGTATCCTCACGCGATACCGCAAGGTGAATCCGTGGATCCCGTACGAGGTGCATGCAAGCCCGCACGACCTCGAGGGCTATGACGAGCCGCTGTTTCCCGTGGCGGATACGCCGATCGGCCGCATCGGCTGCGCTATTTGCTACGACTGGCTGTTTCCTGAGGCGATCCGGCAGCTGGCCGCCAACGGCGCGGAGGTGCTCGTGCGTGTGTCGGCCTATATGGATCCGTGGGGAGCGACCGAACCGATGAGCTGGTGGACGCTCGTCAATCGATGCCGCGCGATCGAAAACGCGGCGTACGTCGTTGCCGCCAATCAGGGCGCGAGCCTGCGGCATTACCCGCCGTATTCGTGGCCCGGCGGCAGCCAGATCGTCGATTTCGAGGGACGTCTACTCGCCGACGCGTCACCGGGGCCGGGAGAGCGGATCGTGGTTGCGCCGATCGATATCTCGGCGCTGCGTCACGAACGGGAGACGCGCACCGGCCACCAGATGCTGGCGCATCTCCGCACCGAGGCGTATCCCGTCTACAGAGAGCATCGCTACCCGCCGGCGGGATCGCAGCCGGCGACCACTCTGTCTTTCGAAGAAAATCTCGCGCGAATTCAGCACGCGAAGGGGGTATGATTTAGTGAAAATGACAACCTTGACGCGATGGCTTCCGGCGTGGGGCGTGCTGGCGGTTGCACTACTGGGCGCGCCTGCGGCCCACGCCCAGGGCTGCGTGTGTCAGAAGCAGGGGTCTCCGGTCTTCGGCGGACTCGAAACGTATCTCGAACACGGCGAGTGGCAGGTCACGTTCGGCTACCGTGGCTACGAGTCGACCGAACATTTCCAGGGAACGTCGCCGTTCCCGGCGCTCGATCCCAACGGTCCGATCAACAAACAGCACGCTGCCACGATCGAGTTGACGTATGCGCTGACCCAACGCTGGAATCTCTCGGTCGGGGTGCCCTGGTATAACAACGGCTTTGCCGTGCGTCGCGCCGGGCCGGCGCAGTCGACCCCCTACTTTCAGGATACGCCGGTCACCGGCGTCGGCGATCTGCACGTCCGCGGCCGCTATTGGCTGATGTCGGCTGACGATCCGACACGGAATATCGGCGTTGCGATGGGACTGAAGTTCCCGACCGGGAGCTCCAATCGGACGGGGACGGTTGGCGGCCGTATCGTTCCGGCCGACGTCTCGATTCAGCTCGGCGATGAGTCCTGGGGCCTGCCGATCGGCGTTTCGGCGTTTCGCGACTACTCGCGTCTGTCTCTCTACGGGACGCTGAACTACTTGTTCGCTCCGCGCAACACCACAGGCGTGCCGACGTTTTTCGGCTCGCTCAACAATCCCAACAACAGCGTGCTGAACTCCGCCGCCGATCAGTTTTCGTCGCAGGTGGGTGCCGCCTACGCCGTACGCCGCGGGTGGCCCGTGCCGACGCTCGCGTATCGAATCGAAGGGGTGCCGGTCAGCGACGCGTTTGGCGACAGCGACGGGTTCCGCCGTCCCGGCACCATCGGTTTCGTCGAGCCGGGCGTCAGCATGCAGCTCCGCGGCAACCTGCTGTCGTTCAGCGTGGCGATTAGGCAGTACGTAAACATCAAAGATTCGCCGACGAGCACGCGGCGTGAAGACGCCACCGTGCCGCGCTACATGTTTTTCGCCGCGTATTCGCGGCGGTTGTAGTAGACGCCAAGTCCGGCTGAAACCGGAATGTCACCGAACGTTGGCATGCTCAGAGCCCCCCTCTGGAGATCCGATGGCTGGCGCGCCTGCCCCACAGTTTGCGAAACCCGTTGTTGTCACGGTTCACGGTGTCAGTCCTGATCGCGGGTGGCAGGACAGGGTCAGACGAGTATTTGAGCCTCATTTTCGTTTCGAAAAGATCGAGTATTGGGAATATGACGCCTGGCGCGGGGGCGCCGTGAAGGCCGTCGCAAACGTGCCGCTTCTCGTTGGAGGCTGCGGCGTGCTGGCGTATGCAGTCATGATCGCCAGTTGGCCGTTCGCGACAGCGGCCGCGGGCGGCGCGGCGCTGGTAGGGAGCCCGTTTGCCGCGAAGTATCAGCGTCTTCGTGCCCTGAAGAAGTTCATAACGGACTTTTCGCCGAAGGCCAAGGGCGCCTCGCGAGTGCACGTGATCGCGCACAGCTTCGGGACGTTTCTCACCGCGAATGCCCTGAGATACTTTCCCGCGTTTCGGTTTTCGCGCATCGTGCTCGTCGGCTCCGTCCTGCCGGAGAGGTTTGACTGGCTCGGCTTGCTGGCCCAAAAGCCAAAAGCATTCGAGCAGGTCCGCAACGAGGTTGGCGGAAATGATTGGGTCGTGCGATTGTCCGGAAGCACAAGCTGGATCTCACGCGAATTAGGCGGCGCAGGACGATTTGGTTTCTCGCCGGATAGCGCGACCGTTCATACTGCCAAAAGATCCGATGGGCTTTGCTTCATGTGCTACGGCGATTCGGCGCCCACCGTGCACAACGTCCCGATGCCCGACTTCGAACACAGCGACGCCTTCCTGAACATCGAACATGCGTTGTATTGGTGGCTGCCCTTTCTATGGGGCTTCGAGACGATTCGGTTTCGTGAGTGGGTCGACTATTGCCGCGATTGTGCTCTCTATCTTTCCGAAAACGACCGCGTGGCCTACGAGTTGACTGCGAGAAAATTCCTGGGGGAGAAGTTTTATTGGACACGGAATGAGTACGGCCAGCAGACGTTGCTGCACCATATTCAGAGTCTGGTGAAGAAGAAGGTTGAAAACCTTCAGCCTTCCGAGCAGGTGAAGTTCAACTTCAAGAAGGGCTGTGACGACGCGTTCAGTATTTTGATCAATATCGTGGGCGAAGCGGGTGACGACTGTTTTGGTTCGACGCCGGGTACTGACGTGAGGCGTTATTTGCAGCCTTACCACGCGCTCGGCGAGGCCATCAGCCGCGCAGTCGCCGAGAACAAATGAATGGATTCGGGGCATGTTGAGGATCTGATTCGACGCCTTCGGGTCAATCGCCGCGATCACGCTGCATGGAACGAGCTCTATCGGCAACTCTGGCCCTTCGTATTTGGCGTCACCTACAGGCGGCTTCGCGGCGCCAAGGGTCTGGCGGAAGATGCCGCCCAGGAAACGTTCATCAAGCTGCTTCGCTCGTTGCCTTTTGATTCCCTCCATGGTGCTGACGACCTGAGGGCATACATCTGGCGCGCAGCCGACAACGTCGCCCGCGATTTTTTTCGCAAGTCGATGCAAATGGAAGCTCGTCTCGTGCACCCGGAGGGCGATGTCATTGACGAACCAACGACTGACATCGGCGCCGACGATCGACTGCGCCTGACTGAGTGGGTTGAACACACCTTGTTGGAGTTGCCGTCGACCGATCGCACCATTCTCAAAATGCTGATTGAAGGGAACGGACTCACCGAGATCGCCGAAGCCACGGGGTTGACCTACAGCGCAGCCGGGTCCAGGGTCAGCCGATTGCGCGACAGGCTCCGATCGAAGCTCAAAACGCAGATTTAACTCATTTATTCACAACACCTTACGGATGATGCAAAAATCTGACTCCCATTGGGGTTGTTGTAGATAAAGGGCCACGTGGGGCCGAATTGCGGCGGGAGTGGGTTATGGCTGAAACACGAGAAAACGCTGATGCTCGAGCTCGATTGGCGCGCTTGGAGCGAACGCAGGAAGAATGCGCCCGCGACCTAGGGGTGTCTGTCGACGATGCTCGACGAGATGCAGAGTCTCACTCCGGTCTGTATGACGCCGCCCGAGCCCGGGCATCGCGGCTCAAGGTTTCAGTGCGAGATCTACTTGCGAGCGATAGGCGATATATGGAGACATCCGCCTATCCTGGTCCGAACTGTTATCAGCCCTTCGAGCTTGATGAGTTCATGGAGGGACGACTCTCTCGAGAGCGACTTGCACATAGGGAAGCTTGTGATCCCTGTTCAGGGCTGCTGGCCGTCATGGAACCTAGTCCTGAGCATCTCAGGCAGTTTGAAGCTGCTGCCCGCGAGGTCCCCGTCGTGATCGGCGCACTCGAACACCAGCAGGTTGCTCGTGTGTCCGCCAAGTCTGAGGGCTTTGGGACACGTGTGCGAGTGTGGGCGCACGGCTGGGCTATGCCCGATGCCGCGGCAGTGGGCTCTGTCGCCGTTCTCATAGCGGCGTTAGGACTCATTGCCTTGAATGTCCCTGCACTCGCCAGCACGGTCGCCGCCGCTGGCGTCACAAGCCAGGCATTATTGAGCGTGATTGCCGCGTCAGCGATATCAATGTTCATTCTGGCGCCGGTTGTCTCTCGTATACCTGCGCCGGCGCTGATTCAACAGTTTGGCGGTGCAGTGGTGAGCTGTGCGCTCATAGGCGCTTCCCTGGTTGGTTCGACATTCATTGCCGGCGCTGAGCGACAACGATCGGACGAGGCAGCGCTTGCGCAGAGTCTCTTGCAGCTTTTCCGATCGACAGATGCCGCGGCGAGTGTCGCCGTTCCTATTGCCGCGTTACCACCGGAATTGGAGAAGCGGTACGGTACCTGGCGGGCATCAACGGTGACGATGGCGGTGGACAACAACACGTTGTCGTTGCGTCCTGCCCAAGAATCCAGCTATCGAGTCCTGCTCGGCCAACTCCAACCGCAGTCCGATGGGCATTTTCTCTTGACGGATAGCCGCGGAAAGTCCCATCAGGTCGAATCGCGATTCCCAGTGGATTGGCGGCGAGGACAGGATCACTATCTTGGCTTGCTCGATGCCTCGTCGAACAAGGTTATTTACGCTGTCAAATTGAGCGACCCAAACGATAAGCCGAAGACGCCCTAACGCCTCCCACGAACAGTCCCTGACCCGACCAGCGAGTCGGCGAGTCGAACCTTGATGAACGCTTGTCTGGTGACTCCAAGTCGTCGGGCTGCCTGATCGATCTCGCGCAGCAGATCCACCGGGAAGTCGACGTTGACGCGCTGAACGGCGCGGCCGGGGCGGGCCGCTTTGTCGAGATCCACATGAGCCGACAGGTCAACGCCGGCGTCATGCATGGCGTCAAGCTCGGCGGCCGAGACTGCGACTGCCTTAGTCTTGGAGGTACGCTGCTTCTTCTTCATTGCGTGCTCGCCTGACTGAGATGATCCGAATGCGGTTGCCCCGCATGGTGATGAACGCCGACCACACCACGTCGCCGATTCGCCCAATGACTTGCGTCCGCGGCTCGTCGAGCGAACGGGCGGGGATCTCGAGGCGGTCCGGATCGCTCCACAGCGCCTGCCCGCCGACGAAGTCAATGCCGTGCTTCCTGAAATTGGCTGCCGACTTCGCCGGGTCGAACTCGAAGTCCATCAGGTATAGAAAGTATACCAGAACGGACCTCGCTTTGGTCGACCGAACGTGGGTCGGCGTCCGCCCGCGGGAACCGCAATCCCACGACCGCGCATCTAGCCGTCGGAACTCTCCGAATCACCTTATCTTTAGCCGGCACGTAGCTTGATACTCAGACGTGTCGGATCTTCTCGTGTACTTGCCCCCTTCGTTAGAGTGAGGTGAAGAAATGAACGGACTGCTGCAGGACGTTCGATACGCGTTTCGCGGGCTGAAGAAGACCCCGGGGTTCACGACGGTTGCCGTCCTGACCCTGGCCTTGGGCATTGGTGCCAACACGGCACTCTTTGCGATCGTGAACGCCGTGCTTCTGAAACCGCTTCCCGTACCGGAGTCCGATCGCATCTTCCTGATGTCGAATCAATATCCGAATGCCGGCAGTACCAGTGTGGCGGGATATCTCAACAGTAGTGTCCCGGATTACTTCGACCGGCTTCACTCGATGACGGTGTTTGAAGAGCAGGCGATGTATAGCGGCACGCATCAGTCCTTCGACATCAATGGCGCGCCGGAGGTGGTTCGGGGCGTGGCGGCGACACCGTCATTCTTCAGGCTGCTCGGTATTGCACCGGCGAAGGGCCGTCTGTTTGACGAGAGAGAAGCCGAGATTGGCCACGACCGAACGATCATTCTCAGTGATGGTCTGTCACAGCAACTCTTTGGTGGCAGCTCGCCCATCAACCAGGAGGTGCGCCTCAGCGGTCGGCCGTTCACCGTGGTTGGTGTGATGCCCCAGTCCTTTCAATTCGCCGATACAGAAGCGAGATTTTGGATACCGCTCGCGTTCACAGCCCAACAGAAGTCCGACGACGCCAGGCACCGCAACAATTGGATGCACGTGGCGCGGTTGAAAGCCGGCGCGACCATCGAGCAAGCGCAAGCGCAGGTGAATGCGTTGAACGCGGGCAACCTCGAGCGCTTCCCTCAGTTCAAGGAGATTCTCATCAACGCTGGCTTTTACACGAAGGTAGAGCGGCTTCAAGACGTCATGGTTCGTAACATCCGGCCGACACTTTACCTCCTCTGGGGAGGCGCGGGTTTTGTCCTCTTGATCTGTGGCGTCAATATCGCAAATTTGACGCTTGCTCGATCGAGCATGCGTGCGAGAGAAGTCGCGACCCGCCTGACGCTTGGGGCGGGACGCGCGAGAGTCACTCGTCAACTCGTGACCGAGGGCCTGCTCCTGGCGTTGATGGCGGGCGCCATCGGAATCGCGATTGGTTTGGGCACACTCGAGACGCTCGTGCCCTTTGGGCTCGATCGCGTACCCAGGGCCGATGAGATTCACATGGATCTCACGGTCGTCGCGACGGCGCTGGGGCTGTCCGCTGTCATTGGTATGCTGATCGGTGTCGTCCCGTCTGCGCGCGTCTCCAATGTCCACCTCGCTACGCCATTGCGCGAAAGCAACCGAACCGGAACCGGTGGACGAAAGTCTCGGATGATTCGCCGAACGCTCGTGGTGGCACAAGTGGCGTTTGCCTTCGTGCTACTCGTTGGTTCGGGACTGCTACTCGCGAGCTTTCGAAATCTCCTCAAGGTCGATCCGGGATTCACGGCAGACCGCGTCATCACGGCCGGTATCAGCATGCCCAGGGGGCGCTATGCCACAGATGAAGATGTGCGCGCCTTCACGACGCGTGTACTCCAGGCCGTTCGCAGCGTTCCCGGTGTGAGACATGCCGGCGGAACGACCATCATTCCCCTTGGAGGCGATCACAGCGACGGCGTGATTGTGGCCGAGGGCTATCAGATGAGGCCGGGCGAATCGATCGTGTCTCCAGGGCAGGTCCTCATCACGCCCGGGTACTTCGACGCGATGGGCACGCCACTGCTTCGCGGTCGAGACTTCGATGAGCGCGACGACGCGACTTCGCCCGGCGTTGTGATAGTGGATGAGCGGCTGGCGCAGAAATTCTGGCCAGGCGCTGATCCCATCGGGCGACGGATGTACAAGCCAACGAATCCGCGAGACTTGCTGAGCATCGACGCCAATACCCGTTGGCTGACGGTCGTCGGCGTCGTGCGTGAGGTCCAACTGGATGACCTTGCGGGACGGCCGAATTCTGTTGGCACGTACTATTTTCCGGTCGCCCAGGTCGTGCCCCGTGGTCTCGTTCTGGCGATCCAGACTGCTGGAGAACCGGCTGCGGTATTGAGCAGCGTTCGTATGGCCCTGAACAAGATCGACCCAGCGATGCCCCTCTCGGATGTCCGCCTGATGACCGAACGAACGACGCTCTCCCTGATGCCGCGTAAAGTCGCACTCGTGCTCGCGCTGTCGTTCGCCGTCGTGGCGCTGTTTCTGTCTGCGCTCGGTATCTACGGTGTACTGGCCTATGTGGTGACGCAGCGAACCCGAGAGATTGGTGTGCGATTGGCACTTGGAAGCAGCGCAAGGGCGATCGTCGCGCTGATCGTGCGTGAAGGCGTGGTATTGATTGCGTCAGGTTTCGTTCTCGGGGGTCTCTGTGCCATCGCGATGAGAAAGGGGTTGGAGGCTCAATTGTTTGGGCTCAGCGCGACCGATCCGATCGTGCTCCTGACGGTGACCACCGCGCTGGCTCTTATTGCGCTCGGCGCGTGCCTCGTCCCCGCTCTCCGCGCCGCTCGCGTCAATCCACTGGTGGCTCTACGATACGAATAGGCCAATGTCATTCGAATCTCATGGCCCGCTCATGATTCGGTGAGGACTTCGCCGCTGGTTTTCGGTCACAGTGATGGACATGACATCCACTGTGACGAACAACGTTAAAGCAGCGGCCCTCATCGCCCTCGCCCTGGCAATCGGGGCCATGGGCATCTACATCGGGGGTGCGGACGACGCGCCCGGCGCCGCCGCCATCGGGCTAGTACTGATGATCGGCGCGGTCGTGCTCGGCGTGAAGGCCGCGCGGAACCGGCTGCCGGCCTGGGCCGCGCGCACCGCGCTGGCCGTCGGCGTCTTCATCGCGGCGTTCGCGGCATTTCTGATTTATGACGTCGCTGTAAGGGCGCCTCTTTTCGCGCAACCGCAGGACGTGCCATCGGTCATCGATTCGGCGCCGTCGTCGCAATATGCGGCGGCCGTCGAGCGCGCGCGGGAGCTCGTGCGCGCGGCCATCTTGGAGCAGAACCTGCCAGGGGTCTCGGTGGCGGTCGGTATCGGCTCGCCCTCCGTAGCCTCGGCGAAGGAGGGCACGATCGCCTGGGCGGAAGGATTCGGTTGGCGGGACGTTGAAACGCGGACGCCGGTTACGCCAAATACCCGGTTCCACATCGGCACGGCGGCGTCCGCGGTCACCCCCGCTGCTGTTGCGCCGCTCGGGCTGACCGACACCGGCGCCGAGCCGGCGGCGGAGTGGAGTCCGGAGCACATCGGTGAGCCGGAAGAGGACTTCCCGCCCTTCACGCTCATGCGCCACGTCATCTTCCAGCCGATCGGTCTGGCCCCCGCCGAGTATCCATTGCCGGACAATCGCGCGACGTTCTACGTCCCGCGATCGGATGAGAATCCACGGCGTGGAAGGCGACTGATGTACATGCGCGACCTGGCGTGCTGCGCGGGGAAGATGGCGTCCTATTCCACGTCGTCTGATCTGGTGCGCGTGGGCCTGGCGAACGGCGGCAGCATCAACGGCGAGCTGGCAGGTGGGATGGTGATGTCGCTGACGACGCTGCGCGACCGCGGCATCGTCGTCGCCGTGCTGTCCAACATCGCGTACGCGAACACGTCTGCGCTCGGCTCGAAGATCGGAGATGCGTTCGCGAAACAGGCGCGATGAGGCGTCGCCTTCGTCAGTGTTCTTCCTACAACAGTGCTGCCAGCCTCCCACCGATAACCTCTATGTCGGTTATCTCCCTCACCTAGAGTGATTTCGCCGTGGTTCCGCCCAGTTTTCACAACGATTCAGAAGTATTCAGCCTGCCGCCAAAGATCTTTCTGGGGAAGGCAGTCAGGCTTAAACTTTAGCTATCCGCTGAGGAACGCGACGGAAGGGCTTCAATGAATCTCACACGGTGGGTGCCGGCCGCGATAATTGGAATTGTCCTTTCTGCGACCGTGGTCAGCGGTCAGCGCGAGACGGCTGTGCCTGCGTCGCCGGCGACAAATGTCGAGTCGCACACCGGCCTGGTCGAGAAAAGCTGCGTCAGCTGCCATAACAACAAGACAAAAACAGGCGGCTTATCCCTTCAGGGTCTTGGCCTTACGGATATTCCGGCTCACGGCGAGGTGTGGGAGAAGGTCCTGCGGAAGGTGCAGTCGGGCGAAATGCCACCACCGACCGTGCGGACACGGCCGGAACCTGCTGCAGCGGCGGCATTTGCGTCGTTCCTCGAGCGTACGCTCGATCGCGCCGCGACGGCCAGCCCGAATCCCGGACGCGCCCCGGTGCATCGGTTGAATCGCGCCGAATACAGCAACGCGATTCGCGATCTCCTGGCCGTGGATGTCAAACCCGGCGCGTGGCTTCCGGTCGACGACTCGGGATACGGATTCGACAATATTGCGGCCGTTCTGTCGACGTCGCCTGCGCTCCTCGAGCGCTACATGACGGCGGCGCGCCGAATCAGCCGGCTCGCCATTGGCGACCTCACGCTGAAACCCGTCGAAGACATCTACGACGCAAAGCGCGATCCCGTGAAGGGCACGCGCAACGAACGCATCGGCGACGATTTGCCGTTCGACTCGCGCGCAGGCATCTCGATTCAACATTACTTTCCGGTCGATGGCGAATACGACTTCAAGATCCGCATCCCCGGGTTGCCGGTTGGGGAGGGTGACCAGGAAATCGACCCGTACCAGGTGCGAATCCCGGTCAAGGCCGGGCTGCACTGGGTTGGCGTCACATCGCCGCGCGAGAACCTGAAGGTCGAGAGCGAAAGTCCGGGGGGCCGTGGCGGCGGAGGTAATGCCGGTCGCGCGGGCGGTGGTCCGCAGGTGCCCCATCCCGTCGATCTCAGGTTGAACGGCGCGCGGGTCAAACGATTCGACGTGCCGGGTGGAACGCCCGACATTCGCCAACTCGTCATCGGCGGACCGTATGGGGCATCGGGCCGCGGAACGACCGCGAGCCGCTCGAAGATTTTTATTTGCGAACCGAAGACGGCGAAAGAGGAATTGGGCTGCGCGCGGAGGATTCTCACCACGCTCACGCGCCGAGCGTTCCGGCGCCCGGTGACCGCGGCGGATATTCAGCCGCTCCTCGCGTTTTATGAAAAAGGCCGTGCTGGAAGCGACTTTGCCGCCGGCATGCAGCGCGCTCTGGAAGCGCTGCTCGTCTCTCCTGATTTCCTGTTCCGAGTCGAACAGGATCCGGCGCGATACACGCCAGGCAAGGCGTACCGGGTGACGGATGTCGAGCTCGCGTCGCGTCTGTCGTTCTTTCTCTGGAGCAGCATTCCCGACGATCAGCTCCTGGACCTTGCCGAACGAGGCCGGCTGAGAAATTCCCTCGTGCTGCAGCAGCAGGTGCAGCGCATGCTGGGCGATCAGCGGTCTGACGCGCTCATCGCGAACTTTGCGGGGCAGTGGCTGCACCTGCGGAACGTGGAAACGGCCACGCCCGACCCAGTCATGTTTCCGTTCGACGAGGCGTTGCGCGCGTCGTTCATGAAAGAAACGGAGCTGTTTGTCGGCAGCATCATCCGCGAAGACCGCAGCCTGCTCGATCTGATGACGGCCGACCATACGTTTGTCAACGAGCGCCTCGCCGATCACTATGGGATTCCCCGCGTGTACGGCTCGCAGTTCCGCCGCGTGACGCTGACGGATCCGAATCGGCGCGGCCTTCTCGGCAAGGGGAGCGTTCTGACGGTCACGTCCTTTCCCAACCGTACGTCGGTGGTGCAGCGCGGCAAGTGGATTCTCGAGAACCTGCTCGGGACGCCGCCGCCGCCGCCGCCGCCCGACGTGCCGGAGCTGGTTGCGAAGAAGGACGGCAAGGCGTTGTCGCTACGCGCGCAGATGGAGCAGCATCGGTCGAACGCGGTCTGTGCGTCGTGCCACGCTCGCATGGATCCGATCGGATTCGCGCTCGAGAATTACGACGGCGTCGGGAAGTGGCGCGATGAAGACTCCGGCATCCGCATCGATGCGACCGGCCGGTTGCCGGACGGCACCGAATTCAGCGGTCCGGCCGGACTGACGCAGTTGATGGTCACCAAGTACCGCGAGGACTTCGTCCGGACCGTGACCGAGAAGTTGATGACCTATGCGCTCGGTCGCGGCGTCGAACATTACGACAATCCAACCGTGCGCGCGATCGCGCGGCAGGCCGCGCTCGACAACTATCGGATGTCGTCGCTGATTGTTTCCATCGTGAAGAGCACCCCGTTCCAGATGAGGAGGGCTTCGGAGTCATGATCATCACCAACAAAACTTTGGCCCGGCGGACGTTCCTGCGCGGCGTAGGCGCAACGATGGCGCTGCCTGTGCTCGATTCCATGTTTTCGCCGCTCACGGCTGTAGCGCAGACGATGAAGAAGGCCCCCGTCCGGCTCGGATATGTGTATACGCCGAACGGCATCATCGGGTGCAACGACAAGAGTCCCAGGAAGTTCCTGTGGACGCCGACGACAACCGGCGCGGACTTCGCATTCAGCCCGACGATGAAGTCGCTCGAGCCGTTTCGCGAGGACATCGTCGTGATGAGTGGCCTGGCGCAGGTCACGGGGCGGGCGCTCGGCGATGGCCCTGGCGACCACGCGCGCGCGACCGCGACGTGGCTCACCGGCGTGCATCCGTACAAGACCGGCGGCGTAGACTTCAGGCTGGGTATTTCGGCCGACCAGATCGCCGCGCAGGAATTCGGCAAGGCGACGCAGCTCGCCTCGCTCGAGCTCGCACTGGAACAGCCGCCGCTCGCTGGCACCTGCGACGCGGGCTACACCTGCGCGTACATGTCGATGTCGTGGCGGTCGGAGACCAGCCCGCTGCCGGGTGAGATCAACCCGCGCATGGTATTCGAGCGGCTGTTCGGCGATGGCGAGAGCACGGAGCCGACGGCGCGCATGGCGCGCCTCGAGAGCCAAAAGAGCGTGCTCGACTACGTCACCGCGAGCCTGACGCGCCTTCGGGGGAGCCTGGGCGCGGGCGACAAGCGGAAGCTCGACGAGTATCTCGCCGCGGTTCGCGACATCGAGCGGAGGATTCAGCGCGCGGAGGAACAGAACATCACGATGAAACTGCCCCACATGGAGCGGCCGAGCGCGATTCCGGACAACTACGAAGAGTACTGCAAGCTGATGATGGATCTGCAGGTCATCGCCTGGCAGACCGACATGACGCGGGTCACCTCGTTCACGATGGGCCGCGACGGCAGCAACCGCGCGTACCGCGAAATCGGCATCTCCGACGGCCATCACTCGATCTCGCACCACCAGCAGGATTCGGAACGGGTCGAAAAGCTCATCAAGATCGACGAAATGCATACGCAGCTGTTCGCCTATCTGGTACAACGGCTGCGCGACACCAACGATGGCGACGGATCGTTGCTCGATCACTCGATCACCGTGTTTGGCAGCAGTTTGAGCGAGTCGAACATTCATACGCACGACGATCTGCCCATCCTGACGGCTGGCAATGCCAACGGCCAAGTGAAGGGCAACCGGCACCTCGTCTATCCGAAGGAAACGCCGCTGAACAACCTGTTCCTGAACATGCTCGACGTGGCGGGTGTACCGAACGTGAAGGGCTTCGGAGACAGCACAGGACGGTTGGCGGACCTGTAAGCCAGGTGCGTTGGGGGCAAATAGGTGTGAGGGGGGCGAGAAGTGCAAGCATCGGTAGTGCGTACATCGGGAATGCGAACATTCGTAGGGCGAACATTCGTAGTGTCCGGCTTTAGCCGGACCTTCATGCGGATCGCGGTCGTGGGACTGGCGCTGGTGCTCTCGGCGCCGGTCGTCGCACAACAAAGGGATCTGCGGCTGCTCGACGCCGTCAAGCGGCGAGACCAAAAGACCTTCAATTCGCTGATTCGGGCCAAGGCCGACGTCAATGCCGCACAGCCGGATGGAGCGACCGCGCTCGCATGGGCCGTCTACCTGGGCCAGCGATCGATGGCCGAGGCGCTCCTCGACGTTGGCGCCAACGCGAACACGGTCGACGAGTACGGCGAGACGCCCGTCACGCTGGCTGCGGCGAACGGCGATGGCGCGCTCGTGCAGCGGTTGCTCAAGGCCGGCGCGAAGGCCACCGCCGCGCGATGGAACGGTGAGACCGCATTGATGATCGCCGCCGGTGCGGGAAGTGTCGAGAGCGTACGGCATCTCGTGCTGCACGGCGCCGACGTGAACGCCGCCGATCCACGGCGCGGTCAAACCGCGCTCATGTGGGCCGCGGCCGAAGGGCATGCCGACGTCGTATCCGCGCTACTCGAAATTGGCGCCGACCCGAAGGCTGTGTCGAAGAACGGCTTCAACGCACTCGCCTTCGCCATCGCGAAGAACGACGCCTCGTCCGCCCGCTCGCTGATCGCCGCCGGACTCGATCCGAATTTCTTGCTGCCCTCAGGAAACAGGCTGCTCATGGTGGCCATGGCGTACGGCCACACCGAGGCGGCGAGTGTCTTGCTCGAAGCCGGCGCCGACATTCGCGCCACGGATCGCGCGGGAAGCACGGCGCTCCATGCCGCCGCACAGGCCGGCAATCTCGTGCTGGTCAAACAGCTTCTCGACAAGGGCGCCGATCCGAATGTCCGCACGGCGCAGATAGCCATGTCGGCAGCGCGCGGCGGGGGCGGGGGTGGACGCACACTGGTTGGCGGAGCGCTGACGCCGTTGATGATTGCGGCACGGGCGAACCAGCTCGAGGTGATGAAGATGCTCGTGGCCGCCGGCGCCGATCCGAAGCTGCGAGCCGACCACGGCACCACCACGCTCATGTATGCCGCAGCCGCGAAGCTGCCGACCGTCACGTACGCCTACGAGATCGATCCGAACGTCGATGTGGTCAATCAAGCCGGGCAGACCCCCATGCACGCGTCGGTGAGCGGCGGCACACAGCGAACGCAGGATGAAATCGTCGAGGTCATTCAGTTCCTGGCCGACAAGGGCGCCAAGCTCGACGAGCTCGATGCCGCCGGGCGCACGGCCATCAGCCTTGCTGATACCAGTCCCATCGACAAGGCGGTCGATCTGTTGACGGCGCTGATTCTGAAATCCGGCAGTACGCCCAAGATTCCGTCAAAGCGTTAGTCCACCACACCATCATGAATCAGAAATCGGCGGTTATCGTCCTTCCGACGTTCGTCTTTGCGGCGATGCTGACGACAGGTCTCGTCAATCGCACGGTGCTCGCGCAGGAGAACGGCAAGACCGTGGCCGATGGTGTGTATTCAGAGGCGCAGGCGACGCGAGGGGAGGCGTCCTACGGCACCTCGTGCAGCGGATGCCATCTTCCCGATCTGGGAGGGGCGAACGGTCCTGCGTTGCGGGGCGAGCGCTTCGCGCGCAATTTCGCCGGCAGAGATCTGAAGACGCTATACACGAAGATCGCGACCACGATGCCCCGCGGCGCGACGGCGAGCCTGAGCGATGCGGTGTATCTCGACATCGTCGCGTACATATTGCGGGAGAATGGATTTCCTGCGGCCGGCGGCGAATTGACAGCCGAGGTCCTCTCCAGTGTGCACGTACTTCCGGGCAAGGCGAAGCCCCCACCGCCCGTCGGCGATTTTTCGTTCGTTGGAGTCGTGGGATGCCTGACGCCGGGGCCGGACAGCACGTGGTTGCTGACCAGCGCGAGCGATCCGGTCGGTCTCGCGGTGACGGGACCGGGAGTTCGACAAGTGGACGCCACCGATCGGCCGCTCGGCACCCAAGTGTTCCGGCTGCTCGATGCCATGGCGTACGGTCCTGACGCGCATAAGGGCAAGAAGATGTACGTCAAAGGCCTCTTGATCAAACTGCCGTGGGAACAGCGGATGACGATCAGCGCTCTGGAGACACTCGCGCCGAGTTGTAGTTGACGCCATAAAATCCATTGATCTGAATAATTCTGTTGGAGATCCAATAAACCAGATCGGGAATCGAAACTTCAGAGCATTTCAGAACTATTCAGCCCCCAAACAAAGACGTTCCCCGCCAGAGCGAGTAGGTTTCCTCCATCGACACAGAGTCTGTGCGCCGGCATCCGCGGGCGCCTGGAGGAGTTATGAGACGGACTAATTGCTTTGCCGTATTGGTGTTGTTGTCGGGACTGGTTCTTGCGGCGCCGGTTTCCGCGCTTGCTCAGATTGCGACCGGCACCATCGCAGGCCGCGTCGCTGACGATCAGGGAGGCGGCGTACCCGGTGCGACCGTGACGCTCGTCAGTTCGACACGGGGTACGACAATCGACGGCGTGACGAACGAGAGCGGGGATTTCGTTATCCCAAATATCCCGCGGGACACGTATCTGGTCCGGGTCACCATGGACGGCTTCAAAACCGTGGAAAGGCCGAACGTCGAGGTCAGCCCCGGGCAGCGCGTGGTCGTCCCTACGCTTACGATCTCGGTCGGCGCTCTCAACGAGACCGTGACGGTGACGGGCGAGGCCCCGTTGATCCAGTCGCAGACCGGCGAGCGCTCGTTCACCGTCTCGACCGAAGCGATTCAGGAGCTGCCGATGAACAGCCGGGACTGGACGGCGTTCACCACCATGACGCCGGGCGTAGTCGGAGATACGCGGCTCGGCAACGTCGGGCGGCAGAACAACAACGTCATGCTCGACGGCGTCGCAATTATGGATACCGGCAACAACGGCACCATGCTTAGGACCAACCTCGACGCCATCGGCGAAATCCGGATTCTCACGCAAGGCTACCAGGCCGAGTTTGGGCGCGGGAGCGGCATGCAGATTACGGCCGTCACCAAGAGCGGCACCAACCAGTTCCGGGGATCGTTCTACGACCTCGAGCGCAACTCCGACTGGAACTCGAACTCATGGGTGAGGATGAAAAACGGCGACCCAAAAGTCGTGTCGAAGGACCGGGATTGGGGTTATACCCTCGGTGGGCCGATCGGCAAGGCCGGCGGCGACAACAACCTGTTCTTTTTTTACAGCCACGAGTATCGTCCGAGAACGACCGCGGGAGCCATCAACAGGTTCCGCGTGCCGACGGCACTCGAACGGCAGGGAGATTTTTCGCAGACGCGCGATAACAACGGCGCGCTCTTCCCCTTCATTCGGGATGCATCCACCGGACTGCCGTGCGGAGCCGCCGACACGCGCGGATGCTTCGCCGATGGCGGAGTGCTCGGGCGCATTCCGCAGAACCGGCTGTTCCAGCCGAGTTTGAACATCCTCAACATCTGGCCGCTGCCGAACGCCAGCGGATTGAACTACAACTACGAAACAGTGGCGCCTGAAGACAAGCGGCTGACGCAACAGCCGACGATTCGGGTCGACTACCATATGTCGAACCGCGTCCGCCTCACGACGAAGTACACAGGACAGTTCCGTACCGTGAAGGTGAGTCCAGGCTCGATCCCTGGCTTCAACGATACGCTGCAGAAGTTCCCGTTCATCCACCAACCCTCGGCGACGGTCGACTTCACGCTGAGCCAGTCGCTGTTCATGGAAGCGACCTACGGGATGATCCAGAACGAGCTCGGAGCGCCGCTTATTACGCCGTCGAGCAACAGGTGCAACATCGGCCTGTGCAACCTTCCCACGCTGTTTCCGGACCCCGTTGTCGACGAACGCTATTACGAGCGCGATGTGCTCGAGGCGCTCAATACGCCATTTTTTGTCGACGGCAAGATCATGCTGCCTCCGACGTTCAACTGGGGAGGCCGAATCGCCAACTCACCGCCGAATCTGGCCTACCCGGGGTTTGTGAACCTGAATCGCACGCACAACATCACGGTCAGCGGGACGAAGCTCGCCGGCAACCACACCTTCAAGGCCGGGTTCTATTACTTCACGGCCTACAAGGCGGAGAACCTCGGCGTCGGCATCATCGTGCCGGCGAATGGTGCGCTCAACTTCCAGAACGACACGAACAACCCGCTCGACTCGGGCTTTGGATACGCCAACGCGGCACTGGGCATCTTCTCGCAGTATCAGCAGCAGTCGAAGTTCATCGAGGGCGCGCACAAGTACAAGAACGTGGAGTGGTATCTCCAGGACAACTGGAAGGTGAGCAACCGGTTCACGCTCGACTACGGCATACGCTTCATCCACCAGCAGCCGCAGCACGACTCGTATCAGCAGGCGTCGAATTTCTTCCTGGATAAGTGGAAGCAGTCGGACGCGCCGGCGTTGTATCAGGCCGCGTGCCCTGGCGGCGGGACGTGCGCGTCGAACGTCCGTCAGGCGCGGGATCCGCGCACGGGCGCGCTGCAAGGCACGAACAGCGCGGTGTTGATTGGCACGATCGTGCCAGGCTCGGGCAACCTCACGAACGGCATCATCCAGGCCGGGCAGGGCATTGCGAAAGAGAACTACACCTGGCCGTTCCTGGCATACTCGCCGCGCATCGGCGCCGCGTACGACATCTCGGGCACGCAGACCTTCGTCATCCGCGGAAATTTCGGATTGTTCACGGACCGCATCGAGGGCAACCACAGCGTGAACCAGATGGGCAACCCGCCAATCTCGACGACGGCGACCGTGAGAAATGCGACGTTGCAGAACCTGGGTGCAAACCCGGTGACGACCGTGCCCCAGCTCGCGATCTTCAAGTACGACGCCGACATGCCGACGTCCACTCAGTGGAGCGCAGGCTTCCAGATGGCGCTGCCGTGGGCGTCGGCTATCGACGTGTCCTATGTCGGCGAGCATAAATACAACCTGCCGACGCGGTACAACGAGCCGGTCGATATCAACGCGCCGGACTTCGGCGCCGCGTATCTGCCGCAAAACCAGGATCCCACGCGCGCGCCGAGTACCGTGCCTGGCGAAAACGCGGTGAGCACCGACTTGATGCGGCCGATCCGCGGCTTCGGCACGATCAACATGCAGTGGCCGATGTTCTGGACCGACTACCACTCGCTGCAGATGTCGTTCAACCGCCGGTTCCGCGATGGGTTCCAGCTCGGCTTCAACTACACACTGGGCCTGAGCCAAACCGGCACGAACAACCTGCTGCCGGCCAACGGCATGCGGCTGCAGCACAACGCCGACGGCACGTACTCGATTCGTGAAGACTACAAGGATGCGGAGGAGCTGCTGAAAGACAATGGCATCCGGCCGCACGCACTCAAGGGCCACTTCATCTGGAACCTCCCGGGGATCGACGGCGGCGGTACGGCGACGAAGGTCGTCGGGGCGATCGTCAACGACTGGCAGGTTTCAGGTATCTATACAGGCACGTCCGGCGAGACGTACGACATCGGATACTCGTACAACTCGGGCGGGTCGAACCAGAACCTGACCGGCTCGCCTTCCTACGCGGCGCGTATTCGCATCGTCGGCGATCCTGGTAGCGGCTGCTCGGACAATCAGTACGCGCAGTTCAATACGGCAGCGTTCGCGGGGCCGACTTACAACAGCCTCGGCCTCGAATCGGGCCGTAACTACATGCGCGGCTGCTTCCAGAACACTTTCGACTTTGCGATTGCGCGGAACATCCGGCTTGGCGGCAATCGTCAGCTGCAGTTCCGCGTCGACATCTTCAACGCGTTCAACACGGTGAACATCACGAACCGTCAGAGGGAGCTTCAGCTGAACAGCCCAACCGATCAGACGATTCGGAATCCGCAATATCTCGCGGATGGCAGCCTCAACGCCGCGCGGTTGACGCCGCGGACCGCCGGATTCGGCGCGGCGACCGAGGCGGCCGACCTTCGAACGATTCAGGTGCAAATCCGTTTGGGGTTCTAATAGTTGCATATCAAATTGCGCCGGCCGCTCTGGCCGGCGCAGTTTGGGGCGGCGCGGGCAGGTGCCTCCACGCGATAGAGTCACCGCTGTTGACAACCAGGACCTGATGCGTGCACTATTCGGCCGCACCAATTAACTAGAATTTTGAACCTAGAGCGTACTCCGTGTGTGTCAAGCCCGTGTCACGGCCCGACGCTGAGGGGATTCTTGTGCGGTGGTGCAATTGCGCGTGTAGCCCTAGACCTATTCGTGATTTGTAGAGGAGACACCATGAACTGCCTGCTCAGCCGGTTTTACTCTGGATTTTTCACTGCCATCATTGTTGTGCTGGCGCCGATCGTGGCCGCAGCCCAGACGACCGGGTCGGTGGTTGGTACTGTCAAGGACGCGCAAGGTGCTGTCATACCGGGTGCGACCGTGTCGCTCATCAGCGAAACGCGAGGGACCACGATTGAGTCGGCATCTGCAGCCACGGGCGACTTCGAGTTTACGAGCGTCATCGCCGACCGATACACCGTCCGCATTACCCTGCAGGGGTTCAAGACCACCGAGCGTAAGAACCTCGATGTGAGCCCCGGCGACCGCGTCGTCGTCGGCAGTATCAGCATCGCGGTCGGCGATCTCGTGGAGACGGTGATTGTATCGGGGGACGCGCCTATCATCCAGGCACAGACCGGTGAGCGATCGTTCACCGTTGCGCGGGAGCAGGTGGAGAATCTGCCGAGCTCGGGCCGGAATTTCGCGTCGTTTGCCGCGCTGACCCCTGGCGTGGCGAGCACGCCTGGTTCCGCCGGCAACAACGCCACCGTGACGCGGCTGGGTGGTCCCTCTCCAGCGGGGGGCAACAACGCGGCCAATGTCCTGCTCGACGGCGTCACGACGATCGATACGGGTGCGAACGGACAGGCCCTCAATCTCAATGCCGACGCCATCGCCGAAGTGAGAGTGCTGACCTCGTCGTATCAGGCCGAGTACGGACGCATGTCCGGACTGCAAATCACAGGTGTCACCAAGAGCGGTAGCAACGAATTTCGCGGGTCATTTTTCGATATCGAGCGCGACTCGTCGTGGAACGAAAACAGCTGGGTGAACCTCCGCAACGGCGATCCGAAGACCGTGTTGCGGCAGCGGGATTGGGGCTACACGATCGGCGGCCCGGTCGGCAAACCTGGTGGTACGAATCGGCTGTTCTTCTTTTACGCGCACCAGTACTCGCCGCGCACGACAGGTGGCGCCGTGAACCGCTTTCGTGTGCCCACGCTGCTCGAGCGGCAGGGAGACTTTTCGCAGACGCGCGATCAGAACGGAAATCTTTTCCCGTTTATTGCCGATGCGTCCACCGGGCTGCCCTGCCAGCAGGGCGACACGCGTGGCTGTTTCCAGGCCGGCGGCGTGGTCGGCCGTATTCCGCAGGACCGCCTGTACCAGCTCGGGCTGAACATACTGAAAACCTATCCGGCGCCGAACGTCGACAGTCTCACTTTCAATCTTGAAACGGTCGCTCCGGAAGACACGCGCGTAGTCCAGCAACCGCTGGTACGTATCGACTACCAGGTGTCGCAGCGACTGCGGATCTTCGGCAAATATTCCGGCCAGCTCTCCACAGCGAAGCCGACTCCGGGATCGATTCCGGGGTTCAACGACACATTCCTGAAGTGGCCGGCGGTGATCGTCCCATCGGCGAACGTGGCGTACACGCTGAACTCATCGACGGTGCTCGAGGCCAACTGGGGCATATCGCAGTTCAATCAGCAAGGAGCGATACCGAACAGTCCGGTGACCAATCGCTGCGGCGTCGGGTTGTGCGACTTCCCGCTGCTCTATCCCGATGCCGGCATTGTGCCCAGCGGCACGTATCAGGAGAAGGCGCTCTCGGCCAGCGGTATACCTTTCTACGTGAACGGCCGCGTGACGATGGCGCCGACCTACGCGTGGGGCAATCGCGTCGCGAATGCACCGCCGAACAACACGTATCCCGTCTTCCTCGACATGGTGCGTACGAACGTTCTTGCCGTCAGCGTGACGAAATTGGCGGGCCGCCACACCATCAAGGGCGGGTACCAACTGGACCACAGCCTCAAGATTCAGAACCTTGGGACGGCGGGCGCGCTGCAGTTCCAGGGCGCGATCAACTTCGGCAACGACAGCAACAACCCGCTCGATGCGGGGTACGGCTACGCGAATGCGGCGCTCGGCATCTTCTCGTCCTACGCGCAGCAGAACAAGCTGCTCGAAGGCAACTACGTGTACGACAGCCACGAGTTCTTCTTGCAGGACAACTGGAAGGTCAACGACAAGCTGACGCTCGACTACGGGTTGCGGTTCACCCACCAGGGGCCGCAGTACGACACCAAACTGCAGTCATCGAATTTCTTCCCGGACAAGTGGTCGCGCGCGAACGCGCCGCTGCTGCACGTGCCGGGCTGTTCGGTGGCGACACGGCCCTGTCCGGTCGCCAGTCGCGTCGCCGTCAATCCGGGCACGGGTGCGTCGCTCGGTCCCGGGTCTTCAGGTCTGGTGAATACGCTGGTGCCGAACTCCGGCGTTCTGACCAACGGGATCATCAAGGCGGGTGAAGGGATCGCTGATACGGCCTATGAGTGGCCGACACTGGCGCTGGCCCCGCGCTTCGGCGCTGCGTACGACGTCAACGGGAATCAGCAACTCGTGGTGCGCGGCAGCGTTGGCCTGTTCTTCGATCGCCCGCAGGGGCAGACGGTGTTTTCGTTCATCGGCAACCCGCCGACGGGCCAGGGATCGACGGTCCGAAACGGGACGCTGCAGTCGCTGCCGAGCGGCGCCTCGGTGGTGACGCCGCCGAATCTGGCCATCTTCTGGTACGACGCCGAGCTGCCTTCGTCGGTGCAGTGGAATGCCGGCGTCCAGATGGCGTTGCCGTGGTCGTCCTCATTGGACGTCTCGTACGTTGGTATTCACGGATACAACGTGATGGCGCAGGCAGTCGTAGGCTCGGTGCTGGCGGCCAACACGCTTGACCTCAACGCGCCAGATCTGGGCGCGGCGTTCCTGCCGGAGAACCAGAATCTCACGCTGGCAGCCAACACGACGACGCCCGGCGCGACCGCGCTGTCGACCGACTTCTTGCGCCCGTATCGCGGGCTCGGTGCGATTTTCACCTCGTGGCCGCGAGCCTGGACGCAGTACGACTCGATTCAGACGTCGTTCAACCGGAGGTTCCGCGGTGGCTGGCAGGCGGGCATCAACTGGACCTGGAGCCTGCGCACCGAGGGGAACACCGGCTCGCAGTTACACCTGCAGCATGCAGCCGATGGGACACTGAGCGAGTGGTCCGGCCAGAAGGACGCCGACGAGCTGCTCAAGAACATCGGTAATCGGCCGCACGTCATCAAGGGTAATTTCGTGTGGCAGCTGCCCTATCCCAACGGGACGGGCGGGACGGGGCGAGCGCTTACGTATCTACTGAGGGATTGGCAGCTTTCAGGCGTGCTGACTGCCGGCTCCACGGCGCCGTATGACGCCACTTACCAGTACTCGGCAAATGGCGCGAACGTGAATCTCACCGGGTCTCCGAACTACCCAGCGCGCGTTCGCGTCGTCGGCGACATCGGCTCCGGCTGCTCGGACGACGTGTTCCGGCAGTTCAATACGTCCGCGTTCGCAGGACCGAAGTACGGCAGCACCGGCACGGAATCGGGCGCGAGCCTCTTGTCCGGGTGCAATGACTACACGCTCGATCTGGCGCTTGCGCGAAACATCCGCCTGGGAGGCAACCGCGCGGTGCAGTTCCGTGCGGAGGTCTTCAACGTGTTCAACGTGTCGATCATCAACGCGAGACAGCTCACGATGCAGATGAATAACCCTGTCGATCAGGTCATTCAGAACAGCCAGTTCAACGCCGACGGCACTGTAAACCAGGCGCGTCTGGCACCGAAGAATGCCGGGTTCGGAGCGGCGACTGGTGCGCAAGCAAACCGTACCATCCAGATGCAGGTGCGATTCCTGTTCTAGATAGTGTCGATCTGAAAAGTCGAAAGGCGTCCCCACACATTCTTGGATTTCTCAATGTGTGGGGACGCTGCTTCGATCCAGAAAGTGCCTTCCGAAACGGCCGACCACTGCCTTCCATCGGCTGATACGACATAAATAGACGAGGGACACAAATGCACGCCAGAATTCTCGGTATCCTCGCAGGCATCTCTCTGCCGGTTATGTCACTTGTCGCTCAGCAGCCCGCACCGGCTACGTCCGTCGGCAGCCCGGCAGGAGGCGGGCGAGGGCAGGCGCCGCCACGTTACGAGGTGACCGCGCAGGATCGGCAGGCTCTGCAAGCAAAGCTCGATCAGCTCGATCCACTCGTGCGCGCCCTGAAGTCGAAGATGGGCGAAGTGGATCTCGTTGCGGATGTCGAGATCCACGCGAAGGCGGGTCATTGGATTCTCGAATTCCCACAGGACGTCGCGGTGCAAGACGACGTGACGTTCGCACTGAAGATGCTCGATCGCGGGATCGAGCGGGGGAAGCAGCTGCGGAGCGGCCAATCCCCGTGGACGGCGCAGAAAGGCAAAGTCGCGCTGGGGTTCTATTCGGCTCTCGACGGATCGGTGCAGCCGCTGCTTCTGACGATTCCGCAAAGCTACGATGGAACGCCCACGCGTCTCGACGTGGTGCTGCACGGCCGATCGCAGCGGCTGATCGAGAGCAATTGGATTTGTTACGACGCGTCGCCCGCGAATGCGCAGACTGACGAGCGGTTGCTGACGCATGCAGCCGGATCGTGTCTGCAGCCCACGCCGAATCCTTCGACGACCGGTGCGTGGAACGCGGGGCAGTTTCAGCTCGAAGTGTTCGCGCGGGGCAACAACGCGAATCACTGGGCAGGCGAGGTCGACGTATTCGAGTCGACGGCAGCCGTGCGGCGCCGATTCAAGATCGACGATGCGCGGATGGTCCTTCGCGGATTTTCTCTCGGCGGCGCCGGCGCATGGCACCTGACGCTGCATCATCCGGATCGCTGGGTCGCTGCGGAGATCGGTGCGGGCACATGGCCGCGGCGGTATCTCATGATGGATCAGTTTCCGCCGCATCAGCGGCCGACACTGCGCATCTGGGAAAACATGACGGAGTGGGCGCTGAATGCGTTCAACATTCCGATCGCCGGACACGACGGCGACAACGATCCGCAAGTGGCGTCGATTCCAAGGCCGCCCCAAGGGGAGCCCACGCGCGGCCAGCTCGAGTCGTCTATCAGAATCCGCGAGCAGCTCGCCAAGGAAGGTTTTCCCTACGAGGGGGAGCCGACGAGCTACGTCGCGAAAGGTACGCCCAGCATCTTCCTGATTTCAGAGAACACCGGCCATAGCACGAGCCCGAGAGTGCGGCAACGTCTCGACGCCTTTCTGAAGGAGTGGACGGATCGCGGTCTCACATCACCAGATCGCATTCGATTCCTGACGTACACGACGCGATACAACAAAAGCTTCTGGGTGACGCTCGACGGCCTCGGACACCATTACGAGCGCGCAGAAGTCGACGCGACTCGTCTGTCGGGTGGGACGTCTTATCACATCAAAACGACGAACGTGTCGCGCCTCGTGCTGCGGGAAACCGACAAGGCGAAGGAGGTGCAGATCGACGGCCAGGCATTGCGCGTAAAGCCGGGGCGCGAGCTGGCGTTCGAGAAAACTGCGTCGGGCTGGCGAGCGGCGCCGTTGAAGTGGGCGGGGCTGCACAAAACGCACGGCCTGCAAGGCCCGATCGACGACGCGTTTCTCGATCCGTTTCTGTTGGTGCGGCCGACGGGCACGCCGTGGAATCGGGTGGCGCACGAGCTGGCGCTCAAACGGCTCGAGAAGTTCGACCAGACCTATGCACGGTTCTACCGCGCCCATCCGCGCGTGAAGAATGACACGGACGTCACCGAGGCCGACCTGGCGAAATTCAACGTCGTGCTGTTCGGCGATCCCGGCAGCAACCGGTGGATCGCACGGCTCGCGGGACGTCTTCCCATGAAGTGGAGCCGTGACACGCTGGGCATCGGCGGTCGATCGTTTTCGGCCGCAAATCACTTGCCGGTGATGGTGTACCCCAACCCGATCGCGCCTACCAACTACGTGGTGCTGAACAGCGGACTGACGATTGCCGAGAACTCGTACACCTCCGACTACAGCATGCCGACGCTCGGCGATCTCGCCGTCCTGCAGGCACAGCCAGGGGCTGACACCTTCGAAGTGCCGTTCGCGGGGTTCTTCGATGAGTCGTGGCAATTCGTCAGGAGATCAGAATAGGAGGATTCGTCAGTTCGTGAGGTTCTCGAGCACCCAGACGGAGCCCGATACTTCCGCGATCGGCAGCACGAGCAGATTCGGTGCGATCGCCAGCTCCATGGTCGTGACTGGTGACGTCACGCGCTCGCTTGGGTTCTCGAGATTCGTCACGCGGAATGGATCCCCTGAGGATTTGCCGGTGGCGGGATCGAAGCGGCGTCCCCACACATTGAAAAATCCGGAGCGGTTCGAGAGAAAGTACACCGTCTTTCCGTCCGGCGACCATCTCGGCTTGTCGTCCCATGAGGTGCCTTCCGAAACGGCCGACCACTGCCCTCCATCGACGGACACGACATAAATAGACGAAAGCCCGGGTGATGTGGCGTTGAAGGCCACCCACCGCTGATTGGGTGAGAACGTCGCCTGGTAGAGGCTGCGGTCAGGATCGGCGGCGATCGTCCGTGCGTGTTGCTTGGCCCTGGGTGCAGCATCGACGGGCAGAGCGCAGATGGTCATCCGACGCGGCGGTCCTTGTTCGCACGACGCGAGAATCGATCGTCCGTTTGCCGACCAGTCGTACGGCGTCACCTCTTCCAGCGCGGGCATCGTGAGGTTTCGCTCGCCCGTCCCGTCTGTGGCCATGATCACGACTGCGTTCCTCCGCGGTGTGCCGTCGGTGGGCGGGGGCATGAGCCGGCGGAATGCGAGCATCGTTCCGTCATCGGACCATCGCGGCCTGTGGAGCTCGCCTGTCACGGGCAGCGAGCGGTGTTCGTTTCCAGTCAGAGAGCGTCGATGGAGCTCGTGTCTTCCGCGGCGAATCGTGCGATATGAGAGGTGCGTGCCGGTCGGCGGCACGTCCGGGAACATCGCACTGGAGTCTTTCGGCGTAATCGGCTCCCCTTTCCCCAGCACGCGCCCTTCGACAGGATCGAAGGGGAGTGCCCACAGCCTGGTGCTCTCGTTGCGCACGGTGAAGGCGAGCTTCTGTCCATCGGGCGAGAGGGAGATGTCGGTATCGAGCCCACCGCCCACGGTCACGCGTTCAGGCCCATCTCGCCATTCCTGCGTCTGAGGATCGACGCCAACGCGCCAGATATTGACCGTCTCTTCCGAGCGCCCTTCGAAATAGAGCGCGTTCGCGAGCGGCGACCAGCTGAACTCTGTGAGGCTGACGCCCGTTTTTTTCAACCGTGTCGCGACGTCGGCGCTGATAGCCGAACGGACCGCCGAGGCTCCATCAAGCGAGACGGTCCAGAACGACAAACCTTCGCGCGTGTGCTGGCCGTAGACGGACACGCGGCGACCGTCGGGATGCCACTTCGCCCGGTACGACTCGAACCCATCGAGAAACGCGGAGAGGACCTGACGCTGCGTTCCGTCGCCACGAACCGTATACATCTTCGAGCGGACGGTGTTCGAGCTTGAAAAGAGGATCGTATCCTCACGGGGTGACCACTGAGGTCGATACCCGAAGTTCGTGATGCGCCGCTCGTTGCCGCCGGTTGCGGAGACAACGAACAAACCGCCGCCATCTCGCTCGGATCTGAATACGACGTGCTTTCCATCGGGCGACCATGACGGTTGCCAGTCGTGAGAGGAAGATGACGTCAGGCGCACGGCCTGCCCGTCGCCGATCGGCTGGGACCAGATGTCGAAGTTCCCTTCGCGATCCGAGCTGTACGCGATCGCCTGGCCATTCGGTGCCCAGGTGGCGTCGCTCTCGAGCCCGTCGCTCGACGTCAATTGCCACAACTTGCGATCCGGCGCCTCCACTTCGGGACGCGGAAAGTCGCCGAGCACCGTGATGCCGGTGATCCCCACCGCGACGACTCCAGCTGCTGCGAGCATCGCCGCGCGCGTCCGGGCGAATGCCAGGATTGCCTGAGCGGCAACCGGAGGCTCCGGTCGGTTGGGCGACTGCGCTTCGGCCTGCGGCGCAGGGTGTTCTCGTTCCGTAGGGGGCCTGGCCGATGGAAGCTCGCTGCGCGAGAGCTCCCGCACCGGCGCGACGAAGCGGTAGCCGCGTCCTGGGATCGTGACGATGAATTGGTGATCGTGCGGATGATCGTTCAGCGCCTTGCGAAGCGTGGAGATGTGGCGCGCGAGATTGTTTTCCTCGACGATCGTATCGGGCCAGACGAGTTTGAGGAGCGTGTCTTTGTCGACGACTTGTCCTCGCCGCTCGATGAGCGCCACCAGGACCTCAAACGACTTCAGCGTGAGAACGACGTGAGTGCCGTCCTGACGCAACGTGCCCGTCACGGGATCGGCGACATAGGGGCCGAACGCGTAAAGCTTATCGTCCGGGCCACCCGTTTGGCCTATCATCTGTCCTCCGACCTAGAATCTCGTCTTTGGCCGGATCATAGTCCCGCCGCATCCCCTTAGCAAGGCATCGTGGCCATCCTAACGTTCAATGTGCCGCCTGCCGATAAATAATGGCCCACGCATTTCTTTCTTCTGATGCTCATGGCCATGGTCCAAGCGAACGGCTCAGTCCCGAGTGTCCCCGCTGCGACGATCTCCAATTCGCGCATACGTGCCTCGATCTACCTTCCCGACGCGAAGACGGGGTACTACCGCGGCACGCGCTTCGACTGGTCAGGCGTGGTGTCGAGCCTTACCTGGAATAATCACGAGTATTTCGGGCAGTGGTTCGAGCGCTACGACCCGGCGACTCACGACGCGATTACCGGTCCAGTCGAGGAGTTTCTCACCGGCGATGCCGCCCTCGGGTACGCGAATGCCGCGGTCGGCGGAACCTTCATCCGTATCGGCGTAGGTGTCTTGCGCAAGCCGGCGGAACCGGCGTTCCAGCGATTCCATACCTACGAGATCGTCGATCCGGGGAAGTGGACGATCAACACAGAAACAGACCGGATTGAGTTTATCCACGAGCTGAGCGACGGAGCTGGATATGCCTACGAGTATCGGAAGACGCTGCAGCTTGCGGGCGAGACGCTTGTGCTGGAGCACGAGCTGAAGAACACCGGCAAGAAGCCGATCGTCACGAGCGTCTACAACCACAACTTCTTTACGCTCGACAAGCGGACGACTGGGCCCGACTTCGTGGTGCGTTTCCCGTTTGCGCCGCGCGCGACTCCCGCGCTGAAGGATCTCGCTGAGATCCGCGGCCGCGACGTAGCGTTTCTGCAGGAGTTCCAGCCCAAGCAAACCATCTCCACGCAGCTCGATGGCTTTGGTTCCGCGACATCGGATTACGGCTTCGAGGTGGAGAATCGCGCCACAAGCGCGGGCGTGCGGGTGACGGGCGACCGGCCGCTGAACAAACTACTCTTATGGTCTTCGTTCCGAACCGTGTGTCCCGAGCCATATATCGACGCCAGCGTCGAGCCGGGGCGGTCGACGTCATGGCGGACTACGTACGCATTCTACGAGGCAAGAAAGTAAGAACCTACCGAAACCCGCTCAGCGCGCGGACGTGATCCACTCGTCCACGCGCTGCTCGAGGATATCCAGCGGCAAGGCACCGCCTTGAAGCACGACATCGTTGAAGTCACGGAGATCGAACTTTGCGCCGAGGGCCTTTTGGGCCCTTCGGCGCAGCTCTTTGATCTTGAGCTCGCCGATCTTGTAGGCGAGCGCCTGACCGGGGACCGAGATGTAGCGGTCAACCTCGGTCGTCACGTCGTTCTCGGTTTTTGCGGCGTTGTCCATGAAGTACTTGATGGCGCGCTCGCGGTCCCATTCCATGGCATGAAGCCCGGTATCGACGACGAGCCGGACGGCGCGCCACATTTCGTACGTGAGTTGGCCGAACTTCGCGTACGGATCGTCCTTGTAGAGACCCATGTCCTCGCCGAGCGACTCCGCGTAAAGGCCCCATCCTTCGACGTACGCAGTGAAGAAGGCATGGCGCCTGAAGAGCGGCAGATCGCCGAGCTCCTGCGCCACCGAGATCTGCAGGCAGTGTCCGGGCATCGCCTCATGGAGTGTTAGCGCCATCATTTCCCATTTCGGCCGCGTTTCTGGCTTGTGGAGATTCGCGAAGAAGTACGGTGGTCGCGAGCCGTCGGGCGCGCCGCCGTTGGCAAAGGCCGTCGGCGACATCGGCGCAATCGCCTCGGGAATCGGGATGACACCATATGCCACGCGCGGCAGCTTCCGGCTGATCTTGATCAGCTCCGGATCGATCCGTTTAGCGAGCGCGCGATAGCCGTCCAGCAGCTCCTCGCCCGTCTTGTAGAAGAACTTCGGATCGGTTCTGAGGTGTGTGAAGAACTGCTCGAGCGTCCCGGCAAAGCCGACCTGTTTCTTGATCGCCTCCATCTCCGCTCTGATGCGCGCGACTTCTTTCAGTCCGAGCGCGTGAATGTCCTGCGGAGCGAGATCGGTCGTCGTGTGGTACCGCGCAAAATAGCGATAGCCCGCAAGCCCGCTGCTCGTCCGCCACCAGCCCACGCCGTCGTAGCTGGCGGGAAGGTACTCACGGTCCATGAACTCGAGCAGCCGCGCGAAGGCAGGTTGCACGTGCGATCGGACGCGGTCGAGACCGGACTTCGCCAGGCGCTCGCGATCCACGGCGGGCAACGAGCTGGGAAGATGTCGAAACGGACGGTAGTAGCCGCTCTGGTGGGGCGCCTGCGTGGCGAGCTGTTCAATCTGAGGGCGCACGCGCTGAGCGATGATCTTCGGCAGCAGCACGTTGCTCTTCATCCCCTGGCGCATCAGCGCGATGTTCTGATCCACAAACGCGGGAAACGTATCCAGCCGCCCCAGCCAGTCGTCGAAGTCCTTGACGGTCTGGAAACGAAGCGAATCGACGATGAATTCGGTGCCCTGGACGCCGTTGAGCGTCGAGGTGCGAATCAGATGCTGGCCGTGTTGAAAGCCTTCCACGGTCATCTGATATTGATGTCGGAACAGGTCGTAGTTGAGACGATCGGCTGGCGAGAGCGAATCGCGCGGTATCGCGGCGAGATCCTTCAGCACCGCCTGCCGGTGCGCCTGCTGCGAGGCGAGCGTGCTGAGGCTGATGTCGGGCCATTGGTTGTTCCAGCGGCGATCGCCGAGGTAGGACGCCCACAACGGATCCTGGGTCAGCTCCCATTCCCACTCGTGCTCGAACAGCGCGTGCAGTGCGGCGTTGCCGGCCGAAACCGTGGCCGGTGGATTCTGCGCGTAAGTGACCGTCGCCACCAGCACGCTGATGAGCGCCAGACAGCCCTTCACTCTCATGGCGAAATTATAGTGCCCGCCTCACTTCAGGTGGAACGGCCGGCACCGGGATCGACATCCGCCGGAGGCTTCGCGTTACGATGTCTCTATTGTCGAATCCTGTCGATTGAGGAGGACATCATGATCAAGAAAATCGCCATCGTCGTCGGTGTTCTGGTTGCGGCGGTGCTCGCCTATGCCACCACGAAGCCCGATACCCTTCACGTCGAGCGCTCGACCACCATTCAGGCTCCACCCGCAGCCGTTCATCCGCTCGTCAACGACTTCCACACGTGGCGTGCGTGGTCACCCTATGAAAAACGCGATCCCGCTCTTGGGAGGACATTCAGCGGGGCTGGGGCCGGCCAAGGTGCGGTCTATGAGTGGAACGGCAACAGCGAAGTTGGTCAAGGGCGCATGGAGATCACGGAGAGTACGCCGTCGAAAATCGCCATCAAGCTCGATTTTATCAAGCCGTTCGAAGGCCACAACGTCGCGGAGTTCAGGTTCGAACCAAAGGGCGGCTCGACCAATATCACGTGGGTGATGCGCGGACCCGCGACCTACCTCACCAAGCTGATGTGCGTCTTCATCGACATGGACGACATGATCGGCAAGGATTTCGAGGCTGGTCTGGCCAATCTGAAGTCCGTCGCTGAGTCGAAGCGCCAGCAGTCATGACCGGCACGGGCCTCTTTTCTTTGTGTGAGAATGGGGCGATGGTAAGCGTCGTTCGATGACGAAGCGCACGCTCGAGATCGACGAAGACCTCGACTTTCAGCGCAAGGAGTGGCTGTGGCAGCGCATCGGAATCGCGATGCTGATCCTCTTTGTGCTCGTCGCGCTCCTCGGGTTGACAGGTGCGGGCGGACCGCTGAGTCATGGCGCAGCGGGCGATCGCGGCAGCCCCATTCATATCGAATACGAGCGCGTGGTGCGGCGTGGTGCAAGGGCGACCATGAAGCTTCATTTACGGAGCAACGCTCCGGGAGCCATTCAGTTCTGGGTCTCAGCGCCGTACGTCGAGCACGTCAAGATCGAGACCGTCTTGCCGCAGCCGGACGGCGTGTCAGTCGACCAGAGCCGGCAGGTCTATACCATCCGCTCTGATGCGGCCGAGGCGACAGTCTTGCTCCATGCGGAGCACCTCACGATTGGGCGACTCCACGGAGAGATCGGACTCGTCGGCGGGCCATCCGTTCAGTTCAGCCAGGTATCGTTGTTCTAGCGAGGTGTTATGGACACCGTGCTTCGCACTGTCGTGGTTTATCTGTTCGTCTTGGTCGTCTTTCGCATTAGCGGCAAACGGTCGCTCAGCCAAATCACCACATTCGACTTCATTCTGCTGCTCATCATCGGTGAAGCGACCCAGCAGGCGCTCGTGGGCAACGATTTTTCCATCATCAACGCCTTCGTCGTCATCGGCACGCTCGTCACGCTCGAGTGTCTCTTCTCGCGCATGGAGTGCCGGTGGCCTCTGGTCGGACGCGTCGTGGGGAGCCTTCCGGTTGTCGTGGTGGAACATGGAAAGCTACTGAAAGAGCGCGCAGAGCAGGAGGGCGTGACGCTCTCCGAAATCCTGACGGCGGGACGCGAGCGTCACGGTCTGGAGCGGCTCGAGCAGTTCAAGTATGCGATCCTCGAACGGCATGGCGGCATCAGCGTCGTGCCGATAGATGATGCTCGATAGTGACCGAGGGTTGGGATCGTGGGGCGCAACTGTCGTAGAGCGCAACTTCAGGGGACTGTAGGGCGCGACTTCAGTCGCGCGTTAGGAGTGATTGCGCAACTAAAGTTGCGCCCTACGACCTAATCCCTAATCTCCAGCCCCCAGCCCCCAGCCCCCAATCCCCAATCCCTAGTTCCGCAGCCGCCACTCTCTCTCCATGATCAGCCGCGCCTCGCGCTTCGAGAACATATAGCTCCAGATCCAGTTGAACAGGACCGCGACGCGGTTGCGGAATCCGATCAGTGAGTACACATGGACGAGAAGCCACGTGAGCCAGGCGATGCGTCCGGTCAGCGTCATGGCGCCAATCTGCGCGACGGCCCGGCTCTTTCCGATTGTAGCCAGCTGACCTCTGTCGCTGTAGTGGAACGGCCGTCGCCGCTTGCCTTCGAGGTCGGCCAGGATCATCTCCGCCGCGTGCTCGCCAGCTTGAATCGCCGCAGGGGCAACGCCGGGTAGCAGCGTGCCTGGGGTGAGCTCGAACGAGGCCATGTCGCCGACGATGAAGACGTTGGGATGCCCGGCGAGGGAGAAGTCGTTGGTCACCGGGATCCGAGCGGCACGGTCTGTCGCAGGCGCCGGACTGATCTGGAGCCGCTCAGCCTGCACGCCGGCTGCCCAGAACACCGACCGCGCGTAGAGCTTCTGCGACGCAATCGTCACCCCTTCTGCGTCGATGCCTTCAACTTTTGCGTCCGTCCGCACTTCGACGCCCAGCTCCACAAGATCGCGGCGCGCGCGTTCGGATATCTCTTCGGAGAACGTTGTCAGGACGCGCGACGCCGCTTCGACGAGGACAATGTGGGACTTCGCGGGATCGATTCGCCGGAAGTCGCCACGCATGGCCGTGCGGCTGATGTCGGCGATGGCCCCTGCGAGCTCGACTCCCGTCGGGCCTCCACCGACAACGACGAACGTGAGGTAGGCACGCTGTCTTTCGGGGTCCAGCTCGTTTTCGGCGAGCTCGAAGGCCACAAGCATGCGACGGCGAATTTCGGTTGCCTGTTCGAGCGTCTTGAGCCCGGGCGCGAACTCTTCCCATTCCGGATGGCCGAAATAGCTATGGCGTGCGCCACAGGCGAGTATCAGGTAGTTGAAGGGGATCTCGTGGCCGTCGCCGAACACCGTCTGCCGCTCGAGGTTCACGCCCTCGACGTGCCCGAGCCGAATCTCGACGTTCGGCGCGTGCCTGAACTGCACGCGAATCGGCACCGCGATGTCGGCGGGATTCAGACCGGCGGTTGCCACTTGATAGAGCAGCGGCTGAAACAGATGATGATTCCGGTGATCGATGAGGGTGACGCTCAGGTGTTCGCGATTGGCGAGCTTCTTTGCTGCGTTCAAGCCGGCGAAGCCCGCCCCCACGATCACCGCGAGCTTCACGAGACGCGTTCGATCCTGACCGTCTTGATCACGACAGGCTTCAGGGGACGGTTGTCTTCGGGGTTGGTCGGCACTTTGCCGATGGCCATCAGCACGTCGGTTCCCTCAACCAGCTCGCCGAACACGCTGTGCCTGTTGTCGAGATGGGACGTCGGCACAAGCGTGATGAAGAACTGACCACCGTTGGTGTTGGGCCCGGCGTTGGCCATCGACAAGATGCCCGGCTTACTGTGGCGCAGCTTCACATTGAACTCGTCAGCAAACTTGAACCCCGGACCACCCCTGCCGGTCCCTTCCGGATCGCCGCCCTGAATCATGAACCCAGGAATGATTCGATGGAATGTGAGGTTGTTGTAGTACGGCCGCCGCACCATCGTTTTCGTCCGGGGATTCATCCACGGCTTTTTCCCTTCGGCGAGGCCGACGAAGTTTTGCACCGTATTCGGCGCATCTTTGTCGAAGAGGCGGGCGACCATCGTGCCGTGATTCGTCGTGAAATGCGCGTATACCCCGGGACCATGCTTGGCGGCTGAGGCAGCGGGCACCGCGGGAGCCGCAGGTGTGGCGGGCTTCTGTGTTGTAGCCGGCGGTGCTGCCGGCTTCTTCGCTGCGGCCGCCGGTTTTTGCGCCGTGGCCGTGGGCTTCGCGGTCGTCTGCGCGCCGACTGGCACAATCGCTAGCGCCGAGGCGAAAAGCGTGCTGAGCAACCATCTCGTCATCAGGGACTCCAACGGTAAACAGTAAACGATGAACGGTAAACGTGGATAATCATCCTAGCATGAGCCTTTCCGGCTACCGGTACCTCCACTACGACGTATTTGCTGAGCGTCGCTTCGCAGGAAATCAGCTCGCGGTGTTCCCTGAGGCGGCGGGGTTGTCGGCGAAGACCATGCAGCAGATCGCTTGCGAAATCGGGTTCGCAGAAACGACATTCGTCACCGCTGCTGAGCGGCCTGACACCGACATTCGGATGCGTATCTTTACGCCTGGCACCGAGTTGCCGATGGCCGGGCATCCCGTTGTCGGAAGCACGTTTGCACTCGCACGCGCGGGCGCCATCGCCCGCGGAAGGCGCGACTGGACCTTCGGTCTAAACATCGGGCCCATTGCTGTCGAGCTCGAATGGCGCGACGATCGCTTGAACTTCGCGTGGATGACGCAGCTGTTGCCGGAGTTCGGTCCAACGTTTGACGACGTGGGAAAGGTCGCGCGGGCGTTGGGTGTTCGTGAAGAGGACATTCGTGAGACGCGGTTACCAATTCAGCAGGTGTCGTGTGGTGTACCTTTCGTCATCGTGCCGATGACGACCAGGGCCGTCGTCGACAGCGCTCAGCCTCAAGCTCGGCTGCTCGACTTCGAGGCGTATCTCTTCACGACCGATCGCGGCGGATCGACTGATTCGGCTACCACATATTCCCGGATGTTTGCCCCGCAGTTCGGCATCGCCGAGGACCCTGCGACCGGGAGCGCGGCCGGGCCGCTGGCCTCCTACCTCGTGCAACACTCGCTCGTCTCGCGGGACAACGCCGGCGCGATGCTGAACCTTCAGGGGGCGAAACTCGGCCGGCCGAGCTGGATTCACATGTCCATCGAGTTGTCGGACGGAACGATATCGCGGGTGCGTGTGGGTGGCACCGCGATCGTTGTCGCCGAAGGCACGATGGAAGTGGAGGACTGAGGCGTGCTTACCGAGTTCGATCTCCATCTCTTTGGCGAAGGCACACTGCACCGTGCGTTCGATAAGCTGGGCGCCCATCGGCGCGAGGTCGATGGCCGCACCGGTGTCCACTTCGCGGTGTGGGCACCCAATGCCGAACAGGTGAGCGTCATCGGCGACTTCAACGGGTGGAACCCGCATTCGCATCCGATGCGCAATCTCGGCTCGAGCGGCATCTGGGAGACGTTTGTGCCAGAAGTCGGCGATGGCGTGCGCTACAAATACGAAGTCCGTTCGCGTGCCGACGGTGCGCGGCTGCAGAAGACCGATCCCTACGGCTTCTTCTTCGAGTCCGACGCGAGTGGCGCCGCGATCGTGTGGGACCTCAATCGTCACACGTGGCGCGATCAGGGATGGATGCAGGAGCGCGCGGATAAACACGGCTGGCTCGGTCGTCCATTGTCCGTGTACGAACTGCACCTGGGCTCGTGGAAGCGCGTGCCGGAACGCGGGGGCGGCCCGCTCACGTATCGCGAGATGGCACAGCAGATCGTGCCCTACGTCAAGGACATGGGCTATACCCACATCGAGTTGTTGCCGGTGCTGGAGCATCCATTCGCAGGTTCGTGGGGCTACCAGGTGACCGGCTTCTTTGCCCCCACCAGCCGTTTTGGTCCACCGGAAGATTTCAAGGCGTTCGTCGACGAATGTCATGTTAACGGCCTGGGTGTGATTCTCGACTGGGTGCCGGGGCACTTTCCAAAAGATGCGCACGGTCTCGCGCGGTTCGATGGCACCGCACTGTATGAACACGAGGACCCCCGGCAGGGGGAGCACCGCGACTGGGGCACGCTCGTGTTCAACTACGGACGCCACGAAGTGCGTGCGTTTCTGTTGAGCAGCGCTTTGTTCTGGCTGGAGGAGTATCACATCGACGGGCTGCGAGTGGATGCCGTCGCGTCGATGCTTTACCTTGACTATTCGCGAAAGGAAGGGGAGTGGCTTCCGAACGCCTTCGGCGGGCGCGAGAACCTCGATGCGATGGAATTCCTCCGCCAGCTCAACGTGCAGACCCACGCCCAGGCGCCCGGTTCGATCACGATTGCCGAGGAATCCACGGCCTGGCCAGGCGTGACCAGACCTGTGCATTTGGGAGGGCTCGGATTCACATACAAGTGGAACATGGGCTGGATGCACGACATGCTCGAGTACGCCGGCAAAGATCCTGTCCACCGGCGGTGGGCGCACAACGATCTGACGTTCTCGCTGCTCTATGCGTTCACGGAGAATTTCGTCCTGCCCTTTTCGCATGACGAGGTCGTGCACGGCAAACGCGCGATGCTCGACAAGATGCCGGGCGACATCTGGCAGAAGCGCGCGACGCTTCGCGCGCTCTACGGCTACATGTACGGGCATCCCGGCAAGAAGCTCATGTTCATGGGCTGCGAGTTCGGTCAGTGGCGCGAATGGGATCACGACGAGAGCCTCGACTGGCATCTGCTCGACTACCCGGAGCATCGCGGTATTCAGCACTGGGTGCGCGATCTCAACCGCACGCTGGCAGAGCAGCCCGCGCTGCACCAGGTCGACTTCGACCACACGGGGTTTGAGTGGCTCGATTGCAGCGACTTCGAAGGCAGCGTCGTCTCCTTCGTTCGCCGCGCCCACGACCCTGCGGATTTCGTCGTCTTCGTCGTGAATTTCACGCCGGTTCCCAGAGACGCCTATGTGATCGGCGTGCCGGAGGCGGGACGCTACGTCGAGCTGCTGAACAGCGATGCGGCGATCTACGGCGGCAGTAATGTGGGGAACAGCGGCGTCGTTGAGTCAGAGCAAGTTCCCGCGCACGGCCGGCCTCACAGGCTCACGCTGGCCCTCCCGCCCCTCGGCTGCCTGATCCTGAAGCGTGAGTAGTGACCCGTTGGAGATAGGGGAGAGGGGAGAGGGAAGAGAGAAGATATCTCCCCCCTCCCCCCTCTCCCCTCATCCCTATCAGCGCCAGCGGTCGCGTTCCGTCGTCCTCGCGTGTATTACTGCTGCGACCTTCACCGACCTCGTCGCGTATTCGGTGTCGGTTCCCATCCTGCCCGACCTCGCTACGCGGTTCAATGCGAGCCCGACCATGATCGGATCGCTGTTCGCGTCGTTCGGCGTCTCTCTGCTGATGCTGTCGGTGCCTATGGGAGCGATGTCCGATCGCATCGGCCGGAAAGGCCCGATGATCGTCGGCCTCGCGCTGCTCGCGCTGTCGACGCTCGCGTTCGCGTATGCACAGTCGCTTCCGATGCTGTTCGCCGCTCGGCTCGTGCAGGGCGCTGCCGACGGGATGACATGGATCGTGGGCTTTGCGATGATCGCCGATCTCTATGGTCCGGACGAGCGCGGACGCGCGATGGGCCTGGTGATGGCCGGCAGCACGCTCGGCATCATCGTCGGTCCTGTCGTCGGCGGCTGGCTGTATCAGATCGGAGGCATTCGCCTACCGTTTGTCATCGTCTCCGCCATGGCGCTGATCGAGCTCGCCGTGTTTGCGGCGGTGGCGCCGCGGACAAAGGGCAGCGGCGCGTCTGCGCCGATGCGCCGTGTGCTGACCCATCGGCCGGTCGCCATCACCAGTCTTGTCGTCATCGCTGGCGGTGGGACGATCGCCATGCTCGAGCCCGTCATTCCTCTCGTCATGCAGTCGCGCCTGGGGCTGGGGCCGGCGGCCATCGGAACGCTGTTTGGCATCGCCGCCGTGGCATCGACCACCATGCATCCTATCTATGGGCGGCTCAGCGACCGCTGGGGTGCGAGGCGGCTCATGATGATTGGCTTGATCTCGTCCGCGTTCGTTCTTCCGCTGCTGAACTTTGCCACCGATTTTCGCTCGGCCGCCTTCGCGATGGTGCCGATGTGGATGGCCTATAGCATGATCGTCACGCCGTCGCTCGCGTACATGGGCGAGGTGGCGTCGGCCGCGGGCTTCGAGGCGTACGGCGTCGTGTACGGCGCGTACAACATGGCGTGGGCGGTCGGCATGATGATCGCCCCTGCCCTGGGAGGGTTCCTGCTCGAGCGCGTCGGCCTCGCGGTGCTGACGATCGGGTGGAGCGTGTTTCTGCTGATGACGGGCGTGGTTCTCGCCCGTCTCAGGTCATGACACTTTCTCTTCCACCCGTCGTGGTTCGAACGGCGGCAGCTGCACCGGCAGCGCACGGAAATCCTGAATCGGCAAATGGCACTGATGTTTGCGCAGGCAGTTGAGGAGCCGCTTGTAGTCACTATCCGGCACGTTGAACAGCTGCGCCATCGACTTGTAGCTTCCGCGCGTCAGTTCCAGTCCTTGGCGTACGAGCGACCGCAGATCCTCGCGCGTGATGTCTCGCGCCATGAAGGGTTCATATACCGCCGCCCAGAAACTCTCGCCATCGCGCACCATTCGCTCGAATAACACGTCTCCGCGCCGCCGCGGCGCGGCAGAGGCCTCGACGCTGGCGCCCATCGACAGAATCTCACGTGGGAGATCGGTGGCTGTGATCACGCCGCCGTTCGACCGCACGACCAGCCGCTCGGCGACGTTACGGAGTTGCCGCACGTTGCCCGGCCATTCCGCGGCCGCGAGCTGCGCGGCGGCATGCTCGCTGAGCGTCGGCATGTCGACCCGATGGCTCTGGCTGAACTTTCGCAGAAAGTGCGCCATCAGCACCGGTACGTCTTCACGGCGCTGGCGCAGGGGCGGAATCTCGATGTGGATGACGTTCAGACGGTAGAAAAGATCCTCGCGAAACTCGTTGGCGGCCACGCGCTCCATCAACCGGCGATTGGTCGCGGTGATGATGCGGACATCGACCGACGTCGTGCGGCGATCCGAGCCGACGCGCTGAATTTCGCCGTTCTCGAGAAACCGAAGCAACAGAGACTGCATCTGTGTGCTCATCTCGCCAATTTCATCCATGAAGATCGTGCCGCGGTCGGCCTGTTCGATCCAGCCTTCCTTGTCTCGGTAGGCGTCGGTGAAGCTGCCTCGCACATGCCCGAACAGCTCCGAAGCCAGCAGCGTGTCGGGGATTCCCGCGCAGTTAATCGTGACGAGTGAGGCGTGGCGTCGGCGGCTGTGATGATGAATGAGCCTCGCAACGACCTCTTTCCCGACCCCACTTTCGCCGGTCAGCAGCACTTTCGCGTCGGAGCGAGCCGCGCATTCGATCTCTGCCTGAATTGCGCGGGTCGCCGCGCTTACCCCAATCATTTCCAACACGTTATCCATGGACGGGTGGCCTTCCTGCCAAAGAGTAGAGCCGTACGTTAACGATCGGACGACCACGCGTGGTCGGCGCGATGACTTTCCCAGTGCTTGCGATAACTTTTGAACGTCCCGATCGGCCGGGGATTACAACGTCCTTCGACCTCGATCCGAACATCACGGATAGAGCAAGTTCGCGACCATCCCAAAACGGGCTTTAAATGGGTCGCTAACCTACTGATTCAAAGAATGTTACAGAGATTGTTAGTGCGCGGCCTCGCGATCACGTTTTCGTGGGCCTGTTTCAGTTCGGCACATCAGATGATGGAAGGGGATCGAAATAGAAGACTTTTGTTAGCAAATCGCAGAAGAAGTTCACGATCCTGCAGATTGTGCCGTTTCGGCACTCTATGTCCTGTTCGAAGACGATCCATTTTCGGCTCGGGCGGCCGAATCGACCACTCGCCGCCACGATGCCAGGCGAACTGGATCCTTCTCGCAAACCTCCGCCCCGCACCACGTCCATCCTCGTGATGCGGGTCTGGTCCAGACAGTATTCACACGCACCGGGGCGCTCATCTCGGCGCAGAAGAGATCGAAAGCGGGTGGGAACTCAACGCCTTCCGCCGCCTCGAGCCGGACGCCGCCGTAACTCAAATCGACAATTCGCGCTCTCTCATGTGCCGCATCGGCGTGCAAGGCCCGCTCGGGCACTCGGCGAGGCCATCGACGTGGAGGGCCGTCCTGCGCGAGCCTCGCGGAGATCTGGTCGAGGAGATCGGATGCATCGATCGGCTCGACCAGATACAGGGCGCCCTGGCGGACAGCGTCGCGCTCAATCCCTGGGTCGTGAACGCAGTCCAGAACGATCGTCTGCATACGAGGGTGGTCTTGCCGATGCCGAATCGCCAGATGCAGAGCGTTGAACGCGCCTAGGCGCAGGTCCGAGATGAGAAACTCCGGTGCATGCGCGTCGAGGGCCTGAACAGCAGCCTGAAAACCACAGACCGAGCTCACTCCATAGCCCTGACTCTTCAGCAGATTGACCACTGCTTCGGACGTGGCTGGGCTTGTGGTTACCACAAGGATCTGGGTCATGCCATTCGAATCTCAAATGGTCCCACCGCTGGCACTCGTTTACGGCTCACGATATAGTGTTTCACATCTGACGCCGCATATCGTCCGCGCCTTCGTCGTCGCAGCCTTTCTCCTGGTCGTTTCCAGCGGCACGGCGTCCGCTCAGACGGTGCGCGTGATTGCCGATGGGGCCTCCATCTGGAGTAACCCATCTGTCCCAGGCATCGTGCTCGTGACCGTAAAAGCGGGGACTCTTCTGGAAGTCGTGGGCCAGGCCGGCGCCTGGTATTGCGTCAAGCTGCCGAGCGATTCCACTAGAGAGGGATACATCCTGGCTCGACAGGTGGAGGGATCGGTCGGGCCTCTCAAGCCGTCAGTGCCTCCTGGAGGTCAAGCCGGGCTGGCCCGGCGGCCCCCCCCTCCCCGGCGGGCGTTCCTTTCGGTCGGTGGCTCCTATCAACCGCCTTTTTCGCAGCCGGGCAACGAAGTCTCGTTCAC
>DATEEI010000041.1:0-32505 GCA_035281225.1 Vicinamibacterales bacterium
GTTCAAGAAGGCGCGCAAACCGATTGCCGCCGATCCGGGGAAACCCAGCCGCGTTCCGGAAGGCCTGTGGGTCAAATGCACGGGCTGCTCGCAGATTCTCTACAACAAGGACCTCACGCAAAACATGGGCGTCTGCCCGAAGTGCGGGTTTCACTTCCGGATGGGCTCCCTTGATCGCTTGCAGACACTCTTCGACGGTCCCTGGACGGAGTACGACCGCGGCCTCGTCTCCACCGACCCGCTGCATTTCACCGACACGAAACCGTACGCCAAGCGTCTGAAGGCCAGCATCGAAGCGACGGGCATGAAGGACGCCGTGGTCGTGGCCAGCGGTCGGATTGACGGTTACGAGGCAATCGTGGCCGTCATGGAGTACGGCTTCATCGGCGGAAGCATGGGGGTCGTCGTCGGCGAGAAGATCACGCGGGGCATCGAGCGGGCCATTGCGACGCGACGGCCGATGATCATCGTCTCGTGCTCGGGCGGCGCCCGGATGATGGAAGGGGCGCTCTCGCTGATGCAGATGGCGAAGATCTGCTCTGCGCTCGCTCGACTCGATCAGGAAGGACTTCCGTACATTTCGATCCTCACCGATCCGACCACCGGCGGCGTCACGGCGAGCTTTGCGATGCTGGGGGACGTGAACATCGCCGAGCCAGGAGCGTTGATCGGTTTTGCGGGACCGCGCGTCATCGAGCAGACTATCCGCCAGAAGCTGCCCGAGGGCTTTCAACGCAGCGAGTTTCTGCTCGAGCATGGCATGCTGGATCGGATCGTCGATCGCCGCGAGATGAAGAGCGCGATCGCGAAAGCGTTCCGCTTTATGGGACAGCATCCCGTCGAAGCCGCGGAGCCCGCGCCGGTGCAGGCCGCCGAGCCCTAGTGGACCCGTTCGACTATCTGTTATCGCTCGAGAAGTTCGGCATCAAGTTCGGTCTGGCGAACATACGCACGCTAGCAACCGCTCTCGGCGATCCCCAGAACACATTCCGCAGCGTCCTGATCGCAGGGACCAATGGCAAGGGTTCGGTGACCGCGATGGTGGACCGCGCGCTCCGGGCTGCAGGGCTGAGCGTCGGCCGGTACACCTCACCTCATCTCATTTGTCTCGAGGAACGCTTCACCATCAACGGAGAGCCCGTTGCGACCGCAGAGCTTGCGAGCGTCATCGAGAAGATGCGCACACTCGTCGATGCGCTCATGGCACAGGGGGCGCTCGAGGCACCTCCTACGTTCTTCGAAATGACGACGGCGATCGCGTTCGAGCTGTTCCGCCGCACGCGAGTCGATTTCGGGGTGCTGGAGGTCGGTCTCGGCGGCCGCCTCGACGCGACAAACGTCGTCGATCCCGTCGCCGCCGCGATCACCTCGATCGATTTCGATCACGAGCAGTACCTCGGCAACACGCTGGCGGCGATCGCGGGTGAGAAGGCGGGCATCATCAGGCACGCCATCCCCATTGTCGTGGGGCCGCTCCCGACCGAAGCGCGCGACGTGATCGTCTCGGCATGTGGAGCAACCGGCGCTGAGCTCATCGAGGCCGACCGCGGCGTCCGCGTCGAATCAACCAGCGATCGCGGCCGCACCTCGGTGCGAATCACAACCGCTGCGCGAGACTATGAGTGGGTGCCGCTAGGTCTCCGTGGCGAGCATCAAGTGCCGAACGCGCTGGTCGCCGTACGCCTGCTCGAGCACTTGGCGCAGATGGCCCCCATCCCAGCAGATGCGATTGTCGCCGGTCTTCGCGACGTGCGATGGCCAGGGCGTCTGCAGATGCTTGAAACGTCCGACGGCCGCCGTGTGCTCCTTGACGCGGCGCACAACCCGGCCGGTGCGTGGGCGCTCGCAACGTATTTGCGGCGCGAGTTTCCGGAACCGCTTCCGATCGTGTTCGCCGCGATGCGCGACAAGGACGTCGCGCTGATGCTGAGAGCCTTGCTGCCTGTCGCATCGAAGATGGTGATGACTCACCTGCCCATTGCGCGTGCGCTGCCGGCCGAAGAGCTGGCGACCATCGCTGCGAAGCTGTCACCGCGCTCTCAGATCGACATTCGCGCGCAGCCGAGAGAGGCGCTGGAGCGGGCGTGGGCACATTGTCCCGTGGCGTGCGCAGCGGGATCGATTTTTCTCGTCGGCGCGCTGCTCGACGAGCTCGGTCCTTCGGTCCGGGATCTCTAGAGACGTGTTATTCTTCGAACGACTGTTATCGTCCCGTTCTTTCTGCATGATCACGTTTCTCAGGGGCACGCTGGCCGCCACCGCATTCCTTCTTGCGACGCCGCACTTCGCCGCTGCTCAAGTTGCGGAGATCCCGGGCTTCGACAAGGTGCTGGCGCAGGTGCAGGAGCGCCTGGCCGGCAACCGCTATCTCTTGCGCGAAGCGGTAGAGATGACGCAGGGCGACATGAAGTTCTACGCCGATTTCGTCGAGTACTTCGGCGATACGAACAGGCTCGTGGCAACGGGTAACGTTCTGGTGATCGAGACCGATCACCAGATTGCCGCGGACCGCGCCGACTTCAACGCCCAGACGCGGCTCGGCACCTTTTACAATGCGCGTGGGTTTGCCACGCTCGGTGCGCCACCTGGCGCCAAACCGACTACAGGCGCGCCCGAGCCCGATGTGCAGTTTTTCGGAGAGACACTCGAGAAAGTCAGCGAAGACACGTACGTGATCACGAACGGCGGTTTCACGTCGTGCGTTCAGGCGAATCCTCGCTGGGAGATGACGTCGGGATCGCTCAAGCTCCGCGTGGATCACTACGCGCTGCTACGCAACATGTTCATTCGGGTCAAGGGCGTGCCGGCGATCTATCTGCCGATCATGTACTACCCACTGAGCAAGGATAACCGGAGCACGGGATTCCTCATGCCCAGCTACGGCAGCTCCACGGTGAAAGGCCAGACCATCAGTAACGCGTTTTTCTGGGCGATCAATCGCAGTCACGACGCGACGTTTCTGCACGACTGGTTTTCCAAGACGGGCCAGTCGATCGCGGGCGACTACCGATACGTGTCGCTCGGGGGCGCCGGTAACTTTCATTCCGACTTTCTCAACGAGCGCCCGATTAAAGAGGTGACCGTCAGCGGCAATCAGGTAGACAGGCCTGGACGACGCAGCTTCCGGATGAACGGAAATCTCAGCCAGAACCTCGGTGGAAGCTGGTACGCGCAGGGACAGGCGGACTACTCATCCGACCTCACTGTCGACCAGTTGTACAGCACCGACATCACCCGGGCATCGAGGCGCAACCGGTCGTTCGGCGGGTCGGTCAGCGGCACGACCAAGGGCCTGCGCGTGACCGGGCGTTACGATCGCAACGAGTATTTTGCGGATAACGGCGAATCGTCGCTGCGCGCCAACGCTCCGCGCATCAGCGTCGCGCGGCCCGACCGGCTCATCGGCCGTCTGCCGATTTACGCGTCTGTCAGTTCGGAGTTCGTGCGCCTTCAGCAGCAGCGGTTCAACAAAGACCGCGTGACCACTAGAAACGACGGCATCAATCGGCTCGACGTCATTCCCGCCATCCGTTTTCCGTTTACGAAGCTCCCGTTTCTCGGGTTCAACACCACGGCGCAATTCCGCAACACGTTCTGGTCGGACAGCCAGGATCCTACTTTGCTGGATGTCAATGGGCAGCCGAGCCGAGTCACCGCCCCGATCTCGCGGCGATTCCTCGAGGTGAGCGCCGACGTGAACGGCCCGACGCTGGTCCGCATCTGGGATGCGCCGAAGAACTCGTACGCGCAGCGCTTCCGGCACTCGATTGAGCCCTTCATGCAGCTGCTCTACCGCACGTCGATCGGCAACTACGACCTGATCCCCAAGCTCGAAGGTACCGACTACATCGTCGGCAGTGCCGCGTCGTACACCTACGGTATGAACACGCGTTTCTACGCTAAGCGAACGGTCGACGGCCCGCGGGCGATTCCCCGCGAGGTGATCAGCGCGACGATCAGACAGACCTACAACACCGACGCGCGGTCTGTTCTGGCGGACTCTGCGGATCGTTCGCGGAACCTCGAGCCGACCTCGCATTTTACGGCGGTGTCGATGCTGGTGCGAACCTCTCCGTTCAACGGGGTGAATGGCACATTCCGGACTGATTACGACGGCCGCTACAGCCGGTTCAAGCAGTTCGCTGCTGGTGCGACGTGGGAGCAAGAGCGCGTCTCCCTGAATGCCGACTGGAACCAGCTCCGCTTCCGGCCCGATCGCAACGGCATCAACATCGCGCGGCAAACGCATTTCTTCACCTCAGGCACCACTTTGCGATTTCAGAAAAATCGCTACGGCCTCACCCACAGCCTCAGTTGGGACGTCAAGGCACAGTCGATCCTGCAGCAGCGCATCGCGGCCTATTACAATGCGCAGTGCTGCGGTTTTTCGGCGGAGTACCAGATGTTCGATCTGAGCCGGCTCGGCAGCAACGCGCCTGTGCCGCAGGACTCCCGATTCCATTTTTCGGTGACCTTAGGCGGCATCGGGAACGTGTCTAACATCTTCGGAGCGCTCGGAGGCACCAACGGCCGATGACACAGGGAAATACGATGAAGGGAATCCTGCTCGCCGGCGGAGCGGGAACACGCCTGCACCCGTTGACGCAGGTGGTGTCCAAGCAGCTCCTGCCTATCTACAACAAGCCGATGGTGTACTACCCGCTCTCGACGCTGATGTTGGCCGGTGTCCGGAACATCCTCGTGATTTCAACTCCCAACGACATCGACGGGTTTCGCAGGCTCTTCGGAGACGGCGGACACCTCGGGTTGAAAATCGAGTACGCAGTGCAGCCCAAGCCCGAAGGGCTGGCACAGTCGTTCGTGATCGGCCGCGATTTCATCGGCTCGTCTTCCGTCGCGCTCGCGCTCGGCGATAACATCTTCTACGGCCAGGGGCTGACCGACGTGCTGCAAGCCGCCAGCGCGCGGTCGTCCGGCGGCACCGTCTTCGCGTACACCGTCAAGGACCCAGAACGATACGGCGTCGTGGAGTTCGGCCGCGACGGGCGCGCCATCCACATCGAAGAAAAACCCAAGGCGCCGCGGTCTCAGTGGGCCGTCACCGGGCTCTATTTCTACGACAATGAGGTCGTGGATATCGCCGCCGCTCTCAAACCGTCGGCGCGGGGAGAACTGGAGATTACCGATGTCAACCGGGCGTACCTCGAACGGGGAGCGCTACACGTTGAACGCCTTGGCCGCGGCGTGGCTTGGCTCGACACCGGTACTTACGAGGCACTCCTGCACGCGGCGAACTTCGTGCAGAGTATCGAGGAACGGCAGGGATTGATGATGGCCTGCCTTGAAGAGGTTGCGTACCGCATGCATTACATCTCCGCCGACGAAGTCCGTCTCCTCGCCCAGAAGGTCTCGGGCAGCTACGGCCGTTATCTTCTGGACATCATCGATCACGATGCCGTTTAAATTCGAGCCACTCGCGATCCCAGGTGTCATGCTCGCCGTTCCGCGGGTGCTCAACGACCCGCGTGGGTCCTTCTTCGAGACCTACAAGCGATCGGAATTCGCCGCGGCAGGCATCACCGACTCTTTCGTGCAGGAGAATCATTCCTGCTCGGATCGTGGCGTGTTGCGCGGTCTTCATTTTCAGCGACCGCCCCACGCCCAAAGCAAGCTCGTACGCGTCGTCTACGGACAGGTCTTCGATGTCGCCGTCGATCTTCGGCTGGACTCACCGACGAGCGGCCGCTGGGTGGGCGTGAGCCTCTCGGCGGCCGACCGAAAGCTGTTGTACATCCCGTCGTGGTGCGCACATGGTTTTTGTGTCCTCAGCGACCGCGCAGAAGTGGTGTACCTCACATCGACCGAATACGCGCCCGATTACGAATCGGGCGTCATGTGGAACGATCCAGCGCTGGGAATCGACTGGCCCGTGCAGAACCCAATCGTGTCCGAGCGCGACCAACGTTGGCCGCCCCTTGCGCTGGCTGGCGCAGCGCCGGGGCGCGCAGGAGGAAATCGCTGATGGTTGACGTCCTCGTGACTGGTGGCGCCGGTTTCATCGGCAGCAACTACGTGCGCCACGCGCTTCAAGCGCATCCGGACTGGCGTGTCACCACGCTCGACAAGCTCACCTATGCCGGGCGGATGGAAACGCTGAAGGACGTCATCGATCACCCCCGGCACCGATTCGTGAAAGGCGACATCGCCGATCCCGAGGTGGCGGCGCCGCTCGTCAAGGGCTCTGAGATCGTCGTCCATTTTGCCGCGGAGACGCACGTCGACCGCTCTATCCTCGAGGCCGGCGAATTCATCAAAACCGATATCATCGGCACCTTTGTCCTGCTCGAGGCGGCGCGGAGTGCCGCGAACCTGCGCTGCTTCATTCAGATTTCGACAGACGAGGTCTACGGGAGCGTGCCAGAGGGCTCGAGCGTCGAAACGGACGAGCTGAGGCCGCGCAATCCGTATTCCGCCAGCAAGGCGGGCGCCGATCGCCTCGCGTACAGTTACTGGGCGACATACGGCGTACCGGTCATGATCACGCGGGCGTCGAACAATTACGGACCGTACCAGTTTCCAGAGAAGGTGATCCCTCTTTTCATCACCAACGCGCTCGACATGATTCCGGTACCGCTCTACGGCACCGGCCTCAACATTCGGGACTGGCTGCACGTGTTGGATCACTGTCGTGGTATCGACGTGGCGATCGAGCGAGGGAAACAGGGCGAGGTCTACAACATCGGCGGCGGTAACGAAGTGCGCAACGTCGATCTCACCCACACGCTGCTGCGACTGACCGAACGGCCCGATTCGTTGATAAAGCCTGTGCAGGACCGTCTCGGCCACGATCGTCGGTACAGCCTCGACACCTCGAAGCTGAAGAAGCTGGGCTGGCAACCTCAAGTACCGTTCGAAGAGGGCTTGAAGGAGACCGTCCGCTGGTATCAGGAGAACGAATGGTGGTGGCGACCTATTAAGGAAGTAGATCCCGCCTTCCGCGCGTACTACCAGACCCAATACGGCTCGCGGCCGTGACCGTTCTGGTCACGGGTGCTCGAGGCTTCGCGGGCAGCCACCTTCTAGCGTCTCTCTCGCAGAACGGCGTCGCCGCCACGGGCTGGAGCCGCCAGGATGTCGACTTGCTGGACCCTCGAGCGGTCACTCGCGCGATCGCAGAGCTCAAGCCGACGGTCGTCTACCATTGCGCTGGCGCATCACACGTAGGCCAATCGTTCGCCAACGTGCGCGATACACTGGCGTCCAATGTGCTTGGGACGCATCACCTTCTCAAGGGACTCCACTCAGCAGGCCTGGGCGCCCGCGTCCTCATTCCCAGTTCGTCGCTCGTGTATCGCCAGTCCGATCTGGCACTACAAGAAGATGACCCGATCGGACCAGCGACCCCTTACGCCCTCAGCAAGCTCGCGCAGGAGATGCTCGGCCGGCGCAGCGTCCTTGAAGACGGCCAGCAAATCTTCATCGCGCGCCCGTTCAATCACACCGGGCCGCGTCAGAACCCTTCATTCTCGGCGTCAGGATTCGCACGACAGATCGCGCTGATCGAACAGGGCCGCATGAGCCCCGAAATATCCGTCGGGAATCTCGATGCATCGCGCGATCTTCATGACGTCCGCGACACCGTTCGTGCCTACCGCGCCATCGTCGAGCACGGACGCCCGGGGGAGGTTTATAACGTCTGTTCCGGACAGGCGTTCAAAATTCGGGACGTGCTCGATCGACTCATCGCGATCAGCCGCGTGCCGGCAACCGTTCGTGTCGACCCTTCGCGGTACCGTCAGAACGACAACCCCGTACTTTTCGGAGACCGCGCGAAAATCCAGAGCGAAGTCGGATGGACGCCAACTATTCCATTAGAGCAGACGCTTGCAGACCTGCTTGACTATTGGCGAATGGAGGTCAACAATAGGCGAACATAAGGCGAAATAATGAAAGTTCATCCTCTTTTATTTGATCTCATCCCACCGAAGCCCACCCTGCGGGACATCGCCAATCAGGTCCGCGAACACGGTGCCGTCGAAGGCCTGCCAGATGCGGCTCACCTTGCAGATGGTGCCAGCTACCAGGAAGTCACCTGCCGGTCCGCCCTGAACTCGGTGAGGGGAATGCCCTTCGAATGGACGCTCAATCCGTATCGCGGGTGCACTCACGGATGTCACTACTGCTTCGCGCGCCGCTATCATACGCAGTTCGAGTTGGGCTCTGGCGACGAGTTTTCGTCGGTGATCCTCGTCAAAAAGAATTTCGTCGATGTGCTTCGGCGAGAGCTCGATCGCCCATCGTGGAAACGCCAGCAGGTGGCCTTTGGAACCGCCACCGACGTGTATCAGCCCATCGAAGGTCACTACAAGATCACGCGGAGATCGCTAGAGGCGCTCGCGCTCGCACGGACCCCAGTCGGCCTGATCACCAAAGGACCGATGGTCGTACGCGACAAGGACGTGCTGCTCGAAGTCGCCAGACGATCCAGCTGTACCGTCTATGTGAGCGTCCCGACAATCGACGAGGATGCCTGGCGAATCCTCGAGCCGGGAACGGCGCACCCGCTCCAACGGCTGCGCGCGGTCCGTGAACTGAACGATGCCGGCATCCGCGCCGGCGTCTTGATGAACCCGATCGTACCGGGCCTCACCTCGCAGCCGGCGAAGCTCGAGAAAACGATCAAGGCAATCGCCGATCACGGTGCCGCGTTCATGGGCACGAATCTTCTGTATTTGAAGGAAGGCACCCGCCTCCATTTCATGGGTTTCCTCGAGAAGCATTTTCCGGATCTGTGGACGAGGTACCAGCGACTCTACGCACGCGCCTATGTTCCTCCCGCATACGCGAAAGAAATCCGCGGTGTCGTCAAGCTCTTGAAAAAGGCTTATGGTGTGTCTGGGCGGGACGAACCGCCTGCGCCCAGCCTACGGCGGTCCAGCGAGGAGGATCCGCCGGGCGATCAAGCGTCTTTGGACTGGACGACTGACGACTGACGACTGGTGACTATCGAAGATTCATCAAGGCATTGACCCGCTGTTCGGTCGGCGGATGCGTACTGAACAAACCCAGGAGAGCGCCGGCAGAAAACGGCTTGATGATGAACATGTGCGCGGTGGCCGGATTGGCATCCATCGGAATCTGCTTCGACGCGCTCTCCAGTTTCCGCAGAGCGTTCACCAGCCCGTAGGGCGAACCGGCGATCTTCGCTCCACCCGCATCGGCCAGGAACTCCCGCGACCTCGAAACAGCAGCCTGCACGAGCATCGCTGACAACGGCGCAAGAATAAGCATCGCAAGCATTGCAACGGGATTCGTCCCCTCGCGATCGTCGCGGCTGCTGCCACCACCGAACATCATGGCGTACCTCGACATTTGCACCATCATCATGATGGCAGCCGCAAGGGTTGCCGCAACCGAGCTGATCAGAATGTCGCGATTCTTGACGTGCGCGAGCTCGTGCGCGATAACGCCCTCGAGCTCGCTATCGTCCAGCAGACGCATGATGCCTTCGGTCGCCGCAACTGCGGCATGGCTCGGGTTGCGCCCCGTGGCAAACGCGTTCGGTGAGGCGTCCGGAATCACGTAGACCCTCGGCATCGGTAGACCGGCCCGTGTCGCGAGTCGGCGCGTGATGATCGATAGCTTGTGCTCGGGACCAACTTCCTGAGCCCTGTACATCTTCAGCACGATCTTGTCAGAGAACCAGTAGGAGCCAAAGTTCATGGCGATCGCAAGACCAAAGGCCCACACCAGCCCCTGCGAACCGCCGAGCATCTCCCCAAATACCAGGAGCAGACCGCTCAGCATGCCAAGTAGGAGGACGGTTTTCAGAGAATTGTTCATGTCGTTATAGACGTATAAAACGTGCGACGAGTTTCCGTCTGACCACTTTTATCGTACTCGATATAATGGACCGATGCGACGGGTCGGAGCGGTTCTATTGGCAGCGTGTCTGGGCACGTACCTACCTGTCTCCGCCCAGGTGCCACAACCGTTTCCGGGTCGTCCGAATCAGCCGCGCCCGGCGCCGGCTCCACCGGCCACTGCGACGCCGCCGCCTCCACAGCCGTCGCCCGCTCCACCGGCGCCTGCTTCGACCGCTGAACGCGCACCAACCGAACTGATGCTGGGCTTCCCCCTCTACCCGTCTGCGCAATTCATTACGTCATACGATGCGGGCCGCGGCCAGCGCTACTACCTCTTCGGCTCCGACGTGCCATTCGCCGGGCTCGTAAAGTACTACCAGAGCGCGCTCAAGAACAAAGGCACGCTCGTGTTCGAAGCACCAGCCACGCACATATTCGAGATAGGGCGATTCCGCGAGGAAACGATGGCGTTTCCACCGGGAGTGACGATCAAGGACTACACCTGGAACGGCAGCCCGGGATATCTGAATCCGAAGACGGGCGGTGAGCCTGCGCGCTTCGTGTCGATCATTCAGATTGTTCCCTCTCCTCCCGGTGCGCCCCGGTAGCGCTCGGCTCTCGGGAGCACGGCTGTAGGGCTCGGCTTCAGCCGAGCTACAGGTGTTTTCATTTTCGCCGTTCGTGCGCGGGTCCGAAAACGGCGGCAGCTCGGCAACGAATGTCTCACGATGACGAGTCCTCGCGAGACCTCTTGGCGGGTGGCGCCGATTTTTCTTTGCCCGCCGCGCAGGGCCGTCTCTCGTGACACGCGCTTGTCGGCCCGAGGACGGACGAAGGAAAATCGGCGACAGGACCCGCGCACGGGCGACGACAAACGGCGGTAGCTCGGCTAAAGCCGAGCCCTACTTCTAGCTAAAACCGAACCTCAACGTCTAGCTAGACAGGCTTCGCGACGTAGATCTCGCGGCCCTTTCTGAACTCTTCGGACTTTTCGTGCATCCCCGCCTCTAACGCATCGGCTTCCGCGACCCCCTGAGCCTTGGCGTAGTCGCGCACTTGCTGGGTCAGCTCCATGCTGCAAAACTTCGGCCCGCACATCGAACAAAAGTGCGCGAGCTTGGCGCCGTCAGCCGGCAACGTCTCGTCGTGATACGCGCGCGCGGTGACAGGATCGAGCGACAGGTTGAACTGGTCGTCCCACCGGAAATCGAACCGCGCCTTCGACAGCGCATCGTCCCACGCCTGTGCGCGCGGGTGGCCCTTGGCAAGATCCGCCGCGTGCGCGGCGATCTTGTACGCGATGACCCCCGCCTTCACGTCTTCTTTATTGGGGAGGCCGAGGTGTTCCTTCGGAGTCACATAACAGAGCATCGCCGTCCCGTACCAGCCGATCATCGCTGCGCCGATCGCGGATGTGATGTGGTCGTAGCCCGGCGCGATGTCTGTCGTCAGCGGACCGAGGGTGTAGAAGGGCGCTTCATCGCACCACTTCAACTGCTTCTCCATGTTCTCGCGGATCAGGTGCATCGGCACGTGACCCGGGCCTTCGTTCATCACCTGGACGTCGTACTCCCATGCGATCTTCGTGAGCTCACCCTGCGTCTCGAGCTCGGCGAACTGCGGCGCATCGTTCGCGTCGGCGATTGAACCGGGCCGCAGTCCGTCTCCGAGCGAGAAGGAGACGTCATACGCCTTCATGATGTCGCAGATTTCGCGAAAGTGGGTGTAGGTGAAGTTCTCCCTATGATGCGCGAGGCACCATTTCGCCATGATCGATCCGCCGCGCGAGACGATGCCAGTGATGCGCTTGGCGGTCATCGGAATGTATCGCAGCAGCACGCCGGCGTGGACCGTGAAGTAATCGACGCCCTGCTCGGCCTGTTCGATCAAGGTATCTCGATAGATCTCCCACGTCAGATCTTCAGGGCGGCCGCCGACTTTCTCGAGCGCCTGATAGATCGGCACCGTGCCGATCGGCACGGGCGAGTTCCGGAGAATCCACTCGCGCGTCTCGTGAATATCCTTGCCGGTCGACAGATCCATCACCGTGTCTGCGCCCCATAGAATCGACCAGCGCAGCTTCTCGACCTCTTCTTCGATCGACGAGCTCACCGCCGAGTTCCCGATGTTGGCGTTGATCTTCACCAGGAAGTTCCGACCGATGATCATCGGCTCCAGCTCAGGGTGGTTGATGTTGGCCGGGATGATCGCGCGACCGCGAGCCACTTCCGAGCGGACGAACTCAGCGTCGAAGCCTTCGCGGGCGGCGATGAACTCCATCTCCGGAGTGACGACGCTTTTGCGCGCGTAATGGAGCTGCGTTGCATTGTCTTTGCCGCGGAGCACGGCGCGGAAGAGCGATTTCGGCAGCTCGGCACGTCGCCGCGAATCTGGAATGTACGTGCGAGGAACCCTGTCTACGTCCCGGCGACCCTCGATCCACTCACGCCGCAATGGCGGCAGCCCTTCGCGCACGTCGTGTCCCTGTGGGCCGCTCGTGTCGTACACCTGCAGCGGCGGCTCTCCGCCAGACAGGGTGACCTCGCGCACCGGAACTTTATGAGGACCGACGTAAACCTTGCGTGAGTTGGGATGTGAATCGTGTACGGACATCGCGTTGCTCCTCACGGGAGGCGGAACTTGGCAGGACCGCGCTCCCTTCGCCGGTGTCAACCGGATCAGGTTCCAAGGGTTTTGTCTCAATCGCGCCCGTCTCGAGCGGATACCCCTGGCGGTGCTCTTACTATAACAGTCTTACGCAGATGGTGTCAGGGCTGAGGGATGAAGGTTGAGGTAGGATTTCCACGATGAATCCTCGGAGGCCCGATCCCACGGAGTTTGCGCCGTTCTATGCGGGATACATCGCTCGCGTAATCGAAACGGACGTGCTGCCCGCCCTCGGGTCACAGCCCGCAGAGCTCCTCGCGCTCGCTCACCGCGTCCCCGCCGATCGCGAGCTGTTCCGCTACGCCGCCGAAAAGTGGAGCGTCCGCCAAACGTTTGGCCATCTGGTCGATACGGAGCGGGTGATGAGCTATCGGGCGTTCTGCATCGCGCGCGGCGAAACGCAGGCGCTCCCAGGATTCGATGAAAACGAATACGTCGCCCGCGCCGATTCAGACCAGCGCCCCGTGACGGAGATAGCGCGCGAGTTCGATGCGATCCGGCAGGCGACCGTGTTGATGATTAGGCGCTGGACGTCGGATGAATGGGGTCGTGTTGGGAATGCGAACGGAAAAGCCGTCTCGGCACGCGCGCTTGCCTTCATCATGGCTGGGCACGTGCGCCATCACGTGGCCCTGTTGCAAGAACGCTACGGCCTAACGTCCACAGCCTAGAGCCCGCTTACTCCAGTTTCCTCAGAATGAAGCACTTCAAGTAGTACGTCTCCGGCATGCCGAGCACGACAGGGTGGTCCCGCCCCTGCATCCTTTTTTCCACCACGCTGACTTCGACCCGCGCATCGAGCGCCGCATCGAATACGACCTCGGCGAACGCGGACTCATTGACGTGGTACGAGCAGCTGCACGTCGTGAGAAATCCACCCGGCTTCAGGAGCTTCAAGGCGCGGAGGTTGATTTCTTTGTAGCCAGACAGCGCCTTGGGAATGGCTGCCTTGCTCTTCGCGAACGCCGGCGGATCGAGCACGATCGCGTCAAATTTCTCGCCCATGCGATCGAGCGTGCGAAGCTCATCGAAGACGTTCGTCGTCCGTACCTGGACGTTCGATAAGCCGTTCCGCGCCGCATTGCGCGCAAGCATGGCCGTCGCGTCTTCCGAAATATCGAGCGCGGTGAGCTCGTCGGCGTGCGACGCCAGCTGTAGGGCAAAGCCCCCGGCATAGCTGAAACAATCGAGCACGCGACCGCTCGCGTACCGTGCGGCGGCCTGCCTGTTTTCGCGCTGATCGAGAAACGCGCCCGTCTTCTGACCGTGCAGCAAATCGACGTCGTACTCAACACGGCCTTCCTGAACCGTCAATTTGTCAGGAATGCTCCCGTGCAGCACCGTAACGCTCTGCTCGAGCCCTTCGAGCAGACGAACCCGCGGATCGTTTCGCGCCACAATGCCTTTTGGATTCTCGAGCTCGACGAGCAGGCTGGTGATCTCGGGAAGGAGCCGATCGGTCCCCTGCGACAGCGCCTGGACGACCACGTAGTCGCCGTACCGATCCACCACCAGCGACGGGATGAGATCGCCCTCCCCATGGACAAGACGATACGCCGTGGCATCGATGCCGAGGCGGGCGCGAAAGGAGATCGCCCGCTCGAGCCGCAGTGTCCAGAACCGGCGGTCGACAGGCACGTCGTGCTGCGTCAATATCCGCAACGTGATCTGCGATCGATCGCTGTAAAAAGCGCGCGCCAGAAACCGCCCGTCCGGGCCTGCGACCCGCACGACAGCACCCGAATCGGCCTGACCACCGGACACATCGGCGCGGTACACCCAGAAATGCCCGTTCCGAATGCGCTCTTCACCGCGAGGCGTGACTGTGATTGTGGATTCCATAACGGTTCTGGGTTCTATGTTCTGCGGTTCTGGGTGCAGGTTCATGGTTCAGGGTTGACGGTTCATCGAACGAAGAACCGTATTATCATTCACCCTCATGCGGATTGTGATTGGCGCAGACCATGCGGGATTTGCGCTCAAAGAGCATGTGAAAACGACGCTCGCGAAGCTCGGCCACCAGATTGACGACCTTGGCACGCATAGCGAAGAGCCGGTCGACTATCCGCCGATTTGCGCGAACGTCGGGCGTGTCGTGGCGGGCGGAAAGGCCGACCGTGGCATCGTGCTCGGTGGAAGCGGTCAAGGCGAGCAGATTGCGGCCAACAAGGTGCGTGGGGTACGCGCGGCCCTCTGCAACGACCTGTATACGGCGCGCATGTCGCGCCAGCACAACGACGCGAACGTGCTCTCCATGGGTGGGCGCGTCGTTGCCTTCGGACTTGCGGATGAAATTGTGAAGCTGTGGCTCGAAACGACGTACGAAGGCGGACGCCACCAGAAACGGCTCGACCAAATCGCGGAGATTGAGAAATCATGACGCTGAAAGCCGATGCCCCTACGCGCTTACGCAGCCTTATCGAGAGCGATCCCGAGATTGCCAACGCTGTCCGCAACGAGGAGCACCGGCAGAACGACGGTCTCGAACTGATCGCCTCGGAAAATTTCGTCAGCAAGGCCGTGCTCGAAGCAGCGGGCTCTGTGCTGACCAACAAATACGCCGAAGGCTATCCGGGCAGGCGGTATTACGGTGGCTGTGAGTTCGTGGACGTCGCCGAGACGCTCGCGATCAACCGAGCGAAGGCCCTGTTCGGTGCCGAGCACGCGAACGTGCAGCCGCACGCCGGCGCCCAAGCGAATATGGCCGTCTACTTTACTTTGCTGAAGCCGGGCGACACGGTGCTGGGCATGAATCTCGCGCATGGCGGCCACCTCACCCATGGTCATCCCCTCAACTTCTCGGGCAAGCTCTACACAATCGTGCCGTACGGCGTACGCAAAGAAGATGAGCGCATCGACTACGACGAGCTCGAGCGCCTCGCGGAGGAGCACAAGCCAAAGATGATCATGGTGGGCGCCAGCGCCTATCCGCGCATCATCGATTTCGCTCGTATCGGAGAAGTGGCCAGGCGAGTCGGCGCACCGATGGTGACCGACATGGCGCACATCGCAGGGCTCGTCGCCGCCAAGCAGCACCCGAGCCCGGTACCACATTCGGATTTCGTGACAACGACGACACACAAGACCCTGCGCGGCCCTCGTGCGGGCCTGGTGCTCTGTCGCGAGAAGTATGCGAAGGAGCTCGACAAGGCGGTGTTTCCGGGACTGCAGGGAGGTCCGCTGATGCACATCATCGCGGCCAAGGCCGTTTGCTTCAAGGAAGCCGCGGAGCCTGCGTTCGTCGAATATCAGAAGCAGATTGTCGCGAACGCCAAGCGGCTGGCATCTGTGCTCGTCTCAGCCGGTTTCCGTCTCGTCAGCGGCGGAACCGACAACCACCTGATGCTCATCGACGTCTTTTCGCGGGGTCTCACCGGCAAGGCCGCCGAAGCCGCGCTCGACAAAGCGGGCATCACGGTCAACAAGAACACCATCCCGTTCGATCCCAACCCGCCGATGGTCGCAAGCGGAATCCGCATCGGCACGCCGGCGGTGACCACGCGCGGCATGGGTGAGCGTGAGATGGATCGCATCGGCGAATTGATTGCACGCGCCCTTGCCACGCCCGAAGACGATGCGGCGCTCGGCATGGTGAAGGTAGAAGTCGAGAAGCTGTGCCGGACGTTCCCGCTGTATCAAGAACGCGAGAGCTGACAGACCGGGTCGCCGGCGTGTTCGCCGACTCGGGTACGCTCGCCCAGGCGCTCCCGGCTTTCGAAAGCCGGTCGGCGCAACGGGAGATGGCCGATGCGGTCGCGGGCACCTTGCAGAACGGCGGCGTGCTGCTGGTCGAAGCCGGCACCGGAACCGGCAAGACGCTCGCCTACCTCGTTCCTGCCATTCTCAGCGGCGAGCGCGTACTGGTTTCCACCGGCACCAAGACCCTCCAGGAACAGATCTATTTCAAGGACCTGGCGATTCTGCGAGAAGCGCTCGGGGTGCCATTCACCGCGACCTACATGAAGGGGCGCGGAAACTATCTCTGCCTGCATCGCTTCGAATCGTTCCGTGAATCGGCTAACAGCGGAACGGCCCGCCTCTTCGGCGAATCCGCGGCGCAGATTTTCCTTCCCATCATCGAACAGTGGTCGACGACAACTGAAACCGGTGACCGCGCGGAGATCGCCGATCTACCGGAGGATCTGCCATTCTGGGGAGACATCGCCGCCACGTCGGAGAATTGCATCGGCACTGAGTGTCCGCGCTATGACGACTGCTTCGTGACCCGCATGCGGCTGCGGGCAGCGGAGTCCAGCCTTGTAGTCGTGAATCATCACCTCCTGTGCGCGGACGCGGCCGTCCGCCAAAGCGCATACGGCGAGGTCATTCCAGAGTGCCGCTACGCCGTCGTCGACGAGGCTCATCAACTTGAAGACGTCGCCACCCAGTACTTCGGCGTCTCGGTCAGCACCTACCGGTTCGACGAGCTCGCCCGCGACGCAGAGCGGCTGATCGCTGCAGGCCTCGCTGGAGAAAAGGCCGGCGAGCTCAATGCCGCGCTGGAGCGGATGCGCGAGCGCGCGCATGAGTTCTTCAGAAACGTCGCGAACAATCTGCCCGTCCGCTCGCCACAGGCGTCCGAGAACCGTCTGCGAATCACCGGAGCGATGCTCGAGCCGCATTACGAGGACGCCGCGCTGTTGATGGGAACTCTCGACCTGTTGGAGTCAACTGCAGCGCTGATCAAGCCTCCGCTGCCCGATCCGGAGCGCCCCCGCGAGTCCACGAAGCTCGATCTCGCCGGGCTCGCGCAGCGCGCGGGCGAGTTGCGGGACGAGCTGCGCTTCGTGCTCAAGGCCAGCGAACGGGACTACGTCTATTTTCTGGAAACGCGGGGCCGCGGTGTGTTTCTACGCGCCGCGCCCATCGACGTGTCGAACATTCTGCGAGACGTCCTGTTCGATCGCATGAAGTCTACGGTGCTGACGTCCGCAACGCTCACCGTCGAAGGCAGCTTCGATTACATTCGCAGCCGGCTCGGACTTGATACGTCGAGGGCGACGCGCTTTCTCAAACTCGCCTCCGAGTTCGACTACAAGCGCCAGGCAATTTTGTACCTGCCGCGGCGCATGCCAGATCCGCGGTCGGTCGACTTCGCCGCTGCGTCAGCGCGCGAGATCATCAGCATCCTCGAGGCAAGCAGGGGCCGTGCGTTCGTGCTGTTCACGAGCTACGCAGCGCTGCGCGCGATACAGGCCATTGCGGAAGTGGAGCTCCCGTATCCCATCCTCGTGCAGGGATCGGCGCCGCGCTCGGCGCTGCTCGAGCAGTTCCGGACGACGCCCAATGCGGTGCTGCTGGCAACGTCGAGTTTCTGGCAGGGCGTCGATGTGATGGGCGAGGCGCTCAGCTGTGTCATCATCGACAAGCTGCCGTTCGCCTCTCCGGGCGACCCCATTACCGCTGCCCGAATCGAAGCGATTGCGGAGCGCGGCGGTCAACCGTTCGGCGACTATCAGGTTCCACTCGCCATCCTCGCGCTCCTTCAGGGTCTCGGGCGTCTGATCCGCCACCGCGACGATCGGGGAGTGCTCGCGGTGCTCGACCCACGCCTCCAGACGATGGGCTACGGGAGGCGCTTTCTGGCGTCGCTGCCGCCGGCGGGGATCACGCGCGAGATCGCGGACGTCCAGCGCTTTTTCGGTGAGAAATAGAGGCATTTCGGCCTTTCGTGTAAACTAGAAATAGTTGGAGGACTGCTATGTTTTCCGGAAAATATAACCGGCGGATGCTGACCACATCGTGGATCGCGGGTGCCATTCTCGCCTTGGCGACGCCTGCCTTCGCGCAGACTGGCCGCGTCCAGGGAAAGGTGACCGACGAGAAGGATGCCGCGGTTCCAGGCGCCAAGATCGTCGTGACGGTCATTCCGGATGAGGGTGGCCAAAAGTGGGAGACCACCACCAACAAGGACGGGAACTACATCGTCGGCACGCTGACAAGGTCGGGGCAGTATCTGGTCGTAGCCTCCAAGGACGGCGTTGGCCAGGACGAAAACCGCGCGGTCGTGAAGGTCGGCGCCTTCACGACGATGAACTTCAAGCTGTCGAACAAGGGCCGCATCACCGAGGCGCAGGCAAAGCAGAATGCGGCCGTCAAGAAGGCCTTTGAGGATGGTGTTGCCGCAGCAACCGCAGGCAATCATCAGGCTGCCGCGACGGCCTTTGCCGCCGCCGCTGCCGGCTTTCCGACCTGCGCCGAGTGCTTCTTCAATCTCGGCCTGTCACATCAGCAGTTGAAGAACTCCGCCGAAGCTGAGGCGGCATTCAAGAAGGCCATCGAGCTTCGCCCGAGCTATCCAGAAGCGTACAACGCACTGGCGGTTCTCTACGTCGCAGACAGGAAGATGGACCTCGCGGCGGCGGCATCGGCCAAATCGGCAGAGCTTAGCGTTGCGTCGGCGGGCGGCGGGAATGCCAATTCGCTCTACAGCGCTGCGGTGGGTCTCTGGAACGCCAACAAGTTTCCCGAGGCAGGCTCGACGTTCGAAGCCGCAATCAAGGCCGACCCGAACCATGCGGAATCGCACTTCATGCTCGGCAAGGTGTACTTGAATCTCGGCAAGCTGAAGGAAGCGGCCGGTGAGTTCGACACGTACCTGAAGCTCCAGCCGGACGGCAAGAACGCGGGTGAGGCCAAGACAACGTTCGAAGCGCTCAAACCGCTGTTGAAATAGGGCGTCGGTTCTCAGCGTGACATCGAAGGCCGGGTGAATAGCCCGGCCTTTTCTTTTATGGCGGATCTTCAAACCAGCATCGCTCAGAACCTGGCCAGCGTCCGCCAGCGGCTTCGCCAGGCGGCCGTCAGCGCGGGCCGCTCTCCCGATGCCGTACGCCTCCTCGCCGTCTCGAAGACGTTCAGCCTAGGGCACGTCAGGGCGGCTGCGGCGGCCGGCCAGCAGGACTTCGGCGAGAACCGAGTGCAGGAAGCCCTACAGAAAATCGACGGATCGACCGACCTTCAGATCAGATGGCACTTGATCGGCACATTGCAATCCAACAAGGTCCGGAAGGCTGTGCCCCGGTTCAGCACCGTTCATTCGGTCGACAGCCTGCCGCTGCTGAGGGCGATCGACGCCGCTGCGGCAGAGACGGTATCCGCCCCGGAACTGCTCGTGCAGGTGGACCTCGCAGGCGAGGCAACCAAGCACGGAGCACCTCCTGCCGTCGCAACGGAGATCGTCAAGGCCGCGTCCAGATGCCGCTCGGCTCGGGCCGTCGGGCTGATGACGATTCCGCCGTTCTTCGAGAATCCGGAAGACGCGCGTCCGTACTTCGCGCAGCTCCGGGATCTCCGCGCAGCACTGCTGAAAGAGGGTCTCGACCCGGCGTTGCTGCGGGAATTATCCATGGGTATGAGCCACGATTTCGAAATCGCCGTGCAGGAGGGAGCCACGATGGTGAGACTCGGCACGGCCATCTTTGGGGAGCGCCATGTGTGATCCGGATACGCCCTGATCGACCATGGACAGCTGTCCCGCAGGAGACATCCAAGTGAAAGTCAGCCCTCTCGATCTCCGTCAGATCCGTTTCAGGTCCACCTTTCGCGGCTTCGACAAAGCCGAGGTCCTCGCGCTCATCGCGGAAGTCACCGACGACTACGAAAACGCGTTGCGCGAGGTCGATCGCCTGCGCCAGGAAGTCGTGAAGATGGAAGCGTTGATCAACCAGCATCGCGAGCACGAGCGCGACCTTCGCGACACGTTGGTGACGGCGCAGCGGATGTCGGACGACATCCGGACCAACGCCGACGCACAGGCGCGCAACATCATCCGCGAGGCCGAAGGGCGATCCGAGCTGCTGCTGCAGAAGACCCAGGCCCGCCTCGAAGACGTCCAGCGCGAGATCGACGGCATGAAGATGAAGCGCCGCGAAGTCGAGAACTCGCTCGAGTCGACGATCGGGTCGCTTCGCAACACCCTCGAGTTCGTCCGAGAGCAGGAACAGCGGGACCGCGAGGAGAAGGTCCTGCTGCACCGTCCACGCCCGACCGAGGCACCGCGCCCGACTGAGACAGCAACGGTGCGCCACGAGGAGCCCCGCGCCGTCAACGAAATGTGATTACGGTTGAGCCGGCTCCGGAGTGATGGTGAACGCATCGATGTTTACATCGAAGCGCCACGGATAGAAGTAGCGCGGAAGCAACTCGAGGCGCTCGTCGTAGGAAACATCGATGAGCGTGTGGTTGTCCCTCCGGCTCACGCTGACGCGCTCTGGATCCACTGGAATCGAGTAGGCCTTCGCAAGCTCCAGCACCTCATAGCGAAGCTCGTCATCCGAACGGCGTCCAGAAAACTGCGCGGTCTGCTGGACGCCATCCCTGAACTGATAGTTCCGCCAGTAGACCGTTCCTACGCGCCATGTGGCATGGACGACGAGGGCCGCGATGATGATGCGTATGAGGGCCTTCATGGTGGGGTTGGTCAGCGCACTTGGTGAAGCAGCCGGCTCCACCGCGTACCGCTCAGGACGTTGCCGGCCTCAGCGTCATACGACCAGTAGATCACCAGAGCCTTCCCTTTGACATACGAGCGAGGCAGGAAGCCCCAGTACCGGCTGTCCTGCGAGTTGTCCCGGTTGTCTCCCATGACGAAATAATAGTCGGGCGGTACCGTCACCGGTCCGTACGACTCGCGCAGATCGCCGCTGGCGACCGGTCCCTCGTCGCCGGCATCGGCTGAAAGGGGCGGCGGTTCCTCCAGATAGTGGACGTAGGGCTCGTCGAGACGTGTGCCGTTGACGAAGACACGCTTGCGCCGCAGCTCGATCTGATCGCCCGGAAGCCCAATTACACGCTTGATGAAATCGCGCTCAGGATCTTCAGGAAACTTGAACACGATCACGTCGAGGCGCGCGATGTCCTTCATCGGGAGCAGTGCCCGCTCGATACTCCTCAGCGAGGGCCCGAAAACGAACTTGTTGACGAGCAGGTGGTCGCCGATCAGCAGGTTCTGCTCCATCGAGCCTGTGGGGATCTTGAAGGCCTGAACGACGAACGTGCGGATGAACAGCGCGAGAATCACCGCGATGACGAGTGATTCGAAGTACTCGCGCGCGGTGGATTTCTTGAAACCGTCGGCGCTCACTCCCCCTCCGTCCCCATCCTGAGCACGGCCAGAAACGCTTCCTGTGGAATCTCGACCTTCCCGACCCGCTTCATCCGCTTCTTGCCTTCCTTCTGCTTCTCCAACAGCTTGCGCTTGCGCGAGATGTCGCCGCCATAGCATTTGGCAAGGACGTTCTTGCGCAGCGCCTTCACCGATTCGCGCGCGATGATCCGGCCCCCGATGGCCGCCTGGATCGCCACTTCGAACATCTGCCGGGGGATGAGCTCGCGCATTTTCGACGCGAGCGCGCGCCCGCGCTCGTACGAGGCGTCGCGATGCACGATGATCGACAGCGCATCGACGGGATCGCCGTTCACCAGAATGTCCATCTTCACAAGCGGCGATGTCCAGTATCCGGTCACATGATAGTCGAGCGAGGCATAGCCGCGAGAGAGCGTCTTCAGCTTGTCGTAGAAGTCCAGAACCACCTCGTTGAACGGCAGCTCGTAGGTAATCAGCACGCGGTTCGAGCTCAGATACTCGAGCGACTTCTGGACGCCGCGCTTGTCCTGGCAAAGCTGGAGGATACCTCCCACATGCTCGGACGGGGTGAGGATCATCGCCGTAATGACCGGCTCTTCGATTTTCGCGACGTTGACTTCCGGCAGCTTCGAGGGACTGTCGATCTCGACCACTTCTCCGCCGGTCGTGGTGACGCGATACAACACGCCCGGCGCGGTCGTGACGAGATCCATATTGAACTCGCGCTCGAGCCGCTCCTGGATAATCTCCATATGCAGGAGCCCAAGGAACCCGCACCGAAACCCGAAGCCGAGCGCCGCTGATGTTTCCGGCTCGAAGTGAAACGAAGCGTCGTTCAGCCGCAGCTTTTCCAGCGCTTCGCGTAGCTCTCCGTACTGATGGCTTTCGACCGGGTACAGCCCGGCAAATACCATCGGCTTGAGCTCCTTGAAGCCGGGGAACGGCTGGGCGGCGGGGCGGTTCGTCTCCGTGATCGTGTCGCCGATTTTGGCGTCGCTGACGGTCTTGATGTTCGCGACGATGAAGCCGACCTCGCCGGCAGCCAGCTCTGCGATCGGTTCCGGCTTCGGCGAAAACACGCCGATCTGCTCGGCCTCGTAGTCCTGCCCCTGCGCCATGAGGCGGATCTTCGTGCCCTTGCGCAGCGTGCCATCGAGCACTCTGGCGACGATCACGACGCCGCGATAGGGGTCGTACCACGAGTCGAAGATCAGCGCTTTGAGCGGCGCCGAGGAGTCGCCCGAGGGCGGCGGGAGCCGTGCGATGACGGCCTCGAGCACATCGGTAATGCCGACGCCCTCCTTCGCGCTGGTGAGGATGGCGCCGGCTCCGTCGAGACCGATGATTTCTTCAATCTGGCGGCGGGCTTCTTCGGGCTGCGCGCCGGGAAGATCGATCTTGTTGATGACCGGAATGATTTCGAGGTTGTGCTCAACCGCCAGGTACGCGTTTGCGAGCGTCTGCGCCTCGACACCTTGCGACGCATCGACCAGCAGGACGGCGCCCTCACACGCTGCCAGCGAGCGCGTGACCTCATAGGAAAAGTCGACGTGACCAGGCGTGTCGATCAGGTTGAGCACATACGCCTGACCGTCGCGCGCCGTGTAGTTGAGGCGCACCGGGTGCGCCTTGATGGTAATGCCCCGCTCTCGCTCGAGGTCCATCGAGTCGAGCACTTGCGCCTCCATCTCGCGCGGCTGCAGCGCGCCGGTCACCTCGAGCAGACGATCGGCCAGTGTTGACTTGCCGTGATCGATATGGGCGATGATGGAAAAGTTACGAACGCGCTGAGGGTCCATGAGTAGGCTTCAGGCTCTGGGCTCTAGGCCTTGGCGAGTTACCGTCTCTCGAGCGGAACGTAAGCCTGCGGGTACGCCGGGCCGGTATATTCCGCGCGCGGCCGGATGAGGCGGTTGTTCGAGTACTGCTCCAGGACGTGGGCCGTCCAGCCGGAAATGCGGCTGACCGCGAACACCGGGGTGAACACCTCGACAGGAATACCCAGCGCGTGATACGTCGTCGCTGAGTAGAAATCGACGTTCGCGTTCAGCTTCTTCTCCGCTTTCATGATCTGCTCGATCACCTGCGACATCTGGAACCATCTGAGGTTGCCGGACCGCCTGCCGAGCTCCTCGGACATCTTGCGCAGATGAGTGGCTCGCGGATCTTCAGTACGATACACGCGGTGGCCGAACCCCGGAATCTTCTCTTTCTTCGCCAGCTTGGCGCGGACGATCTCCTGGATTCTTTGATCGGTCGAATCGGGCCCTATCTGGAGCAGCAGGTTCATGACATCGGTGTTTGCACCGCCATGCAGCGGACCCTTCAGCGCGCCGATGGCCGCGGCAACGGTCGAGTGCACGTCGGTCAGCGTCGCTGCCGCCACACGCGCGGCGAAAGTAGACGCGTTGAACTCGTGATCGGCGTGCAGCACCAGCGCGATATCGAGCGCGCGTGCTTCGAGCGCGTCCGGACGTGCGCCGTTCAGGAGGTACAGAAAATTCGCTGCATGGCTGAGCGCCGGATCCGGATCGATCGCGCCACCACCCGCCGCGAGGCGCGCCGAGGTCGCTACGAGCGTGCCGAGCTGAGCGGTCAGCGTGACGCTCGTCCGGTATCGGCCTTCCGGCGTCATGTCGTTCGCGCCAGAGTCGTAATGCGAGAGCGCGGATGCCAGCGTGCGCAGCGTGTCCATGCTATTCGCGGGAGGAAGCGAGCGCATCAGCCGCAGCACTCCTTCGGGTAGCGGGCGCGCGGCGGCCAACTGCGACTGGAGATTTCCCAACTCCGAACGGCTCGGAAGGCGCCCGTGCCAGAGCAAATGGCAGACCTCCTCGAAGCTCGCATGGTCGGCCAAATCGTGAATGTCGCAGCCGCGATAAGCCAGGACGCCGCGCTCGCCATCCAAATAACAGATGGATGAGGACGCAACAACGATGTCTTCGAGTCCTGCCTTGGCTGGTGTGTCGATGGCCATCTACGGAGGAATCATAACGTACCCGACTCGGAGTCTTCAGTCGTCAGTCGGCAGATTGTATTCGTAGGGCTCGGCTTTAGCCGAGCTATTTCGGAATTGTAGTCGCGACCGGGTGCGCGGGTCCTGTCGCCGATTTTCCTTCGCCCGTCCTCGGGCCGAAAAGCACACATCACGTGAGACGGCCCTGCGCGGCGGACAAAGAAAAATCGGCGCCACCCGCCATACGACACTTGCACGCGGACCAAGCGTGCCGTATCGAGCCATGCTAACTTCTACTGGGCTCAATGGCAGCGCGCAGCCAGTACGCGAAACGCGTCGTCTGTTAGCTGCGGGCGTTCCCTCGCATCAACTCGGCGCGTAAGGTCCAACCATCCGAATAGCATGGCCATGCTGACGCTCTCATCAGTCCCCCTTGACGAAGCTGCTCCGCTCTACAGAGACTTCCTTGCTGCCTTTCCCGATGGGCGGGTCGGGATCCATCTGCAGGCACAGGTAGTCGAACTCGAGGAGCTATGTGCGGGCTTGACCGAATCAAGTGCGATGTTTCGCTACGATGAAGGAAAGTGGACGATCAAGGAGGTGATCGGTCACCTTCTCGATACAGAACGAGTCTTTGCCTATAGGCTGCTTCGGATCAGCCGCGGCGACGTGACAGAACTGCCCGGCTTTGACGAGACGACCTATGCGCCAGAAGGACAGTTTGGCCTACGCAGTGTCGAGGAACTGGTATCGGAGTTCAAGCTACAGCGTGCGAGCACGCTGGCACTCGTGAATGGCATCCCTCCAGCCGCGTGGCCTCGTGTCGGGACGGCGAATGGTTTCCGTACGAGCGCTCGGGCACTTGTCTACATCATTCTGGGACACACCGCGCATCATTGTCGTCTCCTCCGAGAGCGTTATCGGTTGCCAGCGACACAATGATGCCGGCCAACAGGCGCGGTGCCGGACCCGCCGTTCGTCAGTGTGAAGGAGAGCATGACCAGGGCCGAGGGGGATCAGGTTGTCAGTCCAGCTGGCACGAGGCCGACTAACCCATGACGGCGGGTGGCGCCGATTTTTCTTTGTCCGCCGCGCAGAGCCGTCTCACGTGACCCGCGCTTGTCGGCCCGAGGACGGACGAAGGAAAATCGGCGACAGGACCCGCGCATGAGGCCACCACCGCAAATCCGGAGAAGCGCGGCTAAAGCCGCGCCCTACCAGTGCAATCCGCGGACTGAAGACTGAGACTGAAGACTGAGACTGATGACTGCCGACTGGGACTGTCGACCGACGACTGAAGACTGTCGACTGCTGGTCTACTAACTGTCCGAAACCTGCGTATCCAGCACGACGCTGTCGCCTGCGAACTGCTGAACGACCGAAAGCAAGCCGACGTAGAGGAAGCCGACCTGGAAGAGGACGAGGAAGGGCAGCGTACCGTAGATACCGTTCGCCAGCGCGTAGAACACCGTCGCAGTGAAATAGAACCCGAGCGCCAGCTCGATGAGCGGCTGGACCGTCAGCGATTGTCGATAACGCTTGGTCGCCCACTCGTCGCCGTCGCCCTCGATGCGATATTTCGGCGTCCGCGCGAACTCGCTCTGTCTGTCGAAAAGCGCTTCCAGCACGGCCTTGGTGTTGTTCACGCTCAGCCCGATGCCGATGGAAATCAGAAACGGCATGTAGCGCAGGCGGGTGATCCAGTCCTTGTGAACCTCCCGCTGACACACGACGTAGAAATTGCAAAATGACATGGTCGCCGCGAAAAACAGCGGGACGTCAATCAGCAACATCTCGTACCAGCCCATTTCGTAGCGGATCACCATGGCCGGGAACATCAGGATGCAGAGCAGCGCCATCAACAGGTAATTGAAGTTCGCCGTCAGATGGAAGAACGCCTCCGCCTTCACCTCGAGTGGGAGATCCGCCTGTAGAATGCGCGGCAGCAGCTTCCTGCACGTCTGAATCGAGCCCTTCGCCCAACGGTGCTGCTGCGACTTGAAGGCATTCATCTCGACCGGCACCTCGGCGGGCGCCACGACGCTGGGGAGGAACACGAACTGCCATCCCTGCAGCTGCGCGCGATAGCTCAAGTCGAGGTCTTCCGTCAGCGTGTCGTGCTGCCAGCCGCCGGCCGACGCTATCGCTTCCGTCCGCCACATGCCCGCCGTCCCGTTGAAATTGAAGAAAAGGCCCGCACGGTTGCGGCCGCCGTGCTCCAGCACGAAATGACCGTCGAGCAGAATCGACTGAATTTTCGTGAGCAGCGAGTAATCCTGGTTGATGTGTCCCCAGCGCGCCTGCACCATCCCGACCTTGGGATCGCCGAAATGTGGCAGCAGCCGATGCAGGAAATCGGCGCCCGGTAGAAAATCGGCGTCGAAAATCGCGACAAACTCCCCTCGCGCTACTTTCAGACCGGCTTCGAGCGCGCCGGCCTTGTAGCCGGTGCGGTCGGTGCGGTGGAAGTACTTGATATCGAGGCCCTGGACGGCATGGCGGCGGACTGCCAGCTCGGCAATCTCGCATGTCTCGTCCGTCGAGTCGTCCAGTACCTGAATCTCGAGAAGCTCGCGCGGGTAATCGATCTGACAGACTGCGTCGATCAGCCGGTCGGCGACGTACATTTCGTTATAAATCGGGAGTTGGATCGTCACGACCGGTAACACGTCAAGTGCGGGCGGTTCGACCGGTTGGGATTCCTTATTCCTCATGTAAAGATACACAAGGTAGTAGCGGTGCCAGCCGTACACGGCCAGAATGCTCAGTACAAAGAAATAACTGACGAGGATGAGCGTGTCAGAGAGAGTCATTCGGTGAGCAAATCCGGCGGCAAAACGTCCGCAGATTATACTGCGGTGTCCGTGAACGCAACAAGTGTAAGGCCTTTCATGACTTTGGCGGACTTGCAGCAATTGCTAGACCACGTCCGGGACGGCCGTACGGCCCCTGAGGCAGCGGTCGACCAGGTCCTCCAGTTCGTCAACACCCGTTCGTTCGAGGACCTTGGCTTCGCGAGGGTCGATCACCAGCGAGAGCTCCGTCAGGGGTTTCCGGAAGTGGTGTTCGGGCCCGGCAAAACGCCGGAGCAGATTCAGGCGATTTCGGCGGAGATTGTCGCTCGGGGACACACCCTGCTCGTGACGCGCACCAGCGAAGACGCGTTCGCATCCGTGAAGCACACAGTTCCCGGTGCCGTGTTCCACGAGTTGGCGCGCGCGATCACCTATCGACAGCAGGATGTACGGCCCGGTCGCGGAACTATTCTCGTCGCCGCGGCGGGCACATCCGATCTCCCGGTCGCAGAAGAAGCCTGCGTCACCGCCGAGGTGATGGGCAACACGGTCGATCGTCTCTTCGATGTCGGCATCGCCGGCATCCACCGCCTGCTCGGCGAGCATGCCCGTCTCTCATCTGCCCGCGCGATCGTTGTCGTGGCCGGAATGGAAGGTGCACTACCGAGCGTGATCGGCGGACTGGTGAGGGTTCCCGTCATCGCGGTGCCGACAAGCGTCGGATACGGAGCGAGCTTCGGCGGGCTGGCCGCGCTGCTCGGCATGCTGAACAGCTGCGCCGCGGGCGTGTCGGTGGTGAACATCGACAATGGGTTTGGGGCTGCGGCGATCGCCAGTCGAATCAACCATCTATAGATCTCGAGATCTATAGACCCATAGATCTAAAGATGCAGATGAGCGCCCTCCGGGCCCTTGAATGGGATCAGATCGTCGAGGTCGTCCGCGGCTTCGCGCTGACCCCGCTCGGCGCATCACGGCTCGCAGAGCTCGAACCGCAGTCCGACCCGCACCGCGTCTCGCAGCTGCTCGCGGCCACGACCGAAGGCGTCAAATACCTCGACGTCAATCCCGCGTTCTCGCTGCACGCGCCCGACGACCTCGAGGCCGTGCTCGCCGCGCTGGCGGTCGAAGGCCGCGCGCTGGACTCTCTTCGACTGCTGGCATTCGCGGAATTCCTCGATTCGCTGGGTTCGACGTGCGCGGCGATTCGACGTGTCAGCGGCGCGTTTCCGACGCTCAAGGCACTGGCCGAAAACAGCGGGGCCTTCAAGAACCAGATTGCCGACGTCCGCACGAAAATCGACCCGTCGGGCGACATCAACGACAACGCGAGCCCCGAGCTCTCGCGACTGCGCACTCAGCTTCGGAAACAACGCGCGCGGCTTCGATCCACGCTCGAGTCGTATCTGCGCGGAAAAGAGACATCGAAGTACCTGCAAGATCAGGTCGTCAGCGATCGCGACGGACGCTACGTGCTCGTCGTCAAGGCCGAACATCGCACCGCGATTCCGGGAATCATCCATGGAAGCTCGGGAAGCGGCGCCAGTCTGTACCTCGAACCGCTCAGCACGGTCGAAATCAACAACGAGATCGTCGCATTCGAACAACAGGAGCGAGAGGAAGTTTTTCGCATTCTCCGCCAGCTGACCGACAGCTTCCGCTCGAAGCCCATCGAACTGCGTCAGGCGATTGATACAGCCACGGAGCTCGATGTCATCCAGGCCAAGGTGCGTTTTTCACAGCTCATCTCTGGCGTGCCAGCGATGCTGTCGACGGACGGTCGAATCGAGCTGCGGGCGGCGCGCCATCCGCTTCTGATACCGGGCGTGATCGCCAGGCTCGATCGCGAACGTGGCGACGTCCCTGCGAAGGAGCCCGTTCCGGTCGACATTCTCGTCATTCCCCCGACAACCGTGCTGCTGATCACCGGACCGAACACCGGTGGAAAGACAGTGGCGCTCAAGACTGCCGGGCTCTCGGCATTGATGGCGCAGGCGGGGCTGTTCGTGCCGGCCGCCGACGCGCGGCTTCCCGTTTTCCGCGCGATATTCGCCGACATCGGCGACGAGCAATCGATCGCCGCAAACCTCAGCACGTTCTCGTGGCACATCACGAACATCGCGAGCATGGATCGATCGCTCGCCATGCCCTCTCTCGTCCTGCTGGACGAGCTCGGCGCGGGGACGGACCCGCTCGAAGGCGGCGCGCTCGGCGTGGCCGTCATCGAACATTTCCGCACGCGCGCAGCCACCGTGATTTCGACCACCCACTACGAGGCGCTGAAGACGTATGCGGCGACGACCCCGGGCGTCACAGCGGCTGGGTTCGGCTTTACTCCCGATACGTTCGAGCCTACCTACCACATTCAGTACGGATCGCCGGGCCGGAGCTTGGCGCTGGAGATGGCGGGCCGTCTCGGACTCAATCCCACGATCATCGACAGCGCGCGGAAGAACCTGTCGGAGCGCGAGGCTCAGCTGGCCGAGCATCTTGCCAAGGTCGATGCGGATCTTCGGGCGCTCGAGCACGAACGCCGGCTGGTGAAGCGAGAGCGCGAGGCGCTCGGCGAGGCCGACACCCGCGCGCGATCGCGCGAGGAGACGCTGCGCCAGCGTGAAGAAACGTTTAGACAGCGCTTGAACGAACGGCTGGATGAACGCCTCCGCGAGGCGCGGGCGGAAGTCGACGCCGTGGTTGCGGATCTGCGCAGGCAGTCCACCGCCTTGGCTGAGCAGGCTTCCAAGGGCTCAGCAATGGCGCCGTCAACCGGGGACACGGGCCGGCTCCGCGGCGACGCGCGTGCCGCGATCGACGCGCTTGTCAATAAATATCGAAAGGATCAATCCCCGCCTTCTGCTCCAGAGGCGCCGCACACACGCGCGGCCGTCGTGGGAGACCGCGTGTCGATTGGGAGCCTGGGGTTCGAGGGGACGGTGGTAAACGTGCACGATCGCGAAGCCGAGGTCGAGGTTCGCGGCAAGCGTTTCCGCTCACAGATGAGCGAGCTGCGCGTGCTTGGCGGCACCGAGGCGAAGGTGGAACCTGCCCCCGGACGCGTCAACGTTCAGTTGCAGCCTCGCGAAGGGGACTCCTCCAGCGAGCTGCTCCTGGTCGGCAGCACCGTCGACCAGGCGCTCGATCGCCTCGAGAAATTCCTCGACGAAAGTCTGCTCAACGAACAGCGGATGATCAGGGTGATTCACGGCTTCGGCACCGGACGATTGAAAGAAGCCGTGGTCGAATATCTGCACAAGCATCCGCTCGTCACCGACGTACGCACGGCGTCGCCCCAGGAGGGCGGTGGTGGGGTCACCATTGCCGAATTGAAAGATTGAAGATTGATGGCGTTCCCCCAGTCCTTTATTGACGACCTGCGAATGCAGGCCGACATCGTGCAGGTCGTCCAGGAGTACGTTTCGCTCAGAAAGAGCGGCGCGACCTACAAGGGCCTCTGTCCATTCCACTCCGAAAAGAGCCCGTCATTCCACGTCAACCGTGACAAGGGGTTTTTTCATTGCTTCGGGTGTGGTGTGGGCGGAGACGTCTTCAAGTTTCTCGAGCTGCAGGAGAAGCTGGGATTCGTCGATGCGGTCAAACACCTCGCGTCGAAATTCGGGATGCCGATTCCCGAAGAGGTGGGCAGCCGCGATTCTCACGCCGATGCCGCCGAGCGCGAGGCGCTGCTGAAGATCCACGAGCGCGCCGCCGCCTATTTCAAGGCTCACCTTGCATCGCCGGCCGGACGAAAGGCGCAGCGGATGCTGCACGACCGCGGCATCACAGCCGAGACCATCAAGAGACTCGAGCTGGGCTACGCGCCGCCGTCCTATGAAGGCCTAAAGACGACGCTCGAAAAAGAGGGCTTCTCGGTGGCGCTGCTGGTGCGGAGTGGACTGGCCGTCGAGCGCGACAACGGTCAGACCGTCGATCGCTTCCGGGGCCGGCTCATGGTCCCCATCGCGCGCGACGCCGGCTCCATCGTCGCCTTCGGCGGACGCGCGATGGACAAAGATCAGCAGCCAAAATACCTGAACTCGCCCGAGACGTCGATCTACACAAAAGGGCGCACGCTGTACGGACTGCACCTGACTAAGAAGGAGATTTCGCGTCTCGGCTATGCGGTCATGGTCGAGGGGTACTTCGACTTTGCGCAGCTGGTGCAAGCGGGCGTGACCCCGGTCGTTGCCTCGTCGGGGACGGCTCTGACACCGGCGCAGGCGCAGCTCCTGCACCGCTTCACCTCGAAGGTGATCCTGAGCTTCGACCCCGATGCGGCCGGCCAGGGCGCCGCGGCCCGATCGTGTGAGCTGCTGGTTGCCGAAGGCTTCGAGGTCAACGTGGCGGTGCTGCCGCCTGGCGAAGATCCCGATGGCTTTGTCCAGAAACGAGGAAGGGACGCCTATCTCGAGCTGCTCAAGAGCTCGCGGCCGTACCTCGAGTACCTTCTCGACCGCAGTGCCACCGCGCACGATCTGACCAGCGACGAGGGGCGGCGTCAGTTTCTGACCTCGATGCTGGCGGTCGCCGCGCGCATTCCCGATCCTGCTGCCCGCGATCAGTTCGGGGACCGATTGGCGCACAAAGCCCGTATTACGGAAGAGGTCGTCAGGGCGGAGGTTCGGAAGGCGGCTGTCCAGAAACGCCCGGCCCTGTCGGCCCGAGAACTGCCCAATTTCGGGCAGGTGAAACAGGCCGAGAAAGGGCTGATCTGGGCTCTGATGCACGAGCCAGAACTGGGGATGACAGCGCTCAAGCTTTTGCAGGATAATGACTTAGACGGATTAGCGACGCGTCACATCCTGGAAGAGGCCTTGCGCCTGGTGGAAAAGCCGCCGGTCATGGTGCCTTCTGCCCTTCTCGAGCGTCTAACTTCTATGGAGGCGCAGCTCGTTACGGGGATTGCGGCAGAGCCCAGCGCACCCTGGTCGGCGATGAGCTGCGTCAAAGAGCTCCAGCAGCTGCGCGTGCATCGCGAGTTCTCAGCTATCCAACAGGAGATTGCACGTCTGCAGGAATCGGGCGCGACGCCAGACACCCGTCTGCTCGAGAAAAAACTCGTTTTGGCGCGGGAACTTGAAGTGTTGTCGCGCACGATTCATTAAAGGGGTCAGACCCCATTTTCGCGGATTCCGATCGTCCTTGGCGAAAAATGGGGTCTGACCCCTTTATCGG
>DATEEI010000042.1:0-13359 GCA_035281225.1 Vicinamibacterales bacterium
CAGGCATCCCGAGAATGGCGCGCCCTGTCCGGGCGAGCAGCGGTCCGAGCAGCAGCACCGATCCCCGCAGCTTCCCCACCAGCTCTTGGCTCGGCTCTGAGGTTTTAATCTCCTTGCAGCGAACCCGGATCGTGGTCGTGCCGAGGCCGTGGACCTCAGCTCCGAGCTCGATCAACAACTTCGCCATGACCTCGACATCGCCGATGCGAGGCATGTTGGTGAGCACGCATTCCTCAGTGGTCAGAAGGCAGGCGGCCAGCAGCGGTAGCGCGGCGTTCTTGTTTCCTTCGACCTCGATCGTGCCGGAAATCGGACGCCCTCCTTCGATCAGCAGACTCGACATCAAAACTCTCCCAAGTAGACGATTTCTTCGAGCAACGTGACACCAAACGTCGCGCTGACCCTCGAGCGGCACAGATCGATCAGGCTTCGAATATCTGCAGCGGTCGCACGCCCCTCGTTGACGATGAAGTTGGCGTGCGCCGTAGAGACGCGGGCGTCACCGCGCGCCTCGCCCTTGAGTCCTGCGCGATCGACAAGTGCGCCGGCGGATGCGGGAATCTCCGCAGGCACCACCGCACGAGCCGGGTTCTGAAAGATGCAGCCGGCGCTCGGCGTCTCGAGGGGCTGTGTTTGCTTTCGGTAGGCCAGCGACTGGCGCGCGACCTCACGAAGCGCCATCGGATCGCCAGTAGACACCCGGAATACCGCCGACAGGACGACCTCGTCCGTTTTCTGCAAGCGGCTGCGATCGTACCCGAATTCCATCTCATCGCTCGAACGATCGCATATCTCGCCCTTACGGTCGGTCAGACGCACCGATTCGATGAGATCGCCGATGAGCCGCCCGCCAAAATGCGCGTTGCCGTAAATGGCTCCGCCGACCGTGCCAGGCGTGCCCGCCCACGCTTCGATCCCGGCGATGCCGCGATGGATCGTCCAGCGCACCAGGCCGTTGATGGTCGTGGGCGCATCGGCGCGAACATGCGCGCTGTCCAGCTGCTCGATCTGCCCACCTCTCGGTCTGATCACCAGGCCGCGAATGCCTTTGTCGCCGATCAACACGTTCGAGCCTCCGCCGAGCAGCGTCACGTTGATGCCGTGAAGATGCGCAAGACGCAACGCATCCATCATGTCGTCTGAGGATCTCGACTCGACCAACCAATCGGCGGGCCCTCCAACCTTGAGCGTCGTCAAGGGCGCAAGCGGCACGTCGGCGCGGAAGCGCACGGCGCCGAAGCGCCCGAGCATTTCCTCGGCGAACAGGTGATTACCGGCCGCCAAAGACCGCCTCCTGCTCCCGCAGTGCGACGTCGGCGCGTTCGAGTGAACAGGCTTCGAACTCGATCCAGTCGCCCGGCGCGAGTTGTCCTGCTCTCGGTACATCCGCGGCAATCACGGCGGCACCGATCGGGTAGCCGCCGGTCGTCGCATGATCGGCCATCAGCAGTATGGCTTGTCCCGCGGGCGTCACTTGAATCGCGCCGGTCACGACGGCGCTCGAAATCAGCTCTGCGGCAGGCACATCGCCGACGTTCGATCCCTCAAGTCGATACCCCATCCGATCGGAATGGGACGAGATGCTGAACCGTCGCGAGGCCAGTTGATGGAAGAGCCGCTGGTCGCCCGGAATGACGCGCAGCCGCGCGCCGCCGTCGGGGATCCTGGTAGGGGTGAGGGATGAGGGGAGAGGGGGGAGGGGGGAGGGGGGAGAGGTCATCACCTCTCTCCCCTCTCCCCTCACCCCTGTCAGGGTGTGGATCGTGTCGCCTGCGCGCAGCGCGCGGCCATCCAATCCCCCCATTCGAGTCAGCACGTGCGTCGATCGGCTCCCGAGAACCATCGGAACGTCCACACCTCCCTGGATCGCGATGTACGACCGGGCGCCGAGTTGACGCTCCCCAAATCTCAATATGGATCCCGCGGGTGCTTCGATCATCCGATTCATGTCCACGACGCTGGCATCCAGCGTCAGAGCGAACACCGCCCCTGTCACCGCGAATGATGTCTGATTCTCAAAGCGAATCTGCGGGCCGGTCAGCGTCAGCTCCAACGTCGCGGCCTGGTCGCTGTTGCCAACCAGACGATTCGCGAGGCGGTGCGAGTAGTGATCCATCGCGCCACAAACCGGCACGCCGCGCGATTGGAAACCCCACCGGCCCAGATCCTGCACTGTCGTAAACATGCCAGGCCGAACGATCGACAGCGCGGCCATCACTCACGCCGGCACAAACGTCACGCGATCGCCGGCCTTCAGCAAAAACGGCATCGTGCGAGCGGGATCGAACAGACTCACCTCAGTCCGACCGATGATGCGCCAACCCCCAGGGGTATCGCACGGGTAAACGCCCGTCTGCCTCCCGGCGATGCCGACGGAGCCTACCGCCACCCGCATCCGTGGTACGTCAAGCCGCGGCATCGCTATGCGCTCGTCCACCGAACCCATGTAGGCAAACCCTGGAAGAAAGCCGAGCATGTACACGCGATACTCGGCGGCGGTATGAAGGCGGACCACATCGCGCTCGGAGCACCCGGCGAATTCCGCAACGGCCGTCAAATCTGGCCCCACTCGACCACCGTACTCGACCGGAATCTGGATCAGGTCACCGGCGGCACCAGTACTCGGCGGAGCATCGGCCGCGAGCCTCCGCAGATCAGCGTCAAGGTCGCGACGACTGATTGTCGCAGGATCGAAGTGAACCGCGACGGCGTTGAAGGTCGGCACGACGTCACGAATACCAGCGCGCGGCTCCTGTTCGAGCCTCGCGGCGATCCAGACGCACCGCGCGTTGATCGCTGGATCAATCCTGTCGTCGAGCATCACTGACAGACAGGTGTCGCCCATCGGCACGAGACGGACGTTGCTCATCTCAGTGCTTCGAGCGTCTTCTGGTGGATCCCGCCGAAGCCACCGTTCGACATGAACACGACGAGGTCTCCCTCTTTCCGTTCCTTCGCAATCGCCGCGACGATGTCATCGAGGGAGGCGGCATAGCGGGCGCGCTGCCCGCCGCCCTTCAGATCTGCCACGAGTTGCTGGGGCGAGAGGCGTTCGCCTTCTGCCACGGTTGTGCGAAACACCGGAGCAATGATGACCTCGTCGGCCGGGCCGAACGCGCGCGCGAAATCTTCCTGAAAGACCCGCCGGCTCGAGGAAGCCGAACGCGGTTCGAAGATAGCCCAGATGCGACGGTGGGGGTTGGCCGCGCGGAGGCCAGCGAGCGTCTCTGCGATGGCCGTCGGATGGTGCGCGAAGTCGTCGTACACCGTGACGCCGCCCACTGCGCCGAAGATCTCGAGCCGCCGCTTCACGCCTTTGAATTGCAATAAGCCTTCCGCTATCGTTTCGGCGGGCAGCGCCACCGCATGCGCAACCGCGATCGCCGCAAGCGCATTCCTGACGTTATGCAGGCCGAACAACGGTATCTCCATGGTCCCGAAGCGAGCGCCAGCGTGCCAGACAGTGAATGACTGGCCCGCAGCAGATACGGTGACTTCACTGGCGCGCCAGTCGGCGGACTCTGCCAGACCAAACGTCTCCACGGGGCTTACCGCAGCCTTCCTCAGCGCCAGTGCGTCGGGCGAGTCGGCGCCAAGCAACAGCAGGCCGGACCCAGGCACGAGGTTCACCAACCTTCGAAATGCGAGGCGCACGGCGTCGAGGTCGGCGTAGATGTCGGCGTGGTCGAACTCCACGTTGTTGATGACCGCAATATCCGGAAGGTACTTCAGGAACTTCGCGGTCTTGTCGAAGTAGGCGCTGTCGTACTCGTCGCCTTCGATCACGAAGTCGCGACCCTCGCCCAGCCGGTAGCTCGATCCGGCCTCACCAAGATTGCGCGCGATACCGCCAACGAGGATGCTGGGATCCAGCCCGCCGTGGACCAGCAGCCAGCCGGTCAGGGATGTCGTGGTGGTCTTTCCGTGCGTGCCGGCGATGACAATTGAACGCGAGCTCCACAAAAAGTGATCGCGCACCGCTTCGGGCAGCGAGCAGTAACGCATCTTGCGGTCGAGGACCGCCTCGAGCTCGACGTTACCCCTCGAGATGGCGTTGCCGACAACCACCAGATCGACCTTGCCGCTGATGTGTTCGGCGTTGTAGCCCGCAAACGTCCGGATCTTTTCCGATTCCAGGAACGTGCTCATCGGCGGGTACACGTGCTCATCCGATCCCTGCACATCATGTCCCTGATGTTTCAGCAACGCCGCCAGCGTCGCCATGGCCGTTCCGCACACGCCTATGAAATGAATCGTCACTCTACCCCAGCCTCTTCGATGATCACACGTGGACGTCCGTCGGCGATCACCCGCGCCTGCACGCCGAACGGCAACGTCACAAGGGGACCCGTGGTGTGTCCAGACGGAAACCCGTACACGACAGGGCCATTGAAATCTTCGAGCAGTTCCGCGAGCACGGCTCGCCCCGAAGGCTCGCCGCGCGGCTCATCGCAATCCAGAAACTCTCCCAACACAAGCGCCGATGCCGCAGCGAGAATGCCTGACAGTCGCAGTTGCGTGAGCATGCGATCGAGCCGATAGGGGCGTTCTGCGACGTCTTCGAGAAACAGGACGTACCCTTTCGGCGGGTTAAAGGCGAAGGGTGTACCGAGCGAGGCGACGAGTTGCGCGAGCGTGCCTCCCATCAGTGGTCCCGCCGCTTCCCCTTTGCAGAACGTTTCCAATGCAGGCGCCGTGAGCTCCCCCAACGGCTCCGTGCTCGTCAGTGCGCGCATGAACGTATCGGGGTCGTATGCATCAACGCCACGCCCCAATCGCCTATCCAGCATGGGACCGTGGAACGACACGATTTCGCATCCCGTCGTGAGATAGCTCAGCACGGTCGTCAGATCGCTGTACCCGATGAAGATTTTCGGGGATCCCCGCAGATCGTGCTGCTCCAGATACGGCAGCAAGTGCACGCTGCCGTATCCACCGCGAACCGCGATGAGCGCTCGAATCGACGGATCGCGCCATGCCTCGAGAAACGCATTGGCTCTGATGTACCCGTCGCCGGCGAGATAGCCGCGGTGCTGAGCAAAGACGCTCTCGTCGAAGACCGGTTCAACATCAAGCCGCTGCAGCTCCGCGATTCCCTTGTCGAACTCGTCTCGGCTGAATGGGCTTGCGGGAGCGATGACCGCTACTCTGTCGCCGGCACGCAGCCTCGGTGGCTTCAGCATGCGATATCAGGCGAAGGACGCCATCTGCTCGGAAATTGCACGGTGTTTGTCCGATCCAACGACCGCTTTCAGCTGGGCGGGCGTCGGCGGGCGCCACTCGCGCGCAAACCGCTCCTTCGCCTGCCGATTTCTCTCCAACGCGGCCTCGACCTGCTTGACCGGCAACCGGTCGTCTTCGACGGCATGAACGAGGGCCTCGAGGGCCTGTGCCTGCAACTCGATGTCCGCATGCGGCCCCACTCCACACATCAGCACCGCATCGCATCCTGCCTCGATGGCGGCTACGGCAGCCTCTCCTGGCGAGTAGCTGTTGGCGATGGCTCTCATCTCCAGATCGTCTGAAACGATAACGCCTGTGAAGCCAAGCTCATCGCGAAGGATGTTCTTCACGATCCTCGGGGACAGCGTCGCCGGCCGCTCATCGTCGATCGATGTGACCAGTACATGGGCGGTCATGATGAATGCCACCCGGGCGTCGATGGCCGCCTTGAACGGCAGGAACTCGACGGCCCTCAGCCGATCCGGCGGATGCTCCACGATCGGGAGCTCGACGTGCGAATCGGTCGCGGTATCGCCGTGCCCGGGAAAATGCTTGCCGCACGCCGCCACGCCCGCGCGCTGAAGCTCTTCAATAATCACGCGGCCGAGCGTCGCGACCGTCTCGGGCTTCTCGCCCAGCGCGCGATCGCCGATGACGGGGTTTTGGGGGTTGGTGTGGATATCGAGCACGGGCGCGTAGTCGAGCGAGATCCCCACGGCCGAAAGCTCGGCGGCCAGGGCTTCCGCAAATTTTCTTGCAAGCTCGGAATCGCCGCTTCGTCCCAGCACCGCCATGGGCGGCCATTCGGTAAACGGCGAGCGCAGCCGGGCGACACGACCGCCTTCCTGATCAATCCCCACCCAGCCGGGCAGTTCTCGACCCAGGTTCCGCACATCGAATGCCAGTTCGCCAACCTGGCCCGGTGACTCGATGTTCCCAAGGCGTCCGAAGAGCGTAATACCGCCTAAGTCGAACTCACGGGCCATCGATCGCAGCTCGACCGGAATGACCGATCCGGAGAAACTGCCGATGAGCAGCTGTCCGATGCGGCGACGAAGCGGTTGAGGCGACACGACTTATCATTATAGAGTTGATAACCAATTGATGGAGAGACCCACCAGTGTCGCCACCCCGGATCCCGATTGGGACCGGCGCAGTCTCCCTGAAGTACACAGCAGCGTCGCGGTTCCAGTAGGCAGCCCTCCCTGGAGAAAGATGCTGGCCTTCGCCGGCCCCGGGTACCTGGTGGCTGTCGGGTACATGGACCCCGGCAACTGGGCCACCGATATTGCCGGAGGCGCACGGTTCGGCTACACACTGCTCAGCGTCATCCTACTGTCGAACCTGATGGCGATTCTCCTGCAGTCGCTCTCCGCACGGCTCGGCATCGCCAGCGGCCGCGATCTGGCGCAGGCGTGCCGCGACGGGTACTCGCGCCGGACGACGTTTGTGCTGTGGGTGTTCTGCGAAATCGCTATTGCCGCGTGCGACCTGGCCGAAGTGCTCGGCGCAGCCATTGCTTTGCAGCTCTTGTTCGGCCTTCCGCTCATGTGGGGGGTCTGCCTGACCTCGCTCGACGTTCTGCTCGTGCTCTACATGCAGCACAAGGGGTTTCGCTGGGTCGAGGCGATCGTCATCCTGCTCATCATCGGAATCGCCGGATGCTTTGCCGTCGAGCTCTGGCTGGCTCGACCTGACATGAGCGAAATGGCGCGGGGCCTGATCCCGCGCGCCGAGATTCTCAGAAATCCCGCGATGCTCTACATCTCGATCGGCATTCTGGGCGCAACGGTGATGCCGCACAACCTCTACCTGCATTCCTCGATCGTGCAGACCCGTAACTACGGAGACTCCTACGAGGCGAAAAAAGAAGCGATCCGATACGCCACAATCGACTCGACCGTCGCGCTGATGTCGGCCCTGTTCATCAACGGCGCGATTCTCGTGATGGCAGCGGCCGTGTTCCACGGAACGCCGCATGAGAGCGTCGCCGACATCGCCGACGCGTACCTGCTGCTCGACCCCCTTCTCGGCGCCACACTGGCGAGCACACTGTTCGCCGTCGCGCTGCTCTTCTCGGGTCAAAACGCGACGCTGACGGGGACGTTGGCGGGTCAGATCGTCATGGAAGGCTTCCTGAACATCCGGCTGCGTCCGTGGCTCCGCCGCCTCGTCACGCGACTGATCGCCATCGTTCCCGCGGTCATCGTCATCGGGATCCGCGGCGAGGAGGGGTCAGGCCCCCTGATCGTGCTGAGCCAGGTCATCCTCAGCATGCAGCTCCCGTTTGCCATTTTCCCGCTCGTCCAGTTCACGAGCAGCCGGAAGATGATGGGGCCGTTTGCGATCAAGACCTGGGTCAAGCTGCTTGCATGGCCCGTCTGCCTCATCATCACCGCGTTGAACGTCTATCTGCTCTATCAGACGTTCGTTGAATTCTTCGGAGGATGAGCTAGCCGTGTATCACCACATTCTCGTTGCCGTTGAGCACTCGAAGGCCGACGAAGCGATCCTCGAGCATGTCCTGGGACTGGCCAAGCTCACGGGAGCGCGCCTGCTCCTCGTGCACGTCGCAGACGGCTTTGCCGCGCGGCACTTCGAGGATTTGAACCTGCGCGAGTCGGAGGAGATGCGAGACGATCGCGCATACCTGGCCCGGCGATGCGACGAGCTTCGTGCAGCTGGACTGCAGGTCGACACCCAGCTGGCCATGGGCGATCCGGCGACTGAGCTCATCAGAATCGCCGGCGAGGCCCGGGTCGATCTCATTGCGATGTCGACTCACGGACATCGGCTCCTGGGCGACATCCTCCACGGAACGACCGTCGACAAGGTCCGGCACATCGTCCGCGTTCCCGTGCTACTGCTACGCGCGCACACCTAACTTAGTCAATGGTCAATCGTCCATGGTCGATAGTCACGTCGTCTGCACCCACACGAATCGATCTTGCCGGCGGCACTGTTGATATCTGGCCCTTGTATTTGTTCCACGAGAATGCCCAGACGCTGAACGCGGCCATCAGCCTGCGCGCTCACGCCGAGATTACGGCGAGGACCGACGGTCGGGTCGTCATCGAGTCGATCGACACGGGAAAGTCCGTCGATGTGGCGGGATGGCAGATGCTGCGAGATGATCCGACTCTTCCCCTGTTGAGCAAACTGGCGTACTTCTTCCGCGCGGAGAACCTGACGCTGAGGACGCGCGGCGAGTCTCCCGCCGGAGCGGGTATTGCTGGATCGTCCGCTCTCAACGTGGCGGTATGCGGCGCCTTCGCCCGATGGTCAGGAGCCGATCTCGACGGCGAAGCGCTGCTTTCCATCGCCATGAACATCGAAGCCCAGGTTATCAAGGTTCCGACAGGACTTCAGGACTACCGACCTGCTTACTATGGCGGCGTGGCCGCCATCGAGTTGCGACCTGACGGCGTCAGGCGCGTCGCACTCGACGTCGACGTGCACGAACTGCAGCGGAGGCTCGTGCTGGCATACACGGGCGCACCGCATTTTTCGGGCACGAACAATTGGGACATTACCAAGCGCCACGTGGATGGCGATCGCCAGGTCTTCGAGTGCTTCGATCGGATCGTGGCAGCAGCCTGCGAGCTGCGTGAAGCGCTTGAGACCGCAGACTGGGAGAGCGTGGCACGCTGCCTTCGAGCCGAGTGGACGGCACGAAAGCAGCTGGCGCCAGGCGTGACGACTCCGATGATTGAATCGCTCCTGAGCGTCGCGTCGGCAGCCGGCGCCCGCGCCGCAAAAGTCTGCGGCGCAGGCGGCGGGGGCTGCCTTTTCTGTCTGGCCGATCCAGAACACGTTCCGGCAGTGCAGAGGGCGCTGTCGGCTGGCGGCGCGCGGCTGCTCGACTATCAGATCGAAAGCGACGGGCTGCGCGTGCAGAGCGACTGACTTTTTTGCAGGAGAATAGGAGATGAGGAGCAGGTGATCAAGGTGACACTCACGGTCCGGCTGAAGCCGGGCACTACGTACTGAGACAGGAAAGGAAAGTCAGTTCTCCTAACCTCCTATTCTCCTGCAATCGCCCATGGAAAACCTCGCCATCGCCCGCATCTTTTCCGAGATCGCCGACCTTCTCGAAATCAAGAACGAGAATCCCTTCAAGATCCGCGCATACCGGAACGCCGCCGACACCATCGCGCAAGCGACCGAACGGCTCGCATTCTGCACAGAGGAACAGCTGCGCGCGATTGCGGGCATCGGCAAGGAGCTTGCCTCGAAGATCCGTGAAATCGCGGAGACCGGCGAAGCCCGGTATCACCGCGACCTCCTCGAGCAGTTTCCGACGACGATTCTCGACCTCCTGCGCCTTCAGGGAGTCGGCCCAAAGACGGTGGCCCAGCTGTACACGCAACTGGGCATCCGTACGGTCGACGAGCTGGAGGCGGCCTGCAAAGAGGGGCGGGTCCGCGAGCTGAAGGGCCTCGGGTCCAAGAAAGAGCAGCTGATCCTCAAGGCATGCGCCGAGCGGAAGCAACACTCCGGGCGACATCTCCTGCCGGACGCCGCGGACGCTGCCGCGCTCTTGTTGGATTACATGCGCGGCGAGTGCCCGACGGTGACGTTCGTCTCGGTCGGCAGTCTTCGGCGCGGCGCCGAGACCGCCGGGGATATCGACATTCTTGCCACCGGATCCGATCCCCACGTGATGTCGACGTTCACCATGTACAAGCTCGTCGATCGCATTCTCGGCCAGGGTGAGACGAAATCGAGCATCCTGCTATGGGGCGGCATCCAGGCGGATTTACGGCTCGTCCCGGAGGAGAGCCAGGGCGCCGCCATGCAGTATTTCACCGGGTCGAAAGCCCACAACATCGCGCTGCGCGATCGCGCGATCGCGCGCGGGCTCAAGCTCAACGAGTACGGGCTCTTTCGCACCGAGGATGGCGCACCAATCGCCGGTCGCACCGAAGCCGACATCTACGACGCGCTCGGACTGGAAGAGATTCCAGCCGAGCTCCGCGAAGGACGTGGCGAGATCGACGCCGCCGCCCGGCGCGAGCTCCCGAATCTGCTGACCCTCGCCGATATCCGCGGGGACATTCACTCGCACACCACGGAAACCGACGGCCGAGAAGACATTGAAGCGATGGCCATCGCGGCCCGTGACGCCGGCTTCAGCTATCTCGCCATCACGGATCACAGCAAGGCGCTCGCGATGGCCAACGGGCTCGACGAGCCGCGCGCGCTCGCACACGCGCAGCGCGTCCGCGACATCGGCGCCCGCCTCGAAGGTATCACGCTGCTAGCCGGCATCGAATGCGACATCAGGCCTGACGGCACGATGGATCTGGCCGACGAGTGCCTCGCGCAGCTCGATGTCGTCGTCGCGTCGGTGCATTCGGCGTTCAATCAGGACGCATCGCAGATGACCGATCGCCTGCTTCGCGCAGTGGCATGCCCCTATGTCGACATCATTGGACATCCGACCGGACGGATTCTGCTGAGGCGGGAAGCATATCGGGTGGATGTCGGCGCGCTCATCGAAGCCGCTGCCTCGGCAGGCGTGGCGCTGGAGATCAACTCTCAGGTCGATCGACTCGATCTCTCCGACGCCCACGCCAAAGCCGCGCGCGATCGCGGCGTAAAAATCGTCGTAAGCACCGACTCGCACAGTACCGGTGGCTTCCGGCTGATGAAGTGGGGCGTCCAGGTAGCGCGCCGCGCCTGGCTCCGCAGAGAAGACGTGCTCAATACCCGCCCGGTTGAGGAATTCAAGGCAGGGCTGAGGAGGAATAGGGGGAAGTGAGTCCTATCTTTTCCTTCTTACTTCTGCCTTCTTACTTCTTACTTTCCCCTTCTGCCCCCCTTGCCTCGCCCAGTCCGATCGCATCTGCGACATTCCGTCCATATACACGGCGACGCGCTCGCGTTCCTCTTCGCTCGGCATGGACTTCAACAGATCGATGGCCTTGGCGAAGTCCTGTTTGATGGTCGTCCGCGACGTCTGGTAGTACAGCCGTTTGATTTCGGCGACTTTGTCGTCGGCCGAGAGCATTCTGATCATGTCTTATCGGGCTTTACGAGCCGCTTTCGTACGGCGAGCTTCAGGGGCTGCTGCAGGTTGCGATCCATCGCCATCAGTTTCAGATCTTTCTCGTTGAGGCGCTGCACGAAGTTCAGCGACACGCCCAGGGGCGTCTTCGGATTCTTGGCGAGCGCGGAGACGACTCCGTAGTTCTTCACCCACGCGCGATTCTGTCCGATGATCCGAAGGATTTCCTCCGATACACTCCCTAGCTTGGCGAAGTTCTCCACTTCAGACTCCGTCAGTTTCGGGCTACTCAGCACCGAGACCGACACCAGCTTGTTCGGATCGCGAATAAGGATGGCCCGTTCCTCTTTGGTGCCTTTCATCGCGGCCTTCATCCGGCCGGCGATGCCCATCAACCCAAGCCGGTGGGCCGCGCCCTGCCGCTCGGCGTCCTCTTCGCCGTCCTCGACTTCATTGACTGGTTCCCCGACCGGCTGGTCGGTCACGACCTCAATATCCACCAGCGGCTCGTCGGTCGTCTCGCCTCCAACGATCGGCTCGATACCGCGGCCGCGAAAGAAGTCCTTGAGTCCGTCGGGAACGTCCGGCTTGCCTAGGAACATCGCGAGTGATTCGCCGGGAATGGCGGCGAGCGTGGTTGTCGCCGCGCTGCGAACTTCCGGATCGCTGTCTTCGGTGAGTATCGCGAGCAGCGCTATTTGCTCCTGCGCCCTCGGGGCAAGCGCACCGCGGGCGGCGAGAAGGCGCACATCCTTGGCGACTTCTCCTCTCTTGAAAAAATCGAGAAGAGGACTGCGGATGCCGAGTTCCATCAGGGAGAAGAGAATTCCTGGAGGTTGGACACTGTGATACGCGTACTCACCACTTCGCCGGGGGCGCCCAGGGATCGTCCCGCGCGCCCGTTCAGCGTATACGCAAAAGCACCGGCATCACCCACATTCAACAGAATCTGCACGTTCGCCTGAATCACCCGCTTGTCGCCGGGGTTCATCATTCCCGAGAACGTCGGTTCTCCATCAACGGTCACCGAAACCCAGCACGATCGCCTTGGCGTTATCTCCATAGTGAGCGCCGATACCTTGGGGACAACGGGCACCGCGGCGGACGTCTCCGGTTCCGCCGCTCCCGACGGCGGCGTCTCCACCTTCGCATTCGTGCCAACCGCGGGTGATGCCGGTGTCGGGACTCCGCGGGTCCCGTAGTAGATCACCAGGCCGATAATGGGAACGCTGACGAGAATCAGTCGGATCGCCGTCGCGACTACCCGTCGTTCACTGTCCAGCGCATCGCCATCCTCAACGGGAGCCGTATGAGCGGTCGCCGTAGCCGTCTCCGGCGGGAGCTCGGCGATGAAATCCTGGATGGTGCGATCGGGATCGAGTCCGACCTCCTGCGCGTACGCGCGAATGAACGAGCGTGTGAAGATGCCGCCGGGCAACCGCGACAGATCGCTCCGCTCGAGCGCTTCGAGCGACATCACGGAAATGCGGGTGCTGTTCGCTATCTGCCGGAGAGAAACACCGCGCTTTTCCCGCGCTTCGCGGAGCCGGGCGCCAACGGTTCGGGCATGAAGACCCTGGGGCGTTACCAATGCGTTGCGGTCAATGTTAGGGAACCGCTCCACACGTGTCAAACACGCGGCGAAGGCCGGCCACGATCGCCCGAAGGTGTACCTGCTGCCGCTGGCCGTCCGCAGGAATGAACAGTCCAATGCCGGCCACGCCTGAGGCCCCGGCTTGTGCCACGGCCGGCGCACGTTCCAAGGTCATGCCGCCGATCGCCAGCACCGGAACAGCGCTCATACGCGACACCGCCGAGAGATCGTCCAGCGTAGTCAGAGAGTGGGTTGAATCTTTCGAGGCTGTCTGAAAGAGTGTGCCGAGAATCAGGTAGTCGATGCCACCCGCCCGTGTTGCCGCCACGGCTTCCTCCACGCTGTGCACCGATCGACCAAGGAGCGCCTCTGGAGGAAGCACGGTTCGCGCAACGAACGCGTCGATTGAATCCGACCGTAAGTGAACGCCGTCGGCCTGGGCCGCGACCGACACGTCGATGCGGTCGTTCACAAGCACCTTTGCAGCCGTTCCACGGACGGCGTGGAGGCAGCGGCGTACCAGAACGACCAG
>DATEEI010000043.1:0-10029 GCA_035281225.1 Vicinamibacterales bacterium
GAGGCGTGCGCGCCAGGGTTGCCTTGCGCGTCAACCCCAACATTGATGCCGGCACGCATCCGCACATCTCAACCGGGCTCCACATCAACAAGTTCGGCGTGCCGCTCGAGCAGGCGAGCGCGCTCTATCGCAAGATGCAGACGCAGCCGGGCCTCGAGCCAGCCGGCATTCATGTCCATCTCGGATCACAGATTGTCGCGCTAGAGCCGATGCAGCGCGCAGCCGCCGCCGTGGTTCGACTGGCTCAGGAGCTGCGCGACGCGGGCGTTTCGCTGGACCACATCGACATCGGTGGTGGGCTGGGCATTTCCTACGACGGATCGCGCGTGCCCACCGCGGCGGAATATGCGACGGCGGTGCTGTCGATTGTGAAGCCGTCGGGACTGGCGATTGCCATGGAGCCGGGACGGTTTCTGGTCGGAGCGTCCGGCGCGCTGCTCGCTCGCGTGATTGATTTGAAAGATGCGCCCGGAGGCCATCATTTTGCGGTGCTGGACGCCGGCATGACCGAGCTGATGCGGCCGGCGCTCTACGGTTCGTTTCATCGCATCGAAGCCGTGACGCCGCGCCCCGCTCGAGAGCTTCGCTACGACATCGTCGGGCCTGTGTGCGAGAGCACAGACGCGTTCGCGCACGACCGGAAGATGACGCCGCTCGAGGTGGGCGACCTGCTTGCCATACTCGATGCAGGCGCGTATGGATCGGCGATGTCGTCGAACTACAATAGGCGCTCGTTGCCGGCGGAGGCGATGGTCGATGGCGGCGTCGTCAAACTCATCCGCCGCAGACAGACTATTGATGATCAGCTCGCGCTGGAAACTAGCTGGTAGTTCGTAGCTGGTGGCTGGCAGCTGGTCGCTGGAGGTGGCAGTCGTCTATGGCGGGAATGCTCATCGCGTTCGAAGGGCTCGATCAGAGCGGGAAGGAAACTCAGGCGCAGCAGCTGCGCGAGCGGCTTCGCGAGGCGGGGCACAAAGTGCGACTGCTGTCGTTTCCCGACTACGGCACGTCGATCGGCGAGGAAATCGCGCGCGCGCTGCAAGGTGAGCGCGAGTACGGCCCAGACGTGATGCAGTTGCTGTTTGTGGCCAACCGGCACGAGCGGCGCGAGGCGATCCTTGAATGGATAGCCGGTGGCCTCATTCTCTTGTGCGACCGCTACCGCGCCTCGAGCATTGCCTATGGCGAGGCCCAGGGGCTGGACGCCGCCTGGCTCGAAGATATTCAGCGCTTCCTTCCGCACCCGGACCTGACCATTCATGTGGATATCGCCCCGGAGACCGCAGTCAGGAGGAAAGCCCACGATCGCGATCGCTACGAGCGCGATCTCGCTCTGCTCGGACGGGTGCGCGAGAGCTATCGCCGCCAGGCCCGGCAGGCGAATTGGGTCAGCGTTGACGGTGAGCGAGCCAAAGATGCCATCGCCGATGAGGTCTTTGCGGCTGTCACTGCCCGGCTCACGACCTAGGGAAGCTAAGGAATCCAGGAATCCAGGGATTGGGGATTAGGGGTTAGGGATTAGGGGTTAGGGATTCGATCTTAGTGCGGTCGAGTGATTACACGTGCCGCGGTAAGCGCATAGACCTCCGACGCTCCTGCTTGCTTCAGAACTTTCGCGCATGCGTCCAGCGTAGCACCGGTAGTGCTGACGTCATCAACCAGAACGATCTTCAACCCCGCCACGCCGTCACGCCCTCGAAACACCGTCCGGCGCATGCCAAACGCGGCCTCGATATTCTGACGCCGACGATTAGCCGCTAGCTCAACCTGCGGCCGCGTGTAGCGTGTTCGTGCAAGGACATCGATGATTGGGCGCTCCAGAAATCGGGCCAATTCGCGTGCCTGGTTGAAGCCGCGCTGGTACTCTCGTCGCCAGTGGAGTGGCACAGGCACGACACCGTCAGCCGTGTCGAGCAACTCGCTGCCCCTGGCCCTCATTTGCGCAGCGAGACGTGGTGCCAATGAGCGCCGGCCGTTGTATTTGAGAGCATGAATGACTTCGCGGAGGGTGCCTTCGTACTCACCGATCGCTCGGGCCCGATCGATCATCTCGCCGCCTGTCTGGCAGTTTCTGCATTGGTCGACAAGTCTTGGAAGCGGGTCACCGCAGCGGTCACATACCGGTGGCGTGATGGGACGAATCGCTCCCCAGCAATTTCTGCACACACAGCTGGATAACGGCTCTTCAAGGATGACATCGCACACGGCGCATGTCGGTGCGAAAAGCCCTGCGACCAATGCATTCCCGAGCCTGACGATTCCAGAGTTGAGGGGTTGGCGGTCATGGGCTAGGTCAGTCACGGTCGTCTCGCCGCCCGGACTTGTCGGCCCGCTCGCGCGCCTCCCGCTCTGCTTGCGACCCGAGGGAGTAGGACAAGTGATTTAAGTAACCCTTCGTCGTTCGTCTACTGCCTTCGGCAATGTTTGAAGGTATTGAAATGCCCGCTCGGAGTAACTGATCGCAGAAAATGAAACGATAGGGATGCGGTATCGCTTCAACTATTTCGAAGCATACGTTCACAAGGTCCATGCTTACTTGCCAGACCGTGAGATCTTTGTATGAATTGATTTGTTTCATGCGGCGCAGCAGAGCAAGCCGCATGCCCACCGCGAGGGTGCTGAAGCGGGCGGGAGCGTTGGAGGTCTACGCCATCACTGCCGCGCGTGTCGTTGGTTCGAGAGAAGAGACTCGCCAGAGTTGCTAGATCGTACGGCGCAACAAGCGGCGTCCGCCGATCCCTGTCAGCCCCGTCAGTAGTAACCATACCGCGGCGGGCTCCGGCACGATGTCGTAACGGGCCGATTGCAACAGCCAGGCGTTACCTGGGCTCACGGGCCAGGGTATAAAAGTGAACGTGGCCACGCCGCTCCCCGCGAAGTGAGCGTGCTCGCCGACAAAGTTCAGATGCTGCTCCCGGAAGAACCCTTGAAACAGAAAAGGCGAGGTCAGAACGAGCTGATCGCCGCCAAGCGGCGGAATGATGAAACCGGGGCCGCTGAAATACGCACCGGCCACCGATTCAGTGGGGCTAGTGCCGACAGCATGAGTCACACCATCGAGCGTTACGGCTCCACGCAAATCATTGAAGTCTTGGGAGATGTCGATATGAAAGATTGCGCCGACTGGACAAGGTAGACATCTTGGGAACGAATGCGCTCCGGAGGTATCCACGCTGCCGTCAAAGACGAGGCCGCGCTCAGCTCCGACAAGGTGGAAATGGCCGGCAGATGGCGATGTAAACACCAACGACCCGCTGACGATATCGATGGTCGCGGCCGAACCGGGACGCGCACTGAGAACCAACAGAAGAGCGCCAAGAAACCACTGGTGTTTAATAGATGTCATGACTAAAGCCCTTCAGTAAATTGCCTTGCCCTTTAGGACTGGCGCGGACGAGATTATACGTCCCTGCCATTCGTGCTGACAGAGGGTGTGCTGCCAACGGAACAGGAGCGCACCGCGTTCGCGTTTCACTTCGGCGGCCCCGGCTCCGAGACCGTAATCCGTTCGGCATTTCCCCAGAGCCGCTCGAGAGAGTAGAACGCGCGGGCCTCGGGGCTGAAGATGTGGACGATGAAGTCGAAGTAGTCGAGCAGGATCCACCCGGTGCGCTCGCCGCCTTCGATGTGCGCCGGTTTTGCGCCCTTCTCCGCGAGGGAGTCCTGTATCGCGTCGGAGATCGCTTGAATCTGCCGCGTGTTCTGGCCCGTCACGATGACGAAGAAATCTGTGAACCCCTCGGCGGGACGAAGATCGAGCACGACGACCTCAGATCCCTTGCGATCGTGCGCGGCGTCAATGGCGCGCTGAACCTGAGGAGGAAACTTTTTGGAAGGGCGTTTGCGTGGAGTCACATCACCGCCGCGACAGGGGCCGGGACATATAGCCGGTGCCGCCGAATGTGTTCGGCAACATCGCGGGGAACCAATCCGTCGATCGACTCGCCGTTGGCCACACGGCGGCGGATGTCGGTGGATGATACGTCGGGCGTGTTGGCGTTGACGTGCACAATCGACGTCGACGCAGAATTGTCCCCTTTGGGGATTGGGGATTGGGGCGCAGCACCTGGACGCGACACGACAGCGAAGTTCGCAAGCTTCAGCAACCGTGGATAGTCGTACCAGGTGGCGATCTCCGCAAACGCATCGGCGCCGATGATAAAAAACAACTGCGACGGCGAGAGGCCGTCGGCCTGAAGCGCCTCGAGCGTCAGCGACGTATAGGACGGTCCATCCCTCCGCAGTTCGAGATCTGACGCCAGCAGTCCTTCGCGGCTGCTCGCGGCGAGCACAATCATCGCAAATCGATGATATATCGACGCGCGCGGCTCCATGTTACGGTGGGGAGGCGTCCGCGAGGGCAGCAGCAGCACACGATCGAGCGCCAGCACGTTTTTTGCGGTCAACGCCGCATCGAGATGCCCGAGATGAATAGGATCGAAGGTCCCGCCGAGGATGCCGATCTTCATGCGTCGTGTTCTGCGGTCGCCAGCGCGACGGCAGGGCGCGCCTCACTCAAATATTTCCAGATGATTGCCTGCAGGGTCTCGAGTCCTTCGCCGGTCACTGCCGAGATTCGCACGAAGGGAAGGTCCTGGGATGCCACGTGCGCTTCGAGGGCGTTTACGGCTGTCTGATCACCGACCGCGGCGTCCATCTTTGTCGCCGCCACGATCTGCGGCTTAGCCGCAAGCTCGGTGCTGAATGCTGCCAATTCGCGCTGAATCGTCTCGAAATCCTCAATCGGATCGCGGCACGAGGCGCCTGACACGTCCACCAGATGGACGAGCGCCTTGGTCCGATCGAGATGCTTGAGGAACCGGTCGCCCAGCCCCTTGCCTGCGTGTGCCCCCTCAATCAGGCCGGGTACGTCGGCGACGACGAAGCTGCGATTGTCGCTCATCGACACGACGCCAAGGTTGGGAATGAGCGTGGTGAACGGGTAGTCGGCAATCTTCGGCCGTGCTGCGGAGATACGCGAGATCAGCGTCGATTTACCCGCGTTCGGAAAGCCGACCAACCCGACGTCCGCCAGCAGCTTGAGATGCAGTTGCAGCTGTTTGGTTTGTCCCTCGAGACCTTCCTCGCAGCGTCTCGGCGCACGATTGGTAGAGCTCACGAACCGTGCGTTGCCCCGGCCGCCAATGCCGCCCTGGGCGACGAGTACTCGCTGGCCTGCCTCGACGAGATCGCCGATCAGGACAGGCGCTTCCGACGGGTCCTCGGATTTCTGAAAGATCAAGGTGCCGACGGGCACTTCGAGCTCGATATCGGGGGAATCTTTGCCGGTGCGGTTGGAGCCTTGTCCATGGCCGCCGCGTTTGGCGTGGAACTCTCGGTTGAAGCGGTAGGCGACGAGCGTGTTGACGTGCGGGCTGGCGACCACATAGACGGACCCGCCTTTGCCTCCGTCACCGCCGTCGGGGCCGCCGCGCGGGACGAACTTCTCGCGCCGGAAGCTCATGCAGCCCGCTCCGCCGTGGCCGGCTTCTACGAGGATGTCGACTTCGTCGACGAACATTTCATCAGTCGGCAGTCGTCAGTCGACGGTCGTCAGGCTCGGTCATCAGGCCTCAGTCCAAGTCGACGGTCGACTTGTGAAACTCAGACTGACGACTGATCACTGATTACTGCCGACTCCGACTCCCTATTCAACCGGGAGGATGCTGATCTTGCGGCCCCGGGCGCCGTGGTCCTCGAAGCGCACGCGTCCCGCCACTTTGGCGAACAGCGTGTCGTCCTTGCCGAGGCCGACGTTGAGGCCGGGCGAGAACCGCCGCCCCCGCTGGCGCACGAGAATGGATCCGCCGGTGACGATGTTGCCGTCGTGGCGCTTGACGCCGAGGCGCTGCGAGTTGCTGTCGCGCCCGTTGCGTGAACTGCCTTGTCCTTTTTTATGAGCCATTGGTGTATCTCAGCTACCAGCTACCAGCTACCGGCTATCCTTGTATTTCCGTAATGCGGACCCGCGTGTAGAACGCGCGGTGACCGGCAGATTTGCGGAAGCCCTTGCGGCGCTTCTTCTTGAACACGCGGACTTTCGGACCGCGCGCCTCGCCGTCGACGATGCCGATGACCTTAGCGCCGCTCACGAACGGCGAACCCGCTTTCAGCTCTCCGCCATCGCTCGACAGAAACAAAACCTGGTCGAAGGTCACTTCTTTGCCGGTCTCGGCGGCCCTTCCGTCGAGCTCGACGGTGGCGCCCGGTGCGACCTTCACCTGACGACCCCCGGCTTGAATAATTGCGTACACGGACACACTCCCTTGCTGAGAGAACAAAAGATTATAGCAGCTTCCAGCTGTCAGCCGCCAGCTGCCAGCCTGAATACCCATGTTTCTGGCCCGAAACTGGGAACTGGCAGCTCGAAGCTGGCAGCTACTTGATCAGAATCCGCGATCCTCGCACTTTTTGGGTGCTGAGCGTGCTCAGGAACCTCGGCACGATCTCGTCCATCAGCTCGAAGTAGGACGAGAGCGCTGGCGTGTTGTCGTTCTGGTTGTAGAGCCGTTCCTCGCGCCAGGATTCGGAGTGAATCTGCGCGCCCGAGCGGCCATCGATGAAGATGAACCGCTCCTGCAGGATGAAGCCCCTGCGCTCGATGAATTCGCGCACCGGCTGGACGCGGCGGCGTCCCACCGGGTCGATGATCTCGCGTTCGCGCTGCACCATCCCCGATTGCGAGTGTGGGGTGAACAGCACGGTGCCGGTGACGATGAGCGGGTTCTGGTATTCCTCCCCGATCCGCTTCCAGTAGTCGGCATCCGCGAAGATGTGCTCGTAGGGCTGCAGATCCTTCTCGTTCTTGATCAGCTCGGGCATCTCGCGCGCCTCGGTGCTCGGGCTAGCAGCCTGACCCAACGGACGGCTGCTGGCTGCGTCGGTCATCAGCGGCAAAACGTCGGCATCGATCACGCGCAGGTTCGATTTCATCCGCAGCTGGCTGCGCAGCAGGCGAACGGTTTCGAGGTTGCCGTCCACGTCATCCGTGCCACCGGCCAGGAAGCCGGCGACAAACACCCGCTGAAACGCGGTGACGTCGAGCTTCGCGGCGATTGGGGTTTCAATCGGAATCTCGTAGAAGCTGGCGCATCCGGTCACGCCCACCGCGAGGACGCAGCTAAGGAGCTTGAGACTGATTCGTCCGGTCATGGATTTCCTTGAACAGCTCGAAATTCTGACGCACGAGGGCGTTGTTCGGTTCCAGCTTCAGCGCGCGCTCGTAAGCCTCGGAGGCCTTGTCCAGCAGGCCCTCGTGCTCGTAGCCGACTGCGAGGTTGTTGAACCCGGCGGCGTATGTCGGATCGATCTGTGTCGCCCGCGCCCATCGGTACAGCGCTTCCTTCCACAAGCCGCGCTGCGCGACCGCGATGCCGAACTCGACCTGCGCCTTGGCATCCGAGCGCGCATCGGCGTGGATCACGCCGGAAAGGGCCGTCAGCAGCAAGGCAACCGTCAACAGACGCTTCGGCATAGGGAATCTCAACTATAGCAGGGAAGAGGGTATTACAATACGGAACGAGGTCAGGCAGCGGAGCCGCATGTTGCGGGTCTGGAGCAGCCATGAGCCTCGCCGTTGTCGCCATTTCCGCCGGAGATCTCCGGTATCCGACCGCCCTCGCCGCTATCCACGATCCTCCCCCGACACTCTGGATAAAAGGACAGGCTGATGCGCTGCGTACGCCGTCAGTGGCCATCGTTGGGTCGCGCGCGGCGTCGCCGTACGCGCTCGAAGTGGCGCGGCGGCTTGGCGCCGATCTGGCCCGCCGCGGCGTCACCGTCGTGAGCGGCATGGCGCGCGGCGTCGACTCCGCCGCGCACCGCGGCGCGCTCGACGGCGACGGCGTGACGGTTGCGGTATTGGGCTGCGGTGTCGACGTTGTGTATCCGCGCGAGCATGCGGCGCTTGCCGCGCGCATCTGCGAGCGCGGCGCGCTCGTCAGCGAGTTTCCGCGGGGCACGCCTCCCTACAAAGGCAACTTTCCGCAGCGGAACCGCATCATCAGCGGCCTGTCGTTCGCGGTGGTCGTTGTCGAGGCCGCTGAAGGCAGCGGGTCGCTCATCACCGCAGACTTCGCACTCGAGCAGGGTCGCGCCGTGCTCGCCGTACCCGGTAACGTCCTCGGCGGGCGCAACTACGGCGCCCACGCGCTCTTGCGCGACGGGGCAAAGTTGGTGGAGTGTGCGGACGATATCTTGGAGGAATTGCCTCTAGGGACCAGGGATTGGGGATTGGGGACTAGCGCGTCAAAAGAATCCAACAAGGCGAATCCTGCGTCTCAGGATCCTGTTCTTCGGCGGATGACCGAAGGGGAATCGTACGATCTGGACGAGCTCTCGCACCTCTCAGGCCTCGATCGTGTGAGGTTGTTGCCGCGGCTGCTCGAGCTGGAGCTCGGCGGCGCGGTGCGGCGTGTGGAGGGTGGTCGATTCGTACGGTTTCGCGGACCATGCTAAGGTATTCGAAAGGTTCCATGGCTAAATCGCTCGTCATCGTCGAATCACCGGCGAAGGCAAAAACCATCAATAAGTATCTCGGTCGCGACTACAAGGTGCTCGCGTCAATGGGCCACGTTCGCGACTTGCCGAAGAGCAAGCTCGGCGTCGACGTCGATGAAGGTTTCGCGCCAGTGTACGAGCTGCTGGCGACGCGCAAGAAGGTGATCGCGGAGCTGAAGAGCGCGGCAAAGGACGCGACCGACATCTACATCGCAACCGACCCCGATCGCGAAGGAGAAGCCATCGGCTGGCACCTCGCCGAGGAGCTCGGTAGCAAGAAGAAGAAGATCCACCGCCTCATGTTCAACGAGATCACCAAGAAGGCGGTGCTCGAGGCCATCAAGCATCCAGGCGCCATCGACATGAAGATGGTCGATGCGCAGCAGGCGCGGCGCGTGCTCGACCGGCTCGTCGGCTACAAGATCAGCCCGCTGCTCTGGGACAAGGTTCGGCGTGGCCTCAGCGCGGGGCGGGTCCAATCGGTTGCGCTGAAACTGATTTGCGATCGCGAACAGTTGATCTCGGCGTTCGTGCCCGAGGAGTACTGGCACCTGTTCGCGTCGCTGGCCGGCCGGCTGCCTCCAGGGTTCGAAGCGAAGCTGGTGAAGCATCGCGACGAAGCCATCAAGATCGGCAACGAGCAGCAGTCGAAAGACGTGCTGCGCGATCTCGAAGGCGCGACCTACGTCGTTTCGTCGGTGGCGACTAAGGAGCGCAAGCGCAACGCGGCGCCGCCGTTTATTACGAGCAAACTCCAGCAGACCGCCCGCTACCCCGTGAAACGAACGATGCAGATCGCCCAAGGGCTGTACGAAGGGGTCGAGCTGCCCGGCCTTGGTGTCGAAGGGCCGGTCGGCCTCATTACTTATATGCGTACCGATTCCACCCGGGTCTCCGACGACGCGCTTGTGGCGGTCCGCGACTACATCGGGAAGACGTTCGGTGCGGAGTACTTGCCCGAGAAAGCCAATGCCTTCAAGACCAAGTCGGATGCGCAGGATGCGCACGAAGCCATCCGTCCGACGTCGATGGAATACGACCCGGAGAAGATCAGACCGTTCCTGACCCCGGAGCAGTACTCGCTGTACCGGCTGATCTGGAATCGCTTCGTCGCCTCGCAAATGCCGCCCGCGACCTTTGACGAGACCACGGTCGACATCACGGCAGCCGACTATCTGTTTCGAGTGAAGGGCAGCGTGCCGAAATTCCCGGGGTGGCAGGCCGCCTACGGACAAGTGGCGGAGGAAAAGCCCGAAACGGAAAAAGATAAAGACGAAGACGAAAGCGCGTCAGGTATCCTGCCGCCGCTCGCCGAAGGCGATCGCCTGGAACTGAAGGCGCTTCGACCCGAACAGAAATTCACGCAGCCGCCGCCGCGGTTTACGGAAGCGACTCTCGTGAAGGAGCTCGAAGAGAACGGGATCGGCCGCCCGAGCACGTACGCCTCCATCATCGGCGTGCTCCAGGACCGCGACTATGCCAACAAGATCGAGGGACGGTTCAAGCCAACGGCGCTCGGCATGATCATCA
>DATEEI010000044.1:0-6136 GCA_035281225.1 Vicinamibacterales bacterium
GCCTGTGATTCGGCGCGCCGAGGTTGTAAACGAGCACAAGACTGCGCTGGTCGCGGAGATTGGCACCTATCGCCGCCTGGCATCCAAACGCGAGCGTGACTCCCATCAAGTGCGCGATCTGCTGATTCGCCTTGGATATGCTCGCCTCAACCTCGTCCAGACCTACCGCAAGATCCCGATTCTCGAGCAAGCCCCCACGCGAATAGGATTTACGTGGATCCTGGGGACCAAGCACGTCGAGACAGTCAACCGCGAAGAGGCGATGCGGCGCCTGCCCGGAGACGTCGAAAGATCGGGCAGCGACCTTGCACGGATCCGGCAAGAGGTCATGGAGGCGAGGCGCAGCGGATTGCGGCTCGTCCGCCCCGTGGCACCGCACATGCGCGCAAACGTCGTATGGCTGGAAAAGGATCAGCGACGGACCGCTTGCATCCATGCGCCGCTACCGATCCTCTACCGATATTCGTCGCGCTCGGCTGAACCCGTGGTGGTCGGGCACGATCGGCCGGAACCAGATCCCAAGTCCATGCCGGCACGCCAGCGACGCAATGACGCCAACCTGCGCAGCATCTCTGGAACCATTGACGTATATCGAGCGGACTAACTGAAGCACGCGGTGCTCGCCGAACCTGACCAAAAGAAATCACAGAAGTGTCTATCGGCACGCTTTCACCCTTCTGCATGCCCGCTGCGAGCGAACGGTCCCGATCTGACACAGACAATTCGCCCGTCGCTTAACTAACCCTTGCTTGATCGTGCCAGCAAACGGACTGGCTGGCGGTATTCCGAGCAGCTGACTATCAGCTTGTAGCGGATCCCCGTGGCACACTCTCCACCAACAGCAGTTTCCGACTCGCATAAAACAACATCGAAGACGCTTCAACGGCATCGTGTCGTGCGGCGGGCGCGCGATGGCGGTCGGAGGAATAGCCCCCGACGCTGAGCGTCCCCTTTCACAGGCTACGACATCTTTGGGGGAGGGCTTCGAAACCTACAGGAGAGCGGTACATGCGTCGGCTCGTGAAGTGCACGTCAGTAATAATGGTCGTTTCCGCTACAGTCAGCTGCAGTGGCGGCAACGGAGGAGGAGACGACCCTTCATTCGACTTTAGCGTTGTGCCCACTTCGCTTGTTGGCTCTCAATATGAAGGGGACGCCTCCCGTTTTATTATTACGTCAGCTATCCAAGATCGAAACGGCGTTCTCGGTGACCCTTACTTTCGGATCACCAATCAGAGCGGCGCCATCGCGCTCGAAGTGTCTACACTTCCTAGCGATGATGGCGAACATAGAGCCGCTATTCGCATTCCCAGTGCCCTCGTGGTCGGGCGGTATCAAGGAGATTTGCATATAGATGCCTGCAACGACGTGACTTGCCGTCAAGTCTATCGGTCGCGAACGCTTCCCTATGACATCACCGTTTTGTCTGGCGAAAATCTGACACCGTTGAGCTCTCTGACTGGCGCCTCAGACTGGACATCACGCGGCGGCAACGCTGGTCACAGTGGTTACGTACCAGTCAGCCTAGACTCCAGTAAGTTCTCTGTGCGCTGGACCCGGCCGTTGCCTCCGGCACTGGACCAGATCCCGCTTACCGATCCTGTTACTGCTAAGGGTCATGTCATTTTCAGTCGCGCTCCTTTGGGAAGCGGAAGCTCCCCACCTTCCATAAGCGGTGTGTATGCGCTGAAGGAATCGGATGGAGCGCTCGCTTGGAGCATCTCGGAGTTTTCAGGATCGCCACTAACTTTCAGTGCTCCTGCCACCGATGGAAATACGGTCTGGGTACTGCGTCCAGGCCTAACTACTCACGGAAGTTACGACGGCGCGAGTAGCTCGCTTGACTGGATCTCTGCAGACAATGGCTGGTTGTACGCGCAGATTCTGTATCCCAACTACCTCCTGCCCTCTACCTCGACGGTTGTTTCGGACAACGGCCAGATCTTGGCAATGGGAATGGAGCTGCGGGAGCTCATGGATGGCTCAACGGCACCGGTCGCAAGCGTTATGTCGTATGACGCCCTTTCCACCGCAAAGCAGTGGGCCAGCAATATGCTCAGTTTGGATGTCACCTCCGATGTGGCGTCCGTCTTTGCGTATCCGGGAGGATCCAGCGCCGCCTTAGGGCTTCAAGTGGTCTCTCGCGCGTCTGGAGTTGAGACTCGCGTAATTGATGACCCTCAATTCGACGGGCCAGGCGCAGACCCATCGCCGTTGGTTGTCGCGCAGGGTCACGTGGTCTTCTCTTATGGCGGGCTGCTCAAGAATTTTTCTCCCGAGGGCATGATTCGATGGCAGATTCCAACCGATTTCGACGCGGTACAACTCCCTTCAGTAGCAATCGCAAACGGTGCGGTGTACTTCGTACAGTCAGGCCGTCGGTTGAGCGTTCTATCAGCCGATTCGGGAGCCGAGCTTTGGTCGTGGACCCCTGACGACTCGGATCACACTTTTCACCCGGACACCGCTGGAATGGAGGGCACGCCTGTGTCGGCGCCCATCGTTACGAATACACACGTCTTCGTCAGTACTTTCCACGGGGTCCACGCGGTCAGCTTGGCCACTCGTCTGTCGGAGTGGTTTTATCCCCATCCGGCTCGAATGGCCATTTCGGCCAATGGCGTGCTTTACCTGATGCGTGCGCCGCTCGATGGTCCGATGTACGCCAGCGATGGGCATATCACTGCGATCAATCTCCACTAGTTTACGCTCTCTAACCCGACGGCGGTGCTTCAACGGACGGGAGATGCCACACCGACGTCACGTTCTAGCCGCCTATCGCAACTATTGCATCCGGTGTTCGCGGCCATTAAGTCCCTGGCGATGGAGCGAACCAAACGCACGGACGTTTGGCCCCTGCGGCGGTTCACCACGCTCTTTTCTTCAGAGGTAGATCGCACGGTACGCTTCGCGAAGGCCGGCGAGGAGCCGACCATCACTCGCCTGCACGAAGGTCGCGTAACGCGACGCACACGAGCGGAGTGAAGATTCTGCTCAGCCCAGGTGCTTGAGGTCGTTCCCCACCACGCCGTCAGTTTCTGACGTAACCGAGCGAGGAGAGTCACGCCGGTTTAGCGGGCCGGTCGCGCACGATTCGCCTAGTGTTTGGCGCGGCATTCCCTCCGTTCAATCCGGTCCTTTGCCTTCGAGGCTTCTAGGGTCTGCCACTGAAGGTTCCAGGGCTCATCACGTCCTCCCGCACATAGCGGGACAATGTGGTCTACAACCCACCCGGGGCACTCTCCGGAGATTTGCCCCGAAGCGGGGCACGGGTTCTCCAGCATGAACGCCTTTCGGGCCTTATAGGAGCGCTCGGCAGTGTTGCCACATGTGGCAACAGCCATCATCAGAACAGCCAGCGCGCGGGCGTTCACTCGCTGCGAATCTCGACTCGCTCTGCTTTGTACAACACCGTGCCGAAGATGTACGTGCACGTGGCGAGCGGGATGAAGATGATGAGGATAACTGTCCATTTCAATGCGGCCCACAGCGCGGTCCGGCGCTTTAGCGCCGCGCCGCATGCAGGACACGTGCTTAGCGATCCACTGACCTCGGTCCCGCAGTCGTTGCACTTGATACGCGCCATTCGCACCCTCCCTCGAGCAGTCCTGCATGTTGGGCTATCACGCCAAAGGCGCGGTTACTTACAGAACGATCGATCGACGTAAGTCTTGTTGCCATTTCGGTTGATGTAGTAGCACCCTCCGCGGGGGCCCCGAATCAAGGTCCGACCGCCCGTATCCGGGGCGTCCGCAGAGGGACCTTCACGCCGCATCAACCCCCGCGGAGCGTTGTGCGAGCCGGGCGATGGGCTCCCATAGGGGGAACGAGGACTCGCACCCTGATCGATCTGCTTTGCAGTGGGCGCGATCGATTCGCACAAGGCCGTGTCAGTCGAAAACCGCTGGCCATTGGGCAAAAGACACTCTCGAGCCGACAGCGTCAATGAGACGGCCAGAAGGACGACGGCGCTCACTGAGACGCGCCAATTTCTGAAGGTCATTTTGATATCTCAGTGAAATTCGCCGCCCCGGCATCGCGTTCGACCCGCCGCCGTGACGTGCTCAAGCCGTTGGTCATGACGCCGAGCATCGCAGTTTCGGTCACGGAGTGACGCCGGAGCGAGCGGCCCTTTGCGCAAATCAGGGCTGCCGCGCATCACGCGCCAGGCTCCCACTCGCGCCAAGGCGCGATAAGTAGAACACCAAGCTGCTAATCCTGCGTCAGAAATTTTCGGCGACGTGTCGGAAACGACAGTGTCGGAAACGAGGTGTCGTTCACGCCATCTTGGCAATGTCACGCGCTTTGAAAAACGCTCTGTTCCGCGTCGGGCTTCGAGCTCGCCACAACGCAATCGGATCGGCGGCTTCTGCGACGAAGCATCGATCCATCAGGGGATGGAGCGTCATGCACGGGACCGAGATCAGTGATGAGCATCAACCGCGAACACACTGCGACCTTGCGACGGGAGTTCAAGGGTACGCCGCAGCGTCCCCCGGTCGACCTGAAGGTATTTCGGGAGCTGGTACGACGCGCCCCACCGGGCGCCTGGTTGGCGATGGCCAGATCGACCCCAATCGCGTCCGCGCACGACACGGCATCCCTTCAGAGCCCCACAGGGGATGCGAGTCTCTGGTTCGGCCTCTACCTGGTCGACCCGTGTTCAGCGAGCGTGGAGGTGCTCGGCAAGGTGCGCGGAGGGCCGCGGACCTGGACCAACCTCGATTCGATCTCGGACTTCGTCGAAGGTCTGCTCGATGCAACCGATTTGAAGGGCCAGATTCGCGTCCATGTCGTCTGAACGAATGCGCCGTCCCCGTCGGTTCGCGTCCTAATGGAAGCAGCCGTCGCTACGCGCCGCCTTCGTCGATCCGCAGCCGTTTCGTTGGAATCGCTCAGCATCGCGGCGAAGCGGGTCGACCACCAGTGGGCCTTGGTGGTGTGGTGGGAGGGGGCATTGCCGCACCCGGTGCTCGGCCACCGCGGTCGCGAGCGTCGCTGGAGCAAGCTGAGCAGTGCGATGGACTTCGCAATACGACACTACCCCTCGGTCTGTTGCTTTCAAGTCTTCTGGCCGTCCCGGTCCACGCGCAAGAAAGGGCGGTCTACTTCGACCAGAACGGCCCGGTCATCATCGATCGAAGCGCCGCGCTAGATCATCTCCTTGCGAGCCAACTGCGCGCCCGACCGGTCCCGCGCTCGCAAGCCGACACCGCACAGGTCATATCGATCGGGAACATCCGGATCGAGCGAAGGGTCGAGATCGCGTGCGGCGATCGAACGCCGGATCGACTGGTCCTGTGCCTCGACACGACGGGCCAATTTCCAGCGGCCGATGAGCTGATCCTGCTCGCCCGCGCGACGGCGGCGACGAGGATCGAGGTCGGCTCGAGCCGCGCGTACGGTGCCCTGCTTTCAGCCCTCCAGGCGGCAGAGGTTGTGCCCGCCGTCGAGCCAGTGATTACGGGCTTCTCCGACTGCACCGGCGCGTGCGACGGCCGTGTCGTCATCGGGAGCGCGCCGTGAATCGAAGCGTCGCCGCGTTCGCCCTGCTTGCGTCTGTGACGGCCCTGGCATCCCCCCAGGTTTCGAAGCAGACCCAGGACAGGTTCCGGGCGCTGTACCCGAACATTCCCGCGACCGGGTTCGAATCCTCGCCCGTCGCGGGTCTGGTCGAAGTCAGGACGCAAAAGTCCGTCTTCTACTTCGCCCAGGACTCCGGGCTGTTGCTGCTCGGGGAGCTGTTCAATCCCGCGGGCGAGAGTCTCACCGGCCAGCGCCGTGACGCGTGGGCGACGAATCGCCAAATCGGCAACGACGAACCGACATCGACGCCGGGCCTGCCGGCAACCGGTGCCTTGCAGGTGCGCGACGGCACCGTCGATGTGACCGCCTACCTCGACGTTCACTGCGGTGCCTGCGCGCAGGCCGTCCACTGGCTGGTCGACCAGAACGGCCTTCCGGGCGCGGCCCTCAGCGTCGTGTTCGTCAGTCGCAGCGAGCAGGATCGCGCGCTTGCCGAGCACGTCTTCTGCGCACCCAAGCGACTGCGCGTCGCTGCACTGCAGCAGGTGTTCTCTCGCAAACCCCTGATCGAGCCGCTGCGCTGTGAAAAAGGCCGGGTCGAGGCTCGGGC
>DATEEI010000045.1:0-41698 GCA_035281225.1 Vicinamibacterales bacterium
GGCGACCGTCACCTCGATGAGCGTGGCACCGCGATGCTCGGTCTCCGTCACGGAGACTCTTTGCGGCGTGTCTGCTAGCGCCTTCGCGACCGTTTCGATGACGTCGCGGACGGCGGTCACGCCGTCGCGCCTTTGGCTGCCGTCGCGTCAACCGCAGCAGGTACAGTCATGTGCCGCTTCAGGAGCGTGCGAACCGTGTCGGAGAGCTGCGCGCCCTTGCCGACCCAGTAGTCGATCCGCGCGCGGTCGATCTCAACCTTGGCCGGCTTCGTTCTGGGGTTGTAATGCCCCACGATTTCCACGAAGCTGCTGTCGCGCGCCGTGCGCGAGTCGGTCACGACCACTCGGAAGAACGGCCGCTTCTTCGATCCCATCTTTCTCATGCGAATTACCAACATTCTCTAAACCTTTCTACTCGTTTACCGTTCACCGTTGACCGTTTACCGTCTTCCCATCAGCGAACCGAGACGCGCGCGCGCTTTTCTATCCGGCTTTCCGCTCGCCAAGCCGCCCATCGCCTTCAGCATCTTGCGCATCTGCACGAACTGCTTCAGCAGCCGGTTCACCTCTTCTACCGACGTGCCGCTGCCCCGAGCGATGCGTTTGCGCCGGCTGCCGTTGATGACGTCGCTCCGGCGCCGCTCATGCGGTGTCATCGAGCTGATGATGGCCTCGATGCGTCCGATCTGCTTGTCGTCCGGCTTCTGCTGCGCCAGCTGCTTGATGTTGCCCATCCCGGGAATCATCCCGATGATCTGCTCGAGCGGGCCCATCTTCTTGATGGCCTGCAGCTGCTCCCGGAAATCCTCGAGCGTGAACTCGTCCTTTCGGACCTTCTCCTCGAGCTTCTGCGCTTCCTCGATGTCGATCGCTTGCTCGGCGCGCTCGATGAGCGACAGCACGTCGCCCATACCGAGCAGCCGCGAGACGACGCGATCGGGATAGAACTGCTCGAGGTCTTCCAACCGTTCGCCGCTGCCGACAAACGCAATGGGCACGCCGACGACTGCCACGACCGAGAGCGCCGCGCCGCCGCGCGCGTCGCCGTCCAACTTGCTGAGAATGACACCGGTGACGCCGAGGCGGCGATTGAACTCGCCCGCGCTCTTGATGGCGTCCTGCCCCGTCATCGCGTCGGCAACGTAAAGCAGGTCGGCAGCACCTGTCGTGTCGCGAATCGCCTCGAGCTCCGACATCAGCTCGTCGTCGATGTGCAGACGGCCAGCGGAGTCAACGATGACGACGTCGTACCCCAGGTTCGTGGCTTCGGCGACCGCACCCTTGGCCCGCGCCACGGGATCCATCTGTCCGGCCGGGTCGTGCACGCGAACTCCGAGACCCGCCTTCTGCGCGACCACGTTCAGCTGCTGAATCGCCGCGGGACGCTTGACGTCGGTGGACACGAGCAGCGTGTGCTTGCCCTGCTTCGTCAACCACTTGGCCAATTTGCCTGCGGTCGTCGTCTTTCCAGCGCCTTGAAGGCCCAGCAGCAGAATGACGCGCGGCCGCTTGTTACTCGGCTTGAGGCCGCCTTCGGTATCACCGAAGAGGGCGATCATCTCGTCGCGAACGATCTTGACGACCTGCTGGGCGGGCGACAGGCTGCGGAGCACGTCCTGCCCCAGCGCCCGATCGCGCACGCGATCGATGAACGCCTTGACGACCTTGAAATTGACGTCGGCTTCGAGCAGCGCAAGACGGATCTCGCGGAGCGCCGCCTCCACGTTCTCAGGTGTCAGCCGCGTCTCGCCCCGAAGGGTCTTGAAAACGTCCTGGAGGCGATTACTGAGCGACTCGAACATGGGTGGCGGCCGCGCTAAGCTGCTCTAGCGCAAACGCTTATCGTAGTAGAAGATGCGCGGATCTGTCAATAAAAACGGGCTTTGGGCCTTGGACTCTGGGCTCTGGGCTCTCGACTCTGGACACTGCCTCCCAAAGAGCCAACTTCTTACTTCCTCCTTCTTACTTCCCACTTACACCGAAGAAAGTTTGTGCCCCATCTTGTCTTTCTTCGTTTTCAGGTAGCGTCGCGTCGATTCTGATGCGGGAATCTCCAGCGGGATCCACTCGGATACGCTCAGGCCGTAGCCCTCGACGCCGACCAGCTTGCGCGGATTGTTACTCAGCAGGCGCATCGAACGAACGCCCAGATCGCGAAGGATCTGCACGCCAATACCGTAGTCGCGCTGATCGGCTTTGAAGCCGAGCTTTTCGTTGGCCTCGACGGTGTCGAACCCCTGATCCTGCAGCTCGTAGGCGCGGATCTTATTCGCCAGTCCGATGCCGCGGCCTTCCTGATTGAGGTACAGGAGAACGCCCCGGCCTTCATTCGCAATCCGCTGCATGGCGGTGTCGAGCTGGCCGCCGCAGTCGCAACGAATCGAATGCAGGACATCTCCCGTCAAGCACTGGGAATGGACGCGCACCATGATGTCCCCGCCGTCGCCGACTTCGCCGTACACCAGCGCAAGGTGCGTCTGTTTGTCGAGTTGATTCTCGAAGGCGTGCACCTCGAACTCGCCGAACTCGGTCGGAAGCCTCGCTTTCGCAACCTGTCTGACCATCGACTCGTTGTGCATGCGGTACTTGATGAGGTCTGCGATGGTGATCATCAGCAGTCCATGCCGCTTGCCAAACTTCGCCAGTTCAGGCACCCGCGCCATCGACCCATCGTCGTTCATGATTTCGCAGATGACGCCAGCCGGATACAGTCCGCCGATGCGGGCGAGATCGACCGCGGCTTCAGTCTGGCCCGCACGCACGAGTACGCCGCCCGACTGGGCGCGCAGCGGAAACATGTGCCCGGGCCTTGCGAGATCGCTGGGCTTGGTTCGCGGATCGATCGCCGCGAGGACCGTATTGGATCGGTCGTTGGCGGAAATCCCGGTACTCGTCGAGTGCTTCGCTTCGATCGTCACGCAGAATGCCGTGCCCAGCCGCGCGGTGTTCTGATTCACCATGAGCGGAATCTCGAGCTCGTCGAGCCGCTCAGCCGTCATCGGCATGCAAATAAGTCCGCGCCCGTATTTCGCCATGAAGTTGATCGCCTTCGGCGTCACCTTCTCGGCGGCCAGCGTCAAGTCGCCTTCGTTCTCGCGATCCTCGTCGTCACACACGATGATGATCTCACCCGCACGGAAGGCCTCGATCGCATCTTCGATCCGCGCGAACGGGCTGTTGCGCTTGCGGCGACCCTTGGCAATCTTGAGTGCTGCGGTCATATGTTTTCCAATATGCCAGCTTAACGGCTGGCGCCACGCACGGACAACAGTTCAACGGCGCGGAGCACGTACTTTCCGACCATGTCGCACTCGAGATTCACACGGTCGCCGACACGAGCCGCGCGAAGGTTCGTCTGCTCCAACGTGAAGGGCACGATCTGCGCGTCGAAGGTGCCGGCCTCGAGCTTTGCAATCGTGAGACTGATGCCATCGACTGCTATCGATCCGCGATGAACCAACAGAGCGCCAAGCCCATCCGGATACTTTACGGTAACCCAGGAGAAACCGGCCTCCGGCCGGATGCCCTGGATTGTCCCTGTTGCATCGACGTGCCCGAGCACCATGTGGCCGCCAAAACGCCCATCGGCGCGCATCGCGCGCTCGAGGTTGACGAGCGAACCTCGCTTCAATCCACCCAGGCTCGTCACGTTCGCTGTTTCCGGCCCGATCTCCGCGGAAAAGAATCCGGGATCCTGGGTACCCACGACGGTGAGGCAGACGCCGTTGACCGCCACGCTCTCGCCTTGGCGCAGCTGTGCGGCGATCACCGTTCGGATGCGGATTGCGAATCCGGCCGAGATCGCAGATACATCCGCGACCTCGCCGACGGTCTCAATCAATCCCGTGAACATAGCCTTCCATAAATACGTCGGAACCGAGCGGAACCACGCGCCGATCGGCCAGAGACGCCACCGATAAGGTGTCGACGTCGAGCCACGACAATCCGTCGCCGCCGAGATTTACTGGCGCCACGTAAAGGTGAACGGCGTCGACCAGTCCGGCTTGCCACGCGGCCCCCTGGAGCACCGGCCCTCCTTCGAGAACGACGGACGTCATTTCCCGATCGGCGAGGTGCGCAAATGCTTCCTGTAGCTCGCCGGTCTTTGTCGGAACCAGTTCGGCTCCAGCGCGCTCGAGGGCCTTCGCCGCATCCTGGCGCTTCGCCATCATCGCGGACGTGGTAACGATTATCACCGGTCCTTCGTCGAGCGTCGAGAACACCTGTGCGGACGGCAGAATCCGCAATCGCCGATCGAAGAGAACGCGCGTCAACGGACGCCGGCGATGGACCTGACGCGCCGTCAGCATCGGATCGTCGATGAGCACGGTTTCAGAGCCCACGGCTATGGCATCAACCTCTGCTCGCACTGTGTGGGCGTGCCGCTGCGAGTCATCCGAGGTGAGAGGTGTCCGCTCTCCCATCCGCGCCGCGACGCAATTGTCGAGGCTGGTCGCCGCCTTCATGATGATGAACGGCCGCCGATGAACCTTGAACGTAAAATATGCGCGATTGAGCCGCAGCGCCCGTTCACGGCCCGCGCCGACTGAGACGTCGATGCCCTTTTGACGCAGAAACTCGAACCCTCGACCGCTCACCCGCGGATCGGCGTCGGGCGACGCGGCGATGACCCGCGTGATGCCTGCGGAGACCACCCGCTCCACGCACGGCCCGGTGCGACCCACATGGCAGCAGGGCTCCAGCGTGCAGTACAGCGATGCGCCGCGCGCAAGGTCACCGGCTTCATCGAGCGCGCGCACCTCTGCGTGGGGGCCTCCAGCCCGCTCGTGATACCCCTGGCCGACAATCGTGCCGTCCGTGCGGACGACGACGGCGCCGACCATGGGGTTCGGGCTGGTCGTTCCCCGACCTCGCTCGGCCAGATCGAGCGCGCGGTTCATATACTCAAGGTCAGGCAACATCGACGCTACCATTTGGTTTCGAACAGCGCATCGACATATTCATTCACGTTGAACGGAATGAGATCCTCGATCGATTCGCCCACGCCGACATAGCGAATCGGCAGCTTGAGCTCGCAGGCGATCGCGACGGCAATGCCGCCTTTGGCCGTGCCATCGAGCTTCGTCAGCACGACGCCGTTCGCCCCCGCCACGTTCATGAACTCCCGCGCTTGGCTTAAACCGTTCTGACCGACGGTGGCATCGAGCACGAGGAGTACTTCGTGCGGCGCACCGGCAACCTCCCGCGCGGCCACCCGACGAATCTTTTCGAGCTCGTTCATCAGGTTCACTTTCGTGTGCAGCCGCCCGGCGGTATCGACGAGGATTGGATCGCGTCCTCTGGCCTTTCCTGACGCGATACCGTCGAAGACCACCGCGGCAGGATCGGCGCCGTCACGCGCACGGATTAGATCCACGCCGGCCCGGCCGGCCCATACTTCGAGCTGCTCGACGGCTGCAGCCCGAAACGTGTCGGCGGCCACCACGAGCGGTTGCTTGCCTGATGATTTCAACAGCAGGGCCAACTTGCCGACCGTAGTCGTCTTTCCCGTGCCGTTGACGCCGACGATCAGCACGACGTGAGGGAGCTGCCCATTCGGCGAACATGTCGGCACCGCCGCGAAAATGGCGCGGATCTCGTCCTTGACGGCGTCACGCAGGCCCCTGCCGGTCTCGGTTTGGGTTTTGACAGCCGCGATGATCCGATCGGTGGCGGCAACGCCCACGTCGGCCATGATGAGCAACTCTTCGAGCGCCTCAATCGTGTCGACGTCGATGGGCCGGCCTTTACGGTCGGGGCGTTCGGTCTCGGAAACCAGCTGGTCGAACCGCTGGACAATCTGTTGTGTTGTTTTGGAAAGGCCTTCCCGGATCCGATCGAAAAAGCCCATCAGCGGGATTCCTGCTCGGCCTTCTGCGGACGCAGCATCAGGTCCTCGACAGCCAGCGCGGCGCTGCGTCGGCCAGCGAGCACCTCCGCCATCTGCGTCGCGATCGGCAGTTCCACGCCGTGCTTTCTCCCGAGCTCCAGGGCGGCAGTCGTCGTCCTGACGCCCTCAGCCACCATCTTCATGCCCGCCACAACGTCGGAGATCTGCCGCCCGTGCGCAAGTTCGATGCCCACGTGCCGATTGCGGCTCAACGATCCAGTGCATGTCAGGACCAGATCGCCGAGCCCGCTCAGTCCCGCAAGTGTTTCGCGGCGCCCACCGACCGCGCAGGCGAGCCGTGTAATCTCTGCCAGACCCCGCGTGATCAGTGCCGCAAGCGCGTTTTGCCCAAGCCCGAGACCCTCCACGACACCAGCAGCGATCGCAATGGTGTTCTTGAGGGCGCCCCCGACTTCGACGCCGATCACGTCGCTTGTCGCGTACAACCGGAGATAGGTCGAGCGAAACTGGCGCTGCAGATCCTCGGCGAGAACGGGGTCGGCGCACGCCACCGCCACGGCGGTCGGAAGACCGCGCGCCACCTCCATGGCGAAGCTAGGACCGGACAGCACTGCCACTGGTCGCGCACCGCGAACTTCCTGCACGATCACTTCCGAGACACGCATCAGCGTGTCCTGTTCGAGGCCCTTGGTCGCGCTGACAATCAGCGCCTGCCGCGGAATGAAGGGCGCCGCCGAACGGATCACCGCACGCGTGCCGTGCGACGGCAATGCGGCGACGACGATGTCGGCCCGAGCGAGGGTGTCTTCGATCGAGGCTGTCGGCGTCACACCGATCGGCAGAACCACGTCGGGAAGATAGACGGCGTTCACGCGACGCGAGGTCATCTCGGCAATTAAATCGGGGTTTCTGCCCCATAGCCGCACGTCGTGTCCCACGCTTGCCAGATGGAAAGCGAGCGCCGTACCCCAGCTTCCCGACCCCAGCACCGCTACCTTAGTCATTTCGTTGTTCGCTCATGCATTTTGTCCAAGCCGGCGTTCGATGCCGGCAAACACCCGTCGGAGATTCGATCGATGTCGATGGATGACGATCGCGGCCACGATGATCGCCGCAATCACGGTCACCTCGGGAGCGCCAGTCATGTACGCCAGCGGTGCGAGCATCACCGAGCCTGCGACCGACCCGAGCGAGATGTAACGCGTCCACCAGACCAACGCCAGAAAAATCAGGGTTGCAATCGCCGTCGCCTGAGGCGCGAGAATCGCAAATACTCCGCAGGTCGTCGCGACGCCCTTGCCGCCCCGAAATCCAAGCCAGACAGGATAGATGTGCCCGAGTACCGCCGCAATGCCGGCGACAGCCGGGCCCGTCGCGCCTGGATCGATCTGTCGCGCGACGAGTACGCTCGCGATGCCCTTGCCGACGTCGAGTGCCATGGCGCTCACGCCAATCTTCTTGGTCGTCGTCCTCAGCACGTTGGCAGCGCCGACGTTGCCGCTGCCGGCCATCCGCAGATCGATACCGCGATGGCGGCGCGCCAGGAGGTACGCAAACGGGATCGACCCGAGCACGTACCCGACCAGCAAAGCAGTGAAAGTACTGATACCCACTCGACTTACAAGGTAACACGTGCGCTCACTCCGTGAGCCAGCGCCGCATCATGTCGAGGGCGGCTTGCGAGGCCTGAAACCTCACCATCTCTCGCCCGCCGAGGAAGTTGAATGTCCTGACACGCGTGTCGATCGTGCCGTCCCGCGCCCAGGTGGCGGCAATGGCCACCATTCCGACCGGCTTTTCGGGGGTGCCACCGGCAGGACCAGCCACCCCGGTAATCCCGACGCCGAGCTCCGTTCCCGCCAGCCGCGCCACGCCTTCGGCCATCGCTTGTGCCACCGGCTCGCTCACCGCGCCGTGCACCCGGATGAGCGCCGGCGGAACGCCGAGTAGGTCAATCTTCGATTGGTTGCTGTAGACGACCACTCCGCGATCGACGTAGTCAGAGCTGCCGGGTACCTCGGTGAGTCTCGCCATCAGCAAACCGCCCGTGCACGACTCGGCTGCCGCAATGCGCAGCCCGCGCGAGCGGCAGAGCTCGCCCACAATCTGCTGGAGGGTTTCCCCGCTGGTGCTGAATAGATCGTCACCGAGTGCGCCCATGACGTCTCTCACGCTGCCCTCGAGCGCGCGATGACCCTCGTCGGCGCTCTGCGCGATGGCCGTGAGATGCAGCTCAATCTGCCCAAGCGACGCGAGAATGGTGGTGGTGACCCTCGTCGGCGCAGCAAGCCATTTCGCGTACAGCGGCTGCATCCGTTCTTCCACGTACGACTCGCTCTGGCCGGTCACGCGCAGCAGCCTGCGAAATAGTCGCGAGGCGCCGACATGGACGAGGAGACGCTCCTGAACGACCGCCTCGAATATCGGCTTCAATTCCCGCGGCGGCCCTGGCAAGAGTACGATCAACTTTCCTTCCTGCTCGATCCACAGGCCCGGCGCGGTGCCATTCTGGTTGGGCAGTACGACGGCGCCGCGAGGCACCATGGCCTGACGCCGATTGATCTCTGGCGCGCGCAGGCCGCGCGCGGCAAAACGCTTTTGGATGGCCTCGAAGATCTCAGCGTGATACTCGGACGGCCGTCCGATGAGCTCCGCGACCACGTCGCGCGTGACATCATCGTCTGTCGGTCCGAGACCACCCGTGAGGATCAGCAAGTCACTTCTGCGCAGCGCATCCGCAACGATCGCCTTCAACGCCACGCGGTCGTCTCCGGCGACAGATTTGCCCTGAAGGGCGATGCCAAGCTCGTTGAGGCGTTCGGTGATGAACAGCGAGTTCGTATCGATGTGCGTCGGCGTGAGCATTTCGCTGCCGACCGCAATCACTTCGGCTCTCATGTCATCCACTGCGGGGCGAGATAGCAGGCTCCGCGCAGCAGCAGATTGGCGTACACCGCGGCCATGGCGTCGTCCGCCATCACGCCAAGACCGCCATGAAGGTCCTCGAGCCGCCGCGCAGGAAACGGCTTGACGACGTCGAGCGCCCGAAACAGGATGAAGCCCAGCAACAGCCCGCCCCATCCAACGGGAATCATGAACAGTGTGATCAACATGCCCATCACTTCATCGATCACGATCGGGCCGGGATCGATACACTGGAGATCTTCTTCACACGTTCTCGTAAACGCGACACCTGCCGCAAACAGCGCCACAATGAGCGGAAGTTCGACAGATGGAATATCGAGCTCGCGGCACCCGAGGTAGACCAGAATACCTGCCGCCGAACCGACCGTGCCGGGAGCAATCGGAAAGAAGCCGATGTACCCAAAGCTGCAGACAAAAACCGCGAGCCGCCGCATCGATTAGGTCGAGGAAGGTCTGACGACTCGCGTGTGGGCAAGCCGATCGTGCAGTGCGAGACGATCAGCGCTCATCACTCCGGGCAGGAAGCCAGCGCCGAACGGCAGCGCCGACACGAGATATGCGAGGGTTCGAATCGTCGCACGGCCCACGGGAACAGCACCGTCTTCCTCTGCGATGACCTTGATGCCGAGTGCCATCTTCCCGATGGACTGCCCACCCACAGCCGTGAACGCGATGAAATACCCGCCGTTCAACAGAAGAAAGAAAGCAGCCAGCGGGAGAATCGGCAACTGAAAAATCTCCCCGGTCACGAGACCGCACAGCCGGAGCGTGAAATATAGGACGACGGAATCGAGCACGGAGATAATCGAGGCGTCGACAAGCGCCGCCATGATGCGGCTCGACGGCGCTGCCAGCGAGTCTCCCGTCGTATGGCTGTTGCTTCGTGATTCGAACGCGCGCCCCAACACAGCGGCCGGAGGACTCTCGAACAACATCTCCCCGGCAGTAGTCGTGGACCGTGCGGTCCTGGGCCTGGCACGTGGCACTTCAGGTGTGGCGCGCCGCACGCCGAGGGGAGCCCTCGGACGCGAAGGCGTAATCAGCGGTGCATCATCCGGCCCGCCGCCCCCAAACAGCGGCAGTTCGGCGGCAGGATCCGCCGACTCCAGACCACCGATGACACGATCCAGATCCAGCGCCGGCCGAGCCTGCTCGACCTCGCGATCCAGCACAAAATCGAGCGGCCCCGGCTTCTCCACCGTCTCACTCGGAAAGGAGGGCGACAGCGAGAAATTGTAACCGCAGTTCCGGCAGCAATCGCCGCTCTCAAATCCCAGGTACGCGCACTTTGGACATTTCATTATTTAGTCTGATGCGCGAGCAACTCACGCTGAATGGCGGCTTTCAATTTGTCGGCGTCGGCGCGCAGCGGATCGGTCGGTCGCACCAGATCCACGGCGCGTAGTGCATCGTACAGCCTTCCGGACGCGAACAACGATTGTGCGCGATCGATCGCGGTCTCGGAGCTCGTGGGAACGATCACGGGCTCCTGAATCGTACGCACGGGAGCCAGATCGGTGGTGGTCGCCGTCCCGAGAAGTGGAATCATCGCCCGCATTTGATCCCACGATGCGAACCCAAAAGCGCTCGCGGCCAGGACAGCCAGCAGCAAACACACGACGGTCCAGCGTGAACCAAGGTGAGCGACGGGGGCAACATTGACAGAGAACGGAAGGCTGCGCCGCACCGCCGCCGGCGCGGGCGCAAGCGACCCGGCAGCGCTCAGGCGATCGATCCGAGTGAGAAATGCCAGCGCCACCTCGTGCGCGCCGCCCCGCTGCACGGCGGCGGTGAGCATCTGGCGCGCTGCCTCGATTTCTCCGCGCTCGAACGCTGCCACTCCGTTGTGCAGTAGTTCCTCGGATTCGCGTTGATCTTCGGCGAGCGCGCTCCGCGCGCGCTCGATGTAAGCACGGGCCCGCGCATGCTGGCGATCCAGAAACAGCGCGCGAGTCCACACGTCAATCGCCTGGGTGTAGTTGGCGGCAAAGTAGTGGTCGAGACCGCTGAGCAGCAATCTCTCGATCTTGGCATTGCGCTCCGCGTCGCCATCGAGCGAGGGCGAGCCGTGGTCCTTTATGGGGTCTATGCGGAGCGGATCGGACATATCAGCGATGGGAGTCGTCCGCCGAATTTCGTGAGGCGATTATGGGGCAAGACGACCTGTGATACAAGAGCCCAATGCCGCTGATTGAGTGCGTGCCGAACGTGAGCGAAGGACGTCGCGGGGACTGTCTCGACGCGCTCGCCACGGCGATCGGCACACCCGGTGTGCGCCTGCTCGATCGTTCGTCCGATCCGTCGCACAACCGCACCGTCTACACGTTCGTGGGAGAGGCGGCTCCGCTGCAAAAAGCCGTGCTGAGCCTCTTCACGGCCGCGGTCGCGGCAATCGATCTTCGTCAGCACGAAGGCGTCCACCCGCGCATCGGCGCGGTCGACGTCGTTCCCTTCGTCCCGTTGGCAGATGCCACGATGGAGGAATGTGTGGTGCTGGCCAGGAACACGGCAGCGCTCGTGGCGGACCGGCTTGGCGTGCCAATGTTCCTCTACGAGGAGGCCGCCGCCACCGACGAGCGCCGCAGCCTCGCAGAGATCCGTCGAGGAGGCTTGAATGGCATCGCGCTTCGCATGAAGCAGCCGGCGTGGCGGCCGGATTTTGGTCCCGATGCGCCGCACCCGACCGCCGGCGCGACGGCGATCGGCGCGAGGCCGATCCTCATCGCCTACAACGTGAACCTCGCGTCCAATCGCCTCGGCGTGGCGAAGCGCATCGCGAGGACGATTCGTGCAAGCAGCGGCGGCTTCAGCCACGTCAAGGCGATGGGTGTGCAGCTCGAGCGCGGCATCGTGCAGGTTTCGATGAACCTGACGAATTATCAAGAGACTTCGATGACGACGGTCTTCGATGCCATCGCGCGCGAAGCGTCGGTTGACAGCGTTCGCGTGCTCGAAAGCGAGATCGTGGGACTGGTACCGGCAGCGGCATTGCCATCCGATCCCAGAAAGCGGCTGAAATTGAGAGAGACCGACCTCGACCGTATTCTCGAGAACAGGCTGCAACGAAGCCTCGAGTAGTCGGCTAGACGGCTTCCTCCTCGTCGGCGGTACCCTCCGCCGCCTCGGGGCGCCTCGGCGCGATACCGAATGACCGCATCTTTCTATACAGGTTGCTTCGCTCGACACCGAGCACTTCGGCGGTACGGGAGATGTTGCCCTGCTGATGCGCCAGCTCTCTGAGAATATAGTCGCGCTCGAACTGATCGCGCGCCGTGTAGAGAGACACCGCGGGCTCTGCCGTATCATCGATCGGCTTCTCGGCCATCGAATCGCTCGAGAGGAACGCGAGGTCGCGATCGCCAATCTCATCGCCGGGCGCCATGATCACGACCCGCTCGATGACATTGCGGAGCTCCCGAACGTTGCCGGGCCAGCGATGCGACTTCAGCCGCGCCATCGCTCCGGGTGTCACCGTCTTTGCGGGGCGGCCGTACTCGATCGCGAGGTCTGCAATGAAGTGATCGACCAGGAGCGGAATGTCCTCGGCGCGCTCGCGCAACGCCGGAACGAAAATGGGAATCACGTTGAGCCGAAAATACAGGTCTTCCCGAAAGCGTCCGGCGCGAATCTCCGCCAGGAGATCCTTGTTCGTCGCGGCGAGCACGCGCACGTCCACATGGATGCGCGATGTGCTGCCGACCGGCTCTGTGACCTGCTCCTGGAGAACCCGCAGCACCTTCGCCTGCGTCTTCAGGCTCATGTCGGCGATCTCATCCAGGAAAATCGTGCCGTTCTGCGCGGCTTCGAACTTGCCCTTGCGGTCGGCGACCGCGCCGGTGAACGCGCCCTTGACGTGACCGAACAGCTCGCTCTCGATCAGCTCTTCCGGAATCGCCGCGCAGTTCACTTCCACGAACGGCTGGTTCCGCCGGCGGCTCAGCGCATGGATGGTCCGCGCGACCAGCTCCTTGCCGGTGCCATTCTCCCCGAAGATCAGGACGCGACCGTTCGTCGGAGCCGCCATCGCCACCTGCTCGCGCAGCTGACGCATCAGCAGGCTCTCGCCCACCATCTTGCCAGCGCGATCGACGCGCGCCCGCAGCGCGCGGTTCTCGGCTTCGAGGCGCCGCTGCCGGAGCGCGTTGCGAATCACCAGCACCGTCTTCTCCAGCGACAGCGGCTTCTCGACGAAGTCGAACGCACCCAGCTTGATCGCCTTCACGGCCGACTCGATGTTGCCGTGGCCCGAAATCACGACGACCATGGAATCGATTTTCATCTGGCGCAGCCGCTCGAGCGTCGCGAGCCCATCGAGTCCTGGCAGCCAGACGTCGAGCACGATGACGTCGATCACGCTCCGCACAACGCGATCGAGACACTCCTCGCCGCTCTCGACGGCTTCGACATCGTAGCCCTCGTCCCGCAACACTCCGCTCAGCGCGGTCCGCACTCCCGGCTCGTCGTCGACGATAAGAATGGATGCTTTGGTGCCTAGCACGGCAGTTCTATCGTGAACCTGGTTCCTCGCGGCTCGTTCTCACCCACCTCGATGGTGCCGCCATGTTCCGCGACGATGCGCCGGACGATGGCAAGGCCGAGGCCGCTGCCACGACGCTTGGTCGAATAATACGGCATGAACAGTTTCTCGCGCTCCGCGACGGGAATGCCGGGGCCGTTATCGCTGACGAGCAGGCGGACCAGAGAGGAGCCAGCATCGTGCTGGGTCTCGACCGTGATGACGCCCGACCGGTTCATCGCTTCGATCGCGTTGTCGACGAGGTTGATTATCACGCGTCGAATCTGCTCACCATCGACCCGCACTTTCGGGAGCTGCGCCGCAAACCGTCGCTCGAACTGCACCTCACCTAGTAGTCCTTGATACAGTGCGAGCGCGTCGTTCAACAGCACGTGGAGATCGGCGGGCGCCGCGCGCGGAGCCGGCATCCTGGCGAATTGAGAGAACTCGTCCACGAGCGCCTTCAGCGAATCGACTTCCCCGACGATCGTCGACGTGCATTCCTCGACCAGCGCCTGCGTCGCTGCCGGGGCGCCAGTGAAGTGCCGGCGCATGCGTTCGGCGCACAGTTGAATGGGCGTGAGCGGGTTCTTGATCTCGTGGGCCAGGCGTCGCGCCACCTCGCGCCACGCTGCAACTTTCTGCGCGCGAATCAGCGGCGTCACGTCGTCCAGCACCAGCACCATGCCGTCGGACCCTTCGGTGCCGTGCAGTACCGTAGCGACCGCGGCGAGCTGAAGCTCGCGCTCGTCGCGAGTGAGCGCAATTTCCTGCGCCGACGGCGCCGCCTTCCCCATCGCAGCCGCACGCAACAGGCTGCCGAACGGCTGCAAATCTTCTCGTCCAAACACATCGACCGCGGGCCGTCCCACGGCCGACATGTCGAGTCCGAGGAGCCGCATGGCGGCGCTGTTGAGTGTGCTGACCGTTCCGGAGGTGTCGATCGACACGACGCCGGTTGCGATGCGTTCGAGGATCGTTTCGATATAGCGACGGCGCCCTTCGACCTCGACGTGTTTTCGCTCCAGGTCGTTGGTCGACCGCTCGAGACGGCGCCGGCTCTTTCCGACCTCATTGGCCATGCTGTTGAAGGCCTCGACGAGTGAGCCGAACTCATCATCGCTGACCGTGCCCCGGTCGACACGATAGTCGAGGTGCCCCGCTTCGATTTCTCGCGCGGCCGTTGCGAGGCGCTGCACCGGTTCCGTGATGCGCTTGGCGAGATACAAGCCCATCCACGTAGCCCCCACGAGAATCATCAGCGTCATCATCAGGAAGAACGAGAGATAAACGCCCGCAAGCGGACGCCGGAGCACACGAAGCTGGCTGTAGGCCTCGAAGGCGTCGGTGATGCGGCGTGCGCGTGATGCCAACTCGCCAGTGAGAAAATCACTCGCCACCACAACGGCGATGGCGTTGTTCGTCCCAGCTCGGTGCACCACCGCCGCCGCCCGGATTAACTCACCACCCGTCGGCAGCGGCTCAGGCGTCGGAGGTTCGATCTGCCCGGATGCCGCGTGACTCGCCATTCGATCGGCGACGGCCCGGGCGTAACCCTGCGGCATGTCGGGGGAGGCGACGTCGACGTACGGGAGGATCTCCACGCCCTGCGGTCCTCGCCGCACCCCGTACACTTCGACCATCTTCACGCGACCCTGCGCGACTTCCGGAAAGACACGATCCCGCACCGCGGTCACGTCAGCCCCATCGAACGCCGACCCAGCGAGCGCCTGCGCCATGCGCTCGGCATCGTCCGCCACGCGAGCCTGACGGTCGCGGTAGTAATCGCTGGCGATCAGATCGGCGGCCGTCATCACGTCCTCAACAGGCGCGTTGAACCAGCGATCGACGCTGTTCCGAATCACCTCGCTGCCGACCAGCAACACCAGCACTGCCGGCACCAGCGTCATGCCGAGCAGCACCGCGACGAGCTTGCCGCGAAAGCGGGCGAATGGCAGCGCGCGGCGCCGCTCCACGACGAGCTTGATGACGTTGCGCGCGAGAACGAACGTCAGACCCAGAAGGATGGTGAGGTCAGCCGCCCAGAGCCCATAGAGAACGAACTCCGTGAGGAAGTCAGGCGACAAGCGGGCAGAGCGATTCGCGAGCGCGACGATGCCTGCAAGGGCCGCGAGCAGCAGGATCATGCCTGCAAGAATCAGCCGCGGGTTGTCGCGCAGCGGACGGCGCGAGTCCTTCATTCTTTCGCGTTCAGCAGATCTTTGAGCTCGGTCATGAACTCGCCGATGTCGCGGAAGTGCCGATACACCGACGCGAACCGCACGTAGGCCACCTTATCGAGTTTCTTGAGCTCCTGCATCACGAACGAGCCGATCTCGTTGGTGGTAATCTCCTTCTCCGATCGTTCTTGCAGCGTGCTCTCGACTCGATCGGCCACCGCTTCGAGCGACGCGACGCTGACGGGGCGCTTCTCGCACGCCTTCAAGAGCCCAGCCACGAGCTTGTGCCGCTCGAAGCGCTCTCGCGTGCCATCCTTTTTCACCACCATATAGGGGATCTCATCGATCCGCTCGTAGCTGGTGAACCGCTTGCCGCAGCCGAGGCATTCGCGGCGGCGGCGGATGACCTCGCCTTCACGGCTCTCGCGCGAATCGACGACCTTGTCGCCCAGATGCGCGCAGTAGGGACATTTCATGGTGCATCCCCCTCTGCCGCGGCGTGCGCCAGATTGCGCATACCGCCGAAGCCGAGCCCGTCCTGAATGAGAAAGAGAAACCCCAGCGCGACGACCGGCAGGAGCGAGACGAGGTGCAGTACGACCGCCGCGCCGACGGCGCGATCGATCGGCACACCGTAAAAGGACGTCAACCCGATCTGCACGGCGGCTTCGAAACCTCCCACCCCACCTGGCGTTGGCACCGAGACGCCGACGACCAGCAGGGCGATGAGCAGGAACGTCCCCGTGAACGGCATGTCGATACCGAAAGCCTCTGTAACCACCCAGATGCCCGCGGCAATCGAAAGCCAGAGCGGAAACGACAGCAGCAGCGTCGAGAGCAATCGCCTTGGGGTCCGCACCACCGCCAACCCCTCGGCGAATCTCAGCAACCCGACGGCGAGCGCGTGCGTCAAGCGCCCAGGCAGTAGATGCTCGAGCTTGTACGCCCAGCGGCCGACCGCTTGAGGATCGCGCGCGGCGAAAAACATCCCGCCAAGTACGAGGAGCGCCAGGCTGCCGACCACGAGGCCACCGATCTCCACGAGCCGATACAGGCCGCCACCAGCTCGGTCCATCCCCGGATCAAAGAACAGCACGAAAGAGGCGAGCAGCATGACGCACGTCACAGCATCCAGCAGCCGTTCGATGATGATGGTCGCAAAGGTCGCAGTGGCGCTCAAGCCCTCCTGCCGCGCGAGGAGGTAGGGCCTGATCACCTCGCCCGCGCGTGCTGGCAAGACCGCGCTCGCTGCGAAGCCAATCGTGGTCGTCCGAAACGCTGCGGAGAACCGCGCGTGCCCGATTGGCGCGAGCAGATACTGCCAACGGATCGCGCGTAACACCATGGTTGCGATCGTAATGGCGGCCGACAGCCCAATCAGCCACGAGTCGGCCTCCTTCATCTCCGTCCAGACGACGCTGAGATTCGCGCCGCGCAGAAACAGCGCCAAAAGACCAACCGAGAGCACGACGATGACGACAGTGCGAAATGTTTTCTTCATGAGGCGCCGAAACAGCGCGTCTACTATAAGGGGGGGCAGGTGGAATACCAAGAACGTATTAGTAGTGGTCCGGCTTTTTCTTGCTAGTGCCTCCCGTCCCCGGTAAAATCGCGGCGGCTTCCGTCGCTCACCTCCAAGAGGTTCCTTTTGCCATCTTCTTCGTCACCCATTCTCGAAACGTCGTTCCCAGGCTTGGCCCGTCATAACCAAGGTAAGGTCCGGGATATCTATGCGTTTCCCGAGGACCCGACCGTCCTCCTGTTCGTGGCCACCGATCGCATCTCGGCGTTCGACTACGTCCTCGGCTCGGGCATTCCCGACAAGGGACGCGTGCTGACGCAGCTCTCCGCCTTCTGGTTTGGAGAAACCAGCGACATTGTCTCCAATCACATGCGGTCGACCCGGTCGGAGGACTACCCCGCATCCTCGAGGAAATACGCCGACGTCCTTCGAGGACGATCGATGCTGGTCAGAAAAACGGAGCCATTCCCCATCGAATGCGTGGCCCGAGGGTACCTTTCTGGCTCGGGGTGGAAGGAGTATCAAAAGGCAGGCTCCGTGTGCGGCGTGACGCTGCCCAACGGTCTGCGCGAATCGGACCGATTGCCCGAGCCCATTTTTACGCCGGCGACGAAAGCTGCATCCGGGCACGACCTGAACATCAGTGAGGACGAGGCGGCGACCATCGTTGGACGGGAGACGATCGAAACGCTCCGCAGCATGACGCTTCGGCTGTACTCGCGCGGTGCGGCACACGCCGAGCACCGGGGCATCATCGTCGCCGATACGAAATTCGAGTTCGGCCGGCTCACTGATGGTCCCGACAAGGGAGAAATCATCCTCATCGACGAAGTCCTGACCCCCGACTCCTCGCGATTCTGGCCGCGCGACCTCTATATGCCCGGAGGCCCACAGCCCAGCTTCGATAAACAGTTTGTTCGCGACTACCTTGAGGCGATCAACTGGAATAAACAGCCGCCAGTCCCCAGTCTCCCTGAGGAGGTCATCGAAAAGACGCGCGAAAAGTACGTGCAGGCATTTCGGACGCTGAGCGGCCTCGAGCTCGAGTTGGGCGCGTGAACGAAAAACTGGAGCGATTGATCGAGGAAATGGTCTCCAAGGGGATCCGCTACGTCGATGCGCATCGCGAATTCGAGCGGCGTTTCATTTCCCGGGTGCTGGCCGTCTCCGACGGTAATCTGTCGAAAGCGGCCGATGTGCTGGGAATCCACCGCAACACCCTCAGCCGGAAAATGACTGAACACCGTTTGAAGCGGCGCCCATAACACCCGCGGCGAATCCGACCAACGACCCCAGAACGAGCGCAGTGCGGCCCAGAACCAGAAACCCAGCACCCCAGAACCAAGCACCCAGAACCGCCCGCAGTTACCAAAGACACTTGACAGCACCGAAGACCATTTACTAAATTAGCACTCTTGTAAGGCGAGTGCTAAACCCTGACAGAGCATGTCCACTTACGCATCTGAAAGACAACACGTTATTCACTCTCACAGTTGGAGCGACCTATGAACGCCAGACCACTACACGACCGCATCCTCGTTCAGCGCATCGAGGAAGGGGAACAGAAAGTCGGTGGGATCATCATCCCCGACTCCGCCAAGGAGAAGCCGCAGCAAGGCAAAGTCGTCGCCGTTGGCAGCGGTAAAGTGAAAGACGACGGCGGCCGAATTCCGCTCGACGTGAAATCGGGCGACCTCATTCTGTTCGGAAAGTACTCCGGGCAGGAGATCAAGCTGGACGGCGAAGAGTTCCTGATCATGCGCGAGGACGAAGTCCTTGCCGTCATCGATTCGGGCAGCGGCGGCAAGTCCAAAAAGTAATTTCTGAGAGCTGGCAGCTGACGGCTGGCAGCTTCTTCACAGGAGCACACGATGGCAAAACAGATTATTTACGGCGAAGAATCGCGACAGGCGATTCTTCGTGGCGTCAACCAGCTCGCCGACGCGGTGAAGGTGACCCTCGGCCCGAAGGGCCGCAACGTCGTTCTCGACAAAAAGTTCGGATCGCCCACGATCACCAAGGACGGCGTCACCGTCGCCAAGGAGATCGAGCTCAAGGATCCGCTGGCGAACATGGGCGCGCAGATGGTGCGCGAAGTGGCCAGCAAAACCTCGGACATCGCCGGCGACGGCACGACCACTGCGACGGTGCTGGCCCAGGCCATTTACCGCGAAGGCGTGAAGAACGTTGTCTCGGGGGCGAACCCGATGGATATCAAGCGCGGCATCGATCGCGCGGTGGAAACCGTCATTGCAGGGCTGAAGAGCCAGTCGAAGCCGGTGACCGGCAAGATGATCGCGCAAGTCGGCACCATCTCCGCGAACAGCGATGCCGAAATCGGCAAATTCATTGCTGACGCGATGGACAAGGTCGGCAAGGACGGCGTGATCACCGTCGAAGAAGCCAAGACCCTCGAGACATCGCTTGACGTCGTCGAAGGCATGCAGTTCGACCGAGGCTATCTCTCCCCCTACTTCGTCACCGACCCCGAGCGCATGGAGGTCGTGCTCGAGAACCCGGTCATTCTGATCCACGAAAAGAAGATCAGCTCGATGAAGGATCTGCTGCCGGTGCTCGAACAGGTTGCCCGCATGGGCCGCCCGCTGCTGATCATCGCGGAAGACGTCGAAGGCGAGGCGCTCGCCACACTGGTCGTCAACAAGCTGCGCGGCACGCTTCAAGCGGCGGCAGTGAAGGCTCCTGGCTTCGGCGATCGCCGCAAGGCCATGCTCGAAGACATCGCAACACTGACCGGCGGCCGCGCCATTACCGAAGACCTCGGCATCAAGCTCGAGAACATCAAAGTCGAGGACCTCGGTAAGGCGAAGAAGGTCACCATCGACAAAGACAACACGACGATTGTCGAAGGCGCCGGCAACCAGAAGGACATCGAAGGGCGCGTCAAGCAGATCCGTACGCAGATCGAGGAAACAACCTCCGACTACGACCGTGAGAAGCTGCAGGAGCGGCTCGCGAAGCTCGTCGGCGGCGTGGCGGTGATCAAGGTCGGCGCCGCGACGGAAACGGAAATGAAGGAAAAGAAAGCGCGCGTCGAAGACGCGATGCACGCCACCAAGGCCGCCGTCGAAGAAGGCATCGTTCCTGGCGGCGGTGTGGCGTTGATCCGCGCGGGCAAAGGCCTCGAAGGCTTGAAGCTCGACGGGGATCAGCAGATCGGCGTCAACATCATCCGGCGAGCGATTGAAGAGCCGCTCCGCTGGATCGCGACCAACGCCGGCAAGGAAGGCTCGATTATCGTCTCGCAAGTGAGGGAAAAAGAAGGATCGTTCGGCTACAACGCGCAGGACGACAAGATCGAAGACCTCATCGCGGCGGGCGTCATCGATCCAACCAAAGTAGTTCGATCGGCGCTGCAGAACGCCGCCTCGATCGCGTCGCTGCTCCTCACCACCGAGGCGCTCGTCGCAGAGATTCCCGAAGAGAAGAAGGAAGCGGCAATGCCCGGCGGCGGCCACGGCGGCGGCATGGGCGGAATGTACTAACTGGTGATCTAGAGATCTAGAGAACTGGTGAACCAACTGAAAAGGCCCGGATGGGGAAACCCAACCGGGCCTTTTGCTTTATCCCACCCCGCCCACGTCCCCCACGCGACCCACGCTACCGCAGTGTAAAGGCGATCGCGATCGTCACAAGTACGGGAACAGGTTCGCCTTTCAGCGTGCCCGGCGAGAACCGCCACTGACGCGCGGCCTTGATAGCTTCCTGATCGAGACCGAACGTCGAATCGAGCGAGCGCACCACTCTGATATTCCCAACCGTTCCGTCGGGTTGAACAACGCACTCGAGCAGCACTTCACCTTGAATCTTCGCGCGCATGGCCGGAGCGGTATACAGCGGCTTGAACTCTCTGATGAGTCGCGGTGTTTCGACGCCGTTGCCGGGCCGATACGCACCACCGCCGGTTCCCCCGCCCCACCCGGGTCCGAGCCCCGATCCCTGCCCGGGGCCGATGCCCGTACCCTGACCGGTTCCAGCGCCGCCGCCTTTGCCAAGTCCCAGTGACTCCGAGGTTGGAATGCCTTCGATAGCGCCCGCCTGCGCGAGATCGGCCGACGCCAGGGTCTGAGCGGGTACCGTCAGGTTCTGGGCCGGCGTCTCCGGTGGCTTCTCCTTCGGCAGCGCCGCCGGCGGCTTCTCGACCGGCACCGTGATCTTGTCCTGTCCCTTGAGCTCTGCTTTCTTGATGGGCTCGGGCATCTTGTTGCCGCCGCCGCCGCCACCACCACCCGGTCCCGGCACGTCGAGCCAGACAATCTCCTTGCTCATCGAATCGACGAACGAGGTCGCAGTTCGCTGCACGGAGGGATCCATGGCAACCCAGATGGCCAGCCCGAAGAGGGCGGCGTGGATCCCCAGGGAGATCGCGAGCGCGCCCGCGGAGCGCTTTTGCGTCTGCTGGAAGAGAAATCGAACTTCAGCCGGTGCGTCTACACGAAGATCGCTCATGTATTTAGGGGGGTGGATCTATTTTGCGCCCTCATCACGCGCGGAGCAAGCTGCAAAACGCCGGCCAACCCAGAACCTGCTAGACCCGTCCTGTCCAGGCTCCAATGGCCGCGTTTCCGCCACCGTACGAGTGCAATACCGCCAGCGCATCCGCCGCGCGCGGTTCGCTGTGAATGGCCACCAAGACACCGCCCCGGCCGGTCAGCACATGAAAAATCCGTCCGTCGTGCGCCTGGAATCCGACGCGCCGCATCGTGCCCGCAATGCCCATCTTCACCAGCCCCTGATCACTTCCCTGCAGCGCCGCGACGACTGGTCCGCGAGCCACGGCAGGGCCAATGTCGTGAATCTCGAGCATTTGCGGCGTGCCGAGGGTCCGCTCGATGAACGCCGACATCTCGGGTGACGACTTGCCCAGGATCGAGAGCGACTCGACGGCGAGACCCTCCTTTCGGAGCGCCTCAACACCCTTCTCGGCCCATGCGATGTCCTGAAACACTCCGACGGTAAAGCGCCCTGCTTCAACCTCGACTGCCATGTCTCCTCGATTCGCCTAGTCGTTCCACTCGGTCACCACGACACGCCCGGTGCTGTGGCGTAACATCGCCGCCTCTACCTGCCGACTGTCCGTCTGGCGCGCATGTGCGCCCAGCAGAATCGCCTCACCACTCTGGACCTGCGCACGCCATCGCTCGGCATCGATCTCGGGCAGGCCGGCTTTGATGAGCGTTGCCTTCAGGTCCCCGGCCATGTGGCCTGCCGCCTCGCCCATCTCCGCGGCTAGCGGGCCTGCGGCGACGAGCGATCCCGTTCCCGGAAGGCCGATGGCAATAGCGGCGAGGACATACCCACCAAGCTCCCCGAGGCGTGACGCGGCGTTCGAGTCCTCGATTTCCGAGCCTGGGCTCGCATCGATCTGCCTGGCGATCGAGGTTTCGACCTGGTGATCCCGGGCCACCACCGACAAGTCGGCCGGCTCGATTCCGAGTGCATGAACTTCACGAGCGGCGCCGGCCGCCGCGCCGACGTCATCGAACAGAGCCATGAGCAACGAATGCGACATCGCTAGTAATCTATAACAGGTAGCTGGTGGCTGGTGGCTGGTAGCCGGTGGCTGGTGGCTGGTGGCTGGTGGCTGGTGGCTGACTTGCTACTGGCTACCAGCTACCAGCTACCGCCTAGCGTTCATGCGCATTTCCATCATCGGAGCGGGTCCGGCAGGTGCACTCGCCGCTGTGCGGCTGGCCCGGGCGGGAGCGTGCGTCTCACTCTTCGACCCTACCCATCCACGCGAAAAGCCGTGCGGCGGCGGCCTCACCGGTCGCGCGCTTGCGCTGGTGTCGGACGTCATCGACATCCGCGCACTCGAAGCTGTGGTGGTCCGTGCAGCAACGGTGGAATCGCCGTCACGCACGACAGCCGAAGTGGCGCTCAACGCTCGTGGAGCAACGGCGGACAGCTCGCTGATTGTCGTGAGCCGCGCCGCCTTCGATCGTGCGCTCGTTGACGCCGCAGTACTAGCCGGCGCGCACCTGATCACAGAAAAGGTAACCGACGTGTTCAGCCGCGGCGCGAACATGGTCGTCCGCACTGCTCACAGAGAGCACGACGCCGAATACCTGCTGGGAGCCGACGGCGTGAACAGCCTCGTTCGCAGGAAGCTCGCCACACCTTTCACCCGCGCGCAGTTGTCAATCGCGGCCGGATTTTTTGTCCATGGCGCCAGCGCCTCGACCATCGCCATCAAGTCGATGGCGGAGCAACCAGGGTATCTCTGGTCGTTCCCGCGACACGATCATCTCGCGGTTGGCATCTGCACGCCGGCGGCGCACGGAGTCACGTCCCAGGAGCTGCGCGCGCAATCACGCTCGTGGATTGAGGAGAACGGCCTTCACCATGATTCGACGCTGAGGCCGTACGCGTGGCCTATTCCCAGCGTGGGGTTCGAGGATGCGCTCTGTATGACATCCTCGGGGCCAGGATGGATGCTGTTGGGAGACGCCGCAGGCCTCGTCGACCCTCTGACACGTGAAGGAATCTACTACGCGCTACTCTCGGGCCAGTGGGCTGCCGAGGCGCTCGCCGGCGGTTCGGCCCTCGGCGCCACCGCGCTGTACGCCGAGCGGTTGCGCGCGGAACTTCAACCCGAGCTCGCTCGCGCCGCGCGGTTGAGCGCGCTGTTCTTCAGCCCACGGTTTTCCACGCTGTTTGTCGGCGCGCTGAGAGAAAGCGGGGCGATACGGGAGGTATTCGTGGACCTGGTGGCCGGCGCGCAGCCCTACCGGGGCCTCGGTCGCCGTCTCCTCAGCACCCGGGAATGGACGCTCGCGGGAAGGGCCATTCGACTCGCTCTCATACCCGCGTTTACTGGTACAATAAAGACCGCCGTTTCACCGCAAGCAACATAGTTACAAGGAGCTACGCCATGGGCCCCATTGGTATGCCAGAGCTCGTCATCATCCTGTTCATCGTCATCCTGATTTTTGGCGCCAACCGTCTGCCGCAGCTCGCCACGGGCATCGGCAAGTCGATCCGCAATTTCAAGGACGGCATGAAAGACGGCGAAAACAAAGACAGCTAACGCCTTCGCTTCTGCCGCTCGCGGCGGCCCGGCCGCTGCTTGCGATTCTTCGACGGGCGTCGTTGTTCCTGTTTCGGCCGCGCCTTGCTATGCCGGGGTCCGCGGCGTCGCTCATCAGTCCTCACCGCTTCGAGAATCTCGACCAGTCCCAGATCGATTTGACGCCGCTCCAGATCGACACGCACGACCTGCACGCGGACGCGATCGCCCAGCTGATAGGTCTTCTGCGTGTTCTCGCCCCGCAGCGAATGGCTCTTCTCGAGAAAGCGATAGTAGTCGTCCGCCATGCTCGACACGTGCACGAGTCCTTCGACGTAGTGCTCGACAAGCTGGACGAATAAGCCGAATGCGGCCACGCCCGTAATGTAGCCGTCGAACTCGTCGCCGACCTTGTCGGCCATGAACCGCACTTTCTTCCACTGCACGAGCTCGCGCTCCGCTTCGTCGGCGCGTCGCTCCATGTCCGAGCAGTGCCGTCCAACCTCCGGCAGGTCGGCCTCTAGCTCCTCGACTCGCTCCATGTCGATACCGCGCTGCCGGACTTCCCGTAGCATGCGGTGCACGACCAGATCGGGATAGCGCCGGATCGGCGACGTGAAGTGCGTGTACGAGTCGGCGGCGAGGCCGAAATGTCCTAGGTTTCGCTCCGCGTACCGCGCCTTCTGCATCGTCCGCAGCATCAGGAACGCGATGGGGCGCTCCTCTGGCTTGCCGTGCAGCTTCTCGAGCAGCCGCTGGAAGTGCCGTGGGCGCACCGCCGCCGGCGGCGCCGCCAGCGAGTAGCCGAAGCCGCCAACGAACTCCTCGAATTCCTCAACCTTGAGGACATCCGGTTCCTCGTGCACGCGATATAGCGACGGCATGCCGCGCCCATCGACGTAGGTCGCGACCGTTTCGTTGGCCAGCAGCATGAACTCTTCGATGAGCTTGTGCGCGCTGTTGCGCTGCGCCTCGACAATCGCCTCGACCTTTCCCTCATCGTCGAGCCGCACCTCGGCTTCCGGCAGATCGAAATCGATCGATCCGCGCCGCTTCCGGCGGCCGTTGAGAATATGAAACAGCGCCTCCATCTGCTGAAACTTCGGCACGAGGTCGCGATACTTGCTCATGAGCGCCGGTGGGCGCTCCGTGAGAATGGCGTTGACGTCGGTGTAGGTCATCCGCGCGGCGGTCTTGATGACGCCGTCGTGAAACTCGTAACGCACGACGGACCCGTTGCGGTCGACCTCCATCAGGCACGACTGCACCAGGCGATCGACCTGCGGGTTCAGGCTGCAGATACCGGTGGCGAGCTCCGGCGGAAACATGTGAACGGCGCGATCGGGAAAGTACACGGAGGTCGCGCGCTCGTACCCCTCTTGATCGAGCGCGCTGCCTTCGGCGACGTAGTGCGCCACGTCCGCAATGTGCACGCCTAGAAAGAAGTGGCCGTTCGGCAGCGTCTCGATGCTGATGGCGTCGTCGAAGTCGCGCGCGTGCTCGCCGTCGATCGTCACCGTCACCGTCTGCCGGAAGTCGGTGCGCCCAGCGATGTCCTTGGGCTTCACCGTCTCGAAACTCTTCGCCTCTTCGATCGCAGCCTCGCCGTGGGCATCGGGGATGCCGAACTTTCGGATGATGATCTCGGTATCGACTCCCTTCTCGTTGATGTCGCCGAGCACCTCAACGACTTTGCCGACTGGCCCGCGGGTGGGTGTCGGCCAGGTGGTGATCTCCACGAGCACCATCTCCCCCGGCTCCGCCTCAGCCGACTGCCCCGTCGGAATGTGCACGTCGGTGAGGATGCGCCTGTCGAACGGCTGCACAAAACCGAGGCCTGAGTCTGCCAGATCGAATCGTCCGACGATCGACGAGTTGCCGCGCGCGAGAATGCGGATGATGCGGCCTTCGAGACGATCTTCCGACGTGCGCCGCTCAATGCGGGCGAGCACGCGATCGCCGTTCATCGCCTCCTTGATGTTGCCGGCGGAAATGTAGACGTCCGGGGTATCTTCGGCAGTCTTGTCGGGAATGACGAATCCAAATCCCGACGCATGCGTCTGGAGCCGGCCGACGACGAGGTCCATCAAGTCGGGCAGCCCGACGCGCCCGCCCTTGGTCTCGACCAGCTCGCCGCTCGTGACGAGCGCCTTCATGAGGCGCCGGAACGTGGCGCGCTCCTCGCTCGGAATCTTGAGCGCCTTGATAAGCTCTCTCGGTGTGGCGGGATGCGTGATCTTGTCACGCAGTAGTTTCAGTATCTGTTCTCTGGATAACATCAGGATTGACTATAGCGGGTTAGAACGGTTCTAGGTGCTGGGTTCTTGGGTGCTGGGTGCTGGTGCTTGGTGCTCGGTTCTTGGTTCGGTGGGCGTGGCACTCAGCACCCAACGCCCAGAACCAGCACCTAGCACCCAGAACCGAGAACCCAGCACCGCTAAGAAAAGAGCACCACTTGAATATCCCCGACGTTGGTGGTCGAGGGCCCCGTGATGAGGAGATCGCCGAGGGTCTGGAAGAATACATAGGAGTTGTTGTCGGCGAGAAACGCGTCGGCGTCGAGCGCGAGCTGCCGGGAGCGCTGGATCGTGGTGCGGTCGGTGTAAGCCCCGGCGGCATCGGTCGGGCCGTCGATGCCATCCGTCCCGAAGCTGGCGACCGCGACATCAGCAGATTCATCGGAAAGTGTCCTGGCCACCGAGAGCGCGATTTCCTGATTGCGCCCTCCTCTGCCACGGCCCACGACTTTGACCGTCGTCTCGCCACCTGCGATCACCGCGGCGGGACGGGGCCTTCCTGACGCCAGCTTCCGCGCGCGCTCGAGCAGAACCGGTCCCATGGTCCGTGCGTCGCCGATGACGGGCTCCTCGCTCAGAATGACTTCGTATCCCAGCGACCGCGCGGTCTCCGCCGCGCCGTGCATGGCGTGGAAGCGGCCGCCGATCACGCGGGTGATTGCGCGATCGAGTCGTACATCGCCTGGCTTTGGCGTCTCTTCGTTGGTGCCGTCGAGTCCCTGGCGAAGGAATGTCCGGGAGGCCTCAGTCAGGAGCTCTTCTATACCGAACCGCTCGATATACGCCCATGCGTCGCGATATGTCGACGGGTCCGGGACCGTCGGCCCAGATCCGATGACGCTGAGATCGTCGCCGACCACGTCTGATATGGCGAGGCACACGGTCGGGGCCGGCGAGACCGCCGCGAGACGCCCACCCTTCACCGCCGAGAGATGCTTGCGAATGGTGTTCAAGGCCGTGATGTCGGCGCCCGCCTTCAGTAGCGCGTTCACCGCCGTGCGCTTGTCTTCCAGCCTTAACTCCCCCGCCGGCACCGCCATCAACGCCGATGCCCCGCCGGACAGCAACACGACCAACGCGTCTGCGGGATCGGTACTTCGAGCAACCTCGAGCGCGCGCCGCCCTGCTGCCACGCTACGCTCGTCGGGCAGCGGATGGCTAGACGGCATCCATTCCAGGTTCGGCGGCAACTCGACGGGCAGGTGCGTGCCAATGACGATGCCGTCGCGGACGCGATCGCCGGCGATCGCTGCGAACGAGCGTGCCATAAACGGAGCCGCTTTACCGACGGCTATCACGCGCAGCGCCTTGCCATTGAGCCGCGAGGCGATCGCCGGATCGAGTACGGCGCGATCGAGGAGGTGGTGAGGAGACGCGGCCTCGATGGCGCCGCGCGCGATGGTCAGAAAATGCTGGCGAAAATTCGGCAGAACCGACGTCTCAGTGAACGTTCTTTGGATCGGTCCAGCTCGACAGCCCCGTCACCACGTTGAACCGCCGCAGAAGACCACTGACGACTTGATCGGCGTTCTGTTTTGTTGAGAGCTGCTCGAGTTGGGAGATGATGCGGGTGAGGGCGGCTTCGACCGATGTGATGGCGCTGTCTGAATAATATTCGCGCTGCTGCTCGAGGCAGCGCCGATGTTTGAGGAACTCTTCCCGATAGAAATCGGTAAAGCCTGCCCGGGGTCCGGCCTTCGACTGGGTCATCTAAGGGGTGATTCCAGTCTACGAACAGACGATTGGACTGTCAACGAATTTTACGTATTGATCTCGCGTGTGCTTCGGGCGGCGATCAGGCCGCCGAGAGACCCAACCGCCATCCCCGCAGCAAGGAGCGCGGCCGAAGTCGGCCACGATAGAAAGACCAGCGTCGCTGGCTCGATCGCGCCTCCGAGCCACGCGTCGGCGCGGCTCTTGAGGGTCAGGAATGCCAACCACAGGAAGATCAGCGCGAGCATGGCGCCCACGCCTCCCTGAATGAGCCCTTCGACGATGAACGGTCCCTTGATATACGCGATTGGCGCGCCGACGAGCTGCATGATGTGAATTTCTTCGCGGCGCGCGAAGAGCGCCAGTCGCACCACGCTGGCGACGGTTAGCGCGGCCGCGAACACAAGAAGCGCCGCGAGCGCAAATCCTCCCGCGCGCACAACGCCCACCGCCTGCATCAATCGCTGAATCCATCTGCGGTCGTATCGAACATCGGCCACGCCGGGAGACTTCGCCATCGCGCCGGCGAGCAACTCCACTCGGGCTGGATCGGCGCCGGACCGCAGACGGACCTCAACCGATGCAGGGAGCGGATTCGACGGCAGGTCCGCGGCGGCTTCAGCCAGGGCGCTGAAGTTCTCCTTGAACCGCACCAGCGCCTGCGCCTTCGACACGACTTCGACGCCGGCCACGAGACGGCTATCGCGCAATGCCTTCTCGACAGCCGTTTGCTGCGCCGGCGTCGCGTTGTCGTTCAGATACACGGAGAATTCGGCCGCGCCCTGCCAACGCGTGAACGCGCGCTCCAGGTTCGTGGTGAGAATGAGGAACCCACCAAGCACGACGAAGGCCGTCACAATCGTCGCCGTGGCAATCACGCCTGTGCCGTAGCCGCGCCACAAGCTGGCGGCCGCCTCGTCGAAGAAGTAGCGGAGCGCGCGCATGGCTAACTGCCCGACTCCGTCTTCGCTCGTTCGTCGGTGTCGATCAACCGTCCGTGATCGAGCGCGATGGCCCGCCGCCCTACGCGGCGAATCAACTCGCGATCGTGGGTCGCGACCAGCACCGTCGTGCCCCGCGCGTTCACCTCACGCAGGAGATTCATGATATCGAGAGACAGATCAGGATCGAGGTTACCAGTCGGCTCGTCGGCCAGAATCACCATCGGATCGTTGACGAGCGCCCGCGCGATCGCAATCCGCTGCTGCTCGCCGCCGGACAGCTCCTGTGGATAGGCGTTCATGCGGTGTTGGAGTCCCACCCACTTGAGCACCTGGTAGGTTTTGCGCTGCTGCGTCGAGATGGGTGCGCCGAGCACGCGCGGCACGATCGCCACGTTCTCGAGCACGGTCTTTCGCGGGATGAGCTTGAAGTCCTGAAAGACGAACCCCACACTACGCCGATAGGCCTGCACCTGACCGGTACTCAGCCGCGCCAGGTTCCGCCCGGCGACCATGAGACTGCCATCGCTCGGCAGGCTCTCGCGCAACAGCAAGCGCAGAAACGTGGACTTTCCCGCGCCGCTTGGGCCGGTGAGAAAGACAAACTCTCCCTTGTCGATCTTGACGGAGAGATCCCGCAGCGCGTAGACGCCGCGGCTGTACAGCTTCGAAAGCTGATGCGTTTCGATCACGGCTTCGCGAGCTCCCGCCGCAGCAGATCGTTGACGAGCGTGGGATTGGCTTTGCCGCCGGTGGCCTTCATCACCTGTCCCACAAGAAAGCCGAACGTTCCGGTTTTTCCGTTCCGAATCTGCGCGACAGCGTCCTGATTGGCTGCGAGGACGGCCCTCACGCTCTCGAGCAGCGCCCCTTCGTCGCCGACCTGCGCAAGCCCGTCGGCGGCCACGATCTCCTCGGCGGTGCGTCCGCTGTCGTACATCGTGTGGAAGACCGACTTCGCAATCGAGGCGCTGATCGTGCCCTTCTCGACGAGCGCGATCAGCCCAGCCAGCGCGGCGGCCGGAACACGCTGTCGATCGAAACGCTCTCCGAGCTCGTTGAGCTTCCGCGCCACTTCGCCCGACACCCAGTTGAACGCCGCCCTGGCGTTGCCGGCGGCCGTCGCCGTCGTCTCAAACAGGCCGAGCAGATCATTGCGTTCGAGTGCGGTGACTTCGAGATCGGACAGCGCGTATTGCACCAGAATCCGTTGGCGACGCGCTTCTGGCAACTCGACGATGGCACCGCGGATCTCGTCGATGCGGGCGCGGTCGAGCTGAACCGGCGGAAGGTCGGGATCGGGAAAGTACCGATAGTCGTGCGCGTCCTCCTTGCTCCGCATCGAGAAGGTCTCTCGCGCGGCAGTATCCCACAGCCGGGTTTCCTGCCGGATCGTGCCACCCGATTCCAGCACCGCGATCTGACGCTCGATCTCGAACTCGAGCGCCTTCTCCAGATAACGGAACGAGTTGATGTTTTTCACTTCCGTCTTCGTGCCCAGCGTGGTCGCGCCCGCCGCACGCACCGACACGTTCGCATCGCACCGGAGACTGCCCTCTTCCATGTTCCCATCATTGACACGCAGCGCCATGAGGATCTCACGGAGTTTGCGAAACGCATCGGCGGCGTCAGCCGCCGAGCGGAGGTCTGGCTCTGTCACGATCTCGATCAGCGGCGTGCCGCTGCGGTTGAAATCGAGGTGGGTCTTTTCGTCCGAGTCGGGGAATCCCTCGTGCAGAGACTTGCCCGCGTCCTCTTCCATGTGCACCCGCGTAATCCTCACACGCTTCACCCCGCCGGGGGTGGCGTACTCGAGCGCCCCCTTGGTCGCGAGGGGCTGCTCGTATTGCGAGATCTGATAACCCTTGGGAAGGTCGGGGTAGAAGTAGTTCTTCCGGGCGAAAATCGAGCGCTCGTGCACGGTGCAGTCGAGCGCGAGGGCGGCTGTGGCGGCGAAATCAACCGCCCTGCGGTTCAGAACCGGGAGCGCCCCCGGAAACCCCAGGCAAATCGGACATACGTTGGTGTTCGGGGCATGACCGAATCGGGTGCTGCAGCCGCAGAAAATCTTCGTATCGGTCAGGAGACGGGCGTGTATTTCGAGACCAATCACTGGTTCAAATGCCACGAGGGGTGATGCTATCATTAATGAGCCGTGTTCTCAGGCGCCTTCCCCGTAACCGTCTGTAAATGAAAGGCCAGCAACGTCGTATTCATGAGTAGGCGCGATCAGATGATGGCCGGCAGCTCTGCGCTTCCTGCCCCCGCGACGGTGGGCTTTGGCGAAGACCACCTCGCGACGCGGGATCTTGCTCGTCCGTCAGAGATCGAGTCGGGTCTGGCCGCGCAGGTGCAGGATCTCGTCGCCGCGGGCGACGCGCACGCCGCCCGCGACTTGTTCGCGCAGATCGTCAATCGTCAGCAACGCCGGGCCTCGCGGATTGCCTGGCACTACTTGCGCGACGCGGCCGACGCCGACGAAGCGGTGCAGGATGCCTTCGTGAAGGCCTATACGCACATCGCCTCGTTTCAGCGGAATCTCTCGTTCGAGGTCTGGTTGACTCGGATTCTGATCAACGGCTGCCTCGATCGCCAGAAAGCCAGAACGCGCCGTTCGCGCTGGATGATGCCGGTTGCCGATGCCGGCCGCCGCGATCAGGACACGATCGAACGGGCCACACGGCCGAGCGATCGATCGCCGGAAGAGTTGTTGCTGGCCCGCGAGTGGCGGGAGCGGCTTACCGCCGCCGTCAAACGCCTGCCGGGCCGACAGCGAACGGTGTTCATGCTTTGTCACTATGCCGATCACTCGACGAGCGACGTCGCGGAAATTACCGGGTTGAACGAGTCAACAGTGAGGGTTCACCTGTTTCGCGCCATTCGCAAGCTGCGCGCGGCCATGGAAGCACAGCGTCATGCAGTCTGAAGAACACACTACTCCCATCTGCGGTTCGCATCTCTCTGATGACCAGCTGATGGAAATCTACGTGCTCGCCGGCGAAGACCGCCATCTCACGATCTGCCGGCAGTGCAGAGTCCGCTTCGACGAGCTTGTCCGCGCATTGCAGCACATGCGTGAAGATGGTATCCGCGAAGCCGACAGCATTTTCACGTCCGAGCGGCTCCACGATCAGCGCGATCGCGTCATGCGTCGCCTCGAGCGCCAAGGACAGCCCGCCGAAGTGGTGATGTTCCCCAGCCGCTCAGCGAGTCAACCGGCTGTGCGCATCCTCGGCCCTGCCCGGCGATGGGTCGCGGGAGCGGCAGCGGCCGGTCTCGCGGCGGGACTGTTTCTCGGCTTCGTGATGGATCGTCGTACCGACTACGCTGCCGGCGCCTCGGCGATGCGCACATCAGCGCCAGCAGCAGCGTGGCAGGCCACCACGGCCAGAGACGACCAGTTCTTCACCGAGCTCGACGCCGCCCTCATGGGATCGCGCGCCGTCGGGCTGCGCGCGATCGACACGATGACCACTCCCGTGGAGATTCGCGAAGCGGGCTATCCCCGGTAATGATCTCGTCATCGCTTGTCTTTCGAAAAGGGCTCGACCTGAAGGACGCGGTTGCAGCCGAGCTCACCCAGAACTATCACAGCGATCTCGTCCAGCAAATCAAGGCCGGCGACTTTCAGCATCGGTCGGGCCGCCTCACCATCCACCTCGCGCGTGAATTCGGGTTCTGCTACGGCGTCGATCGCGCCGTTGATTACGCGTACCAGACGCGCGAGCGATTTCCGGATCGCCGCGTGTTTCTGACCGGTGAAATCATCCACAACCCGCACGTCAACGATCGGCTTCGTGCCAAGGGCATTCAGTTTCTCAGCGATGACGACCCGAGCCGCGCACCTCTCGGCGCGCAGGACGTGATTGTGCTGCCCGCCTTCGGTGTCACCACAGCCGACATGGATCGCTTCACCCGCATGGGCTGCGTCATGGTCGACACGACGTGTGGATCGGTGCTGAACGTCTGGAAGAACGTGAAGCATTACGCGCAGGACGGCTATACGTCGATCATCCACGGCAAGGTGTGGCACGAGGAGACGCAGGCCACTGCTTCGCAGGCGCTCGTGCACAACAACGGCCACTTTCTCGTCGTGCTAAACGTCGAAGAGACGAACCTGGTCTGCAGCTACATCCGGCAGGGCGGCGATCGCGCCCAGTTCCTGAAGACATTCCGCGATGCAGTGTCGCCCGGCTTCGATCCCGAGCGCGATCTCCAGCACATAGGTCTTGCGAACCAGACGACGATGCTGATGTCGGAGTCGTTGCAGGTACAGGAGCTGTTTCGTCAGGCGATGCGCGACCGTTACGGCGCCGACGCGCTCCCGCAACGATTCAGGGCCTTCGATACGATCTGCAGCGCTACGCAGGATCGTCAGGACGCGGTCGTCGCGCTCCTCAAGGAAAAAGCAGTTGACCTCATGATCGTCATCGGCGGCTACAACAGCAGCAACACCTGCAACCTGGCTCGCATCTGTGCCCAGACGGTGCCGACCTTCCACATTGCGGACCCTGGGTGCCTGGAATCGGGCGAGGTCATCCGCCATAGGCCGGTCGGCGACAAGGCCGAAATCCAGACGAGCGGGTGGCTCCCTGTCACAGGCCAAGTGTCCGTTGGGTTGACGTCTGGAGCTTCGACTCCAGACAATCTTGTCGGAACTGTCGTCGAGCGCCTATCGGCCTTCTGCAACCCGGGCTGACGTCACCCTGCCGCTCGAGAAGCGGTCGGGTAAACAACCGGTATACGACGGTCGTAATTGGGTTTAGAAGTCGACAGCGGCAATCCCCCAGAGGCATTCCCATGAGAATTATTTTGATGCTCGCGCTTGTCAGCTGGGCGCTGGCCGTTCCGGTTCCTCCAGCCGAGGCCGGGACGTTCCAGTCCAAATCCGATGGACTCTACCCGGGACCGCGACCTCCGTCCCGCTGGTGGACCATTGAAAAGATCAAACAGGAGCTCAAACTGACCGCTGAGCAGTCTGCCGAAATCGAGCAGATTGTTCAGCAGTCGATGGCCCGGCTCAAGGGAGACAAAGAGGACCTGGACCGGGCTCAGAGCGACTTCCGCCAGCTGATGGAGCGGCCCAACGTCAGCGAGCGCGAGCTGCTCAAGGTGGCCGAGCGCCTCGAGATGGCGCGTTATTCCATCAGCAAAGAGCGCACGACCATGCTCGTGCGGATTCATATCGTCCTGACACCCGAACAACGTCGTGGGCTCGATGCCATTGCCAAGCGGCACGAAGCAGAGCATCACTCGAAATAGCCGAACACAATGGAGCTCGCGATGGTTCGAAGAACATGTACAGGATCGGCAGTATTCCTTCTGCTGGCCTCCGGCCTGGCTGTTGCCCAGACGAAGTCAGCTGACCAGACGCGAACAGACAGCCTCGTCAAACAGGCAGTCGAGCGTTACGCGGCGGGACTTGACGCGGCACGCGCGTCGATGGCGCAGGAGACCGCAAGCGTGGCCAGCGTGCCACTGACGCTCGAAGACGCGGTGCGGCGCGCGATCGACAACAACCTCGAGATGGCCGTCGAACGCCTGAACCCGCAAACCTTTGATTTCACGCTCGCGTCACTGCGGGCGAGCTACAAGCCGGTCGCGACCTCGACTTTTGGACGGCGCGATAACGTCCGGCCGCCGACGAACCTGCTGAACCCCGGCAGCCCGAACGTGTCGACAATGACTTACAACTCCGGCGTCACACAAAATCTGCTGTGGGGCGGCGGCAACATGGCATTGACGTTCAACAACGCCAAGATCGTGTCGCCGAACGACCGGCTCGCGTCCTTCGATCCGCAGTACAACAGCTCGTATCTCTTCAGCTACACGCAGCCTCTTCTGCGCGGGTTCCGGATCGATGCGACGCGGCAGCAGATGAAGACGACGCTGATTAACCGCGACAACGCCGAGCTGAATCTAAAGGCGCGCACCACGAATACCCTGGCCGCCGTCCGCAGCGCGTACTGGGACTACGTGTTTGCCATTCAAGCAATCGACGTCGCCAAGGAGTCCCTCGCGCTCGCCTCGAAGCTGTTGTCCGACAACAAGATTCGCGTCGAGGTCGGCACGATGGCGCCGATGGACGTCGTCCAGGCCGAGGCGGAGGAAGCCACGCGACAGCAGACGCTCACGACAGCGACAGCGACTATGCGAACCGCCGAGCTCTCGCTGAAGCGGCTCATCGTGAGCGGCACCAACGATCCGCTTTGGGCCCAGCGCATCGATCCCGTGGATCGCCCCGAGTTCCAGGCGGCATCGATTGACGTCGAAGGCGCCGTCCGAGCCGCTCTTGGCCAGCGCACGGACCTTCAGATTGCCCGGAATAATCTCGAAACGAACAGCGTCCTGCTGAAATCGCAGCGAGATGAGAGGCTTCCGGATGTCGATGCGATCGTCACGTACGGCGCGTCTGGCCTTGGCGGAACGCAATACTCGTTCAGCGGCACAAATCTGGATCGCGAGCGCACCGGCATCCTCGTCGCCGGCGGATACCGTAATGCGCTCGATACGCTCTTCGACCGCGAATATCCGAATTGGCAATTCGCGGTCAACGTCACGTATCCCATCGGCGGAAATGCCGCCGAAGCCCAGGCTGCGCGCACGCGGCTCTTGATTCAACAGAACCAGGCGCAGATTCGGGCCAGTGAGCTAACGGTGGCAACCGAGGTGACGAACGCGGCACTTCAGGTGACCAACGCCACGGAGGCGCTGGCAACCGCGCGCGTCGCGCGCGAGCTGTCTCAACGCAGACTCGACGCCGAAATGAGCCGGTTCGAAGTGGGCATGTCCAACAACTATCAAGTGGTGCAATCTCAGCGCGACTTGCGCGAAGCGCAGAATTCTGAGCTGCGCGCGCTGCTGAATTATCGGAAGTCCCTGGTCGAATTCGACCGCGTGCAGCAAGCAGGCCAGCGTTAGAAGAGAGGGTTCTCAGTTTTCTATGCGCAAATACGGCATCATCGCGCTCCTCCTCGTCGTCGCCGGTGGAGTCGCGATCTATTACTTCTCGGGTGACCGCTCCACCAGCGCTGCAGCGCAGGCCCAGGCGGAAGCCCGTCAGAACCGTCCGCAAGGCGGCGGCGGTGGTGGTGGCTTCGGCGGCGGAGTGGCTCGCGGCCCGCGTCCTCCGATGACCGTGGAGTTGGCGCCGGTCGTCCGCAAAGACATGATTGCCACCGTCATGGTGGTCGGCAACCTGATCGGCGCCGCGACGGTCGACGCCGTTCCGCGCGGACAGGGACGCCTCGAGGCCGTGTACGTCAGGCTGGGCGATTCGGTGCGCCGGGGCCAGGCTCTCGCAAAGATTGAAGACCGCGAAATCATCGAGCAGATCAAACAGGCGGATGCCACCTATAACGTGTCGCAGGCGACGATCCGGCAACGCCGGGCCGACTTGAAGCTCGCGCAGAACAATCTCGAGCGCTCGCGCAGCCTCTACGAGCGCGATCTGCTGCCCCGCCAGACGTTCGACGATACGGACGCGCGATTTCAGGCGGCGCAAGCACAGCTCGATCTGTCCGAAGCGCAGATGGCGCAGGCCAGGTCGCGCCTCGACGAGCTGAAGATCAATCTAGCGAATACGCTCATCACCGCGCCGGTCGAAGGGTTCATCGGCAAGCGCACGCTCGATCCGGGTGCGAGCGTCGGCGTCAACACGTCGTTCATCTCGGTTGTCGACATCCGCACCGTGCGGCTGGTCATCAACGTCATCGAGAAAGATCTGCGCCGCATCACCCAGGGCACGGCCGTCGAGGTCGAAGTCGACGCCTATCCGGGCGAGAACTTCAAGGGCCGCGTCGCACGCGTCGCGCCGATTCTCGATCCGGCTACTCGGACCGCGCAGGTTGAGATCGAGATTCCGAACCAGACCTACCGGCTGAAGCCCGGCATGTATGCACGCGCACGCTTTACCGTTGAGCGGCACGACCGCACGCTCGTCGTGCCGGCTGCGTCCGTTGTCGAGCTACAGGGCAAGCTTGGCGTCTGGATGCCCGGTGAAGGCGATGCGGCGACGTTCGTTCCCGTCACAATCGGGATCGAGGAACAGGAGCTCACCGAAGTCACCAGCGGCTTGAAGGAAGGTCAGCGGGTGATCTCGACTGGCGCGGCGGCCTTGCGTATGGGCGACAAGATTGCGCTGGTGGGTCAGCGTGGCGGCAGCAGCGGACGCCGCGGCGGGAGTGCGGGCGCACCAGGCCAGACTCCCGCGGTCAACGCCAACCGGGGCCAGCAGCCCGGTCGATAGGTAGGTAGTGTCCGGCTTTAGCCGGACCACTGAGCACATGGAGCGACGATGAGTATCCCCAGAATCGCGATCGCACGGCCCGTGACGATGTTCATGATCAGCGCGATCATCATCCTGCTGGGCCTTATCTCGGTCACGCGGCTGCCGGTCGATCTGCTGCCGGACGTGACGTATCCCACCGTCACCGTGCGTGTCGGCTATCCCGGTGTGGGACCGCAGGAGATCGAGCAGCTCATCACGCGGCCCATCGAACAGGCGGTCGGCGCCGTCGCCGGGCTCGAACAGATCAACTCGACCTCACAGGAAGGATCCAGCATCGTGCGGTTGTCCTTCGCGTGGGGCACCGACCTGAGCGAGGCGATGGACGACCTGCGGACGCGCCTCGACCGCGTCCGAGGTCGCATGCCGGAGGATGCCGAGGCGCTCACGATCTTCCGCCAGGATTCGAACGCGATGCCGATCATGAGCCTGGGCATCGAAGGCAACTACGATCGCGTCACGCTGCGTGAAATGGCCGAGAACCAGATTGGTCCGCGTCTCGAGCGCATCAACGGCGTCGCCGCCGTGACGACGAACGGCGGGCTGCGCCGCCAGATTCACGTCCAGCTGTCGAAGGAAAAGGTCGCAGCGCTCGAGCTGCCGGTGGAGCGGATTACCGCGCTGCTCCGATCGGAGAATCAGAATACACCTCTCGGAGAAATCGACCAGGGCGAGCGCACCTACCTGCTCCGCAGCCAGTCGCAATTCCAGAGCCTCGACGAAATTCGGAATCTGGTCCTGATGACGCGCGGCGGCGTGCCCATTTACGTGCGCGACGTCGCGGAGGTCCTGGACACGACCGAAGACATCCGATCGCTGCTGCGGATCAACGGCCGTCCAGGTGTGCGGCTCTCTGTCCAAAAGCAATCGGGCACCAACACGGTGCAGGTCGCCGAGGGCATCAGGGCGGAGATCGATCGAATCAACCTCGAGATGCCGAACATCAAGCTGAACGTCCTCGACGACAGCTCGGTGTACATCAGCCGGTCGATCAACTCCGTGCAGGAGCACGCCCTCATCGGCGCGGGCCTCGTCACGCTCATCATTTTTCTGTTCCTCCGCAGCTTCCGCTCGACGCTCATCGTTTGCACGTCGATTCCGATCTCGGTCATCGGCACGTTTGCACTGCTGTACTTCGCGGGCTACACGCTTAACATCATGACCTTCGGTGGGCTGGCGCTGGGCATTGGCATGGTCGTCGACGCAGCCATCGTCGTGCTCGAGAACGCGTACCGGCACATGGAACACGGGAAGGATCGTGTCACCGCTGCGATCGAAGGCTCCGAAGAAGTGTGGGGCGCCATTGTCGCGTCGATCCTCACGCACATTGCGGTGTTCGTGCCGCTGCTCTTCTTGACCGGGATCTCGAGCATCCTGTTCAAACAGTTGTCAGTAGTTGTCATCTTCTCGCTGCTGATGTCGCTGCTCGTGGCGGTGACGCTGGTCCCCGTTCTGTGCGCGCACTTGCTCAAGCTGCCCGCCCCGGTTGACGAGCGAAAGGGTCTCGGCGGGCGACTGTTCACGGCCGGGGAAAACTTTCTCGAGGGTATGGACGACGCGTACCGGCGACTCCTGCACAAGGCTCTTGACCATCGCCCGATGGTCGTCGCCGCCGGTGTGCTCTCAGTCGTGGCGGCCGTCTTGATGTTCCCGCTGCTGAATACCGAGCTGGCGCCGCAGACCGACGAAAGTGTCGTGGAAGTGACGGCCGAGCTTGCAGCCGGCACGCGCATCGAGCGTACCGATGCCATCATCTCGCGGCTCGAGCAGATGGTGCAGGAGGCCGTCCCTGAAGCGACGACCATCATCGCCAGTGCCGGCTCGGGTGGCATGGGCTTCGGTGGCGGTGGCGGCACGAGCCGCGGACGCATTTCTCTCTTCCTCGTGGCGAAAGACCAACGCAAGCGCTCCAGCGACCAGATCGCCTTCGACTTGCGACGGTACTTATCCAACGTTCCCGGAGTGATTGTCCGAGCCAATTCGGGCGGCGGCAACAACCAGCTCAACCGGCTCATGTCCGGTGGCATCAGCAACGACGGCGGGCGCATGTCGGTCGAAATCCGCGGCGAAGATCTCGTGGCCGGGCGTCGAATCGCGCAGGAGGTGCGGGACCTCCTGCAATCGATTCCTGGAATCGCGGATCCGCGTCTGAACCGCGAGGAAGCACGCCCAGAGATGGCGGTGATGGTGGACCGTCCGAAAGCCGCGCTCTTCGGCCTCAGTACCACCAGCGTCGCACAGACGATTCGCACAAACGTGGCCGGCACGACCGCCGCGCAGTTCCGCCAGGGCGGCTACGAGTATCCCATCGTTGTCCGCCTGCGCGAGGAGGATCGGGGAGAACTCACCGACGTCAATGACGTCATGGTCAACACCGCCAGCGGCGTGGCGCTGCCCGTGAAGAACATGATGACCATTCAGTCGCAACTCGGCCCGAGCCAGATCGAACGCAAGAACCAGGAACGCATCGTTCTGGTGAGCGCCGAACCTGAGATCCCGCTGAGCGAGGCTGTTGCCGCCGTCAGCCTGCGGCTGCCCGAGGTGAACCGGCCTCAGGCCTTCTCGGTCGGATTCGGCGCAGAGGTCGAGCAGCAGCAAAAGACGTTCAACGAGCTTCGCCTCGTCCTGATCCTGGCGTTGATCCTCGTCTACGCCGTCATGGCATCGCAGTACGAGTCGCTTCGGGATCCGTTCATCATCATGTTCTCGGTGCCGACGGCGGCCCTCGGCGTGGTGCTGGCACTGTACCTGACGAACACCTCGTTCAACCTTCAGGCCTACCTCGGCGTCATCATGCTGGGCGGCATCGTCGTCAGCAACGCGATTCTGCTGGTGGATTACACCAATATCCTCCGACGACGCGACGGCATGGAAATCCGCGAGGCCGTCGAAGTGGCGGGCCGCACGAGACTACGGCCGATCTTGATGACCTCGCTGGCCACCATGCTCGGTCTCGTGCCGATGGCGTTGGGCATCGGTGAAGGCAGCGAGCTGCAGGTTCCGCTGGCGCGAGTCGTCATCGGCGGGCTGCTGACGTCCACGTTCATTACGCTCGTGTTCGTGCCGACGGTGTACACGATTTTCGAAGGCGGGTGGTCGGAGCTCTGGAAGAAGCGGCCGCATCACGTCGCGGCGCACTGACGCCACTCCATGCGAAAAACCCTTCTCATCGTCGGCGTGCTCGTCGCAATCGCAGGCGGCGGATACGGCTACTACCGATATACGAAGAAACCGGTCGCGCCGACCATCAACACGGCGCGCGTGACGCGCGGCGACCTCGTGGAGACCGTCGGCGCCACCGGCCAGCTCCAAGCGGTGACGACGGTTCAGGTGGGCACTCAGGTATCGGGCACCATCCTGCAGCTCAATGCCGATTTCAATTCGCTCGTACGAAAGGGACAGGTACTCGCGCGCCTCGACCCTTCCCTCTTTCAAACGCAGATCGAACAGGCCGGCGCGAACCTGGCCCGCGCAGAGGCGGATATGGAGCGCCTGCGGGTCGCCCTCGACGACGCGCGTACCAAGCTGAACCGCGCCCGCGAACTGTCGGAGAAGAAGCTCATCGCGCAGACCGAGCTCGAGACCGCGGAAGTGACCGTGCGTTCGGCCGAGGCACAACTACGGTCACAGCAGGCCGGAGTGACGCAATCGCAGGCATCTCTGCGCCAGAGCCAGGTCAACCTCCAACACACGGTGATCGAAGCGCCGATCGATGGCCTGGTTATCTCGCGTAACGTCGACGTCGGCCAGACCGTGGCAGCCAGCATGTCGGCACCTACCTTATTTCTGCTCGCCGCTGACCTGACCAAGATGCAGGTGCTCGCGAGCCTCGACGAATCCGATGTGGGCCGGATCCGGCCCGGACAGGCTGTTCGGTTCCGTGTAGATGCGTATCCGACCGACGAATTTCTCGGAACGGTCACGCAGGTGCGACTACAGCCGACCACGGTGCAGAACGTCGTCACCTATCAGACGGTCATCGACGTGCCGAATCCCGATCTCAAACTCAAGCCGGGCATGACGGCGAATGTGAACATCGAGATCGCACGCCGCAGCAACGTGCTCCGGGTGCCCAATACCGCGCTTCGATTCAGGCCCACGACCGAGATCTTTGCGGCGCTCGGGCAGACGCCTCCACCGACGGGCAGTGGCCGCGGGCGCGGTGCGGGAGCAGGAACGGGACGCGACGGCGGCCCTGACACGCGTATGACGACTCCGGCCGCGCAACCGCTTGCGCAGCAACAGCCCGTGTCTGCGCCGCAAGCGCCTCGACCGGCACAGCCTCAGCAGACTGCTCAGACGAGGCGAGCGGCGCCGCCTGAGCTGGCACCAGCGCCCCAGGCATCTCGCGAGAGCGAGCCGAATGGCGCCGAAGGTGGTCGTGGTGCAGGGAGTGGCCGCCGCAGCCGTGGGAATTTTGCGGAACGCATGGCGTCCAT